>NZ_CATKIF010000003.1:0-225079 GCF_949752865.1 Burkholderia sp. IT-111MI5 | reverse complement strand
TCGGCTGCATCACGCCCTCACGCACGAAACATTCGATGCAGCCGGATCTCATCCTCAGGCGGAAGTGGCCGAGGTTACCAGTCAGGCAATGAGTGCTCGACTTGAGCGGCGGTAACGCACTACATATCGTGTATCGATTGGCGCGACTCAAGGTGATGCTCTTGGCCAGCCCGCATTCCGTTCTGACTGTCCTCTCTCATCGGCCTGTCGACGGACTTGTCGACAATCACGGGCGTTACGCGCGGCTGCACGGCTACCGGCATGCGACGGTCGACGGCATGCACGTGTATGGCGAGCGCCAGCAGGTCCTGCACAAGTACCACGCGATCATCGCGCAGCTCGTCGCGATGGAGCCGGATGCATTGCTGCTCGTGCTCGATCCGTTCTCCGTCGTGTTCGACCCGCACGCGCTGCCGGATGTCGCGCACGGTTACGATGCGATCGTCACGACGCAGACGTCGAAATCGGCGCTGCCCGCCGCAAGCGGCATGATCTTCCGCAACGTGCCCGACGTGCGGGAGCGGTTGCGCAAGCTGGCGGTCGAACTGGGCAAGTGGGCGATGCATCTTCCGGAGCGGCAGCACGCGTGCGAGGCGACGCTGCTTGCGGAGACCTTTCCGCCGCTGCCGTTCGACTTGCCGCTCGCGAACGGCCATTTCGCGTCGGCCCAGACGGTCTGGAGGGACGGGGTCGCGATCGATGCGATCGCCGGCGCCCGGCCGCTCGTGGCGCACCAGGCGCCCGAGTGGCGGCAGGTGGAGGGCGTCTGGGCGCCGACCGCCGACTACGACTTCCGCTATGTGGCGGCACTCGTCGACGATGCCGAACGGGTCCAGCGTGGTGATCACCCGCACGCAATGGACGACTGGCGTGCCGCGCAGCAACGAACGCGCGCCGCGGAGCGGCATGTGAATCCGCAGGCGCGTGTTGCGTTCGTGAGCCTGCATACATCGCATATCGCGGGCTACGGCGACCTGCACGAGGAGAACTTCGTTCGCTACTGCACGCGGCACGGCTATGCGTACCATGCGTATCGCGAGGCGCCCGCATTCCTGCCGGGCGGCATCGATGCGAACTGGGCGAAGCTGCATCTGATTCGCGAACATCTGCCGCATCATGCATTCGTGTTCTGGGTCGATGCGGACATCCTGGCGATCGATCAGAGTCAGTCCGTCGACAGTACGATCGACGGCCGCGACTTCGTGATCGGTACCGATCACACGGCCTGGGCGATCAACTCGTGCATGATCGGCGTGCGCAACGTGGCGCCGATGCGCGAACTGGTCGAGCGCATCTGCGCGCGCATCGAGGGTTTCGGCGATCGTTCGTCGGTCTACGCGAGCGGCGGCGACCAGCAGGCGATCTATGTGGAACTGCTGCAGTCCGGCATGATCGATGCGCGCCATATCGTCGATGCGATGACGCTCGCGTCATCGCCGGTCTATGCCACGCGCGACAGCCGCTTCGTTCATTTTCCCGCACAACACAACCACTATCGCGCGGTGACGATGCGCGTATGGGACCGTCTGAGTCATCAGCGCTAGCGGCCGGGAACATGAACGACGCGGTGCCTGCAGCGACGCCGGACGGTGGAGCGGCCATGCGCGCCCGACCTGCATCGAGCAACGCTGAATGAAATAAAAATGAAAGCAGTGATGTAAGGCTGGGAGCACCGCGCGATCGCGCTCCGGCACGGCGTCAACCATCGCGCTCCGGCCCTCCGAAATGATGCGTTGACGTCAAAATTGCGGCGCTGCGTCGATTTCCACGACATCCCTCATCGCGCAATACAAAAAATTACTCATAAAAATCAGTCTTCTGCGCCGACGCCGAAAATCGATGCGCTGCTGCGATGCAAAAAATAATCGATCGCCTTATGCTGGTTAACCCGATTGCGCTTGAGCGACATCAAGTTTTCGTGTGATGCCGCTTTACATTTTGCCAACATTGGCGATTCACGAAATCTATCTGTCGATCTGATTTCGTTCCTTTCGTTTCGCCTGTCCCCGATGCAGTGCGCGACCTCATCAAGGCCTTGTTGACATGCATGATTTTCCCTTCCTGAGCCTGGCCATCTGGGTTCCGATCCTGTTTGGCGCGTGCGTGCTGCGCGCCGGTTCCGACCATCATCCACGCCGGACACGACTGATTGCGCTCGCCGGTGCGCTGGCGGGGCTGGTCGCCGTCGTCCCGCTGGTCGCCGGTTTCGACGCGCATTCGGCCGCGATGCAGTTCGTCGAAAGCCGCAACTGGCTGGCGGCGTTCAATTCGGGATGGCGGGTCGGCATCGACGGCGCGTCGCTGTGGCTCGTCGTGCTGACCGCATTCACGACGCTCGTGGTGGTGATCGCGTCGTGGGAGTCGGTCACGGTGCGCGTCGCGCAGTACTACGCGTCGTTCCTGATCCTGTCGGGGTTGATGGTCGGCGTGTTCGCCGCACAGGACGGGCTGCTGTTCTTCATCTTCTTCGAGGCGACGCTGATCCCGCTTTACCTGTTGATCGGCACGTGGGGGCGCGAGCGCCGCGTGTATGCCGCCGTGAAGTTCTTCTTCATCTCGTTCGCCGGCTCGCTGCTGCTGCTGATGGCGATGCTGTACCTGTACGCGCAGTCGCATACGTTCGACCTGGCCGTGTGGCGCACGCTGCAGCTCGGTTTCGCGCCGCAGTTGCTGGTATTCCTCGGCTTCTTCGCCGCGTTCGCGGTCAAGGTGCCGATGTGGCCGGTTCATACGTGGCTGAGCGACGTGTACACGGACGGCCCGACGGGCGCCGCGCTGATGCTCGCGATGCTCAAGCTCGGCGGGTACGGGTTCCTGCGCTTCGCGCTGCCGATCACGCCCGACGCGAGCCATTTCTTCGCACCGGCCGTGATCGCGCTGTCGCTGTTCGCGATCGTCTATGCAAGCCTGATCGCGCTCGCGCAGACCGATCTCGGCAAGCTGCTCGCGTACTCGACGGTCGCGCACATGGGCATCGTCACGCTCGGGCTGTTCCTGTTCAACCGGATCGGCGTCGAAGGCGCGATCGTGCAGCTCGTGTCGTACGGCTTCGTCGCGGGCGCGATGCTGCTGTGCGTGAACGTGCTCGTCGATCGCACGAAGCAGCGCGAGATCGCCGCGTACGGCGGTGTGGCGGGCGTGATGCCGCGTTTCGCGACCTTCGCGCTGCTGTTCGCGATGGCCAACGTCGGCCTGCCGGGCACGTCGGGGTTCGTCGGCGAGTTCATGGTCATCATGGGCGCGATCCGTTTCAACTTCTGGATCGGTGCGATCGCGGCGCTGACACTGATCCTCAGCGCGTCGTACACGCTGTGGATGCTCAAGCGCGTCGTGTTCGGCAAGGTCGCGAGCCAGCGGATCGCGAAGCTCGCCGACCTGAACCGTCGCGAGATCGTGATGTTCGCGTCGCTCGCGCTGGTCGTGCTGGCGGTCGGCATCGATCCGAAACCGTTTACCGACGCGATCGATCCGACCGTCGGCAAGCTGATCGACGAGGCCAGCCGTTCGAAGGTGCCGGCAGCGGACGGCCCGGTGCGGGCGCAGCCGTCGTACATGGCATCGACGCACGGCTGATCGCGGCACGCCGCGAGGGCGGGGGCGCATCGCACGGCGATGCGGTCGTTGCGCACACATCGATCGCGGTCCGGCGCATGCGGTGCCGGGCCCGCTTCCGGCTGCGTGAAATTGCCCCGCGACAATGTGTCTCACGGCAGATTTTGCAATGATGATTTGTCGCACCCACCGGTTTTTCATCGCACCCGCGCGACGTATGATTCGGCCACTTTCGTGAATCGAATGCGCATCGGGCATACGCAAAACGGATTCAATGACCCTCGGGCTGTGTGATGAAAACAAGAGCTTCAAGAGGCTGGTCGGCGCTGATGTCAATCGGCGCGGCGCTGAGCCTGTCAGGCTGTAAGTTAGATGTACTAAATCCGAAAGGAAGCGTGGGCGCTGCCGAAAAGGCGCTGATCGCGACGTCCACCTGGGCGATGCTGATCGTCGTCGTGCCGGTGATCCTGCTTACGCTGTGGTTCGCATGGCGCTACCGCGCATCGAACCGCAACGCAACGTACGCGCCGAACTGGTCGCACTCGACCGCGATCGAAGTCGTGATCTGGACGGTGCCGACGCTGATCATCCTGTTCCTCGGCGTGCTCACGTGGAAGACCACGCACGAGCTCGACCCGTACAAGCCGCTCGAGTCGTCGGTGAAGCCGATCGACGTCGAGGTCGTCGCGCTCGACTGGAAGTGGCTGTTCATCTATCCGGAACTCGGCATCGCGTCGGTGAACCAGCTCGCGATTCCGGTGGGGACGCCGGTGAACTTCCGCATCACGTCGGATTCGGTGATGAACTCGTTCTTCATTCCGCAGCTCGGCGGCCAGGTCTACGCGATGGCCGGCATGCAGACGCGCCTGCACCTGATCGCCGACGAGCCTGGCAACTACGCAGGCACGTCCGCCAACTTCAGCGGCCGCGGGTTCTCCGACATGAAATTCCGCACGCTCGCCGAGCCGCGCGAACAGTTCGATGCATGGGTGCAGAAGGTGAAGGCATCGCCGGACCGGCTCGATGCGACCGTGTACGGCACCGTCGCGCAGCCGAGCGAGAAGGCGCCCGTGCGCTACTTCTCGTCGGTCGATCCGCGGCTCTTCCACAACATCATCGCGAAATACAACGATGGCCACGTCCTTGACCTGAAGGACGCCGCCTGCGGCACGAAGGGGTAACGCATGTTCGGCAAACTCACACTATCGGCGATCCCGTTCGATCAGCCCATCATCATGGTGGCCGGCGCCTTCATGGGGCTGGCCGTGCTGGGCATTCTCGCCGCGCTGACGATCACCGGCCGGTGGAAATGGCTGTGGACGGAATGGCTGACGACAGTCGACCACAAGAAACTCGGCGTGATGTACATCATCGTCGCGCTGATCATGCTGCTGCGCGGCTTCGCCGACGCGATCATGATGCGCATGCAGCTCGCGCTCGCGTACAACGCGCCCGGCTACCTGCCGCCGCACCACTATGACCAGATCTTCACGGCACACGGCGTGATCATGATCTTCTTCATGGCGATGGTGTTCATGGTCGGCCTGATGAACCTGATCGTGCCGCTGCAGATCGGCGCGCGCGACGTCGCATTTCCGTTCATCAACTCGCTGAGCTTCTGGATGACGGCGGTCAGCGCGATCCTGATCAACATCTCGCTCGTGATCGGCGAATTCGCGCAGACGGGCTGGCTCGCGTACCCGCCGCTGTCGGAGCTGCAGTTCAGCCCGGGGGTAGGTGTCGATTACTACCTGTGGGCGCTGCAGATCTCGGGCGTCGGCACGCTGCTGACCGGCGTGAACTTCTTCGTGACGATCATCAAGATGCGCGCGCCGGGCATGACGCTGCTGAAGATGCCGGTGTTCACGTGGACCGCGCTCTGCACCAACGTGCTGATCATGGCGTCGTTCCCGATCCTGACCGCGACGCTCGCGCTGCTCGGCCTCGACCGTTACCTCGGCATGCACTTCTTCACGAACGAAGCCGGCGGCAACGCGATGCTGTACCTGAACCTGATCTGGGCGTGGGGCCATCCGGAGGTGTACATCCTGATCCTGCCGGCGTTCGGCATCTTCTCGGAGGTCATCGCGACGTTCGCGAAGAAGCCGCTGTTCGGCTACAAGACGATGGTGTACGCGACCTGCGCGATCATGGTGCTGTCGTTCCTCGTGTGGCTGCATCACTTCTTCACGATGGGCTCGGGTGCGAACGTGAACGCGTTCTTCGGCATCATGACCATGATCATCGCGATCCCGACCGGCGTGAAGGTGTTCAACTGGCTGTTTACGATGTATCGCGGCCGGATCGAATTCACGACGCCGGTGCTGTGGACGATCGGCTTCATGGTCACGTTCACGCTCGGCGGCATGACCGGCGTGATGATGGCGATCCCCGGCGCGGACTTCGTGCTGCACAACAGCCTGTTCCTGATCGCGCACTTCCATAACGTGATCATCGGCGGCGTGCTGTTCGGCTATCTCGCGGGCTTCAACTACTGGTTCCCGAAGGCGTTCGGCTTCAAGCTGAACGAGAAGCTCGGCAAGGCCGCGTTCTGGTTCTGGCAGGTCGGCTTCTACGTCGCTTTCGTGCCGCTCTACGTGCTCGGCTTCATGGGCATGACGCGTCGCCTGAACCACTACGACAACCCGGCCTGGCATCCGTGGCTGCTGGTCGCCGCGTTCGGCGCCGTGCTGATCGCGATCGGCATTGCATGCCAGCTGCTGCAACTGGTGGTCAGCATCCGCAACCGCAACCTGCCTGAGTACCGCGACACGACGGGCGACCCGTGGGGCGGCCGCACGCTGGAGTGGGCGACCTCGTCGCCGCCGGCCGACTACAACTTCGCGGTGATCCCGCAGGTGCGCACGCTCGACGCGTACGCGGACCTGAAGGCGCGCGGCGAAGGCCGGCCGAACCCGGCGTCGATCCGCGATATCCACATGCCGTCGAATACCTGCGCGGGCCTCGTGGTCGCGATTTTCAGCCTGGTGCTCGGCTTCGCGCTGGTGTGGCACATCTGGTGGCTCGCGATCGCCGGGCTCGTCGGGATCGTCGCGACGCTGGTGATCTACAGCTCGCGCGATAACGACGGTTATTACATCCCCGCGTCGACGGTGCGGAAGATCGAAGACAAGCAGCCGACCAAGCGCGTGCCTGCGCGTGTCGACGACGTGGAACTGGAGGCCAACTGATGTTGCAGAAAACCTTGAGCGCAACCCTGCTCGAGCACGACGACCATCCGCCGTCGCATTCGGTGTTCGGTTTCTGGCTGTACCTGATGACCGACTGCGTGATCTTCGCGGCGCTGTTCGCGACGTTCGCGGTGCTCGGCCAACAGTATGCGGGCGGGCCGACCGCGAAAGACCTGTTCGACATTCCGGGCGTCGCGGTGGAAACCGCCGCGCTGCTGCTGTCGAGCATCACGTACGGTTTCGCGATGCTCGCTGCCTACAAGCAGCGGCGCGGCGCGCTGCTCGCGTGGCTCGCGGTGACGTTCGTGCTCGGCGCGGCGTTTCTCGCGATGGAGCTGCGCGAGTTCTCGCACCTGATCGCGGAAGGCGCCGGCCCGCAGCGCAGCGCGTTCCTGTCGGCGTTCTTCACGCTGGTCGGCACGCACGGGCTGCACGTGACGGCCGGCCTGCTGTGGATGCTCGTGCTCGCCGGGCAGATCGTGTTCCGCGGCGGCGACCTGACCGATCGCGACCTGCGGCGCCTGACGTGCCTGAGCCTCTTCTGGCACTTCCTCGACATCGTGTGGATCTGCGTGTTTTCCTTTGTCTATCTCGCGAGCGTGATCTAAATGGCCCATTCGCATTCGTCTCAACTCGAAGAAGGGCACGGCAGTGTCGGCGGCTACGTCGCCGGCTTCATCCTGTCGGTGCTGCTCACGGCCGCGTCGTTCGGCCTCGTGATGGGCGGCGTGCTGTCGCCGCATGCGTCGCTGATCGCGTTGGCCGTGCTGGCATTCGTGCAGATCGTCGTGCACCTCGTGTACTTCCTGCACATGAACAGCTCGTCGGGCCAGCGCTGGAACGTGATGGCATTCAGCTACACGGTGCTGACCGCGGCGATCCTGATCGTCGGCACGCTGTGGGTGATGCACAACGTCAGCATGAACATGATGTCGCGCTGAGCGGCGTCGCGGCGCAGCGGTCGATGTCCATGCGCGTTCATGAAACAAAGGCGGCACGCGAGTGCCGCCTTTTTTATTCCTGCTGCGCGGTGCGAGCCGGTCAGTGCGGGCCCGCGTCCGCCGTCAGCGCATGCGTGCAGTCCGTACGGTACTCGGCGGCGAGCCGATCCTTCGCGGCGTCGAGATCGTCAGGGTAGTAGGGGCTCGCGTGCGCCGGCTCGTAGCCGACCTGTTCGAGTTCGGTCAGCTCGCGCACGAGGTCCGAGTGGGTGACTTCGTGGCCCGTGTGAACGAACGGGTAGGCGTTGCATTCCTGCGGCGTCAGGTGCGGTGCCGCGAACGCGGCGGTGCTCGCGCATGCGAGCAGCATGCAGGCGACGGTGGTCGACAGTTTCATTCGGTGGCTCCTGTGTTCGCGGCCCGATGCCGCATGACGTCAGCGTAGGCGGAGCGCACGACCGGGTGGGCGACGCATGGATGAAACATGTTTCACGCGCGTTGGCCCCGGCGCCGGATGAAGCTATTTTCATCTGGCGCCGGACGGCGATCGCGTCGTCTACGATAGTCGCGGGCGCATGGCGTGCGCCCGTCATGAAGTTCATTGCGAGGACAGGCATGCGAGTACTGACGGTCGAGGACGATGCGGTGACTGCGAACGAAATCGTCGGCGAACTGACCGCACGCGGGTTCGAGGTCGACTGGATCGACAACGGCCGCGAAGGGATGATGCGCGCGATGAGCGCATCGTACGACGCGATCACGCTCGACCGGATGCTGCCGGGCGCAGACGGCCTCGCGATCCTGACCGCGATGCGCACGGTCGGCATCGATACGCCGGTGCTGATGCTGAGCGCGCTCGGCGATGTCGACGAGCGCATCCGCGGGCTGCGCGCGGGCGGCGACGATTACCTGACGAAGCCATTCGATTCCGGCGAACTGAGCGCACGCATCGAGGTGCTGCTGCGCCGCCGGCAGGCGTCGGGTGTGCCGCAGCAGACACTGTTGAAGGTCGGTGCGCTCGAGCTCGACCTGATTTCGCGCTGCGCGCGCCGCGGCGCCGACGAGATTCCGCTGCTGCCGACCGAGTTTCGCGTGCTCGAATTCATGATGCGCAACGCGGGCCAGACGATCACGCGCACGATGCTGTTCGAGGCCGTGTGGGGCTATCACTTCGACCCCGGCACCAACCTGATCGACGTCCACATGGGCCGGCTGCGCAAGAAGATCGACCCGCCCGGCGCGAACCCGATGATCCAGACGGTGCGCGGTTCGGGCTACATGCTCGCGTAACGGAGGCACGGATGGATGCGGCCCGCGCGGCGAACTTCACACGCCGCTGGCATACGACGACGTTTCGCTGGCTGTGCGCGTATGCGGCGATCTTCTCGGTTTCGCTGCTGCTGCTCGCGGGCGTAATCAGCGTCGCCGCGACACACACGATGACGCGCGACACCGACGAGGTGCTCGCGTGGCAATTGATCTATTTCGATTCGATTCCCGATGCCCAGTTGCCGCTCGCGATCCACCGGCGACTCGAGCACGAACACTTGCATACGAGTTTCTACGGGCTGTTCGACGCGGCCGGGCGCCGCGTGGCCGGCGACATCGCGACGCTGCCCGCGCTGCGTACGGATCGCGCCGGACGCACGCTGAACCGCACGCTCGTGCTGCTCGACGGCCAGCCCGCACCGATCACGCGCGCGATGGCCGTGCGCCGCGACAACGGGATGACGCTGGTCGTCGCGCGCGACCTGTCGCATTTCATCCAGATCCGCGATGTCGCGATCCGCGGGCTCGTGATCGGCGGCGTGATGATCCTGGTCGCGGGCATCGCGGGCGGCAGCATGCTCGGCATGCGGCAGATGCGCCGCGTCGCCGCGATCCGGCGCGCCACGCGGCAGATCGCCGAGGGCGACCTCGGCAAGCGGCTGCCGGTCGGCCGCTACGACGAGCTCGACCTGCTCGCGCATCTCGTGAATCACATGCTCGACGAAGTCGAGCGACTGATGGGCGAGGTGCGTCATACCTGCGACGGCATCGCGCACGATCTGCGCACGCCGCTCGCGCGCGTGCATACGATGCTGGCGCGACTGGCCGAGCAGCCGTTTTGTGCGGACGATCCCGCGTCGGCGGCGCTGCTGGCGTCGGCGCGCGACGAGACCGACCGGCTGCTCGAGCGCTTTCGCGCGATGCTGCGCATCTCCGAGATCGGTACGCTGAGCCGGCGCGGCGGCTTTGCCGTGGTCGACGTCGCGGCATTGCTGCGCGACGTGTGCGAACTCTACGAGCCGCTCGCCGAAGCCGTCGACGTGTCGTTCGAACTCGACGCGGCACCGGTCGACGGCATTCATGGCGACCGCGCATTGCTGTTCGAGGCATTCAGCAATCTCGCGGACAACGCCATCAAGTTCACGCCGCCGGGTGGCCGCGTGCGCGCCGTACTCCGCGCGACGCCGGGCGGCCCGCTCGTCCGGTTCGAGGACACCGGGCCCGGCATCCCGCCCGGCGAGCGCGACGCGGTGCTCGAACGCTTCTATCGCGGCGAGCATACGCGTCATGTGAAAGGCTCGGGGCTCGGGTTGAGCATCGTATCGGCGGTGATGCACGTGCACGGCTTCGCGCTGCGGATCGGCGATGCGCAGCCGGCCGGTGCGGCGATTACGGTCGAATGCTGGCCGCGCTCGCTGGCATGACGGCGCCGGGGAACGGTCGATGCGCATCCTGCTGATTGCTCAGCCGCATCCGGAGGCGGCGCGGCTCGACAAGGCATTTCGCGAGAGCACACACGGCGTCGAGCGCGTCGGGGAATGGCGCGACGGCTGCTTCGCGGCGACGCAGGACCGGTTCGATGCAATCGTGATCGTTGCGCCCGACGCGGCTGACGGCCCGGCGGTCCTCGATGCATTGCCGCGACTCGCCGGATCGGCCGCAGGCGCGACGATCGCCGCGATCGTCGCCGGTGCAACACCGACACAGCGCGCACGGATGCTGCAGGCCGGCTGCGACGTGTGCCTTGCCCATCCGTGTTCGTTCGTGGAATTGCACGAGCGTTTGCGCGCGCTGTGGCGCCGCGCAGGCGTCATCGAGATGCGCGAGTCGGTCCGGCTCGACACGGCGACGCGCGCCCTCGAAGAGGGGGGCCGGAGGCTGGCGCTCAGCGCACGGGAATTCCGTCTCGTCGAATGCCTGCTGCGCGCATCGGGGCGACCGGTCGGGCGCGATGCCGTGCTGCGTTACGCATGGGGCGATGCCGACATCGAACCCGAAACGGTCAATGCGCTGGTCGTCCGGCTGCGGCGCAAGCTGGCCGCGCACGCCTTTTCCGCGCGCATCGAAACGGTTGCGCGATTCGGGTTCAGGTTCGACTCGGGCGCATGACGGTGCGGAATCGCGCCACGTTCGTGGACGGCAGGCGTGCCGCGCGTCGCGCGGCTTGCCCGGTCGCGTGCGGTCAGTGCGAATAGAGTTCGCGATTGAGTTGCGCGAGCTGGCCGTCGCGTTCGGCATGGACGAGTTCGCGATAGACCTGCGCACGCGTCAGCGGCGTTGCCTGCGGCGTATTCCATGCAGCGTATGGCGACGACGGTGCGGGCGTCTGCGGCGCGGTGGCCGCGTTGGGCTGCGTTGCGCCGGCCCGGCCGGGCAGCGCGACGCAGAGGGCGGAGAGGAGGATGGCGAACATCGATGTCTTCATGGCGTGGTCCTTTTCGTATGGCAGCGGCCGGTGCCGCGTGTGCGATGCCGGCCGGAAACACGTTATCGGGCGCGGACTTCCAGGCGCCCGGCGCGCCGATGAAGAAACGTTCATGAACGCGCGTCGCGCCAGCCGCCGCCGAGCGCGCGCACGAGCCCGACGGATGCCTGCAGGCGTCGCGCATCGGCATCGAGCGACGCGATCTGCGTATCGAGTTCGGTCGTCTGCGCGGTGACCACGTCGAGATAGCTGACGGCACCGTCGCGATAGCGCGACATCGCAAGCGCAAGCGAATGCCGGGCCGCGACGAGCGCCGCGTCGTCCTGGCCGGATTCGTCGCCAAGGCGGTGCAGCAGCGCGAGATCGTCCTCGACTTCACGAAACGCCTGCAGCACGATGGCCCGGTAGCGCGCGCCCTGTTCGGCAAACTGCGCACGGGCCTTGCGTACGCCGGCGGCGCGCAGGCCGCCGTCGAACAGCGTCATCGCGAGGCGCGGCCCGATCGACCAGATCTCGTTCGGTGCGGCGAGCCACGGCGAAAACGTGTCGCTCTGGAAGCCGGCGTCGAGGCCGAGCGACAGGTCCGGGAAATACGCGGCGCGCGCGACGCCGATCCGTGCGTTCGCGGCCGCGACGCGGCGTTCCGCGGCGGCAATGTCCGGGCGGCGTTCGAGCAGCGTCGACGCGAATCCGGTCGGAATCGACGGAACGCGCGGCAGCGCGGCGACGGGCGGCAGCGAGAACGTCGACGCGGATACGCCGACGAGCGCGGCGATCGCGTGCTCGTCGAGCGCACGGCGCGCGGCGATGTCGGACGCGCGCGCCTGTGCGAGCGCGAGCTGGGTTTGCGCACGCGAAACGTCGAGCCCCGATGCGAGGCCGCCGCGATGGCGGCTGACCGTCAGTTGCCACGCGCGGCGGTACGTGTCGATCGTTTGCGCGAGCGTATCCGCTTCGCGGTCGAGCCCCGCGAGTTCGAAATAGGTGCTGGCGACGGCGGCCTGCAGGCTGAGCCGGACGGAGGCGAGGTCGTCGCCGGCCGCCTGAGCGTCGTCGCGGCCGGCCGCGACCGTGTTGCGGACCTTGCCCCACAGATCGACGTCGTAGCCGAGCCCCGCTTCGAGCGTGTTCGACTCGTAGATGTCGGGCTGGCCGCTGCCTCGCAGCGGCCAGCGCGCGGATTGCCGGTCGCGGTCGGTCTCGGCATCGATGCCCAGGGTCGGCAGCAATGCCGCATGCGCCTCGTCGAACAGCGCGGTGGCTTCGTCGTGCCGCGCGACGGCGGCGGCGAGGTCGGGGTTCGCGCGCGCGACGAGCGGCTCGAGCCGGTCGAGCGTCGTGTCGCCGTATACGCGCCACCAGCCGTCGCGCGGCAGGCGGTCGGCCGGCGCGGCATCGACCCACGGGCCCGTTTCGCGAAAGGCGGCCGGAAGCGGAACGGCCGGCGCGCGATAGGCCGGCGCCAGCGAACAGCCGGCGAGCAGGGCGACGCTGCCCAGCAACCCGGCGAGCAGACGGTCAGCCATGCGCACGCTCCATCGTCGCGGCGCTCGCGATGCGCACGGGGTCGCCGTCCGCGAGCGAATCGGGCGGATTGTCGATCACGCGGTCGCGGGCTGCGAGCCCCGACGCGATCTCGACGCGCGTGCCGAGATCGGTCGCGATCGATACGTTGCGCAGCCGCGCGTGCCCGCTCGCGTCGAGTACGGCGACTTGCAACCCGTCGTGGCGGAAGATCAGCGCGCTTGCGGGAATCGTCAGCGCATGCGCGGCATCGGCCACTGCGATTCGCACCTGCGCATATTCGCCCGGGAACAGCGTGCCTGCGGGGTTGGCGATCGAGAACTGCGCGAGCAGCGTGCCGGAAGCCGGATCGATCGACTGCGCGGAATCCGCGAGCGTGGCGTCGAACGTCGCGCCCGGGCGTTCGGGCACGGTCAGCGCGACGTGCATGCCCGCCCGGATCGCGCCCGCATCGTCTTGCGGCACGTGCACGTAGAGCCGCAGCCGCCGTGCGTCCGAGACGGTGAACAGTTCGGCGCCGTTGCCGCTGCCCGCGTCGATCAGTGCGCCGACATCGGTCTTGCGGGCGGTCACGACGCCGTCGAACGGCGCGGTGAGCCGCTTGAACGATTCGAGCGCCTGGAGCCGCCGCACGTTGGCGGTGCTTGCGGCGACGGCCGCGCGTTTGGCGTCGAGGTCGCTGCGTTTCTCGTCGGCCTCCTGCCGCGACACGGAATCCTGTGCGAGCATCTCGGCCCAGCGCGCGGCCGTGACGGCCGCAAGCCGCTCGTTCGCGTTCGCGCTCTGCAGGTCGGCGCGTGCCTGCTGCAGCTGCTGGTCGAGATCGGGCGTGTCGATCGACGCGAGCAACTGGCCGGCCTTGACGTGCGCGCCGATGTCGGCGTACCACGCATGCAGGTAGCCGGGCACGCGCGCGTAGATCGGTGCGTCGACATACGCATCGAGGCGGCCGGGCAGCACCAGCGCATCGGCGGCGGCCGGCTGCGGCGCGACCGTCGCGACGGTCGGGATCGCCTGCTGCGCGGTCCACGCGGCGATCGCGCGCGCATCGTGCGCGCGTGCGACGAGGCCGGCTGCCGCGGCGGCGAGCGCGGCGATCACGCCCGCGATCGCGAGCGGCTTCAGGTAGCGCGGCGTACCGGGGGGACGGATTTCGAATTCAGTGGACATGTTGTTCTCCCGGAGTGAGGGACAGGGATTCGGAGCGGGGCGCGCGATCGCGCCGGTGGACGAGGCTGAACACGACGGGCACGAACACCAGCGTCGCGACGGTCGCGCACAGCAGGCCGCCGATGACCGCACGACCGAGCGGGGCGTTCTGTTCCCCGCCGTCGCCGAGACCGAGGGCCATCGGCGCCATGCCGATGATCATCGCGAGCGCCGTCATCATCACGGGCCGAAAGCGCGTGAAACCGGCCTCGAGCGCGGCGACGGCCGCGTCGGCGGTGTGTGCGAGCCGTTCGCGCGCGAAGGTCACGACGAGGATGCTGTTCGCGGTCGCGACACCCATGCACAGGATCGCGCCCGTCAACGCCGGGACCGACAGCGGCGTGCGTGTGACGAACAGCATCCAGACGATGCCGGCGAGCGCCGCGGGCAGTCCGCTCACGATCACGAACGCGTCTCGCCACGAGTGGAAGTTCACGACGATCAGCAGGTAGATCAGCAGGACCGCACCGGCGAGGCCGGCGAGCAGCCCGCCGAATGCGCTGTTCATCGTCTGCACCTGGCCGCGCACGGTCACGCGCGATCCCTTCGGCAGGTCGGCGGCGCTCGCCCGCAGCACGCGGTCGATGTCCGTGCTGACCGCGCCGAGATCGCGGCCCTGCGTCGTCGCAAAAATGTCGAACAGCGGCGCGATGTCGTAGTGCGACACGACCGCGTCGGTCTGGCCGCGCACGATCGTCGCGAGGCCGCCGAGCAGTTGCGGGGCGCCCGAGCGGCCCGTGACGGGCAGCGCGCGCAGGTCCGACAGCGACGTCATCCGGTACTGCGGCGTCTGCGCGACGATCGGATAGGACACGCCGTTGTGCGGATCGAGCCAGTAGGTCGGCGACACCTGGCTCGTGCCGGACAGGCTCGCCACCACGGCGTTGGTGACATCCTGCTCGGTGATGCCGAGCTGCGCGGCGCGTGCGCGGTCGACCGATACCGTGAACTGCGGATAGGTCGACGCCTGTTGCACGCGCGCGTCGGCGACGCCCGGCACCGTCCGGATGCGCCGCAGCAGCTCGGTCGCATAGGCGCGGTTGGCGGCACGGTCGGGGCCTGTCACCTGCACGTCGATCGGCGCGGGCGCGCCGAAGTTGAGGATCTGGCTCACGATGTCGGCGGGCAGGAACGAGAACGCCACGCCCGGAAACGCGTGCGGCAGCACGGTGCGCAACTGCTTCACGTAGTCGGCCGTCGGCGCGTGGTCGCCCGCGAGCGACACGAGGATGTCGCCGTCCTGCGGACCGATCGTGCCGCTGTTGCTGTACGTGAGGTTGATCCCGCTGTTCGGCAAACCCATGTTGTCGACGATGCTCGCGAGCGCGTGCGGCGGCACGACGCCGCGCACCGTGTGCTCGACGCGGTCGAACAGCGCGGCCGTCTCCTCGATGCGCGTGCCGATCGGTGCGCGCACGTGGATCGCGATTTCGCCCGCGTCGACCGACGGGAAGAAGTTGCGGCCGAGCCACGGCACCAGCACGAACGACAGCGCGACCGCGGCGAGGAACAGCATGACGAAGCGTGCGCGATGGGCGAGTGCGAGGCCGAGCACGACACGATAGCCTGCGCGCAGTGCCGCGAAGCGGCGCTCGAACCCCTGCTGGAACGCGACGAGCGGATTGCGTGCGCGCGATGGCGGGAACGGTGCGCCGTGCGGCGCGAGCACGGCCGCCGGATGCGCGGCATGCGGCCGCAACAGGTAACGGGCCATCATCGGCACGAACGTGCGGGACAGCACGAACGACGCGATCATCGCGAAGATCACGGCCTCGGCCATCGGCACGAACAGGAAGCGGGCCACGCCGTCGAGCAGCAGCATCGGCACGAACACGATGCAGATGCACAGCAGCGACACGAAGGCCGGCGCGACGATCTGCGACGCGCCGTCGAGGATCGCGCTGCGCACGTCCTTGCCCTGTTCGAGATGCCAGTTGACGTTCTCGATCGTGACGGTCGCATCGTCGACGAGAATGCCGACAGCGAGCGCGAGCCCGCCGAGCGTCATCACGTTGAGCGTCTCGCCCGCGGCGGCGAGTGCGGCGATCGCCGCCAGCACCGCGAGCGGAATGGATGCGGCGATGATCAGCGTCGAGCGCCAGCTGCCGAGGAACAGCAGGATCATCGCGGAGGTGAGCGCGGCGGCGATCAGGCCTTCGCGCGCCACGCCGCTCACGGCGCCCTTGACGAACACGGACTGGTCGCCCATCACGACGAGCCTGAGCGACGGCGGCAGCGTCGCCTCGACGCGCGGCAACTGCGCCTTGACGCCGGCGATGATGTCGAGCGTCGACGCCGAGCCGCTTTTCAGCACACTCATCAGCACCGCGCGGCGGCCGTCGACGCGCACGATATTGCCCTGCGGCGGAAAACCGTCGCGGACGTGCGCGACGTCGCGCATGAAGATCACTGCACCGTTCACGGTCCGGATCGGCAGCGCATTGAGCTCGTCGATCGTCAGCGGGCTGTCGTTGAGCCGGATGTTGTATTCGAAGCGGCCGATCTTCTGCGTGCCGGCCGGGATGATCTGGTTCTGCTGCGCGAGCGCGGTCGCGACGTCCTGCGCGGACAGCCCCTTCGCCTGCAGCGCCTGCGGATCGAGGTCGATCTGCACCTGGCGTATCTTGCCGCCATACGGCGACGGAATCGCGACGCCCGCGACGGACAGCAGCTGCGGCCGGATCACGTTGGTCGCGTAGTCGCCGAGCTGCTGCTCGTTGAGCGTGTCGCTCGTCAGCGCGAGCTGCAGCACGGGCACGGTCGACGCGTTGTAGTTGAGGATCTGCGGCGGCGTGGTGCCGGGCGGCATCTGCTTGAGCACGGTCTGCGAGATCGACGTGACCTGTGCCGTGGCCGTGCGGATGTCGACGCTCGGCTGGAAGAAGATCTTGACGATCCCGAAGCTGCGGAACGACTGCGACTCGATGTGCGCGACGTCGTTGACCGTGGTGCCGAGCGTGCGTTCGTAATACGTGACGATGCGCCCCGACATGTCGGCCGGCTGCAGGCCCGCGTAGTTCCACACGACGCTGATGACCGGAATCCGGATGTCGGGAAAGATGTCGGTCGGCGTGCGCAGTGCCGCGAGCGGTCCTGCGATCAGGATCAGCAGCGCGAGGACGATGAAGGTGTAGGGGCGCGCGAGCGCGAGTCGGACGAGTTTCAGCATCGGCGAGGTCTCCGCCGGCGCGGGGCGCCGGCCTGTCAGCGAGGTGCCGAAGCGTGGCGGGAACCCGGTTCGGCTCGCGCAGTGTGCGTGGCGCCGCTTAACGCCGGGCGCGGACCAGGATGAAAGATGTTTTAGGAAAGGTCGCGGTGAGGGCCGGCCGGCGCCGATTGTTACAAGACGTTAGCGCACGCTTCCCGTTGCGATGCCGCGCATCAGTTCTTACAAACTTGAAATATGCGGGGATGGTGCTTGCCGTTATAGTCGAATCACCACATGACACAATCAGAAGAGGAATCCATGAAGACCTTGCGTGTTGCCTCGCTCTTGACCGGTATGACGGCCTTGCTCGTGTCGGGTGCAGCAATGGCGGGCGTCAATGTCGGGATCAACGTCGGCGTGCCGGCACCGGTTTACGTCGCGCCCGCGCCCGTGTATGCGCCGCCGCCGCCGGTCATCTATCAGCCGGCGCCGGTGTATGCACCTGCGCCCGTGTATGCGCCGGCGCCGGCGATCATAATCGGCTGGCACGGCGACCGCTACTGGGACGGCCGCCGCTACTGGGGCCGCGACGAGTGGTATCGCCACCATGGCCGCGGCTGGGGCGGCGATCGCGATCGTGGTCACTGGGATCATGGCCGCCACAACGGCTGGCGCTGATCGACACGCCGCGCCCGCGTGACGCGGGCGCGGCGTCCGTTCGTGAAGAAACCGCCCGCGTGGCGGTTTTCTTTTGGCTCGAAGGATTGAATGGGTAGAATCGTCACACGTTACTACCCTCATTCGACCGACAGGGCCTCTATGACGAAGGGTTCGCCCCGGGCCGCCATCGCGCGCGTCCGCTTCGGCGCGCTGCATGCCGCACGGGCCGCCGGCCGCGTTGCCGCAGTGTTTGCGATGCAGGCGGCGTTTGCCGCGACGGCCGCGCACGCGGCCTACGCGATTGCGCAGTACGGCGAGCCGAAGTATCCGCCGGGCTTCAAGCATTTCGACTACGTCAACCCCGATGCGCCGAAGGGCGGCACGCTCGTGCTCGCGAACCCGAGCCGGCTGACGTCGTTCGACAAGTTCAATCCGTTCACGATGCGCGGCAACCCCGCGCCCGGCATCGACATGCTGTTCGAGAGCCTGGCGACGGGCAGCTCGGACGAACCGGCCTCCGCGTACGGGCTGCTTGCCGACGATATCGACATCGCGCCCGACCGCCGCTCCGTCACGTTCCACCTGAATCCTCGCGCGCGCTTCTCGAACGGCGACGCCGTCACGGCCGACGACGTCAAGTTTTCGTTCGACACGCTGAAGAGCAAGCTGGCCGCGCCGCAGTTCGGCGCGTATTTCGCGGAGATCGCGAAGGCCGTGGTCGTCGACCCGGCCACCGTGCGCTTCGAGTTCCGCAGCGCGAATCGCGAGCTGCCGCTGATCGCCGGCGGCGTGCCGGTGTTCTCGCGCAAGTGGGGATTGCGCGCGGACGGCTCGCGCATCCCGTTCGACCATCTCGCGTTCGAGCAGCCGATCGGCAGCGGCCCGTACCTGATCGAGCGCTACGACAACGGCCGCACGATCACCTACCGGCGCAACCCCGCATACTGGGGCGCCGACCTGCCGGTGCGGGTCGGCACCCACAACTTCGAGCGGATCGTCTACAAGCTGTACGGCGACGGCGTCGCGAGGCTCGAGGCGTTCAAGGCCGGCGAATACGATGTGCTCGTCGAGTACATCGCGCGCAACTGGGCGCGACGCGACGTCGGCAAGCGTTTCGACAGCGGCGAGCTCGTCAAGCGCGAATTCCGCCAGCACAACGGCGCGGGCATGCAGGGCTTCTTCATGAACCTGCGCCGGCCGCTGTTCCGCGACGTGCGCGTGCGCCAGGCGCTCGATCTCGCATTCGACTTCGAATGGCTGAACCGGCAACTGTTCTACAGCGCCTACACGCGTCTCGACAGCTATTTCGCCGACACCGACCTGCAGGCGACCGGCACGCCGGGCGCAGGCGAGCTGAAGCTGCTGGAGCCGCTGCGCGCGCAGCTCGACCCGGCCGTGTTCGGCCCGATGGTCACGCAGCCGGACACGAACCCGCCGGGCTCGCTGCGCGCGAACCTGCTGAAGGCGCGCGCGCTGCTCGCGCAGGCCGGCTGGACCTATCGCGACGGCGCACTGCGCAATGAGAAGGGCGAGCCGTTCACGTTCGAGATCCTCGACGATGCGGGCGGCGCGATGGAGGGTGTCGTGACCGCCTACCAGCGCAATCTGGCAAAGCTCGGCATCGACGCACGCTTTCGCACGGCCGACTACGCGCTGCTGCAAAAGCGCCTCGACGCGTTCGACTACGACATGACGACGGTCCGCCTGCCGGGCGTGCAGGTGCCGGGCGCCGAGCAGTTCTCGCGCTACGGCAGCAAGTTCGCCGACGAACCGGGCTCCGACAACATCGTCGGGCTGAAGTCGCCGGCCGTCGACGCGCTGCTGCATGCGCTCGGCACCGCGCAGTCGCGCGACGAGCTGCTCGACGCGACGCACGCGCTCGACCGCGTGCTGATGCACGGCTACTACGCGGTCCCGCAGTGGTACAGCACGACGCATCGGATTGCGTACAAGCGCACGCTCGCCTATCCGCAGACGCTGCCGCTGTACTATTCGGCCGAGGGCTGGGTCGTGTCGACCTGGTGGGCGAAGCCCGCTCACTGACCCGCGCCGGCCCTTCGTCCAACCCAGCCTACCGATCACGAGTCGACGCCCTATGTGGAGCTACATCCTCAAACGCCTGCTGCTTATGATCCCGACGCTCGTCGGCGTGCTGACCCTCACGTTCGCGGTGACCCAGTTCGTGCCGGGCGGCCCGGTCGAGCAGGCCGTGCAGGAGTTGCGCAAGGGCGCGACGGAGCAGGGCGCGGTGCCGTTCGGGATGCGTGCGCACACCGGCGTCGACGCGCAGCAGCTCGCGCAGCTCAAGGCGCTGTACGGTTTCGACAAGCCGCCGCTCGAGCGCTACTGGCTGATGCTGAAGCGCTTCGCGCGCTTCGATCTCGGCGACAGCTACTTCCGCCACCAGAGCGTGTGGTCGCTGATCGTGCAGAAGCTGCCCGTGTCGATCAGCATCGGGCTGTGGACGTTCTTCCTCACGTATCTCATATCGGTGCCGCTCGGCATCGCGAAGGCCGTGCGCAACGGTTCGCCGTTCGACGTCGCGACGAGCCTCGTCGTGCTCGTCGGCTATGCGATCCCGGGCTTCGTGCTCGGCGTGCTGCTGCTCGTGCTGTTCGGCGGCGGCTCGTTCTGGCAGCTCTTTCCGCTGCGCGGCCTCACGTCGGACAATTTCGCCGAGCTGTCGCTCGCCGGCAAGGTGCTCGACTACCTGTGGCACATCGCGCTGCCGATCACGGCGTCGGTCGTCGGCAGCTTCGCGGTCATCACGATGCTCACGAAGAATGCGTTCCTCGACCAGATCCGCCGGCAATACGTGCTGACCGCGCGCGCGAAGGGGCTCTCCGAGCGCAGCGTGCTGTGGAAGCACGTGTTCCGCAATGCGATGCTGCCGCTGATCGTCGGTTTCCCGGCCGCGTTCATCGGCGCGTTCTTCACCGGCAGCCTGCTGATCGAGACGCTGTTCTCGCTCGACGGCCTCGGGCTGCTGTCGTACGAGTCGGTGGTGCGCCGCGATTACCCGGTCGTGCTCGGCACGCTGTACCTGTTCACGCTGATCGGGCTCGCGACCAAGCTGATTTCCGACCTTTGTTATGTGTGGGTCGATCCACGCATTCAATTCGACAACCTGGAGCGCTGACATGAAACCTTCCGTCTGCATGCCCGGCGTCACCGGGCGAGGTGCGCGATGAACCGGGCCGTCGTGTCGTCCCGCATCGATGTGGCGCGCGCGCGCGTGTCGCCGTCTCCCGCGCGTCGCGTATGGCAGCGCTTCCGGCAGCAGCGCCTCGGCTACTGGAGCTTCGTGATCTTCGTCGTCGCGTTCGCCGCGAGCCTTGCGGCGCCGCTGTGGTCGAACGACAAGCCGCTCGTCGTGCGCTACGACGGCCAATACTATTTCCCGCTGTTCCATGCGTACCCGGAGACGACCTTCGGCGGCGATTTCCCGGCGCCGGCCGACTATCTCGATCCGTATGTGCGCAAGCGGCTCGAGGCGCCCGGCAACTTCGTCGTCTACCCGCCGAACCGCTATTACTACGACACGCTGAACTACTTCTCGAACGTGCCGAACCCGGCGCCGCCGTCGCGCCAGAACTGGCTCGGCACCGACGCGCAGGGGCGCGACCTGCTCGCGCGGCTCGTGTACGGGTTCCGCGTGTCGGTCGAGTTCGGGCTGATCCTGACCGTGATCGGCACGCTGCTCGGGATCGCCGCCGGCGCCGTGCAGGGCTTCTTCGGCGGACGCATCGACATCGTCGGGCAGCGGCTGATCGAGATCTGGAGTTCGCTGCCCGAGCTGTACCTGCTGATCATTTTCGCGTCGATCTTCGAGCCGAGCTTCCTGCTGCTGATCGTGCTGCTGTCGCTGTTCGGCTGGATCGGGCTGGCCGACTACGTGCGCGCGGAATTCCTGCGCAACCGCACGCAGGACTACGTGCGCGCGGCGCGCGCGATGGGGCTCACGAACTGGCAGATCATCTGGCGCCACGTGCTGCCGAACAGTCTCACGCCGGTGATCACGTTCCTGCCGTTCCGGATGAGCGGGGCGATCCTCGCGCTGACGAGCCTCGATTTCCTCGGGCTCGGCGTGCCGCCGCCGACGCCGAGCCTCGGCGAGCTGCTCGCGCAGGGCAAGGGCAACCTCGACGCATGGTGGATCTCGCTGTCGACGTTCGGCGTGCTGGTCGCGACGCTGCTGCTGCTGACCTTCATGGGCGACGCGCTGCGCAATGCGCTCGACACGCGGATCGCCGATTCGATACGCGCGGCGGGAGGCCAGCGATGAGCGAAACGGTCGTATCGAAGCACGACGAGCCGTTGCTGTCGCTCGAACGTCTGCATGTGCGCTTCGGCGACACGGTCGCGGTGGACGACGTGACGCTCGCGATCGGCCGCGGCGAGCGCGTCGCGCTGGTCGGCGAGTCGGGGTCGGGCAAGAGCGTGACCGCGCTGTCGATCCTGCGGCTGCTGAGCGACGCCGACGTGAGCGGCGCGATCCGCTTCGCGGGGCAGGATCTTGCGGCCAAGAGCGAGCGCGAGATGCGCGGGCTGCGCGGCTCGGACATCGCGATGATCTTCCAGGAGCCGATGACGGCGCTCAACCCGCTGTATACGATCGGCGTGCAGATCGGCGAGACGATCGTGCTGCACGACGGCGTATCGGCCGTCGAGGCGCGCAAGCGCGCGATCGCGCTGCTCGCGCGCACGGGCATCGCGGAACCCGACAAGCGTGTCGACAGCTACCCCCACCAGTTGTCGGGCGGCCAGCGGCAGCGCGCGATGATCGCAATGGCGCTCGCGTGCCGGCCGCGGTTGTTGCTCGCCGACGAGCCGACCACCGCGCTCGATGTGACGATCCGCGCGCAGATCGTCGACCTGCTGCTGGAACTGCAGCGCGAGGAAGCGGAAAAGCGCGGGATGGCGATCCTGCTGATCACGCACGACCTGAATCTGGTGCGGCACTTCGCCGACCGCGTCGCGGTAATGGAGCAGGGCCGGCTCGTCGAGAGCGGGCCGGTCGAGCGGATCTTCGCGGAACCCGAGCATCCGTATACGCAGCGGCTGCTGAACAGCCGGCCGCAACGCACGGTCGCGCCGGTGATGCCGATCGCGCCCGTCGTGCTCGACGCGCGCCATGTGAGCGTGCAGTTCGCACGCAAGCGGCCGGGTTTCGCGGGCTGGTTCGGCACGGTGCCCGTGACGGCCGTCGCGGACGTGTCGGTGTCGGTGCGACAGGGCGAAACGCTCGGCATCGTCGGCGAATCGGGGTCCGGGAAATCGACGCTCGCGATGGCGCTGCTCGGGCTGCAGAAGACGGCCGGCGGCGAGATCGAATTCCAGGGGCGCGCGCTGTCGACCTATCGCGGCCGCGAACAGACCGCGCTGCGCTCGAACATGCAGGTCGTCTTTCAGGATCCGTTCAGTTCGCTTTCGCCGCGTCACACGATCGAACGGATCGTCGGCGAGGGGCTCGAGCTGCATCGCCCGGAAATGACGCCCGATGCGCGCCGCGCGAAGTCGCTCGCGGTGCTGCGCGAAGTCGGCCTCGACCGCACGGTATTGCACCGCTATCCGCACGAATTCTCGGGCGGGCAGCGCCAGCGGATCGCGATCGCGCGCGCGCTGGTGCTGGAGCCGCGCATCCTGATCCTCGACGAGCCGACTTCCGCGCTCGACGTGTCGATCCAGCAGCAGGTGCTGAAACTGCTCGCGAATTTGCAACAGAAATACAACCTCGGCTATGTATTCATCAGCCACGATCTGGAGGTGATCGGCGCGATGGCGCACCGCGTCGCGGTGATGCAGGACGGCGCCGTCGTCGAGTCGGGAGACGTGGCCGACATCTTCACCAGACCGTCACATCCTTACACACAAAAGCTGTTGAAAGCGGTCTGGAAAGCGTGATAAGCGTCCAATGGTCTGATCATCTCGATTGTATTTTTTAATTTGTTTTGACAAACGATTACGCGCTGGCTAGTATCGACCGAAATTTTCCGCCAATCAGCTGATTTTTAAGCATATTCCATCGACCAATGCAGCATCGATCCCTGACCCAGGCATGCGCGCGCACCATCGCCGGGCTGTTCATCGGCGCCCTGTTCGCAGCAGCTCCCGGCGCGTTCGCCGACGAAGTCAGCAGTTTTAACCAGAATGTCACGAATTCGACTCAAATCGGGTCGGGTTCCTCCGTCCAGCAGACCAGTGCCCAGCCGTCGGGCGGCGGCGCGAAGTCGTTCCTCGCCGGCATGGCGGGCAAGGCAGGCGACGTCGTCGTCGGCGCGCTGAACATGATCGGCGTGCGTTATCGCTGGGGCGGCAACTCGCCGGATTCGGGCCTCGACTGCAGCGGCTTCGTCCGCTACGTGTTCCAGGACACGCTCGGCATGTCGCTGCCGCGTCGCGCGGAAGAGATGAGCCGGGTCGGCGAGAAGGTGAGCATGAGTAACCTCAAGCCGGGCGACCTCGTGTTCTTCAACACGATGCGCCGCACGTTCTCGCACGTCGGCATCTATATCGGCGACAACAAGTTCGTGCATTCGCCGTCGACGGGCAGCACCGTTCGCGTCGACGATCTCGATAGCGGCTACTGGGAAAAGCGTTTCACCGGCGCGCGCCGGCTCGAGTCGGAGTTCCCGATGAAGGCCGAGGATCTGCGCCAGCGCGTGCGCGCGACGATCGGCGACGATTCGGCGAGCGGCAACAACTGACGTTCGCCGGTCAGCCGGACCGGATCGAAAAAACCCTGTCACCGAAAGGCGGCAGGGTTTTTTGTTTTGGGGCCGGCGCAGGCAGCGACGCGGAAGTCGTTCCGCAGGTCGCGGGGCGGCGGCGCGCGCCGTCCCGTCCCGTCCCGCGACCGGCGTGCTTCTTACGCGGCGGCTACGCCGCGCGCCGCCGCGAGCTTGCGCTGCAGTTCCGGCATGATGCGCGCGACCGCTTCCTCGCCTGCGAGAATCGCCGCGTTGCGCTGGTTGAAGTCGCTGCCGCCCATGGCCGCAAGGTTCGGGCGGATCACGACGTCCGCGTATTTGTCGAGCTCGTAGGTCTTGATCGTCTGGCCCATGATCGTGAAGGTCTGCAGCAGCATCTCGATCGGGTTGCTGGTCGCCGCGCCGTCCGGCCGGGACGAGATGTCGACCGCGATCACGAAGCTCGCGCCCATCTTGCGCGCGTACGACGCGGGCACCGGGCTCACGAGGCCGCCGTCGACGTATTCGCGGTTGCCGATCTTCACCGGTTCGAACACCGACGGCACGCTGCACGACGCACGCACCGCGAGCCCCGTGTTGCCTTGCTGGAACAGGATCGGCTGGCCGCTCTGCAGATCCGTCGCGACGATGCCGAGCGGCTTCGCCATCTTCTCGATCGGCCGGTTGTTGAGCGACTTGTTCAGGAAGTTCTGCAGTGCGACACCCTGCAGGAGGCCGCGCGAGCGGAACGGCAGCGCCCAGTCGCTGATCGCGGCCTGGTCCATGTCGAGCGCGATCTTGTTGATCTGCAGCGCGCTCATGCCCGACGCATAGAGTGCGCCGACCACCGAGCCCGCGCTCGTGCCCGCGACGATCTCGATCGGGATGCCGCGCGCCTCGAGCGCCTTCAGCACGCCGATGTGCGAGAAGCCGCGCGCGGCGCCGCCGCCGAGCGCGATGCCGATCTTCACGGGCTTCTCGTTCGGCTGCGCGGGGTTGGAGGCGTTGTCGGGACGGGATTTGCCGCCGAACGACGTACACGCGGCGAGGCTGGCGGACGCGCACGCGATCGTGAAATGGCGGCGCGACAGGCGAGGGGACGACATCGAATGGTTCTCCGGCGGCTTGGCGGCGGGTTACACGGCCCGCGGCGGCGATAGGTTCCGAGCGGCCGCGCGGCAGGTTCCGTGCGACCGGCGCCGCGCCGGTTGGCGGCCGCGGCGCGCACATCATAAAGCAAGCGGTGCGCTTGGCGCGATGTCAGGCGCGAGTATAATTCCGGCTTCTTTCCCGTTCCGGGCGTCGCCGGCCCCGTTGCTGTCCGGGCTGCCGCCGTCGATCCCGCGTCGAATCATTCATGCGCCCCAGGCGTTCGAGTTACCGTTTATGACCCGTCCTGTCCGTACCCGCTTCGCGCCGAGTCCCACCGGCTTCATCCACCTCGGCAACATCCGCTCCGCACTCTATCCGTGGGCGTTCGCCCGCAAGATGAAGGGCACGTTCGTGCTGCGCATCGAGGATACCGACGTCGAGCGCTCGTCGCAGGAAGCGGTCGATGCGATCCTCGAAGGGATGCAGTGGCTCGGCCTGGATTTCGATGAAGGCCCGATCTACCAGATGCAGCGGATGGACCGCTATCGCGAGGTGCTCGCGCAGATGCTCGAGAAGGGCCTCGCGTACCCGTGCTACATGTCGGCCGAGGAACTCGACGCGCTGCGCGAACGCCAGCGCGAGGCCGGCCTGAAGCCGCGCTACGACGGCACGTGGCGTCCGGAGCCCGGCAAGGTGCTGCCCGAGCCGCCGGCCGGCGTGAAGCCCGTGCTGCGCTTCCGCAATCCGTTGACCGGCACGGTCGTGTGGGACGACGCCGTGAAGGGGCGCGTCGAGATCTCGAACGAGGAACTCGACGACCTCGTGATCGCGCGCCCGGACGGCACGCCGATCTACAACTTCTGCGTGGTGGTGGACGACATGGACATGGGCATCACGCACGTGATCCGTGGCGACGACCACGTGAACAACACGCCGCGCCAGATCAACATCCTGAATGCGCTCGGCGGCGAGGCGCCCGTCTATGCGCACCTGCCGACCGTGCTGAACGAGCAGGGCGAGAAGATGAGCAAGCGGCATGGCGCGATGAGCGTGATGGCGTATCGCGATGCGGGCTTCCTGCCTGAAGCGGTCGTCAACTATCTCGCGCGCCTCGGCTGGTCGCACGGCGACGCGGAGATCTTCTCGCGCGAGCAGTTCGTCGAATGGTTCGATCTCGAGCATCTCGGCAAGTCGCCCGCGCAGTACGACCACAGCAAGCTGAGCTGGCTGAACGCGCATTACATCAAGGAAGCCGACAACGCGCGCCTCGCCGCGCTCGCGAAGCCGTTCCTCGACGCGCTCGGCATCGACGACGCGGCGCTCGCGACGGGCCCGGCGCTCGACGCCGTGGTCGGCCTGATGAAGGATCGCGCGACGACGGTCAAGGAGATCGCGGAAGGCGCCGCGATGTTCTACCGCGTGCCGGCACCGGAAGCCGACGCGCTCGCGCAGCACGTGACCGATGCGGTGCGGCCGGCACTGGCCGATCTCGTCGTCGCGCTGAAGGCGGCCGACTGGACGAAGGAAGCGGTGTCCGCTGCGCTGAAGGCGACGCTCGGCACGCACAAGCTGAAGATGCCGCAACTCGCGATGCCGGTGCGCCTGCTGGTGGCCGGTACGACGCACACGCCGTCGATCGATGCGGTGCTGGTGCTGTTCGGTCGCGACGTCGTGGTGTCGCGCATCGAGGCCGCGCTGGCCTGAGGTTCGTGCGTGAGCGAAGCTGTCTGCGCGTGAGATCGCGGCAGCTTCGCAAAAAAATTCGCTCGAATCGCAAAAAGGGTATTTACAAGTTCAAAGTCGGTCCATATAATCTCATTTCTGTTCTGCAAGGGGGTATAGCTCAGCTGGGAGAGCGCTTGCATGGCATGCAAGAGGTCAGCGGTTCGATCCCGCTTACCTCCACCAACAGAACAAATTGGATTGATTTGCGAAGCAGTAGTTGTAGTAATAAATGCTTCACAGAATGATCTAAAGCAGTTAGAATTCCGGCCTTCGCTGTTGATGAGAAGTGAATAGCGAAAGTCAGACAGATCTGAAAAGATTTTGTCCCCTTCGTCTAGAGGCCTAGGACATCACCCTTTCACGGTGAGTACAGGGGTTCGAATCCCCTAGGGGACGCCAGATTCAGCGGCGTTTCGTAGAAGTGTCGCGAGGCTTGCAGGAACGTAACCGACGTCCTGCGGGTTGGGTAAGAAAGCTGGAGCGGTAGTTCAGTCGGTTAGAATACCGGCCTGTCACGCCGGGGGTCGCGGGTTCGAGTCCCGTCCGCTCCGCCAGAACGAAGCCCGTTCAAGACGTTTTTGAGCGGGCTTTTGTATTAAGGATGTAAGCAGTACGTTGTCCCCTTCGTCTAGAGGCCTAGGACATCACCCTTTCACGGTGAGTACAGGGGTTCGAATCCCCTAGGGGACGCCAGATTCAGCGGCGTTTCGTAGAAGTGCCGCAACGCTTGCAGGAACATGAACGATGTCCTGCAAGTGGGGTGAAGAAAGCTGGAGCGGTAGTTCAGTTGGTTAGAATACCGGCCTGTCACGCCGGGGGTCGCGGGTTCGAGCCCCGTCCGCTCCGCCAGAACGAAGCCCGTTCAAAGAACGTTTTTGAACGGGCTTTTGCATTAAGGATGTAAGCAGTACGTTGTCCCCTTCGTCTAGAGGCCTAGGACATCACCCTTTCACGGTGAGTACAGGGGTTCGAATCCCCTAGGGGACGCCAGATTTCGGCGTCGTTCGAACAAACGACGCGCCGGCAGGAAGCAACCGACGCCTGCCAGGCAAGCAGCAAGACTGGAGCGGTAGTTCAGTCGGTTAGAATACCGGCCTGTCACGCCGGGGGTCGCGGGTTCGAGTCCCGTCCGCTCCGCCAAACAAACGAAAGTGCCCGCCTTGTGCGGGCATTTTCGTTTGTGCGTCCAGTGTTGCGCCCGTTCTCGGGCGCGTGGCTGCGGGGCGGAGGAAGCCGCCTGCGCGGCTTTCGGCGGGACTCGAAGGGCTGCGCTTGCAAATCAGGCGCCGCGCCGCTACGAGAAATTCGCGATTGCATCCGCACGCGACTGCGCTATCGTGGCGGGATGCGTTCTTGACCCCTGCGCGATGCTCGATCCAACCGACCTGCGACTCCTGTATCAGCTCCGGCCAGCGGAGCCCGGCGATTTCCCGTTTGCCGAAGCGCTGACGCACGGCAACATGGGCGGCTACTACAAGCGCCATGGGCTCGTGTGGCGCAGCGACCTGTTCTATGCGAGCTGGCGCGAATCCGAGAACTTCATCCTCGAGGCCGACGGCGAGCGCATCGGCGTGCTGCGCGTGACCGAGGAAGGCGATTCGCTGCATATCCGCGACGTCCAGATCGCGGCCGGCCATCGCGGGCAGGGCGCCGGCACCTACATGCTCGACATGGCGCACCGCTGGGCACGTGCGCGCGGGCTGCACGAATTGCAGTTGCGCGTGTTCGTCGACAATCCCGCCGCGCGTCTCTACCTGCGCATGGGCTATCGGGTAGCCGGCCCGCGGCTCGCGCAACTCGGCTCGATCCGCCACATGGTGCGGCCGGTCTGAAGATCTGACGATCCGGAGCGCAGCGCTCAGCGGACGGCGTCGATCGCGTCGTCGTCCGGCGATTCGTCGTCCGCAATGCGGCCTTCCGCGCCGCGGTGCTCGTAGCCGCGCAGCATGAACGC
Source organism: Burkholderia sp. IT-111MI5 (assembly GCF_949752865.1). NCBI lineage: Bacteria > Pseudomonadati > Pseudomonadota > Betaproteobacteria > Burkholderiales > Burkholderiaceae > Burkholderia > Burkholderia sp. IT-111MI5. Next base: position 195,700 of record NZ_CATKIF010000003.1, on the reverse strand, counting down.
GCGCGGGCTTTCGCCGAATGCACGGCGGAACATCGCCGAGAACGCGCTCTGGCTCTGGTAGCCGAGTTCGCGCGCGATATGCGACAGCGGGCGCCCCTGATTCAGCAGCGGGATCGCCCGCGCCAGCAGCGCCTGCTGGCGCCACTGCGAAAAGCTCACGCCCAGTTCCTGCTTGAAGAGCCGCGAAATCGTGCGCGTGCTCGCGCCGACCTCGCTCGCCCAGTGTTCGAGCGATTCCGCATGCGCCGGTTGCGCGAGTACCGATTCGCACAGCATGCGCAGCCGTTTCTCATCAGGCATCGGCACCGCAAGCGGCAACGGCTCGGCATGGCTCAGCTCGTCGAGCACGAGCCCGCACAGCAGGCGCTCGCGCGCGGTGCTCAGCTCGCGCGCATCGAGTGCGACGATCAGTTCGCGCAGCAATCCCGTCACTTCCACGACGCGGCACGCGTCGAGCCCGTCCGGCACGATCGATTCGTCGATATACAGCGTGCGCAAATACGCTTCCTCGACGATCACGACTTCATGCGTCACACGCGGCGGCACCCAGATCGCGCGGGACGGCGGCACCATCCACGTCGTGCCGGTCGTCGCGACGCGCAGCACGCCGCGCGATGCGTACGCGAGCTGCGCCCACGCATGCGTGTGCAGCGGGATGCGGTGGCCGGCGTCGACCTGCCGCGCGCGCACGCGCATCGGATGGACGGCGGTCGGCGCGAATTCGGGCGGGATGTCGATGACGTCGTATGGGTTCGATGCGTCGGCTTGGACGGGAGGATTCATGGACGGTTCGGGCGGCGCGGCGGCGATGCCGTTATTTTAGAAGGCGCCGCGCGAGCGCATGCGGCGGTTTTTGGGGCGATCATGCCCTGGTCAAATGAACTTTGTATGGGAGCGGGCGAAGTCGGCGCGACTGCCCGGGGCCCCGCGCGCTTGCCGGTCAGAACCATCGGGCCGATCCGGTGGTCTATCGATGGGTGCGCAATTTCGCACGAATCGCGCGCGAACACGGCAACATACGAATCGAAGAGGAGAACCACGATGCGCTACGTATTCGTCTACGGCACCCTGAGAGCCGGAGAGACCAACGACATCGGCCATGCGGCCGCACGACACGGGATCGCCGCGCCGACGCTGCTTGGCGCGGCCGCGCTGCCGGGCGAGCTGTACGATTTCGGTACGTATCCGGGGATGGTCGCCGGGCCGGCCGGCAAGTCGCTGGTCTGGGGCGACGTCTACGAGGTCGATGAACGGCTCGTTCCCGTGCTCGACGAGATCGAGCGCGTTTATCCGGGCGTCGACACGCTGTTCAAGCCGGAAGAGGTGACCGTCGAGCTCGGCGGCCGGCAGTACGCATGCCTGTATTACCCGGTCGCCGCGCATGCGGCAGCCGGGCGTCCGCGCATCGCGTCGGGAGACTGGGTCCAGCACCGGCGCGAGCGAGAGGTCGCCTGAGCGTCCGCGCGGCAGTCGGTTTCGCCGCAAAAGGAAAGCGCCCCGCGGGGCGCTTTTTTCGTGCGGTCGTCGCGTGCGACCGGCGACGGCACGTGGCCGGCCGACGGTCGCGGCGGGCCGCTTCGTCAGATTTCCTCGTACAGCGGCAGCGTCAGGAATTCGGTGAAGCCTTCCGACGTCGACATCTGCTCGAAGATCGCCGCGGCGCGCTCGTACGGCTGCGTGTTGCCGCCGACCGAACGCTTCACGTTGTCGAGTTCGACCTTTGCGTATTCGCGCACGAGGTCGGCCGTGACCTTGCGGCCGTCGTCGAGCACGCCCTTCGGCGAGCGGATCCACTGCCACACCTGCGAACGGGAAATCTCGGCGGTGGCCGCATCTTCCATCAGGTTGTGGATCGGCACGCAGCCGTTGCCGTCGAGCCACGCGCCGAGGTAGTGGATGCCGACGTTGATGTTGTTGCGCAGGCCGGCTTCGGTGATCGGCGCTTCAGGCTGGAAGTCGAGCAGGTTCTTGCCTTCGATTTGCACGTCGTCGCGCTGCTTCGCGATCTGGTTCGGCTTGTCGCCGAGCACCTTGACGAACTCTTCCATCGCGATCGGCACGAGGCCCGGGTGCGCAACCCAGCCGCCGTCGTAGCCGTCGGTCGCGTCGCGCTGCTTGTCCGAGCGCACGCCGCCCATCGCCTTGTCGTTCGCTTCCGGATCGTTCTTGATCGGGATCAGCGCGCTCATCCCGCCGATCGCCGGCGCGTTGCGCTTGTGGCAGGTCTTCAGCAGCAGCAGCGCGTACGCGCGCATGAACGGCACCGTCATCGTGATCTTCGAACGGTCGGCGAGGCAGAAATTGCGGTCGTTCTTGAACTTCTTGATCGCCGAGAAGATGTAGTCCCAGCGGCCGGCGTTCAGGCCCGAGCTGTGCTCGCGCAGTTCGTACAGGATCTCGTCCATCTCGAACGCGGCGAGGATCGTCTCGATCAGCACGGTCGCGCGGATCGTGCCGCGCGGGATGCCGACCTGTTCCTGCGCGGCGACGAAGATGTCGTTCCACAGGCGCGCCTCGAGATGGCTTTCCATCTTCGGCAGGTAGAAGTACGGGCCCGAGCCGCGCGCGATCAGCTCCTTCGCGTTGTGGAACAGGAACAGCGCGAAATCGAAGATGCCGCCGGACACGCGCTGGCCGTCGACCGTCACGTGTTTCTCGTCGAGATGCCAGCCGCGCGGACGCACGATCAGCGTCGCGACCTTGTCGTTGAGCTGGTACGACTTGCCGTTCTGCTCGAGCGAGATGGTGCGGCGGATCGCGTCCTTCAGGTTGATCTGGCCGTCGATCTGGTTCGTCCAGCTCGGCGCGTTCGAATCTTCGAAGTCCGTCATGTACGAATCGGCGCCCGAGTTCAGCGCGTTGATGATCATCTTGCGCTCGACGGGGCCCGTGATCTCGACGCGGCGGCATTGCAGGTCGGCCGGCAGCGGCGCGACCTTCCAGTCGCCCTCGCGGATCGCCCTGGTATCGGCCAGGAAGTCCGGGCGCTCGCCCGCGTCGAGGCGTTTCGTGCGCTCGGCGCGCGCCTGCAGCAGCGCCTGGCGGCGCGGTTCGAACGCGCGGTGCAGCGCTGCGACGAGTGCGAGCGCGTCGGGCGTCAGGATCGCTTCGTAACCCGGCTTGATTTCGCCGGTGATCGTCATGCCTTGCGGCAGCGTGATCGGGGTGCTCATGAGTCTCATCTCCTTGGTCGGTCAGTTGCGGTTTCGGTGAAAGGGGAAGGCGGCAGCTGCGAGCGTCATGCACCCGGGCCGGGGCGCGTGCGGTTTGCGTGTCTGCCGGATGGAGCCGGGGTGGCGAGGAATGCGAGCAGGTCGGCCATGCCGGTGCCCGTGCCGTCGGGCGGTGCGCCGAGTTCCTCGGCGGGCGCGCCCGTGCGGTTGAGCCAGAACGTCGTGTAGCCGAACCACGCGGCACCGGCGACGTCCCATGCGTTCGACGACACGAACACGATGCCGCGCGGGTTCGGCCCGAGCGCGGCGGTGCCGAGCGCGTAGACGGCCGGACTCGGCTTGTACGCGCGCACGGTGTCGGCCGACAGCACGCGATCGAACAGCCCGGACATGCCGGCGCTCTTGATCGCGATGTCGAGCATCTGCGGGTTGCCGTTCGACAGGATCGCGAGCGGCGGGCGCGGCTCGAGCGCGCGCAGCTTGCGCAGCGCGGGCACCGTATCGGGATAGGTGGACAGGCACGCGTATTCGTCCATCAGCCGCTTCTCGGCCGCGCTGTTCAGCGCGAGGCCGAGCGCGCGCGCGGCGAACCGCAGCGCATCGAGCGTGATGTCCCGGAACGGGCGATAGCGGGCGCCGGCCGGATCGGCGAGCGTGCGCAGCTGCGAGTATTCGATTTGCTTGCGTCGCCACAGCTGCGACAACCGTTCCCCGTGACCGGGAAACATCTGCTCTGCCGCGGCCACGACCGCATGCACGTCGAACAACGTGCCGAATGCGTCGAAGAGGATTGCGTCGGGAGAGGAGAGTGTCGTTGTGGCCGACATAGCCTTGCGCTCCAGTTTCAGAGGTCGGGTCGATTCTATTCGTGATCGCAGGTGCTAAAAAAGACGCTAATCATCACTTGATCTTTTACTTTCATATACATAATCTTGAGCGGCTTAAGCTATTTGAAGGGCGGCGGTGCCGTCCCCGCGAGTCATGGACCGGTTCAAACAGATCGAAACGTTCGCCGCGGTCGCGGCGAAGGGCAGCTTGTCGGCGGCTGCGCACGCGGAAGGCGTCGCGCCGGCGATCATCGGCCGCCGCCTCGACGCGCTCGAGGAGCGGCTCGGCGTCAAGCTGCTGGTGCGCACGACGCGCAAGCTTACGCTGACGTTCGAGGGGTCGGCATTCCTCGAGGATTGCCAGCGGATCATCAACGACATGCAGAACGCGGAGGCGAGTGTGTCCGCCGGCGGCGTCAAGGCGAGCGGCCACCTGCGCATTTCCGCGCCGGCCGGCTTCGGTCGGCGGCACGTCGCGCCGCTCGTGCCCGAGTTCAGCAGCGGGCATCCGGACGTGTCGGTCACGCTCGACCTGTCCGACCGGATGGTCGACCTCGTCAACGAAGGGTTCGATTGCGCGGTGCGGCTCGGCGAACTGCCGGACTCGTCGCTGGTGTCGCTGAAGCTCGGCGAGAATCGCCGCGTGTGCGTTGCGTCGCCCGCGTATCTCACGCGGCGCGGCACGCCCGCCACGCTCGCGGAACTGGCGCGGCACAACTGCCTCGCGCTCGCGGCGAACGCGAACCAGCAGCGCGGCTGGGCGTTCCAGGAGGACGACAAGGTCGTGTCGATTCGCGTGAACGGCACGATGGAATGCTCGGACGGCGCGGTGCTGCACGAGTGGTGTCTCGCCGGACACGGCCTGGCATGGCGCTCGTGGTGGGAGGTCGGCGACGACATCGCGGCCGGCCGGCTCGTCAGCGTGCTCGACGCGTTCGCCGCGCCGCCGATCGGCATCCACGCGGTGTTTCCGCAGCGCCGCCACCTGCCGCTGCGCGTGCGCCTGTTTCTCGATTACCTGAAGCACACGTACGAGCGGCCCGGTTATTGGGGCGAGTAGGCCGCGTATGCCCGCGCGTTTCCGATATGAGGGCGAACCCGCTGCCGGTGCCGGTTGCGCGGTTTCGCACACTACAATCGTAGGAGGCACGCGCGACGCATCGCGGTCGGCCCGAACGGGATCGCGGCGCGCGGAGTGCGATTGACGAAGGAGGGCGCGATGTTCCGGCACATCCTCGTTCCAACCGACGGTTCCGAACTGTCGCAAAAGGCGATTGACGGCGCGATCGACCTGGCGCGCGCGGTCGGCGCGCGCGTGACGGCCTACGCGTGCCTGCCGCAGTATCCATACTCGCCGTTTTCCGAAGTGATCATCGAGCCGCCCGCCGATTTCCGGGCGCGCAGCGAGCGCGAGGCGCGCGCGCACCTCGACGAGGTCGAATCGGCCGCGAAGGTGGCCGGCGTCGTCTGCGACACGTGGACCAGCGTGCATCCGTCGCCGTATCTCGGCATCATCGAGGCGGCCGAACGCGGCGGCTGCGACGTGATCTTCATGGCGTCCCACGGACGCCGCGGGCTCGGCAGCCTGCTGATCGGCAGCGAGACGCAGCGTGTGCTGACCCATACGAAAATTCCGGTGATTGTCTATCGGTAGCGCGGTGCCGGTTGTGGCCGCGCGGGCGGCAGCAGGACCGGCACCGTAGAAAAAGGGCGCGCCGGACCAAGCCGGCGCGCGTCGTTGCTGGCGGCCCGCGGGCCGCGCGGCCGGTCGCGCGATCTGCATCGCGCGCCTGCCGTCTCCTCCCTGATTTTTGTTCTGTTGCCGATGCCGCGCCGCTTGCGCGCGTTACGCGACCTTCTTGCCGTCGAAGAACTGTTCGTCTTCGGTCGAGCCGTGCAGCGCGGTCGTCGATGCTTCGCGTTCGACCGTCTGCGTCACCGCGTCGAAGTAGCCGGTGCCGACTTCACGCTGGTGCTTGACGGCCGTGAAACCCTTGTCGGCTGCCGCGAACTCGGCCTGCTGCAGTTCGACGAACGCGCTCATCTGCGTGCGGGCATAGCCGTGCGCGAGGTTGAACATCGAGTAGTTCAGCGCATGGAAGCCGGCCAGCGTGATGAACTGGAACTTGTAGCCCATCGCGCCGAGTTCCTTCTGGAATTTCGCGATCGTCGCGTCGTCGAGGTTCTTCTTCCAGTTGAACGACGGCGAGCAGTTGTACGACAGCAGCTTGCCCGGGAACTGCTTGTGGATCGCTTCCGCGAACTTCTTCGCGTACTCGAGATCCGGCTTGCCGGTTTCGCACCAGATCAGGTCGGCATGCGGCGCGTACGCGAGGCCGCGCGAGATCGCCTGCTCGAGGCCCGGCTTCGTGCGGAAGAAACCTTCCACCGTGCGCTCGCCCGTCAGGAACGGCTTGTCGTTGTCGTCGACGTCGGACGTGATCAGGTCGGCCGCTTCCGCGTCGGTACGTGCGACCAGCACGGTCGGCGTGCCCATCACGTCGGCCGCGAGACGCGCAGCCGACAGCTTCGCGACGGCTTCGCGCGTCGGCACGAGCACCTTGCCGCCCATGTGGCCGCACTTCTTCACCGAAGCGAGCTGGTCTTCGAAGTGAACGCCCGATGCGCCTGCCTCGATCATCGCCTTCATCAGTTCGAACGCGTTCAGCACGCCGCCGAAACCGGCTTCCGCGTCGGCCACGATCGGCGCGAAGAAGTCGACATAACCTTCGTCGCCCGGGTTCTTGCCTTCCGACCACTGGATCTGGTCGGCGCGCGTCAGCGTGTTGTTGATGCGCTTCACGACGAGCGGCACCGAGTTCGCCGGGTACAGCGACTGGTCCGGGTACATTTCGCCCGCGACGTTCGCGTCGCCGGCCACTTGCCAGCCGGACAGGTAGATGGCCTTCAGGCCGGCCTTCACCTGCTGCATCGCCTGGTTGCCGGTCAGCGCGCCGAGTGCGTTGACGAACGGTTCGTTGTTGATGAGGCCCCACAGCTTTTCCGCGCCGCGCCTGGCCAGCGTGTGCTCGATCGGGATCGAGCCGCGCAGGCGGACCACGTCCTCGGCCGAGTAGCCGCGCTTGATGCCTTTCCAGCGCGGATCGGTTTCCCATTGCTTTTGCAGTTCCTGTGCCTGTTGCTGACGCGACATGATGAGCTCCTTGATGCGGTGTGTTGCCTAATGGGTCGAATCTGACGGTGCGGATGCTGTTCTCGAAGCGGGAAGCGGCGCGTTCCGTTTCGTGAAGTCTTGTATAAGAGTCTAGGCAAATCGACGGGAGCGAAACAGCGGCTGTATCAGAAAGTGCGTAAATTTTTAGTTGTTTTAAATCAATTATTTGAATTCTTGATTTCGGGATAAGAAATGCTTTTTCCCATCCCGCAATCGTCTGGGTTGTGCCACGCAGCATGATTTTTTACGACACAAAAAAATTTTTCGTATCGTGAAATGTGCGGCGGGACGAAAAAAAACCGGCGCAGATGCGCCGGTCGGCTGGATTGGCGGGGCGGCCATCGGTGGGGCGGCCGCCCGTGCGTGCTTACGACGCGGAATTGCCGCGGCGCGGGCCGCTGCTGCGCTGGCCGTCGCGACGCGGGCCGCCGTCGCGGCTGCCGCCCGGCTTGCCGCTCCAGCCGCCGCCATTGCCGCCGCCGTAGCTGCGGCCGTTGCCGCCATGACCGCCGCCCGGCTTGCCGCCGAAACGTCGGCCGCCGCCGTTACCGCCGCCCGGACGGCCGCGGCCGCCGTTGCCGCCGCGCGGGGGCGCCGACTTGCGCGGCTCGAAACCTTCGATCACGTTGACCGGCAGCGGCGAGCGCACGAAGCGCTCGATGCGCTTGAGCGCGCCCTGTTCGGCGTGGTGCACGAGGCTCACCGCGATACCCGAGCGGCCCGCACGGCCCGTACGGCCGATACGGTGCACGTAGTCTTCCGCGAACTTCGGCAGGTCGTAGTTGAACACGTGCGTGATGCCCGGGATGTCGATGCCGCGTGCCGCGACGTCGGTCGCGACCAGCACGCGCACGCGGCGCTCGCGCAGCGCACGGATCGTGCGGTTACGCGCGCCCTGCGGCAGGTCGCCGTGCAGCGCGGCCGATTCGAAGCCTGCGTCGGCGAGACGGCCGGCGAGCTGGTCGGCGTCGATCTTGGTCGCCGTGAAGATGATCGCCTGGTCGAGCGCGTCGTCGCGCAGCAGGTGATCGAGCAGGCGATCCTTGTGGTCGCGGTCGTCGACGTAGTGCACGGTCTGCGCGATGTTCGCGCGCGACTCGAGGCGCTGCTGGATCTCGATGCGCTCGGGATCCTTCAGCAGGCGGCTCGTCAGCGAACCGATCTTGCCGTCGAGCGTGGCCGAGAACAGCATCGTCTGGCGCGACGCGGGCGTCGCGGCGACGATCGTTTCGATATCGTCGATGAAGCCCATGTCGAGCATGCGGTCGGCTTCGTCGAGCACGAGCATCTTCAGTTCGGACAGGTCGATGCGGCCGCGCTCGAGGTGGTCGAGCAGGCGGCCCGGCGTGGCGACCAGGATTTCGGGGTTCTTCGCGAGCAGCATCAGCTGCTGGCCGTAGGCGACGCCGCCGAGGATGCTGACCGTGCGCAGGCGCTTCAGGTGCTTGCCGTAGGTCGATGCGGCCGTGGTGACCTGCATCGCGAGTTCGCGGGTCGGCGTCAGCACGAGCAGGCCCGGGCGCGCGACGGGTTGCGGGCGGCGCACGCGGCGGTCGCCCTGGTTCGGTTCGCGCGGCGCGCGCGGTTGCTGCGCCAGCGTCTTCTGGAGCTGCGCGAAGCGTTCGATCGCGGGCAGCATGAATGCGGCCGTCTTGCCCGAACCGGTCGGGCTCGACACCAGCAGGTCGCGGCCGGCGATGCCGGCCGGAATCGCGCGCTGCTGGACCGGCGTCGGCTTCACATAGCCGGCGGCCTGCAGCGCGGAGACGATCTCCGGCGACAACCCGAGCGACGCGAAGCTCGGCTCGTCCGACGCCGGTTCGACCGCGGCCGGTACGGCGGCGTCGTCGAGACCGAGCGCCTGGTCGGCGATCGCGTTGAGCGGGCTGGAGTTGATGCTCGAAGTCATAACAATCCTTGAAACACAGTGGGTGAAACGTCGGCGCCAATCGCGCATACCCAAGTCGTCGGATTCAGCGAGCAAATCGGGAAACGGGTGCAATCCGCCGAACAGTCGGCGGATGAGGCATTAGAAGCTGTTTTGGGTGCGGCGCGCTTCAGGAGCGGGGCCGCCAGCCTGATAAGTGACGACCGCGAGGGTCGAAGCAGGAGGGGACAGGTTCTAAACCGGATTGGAGCTTAACGCTACGAGGCGTCGGGCCGGAACGGCAAGCGAGCCGAGCGCGGGGGTGACGCAGGCCGCATTATAAAGAGATTTGCTGCGCTGCGCCACTGATTTGATTGCCTATTGCGAACGGCGTGGTTCGGTCAGGAAGCCGTGCCGTTTTTCAGCGATTCGACGAGTTCGATGTACTGCTGCTTCGCGGCATCCTGCGACGTGCCCTTCAACGCATCCCATGCGTCGTACTTGTATTTGCCGACGATGTCGGTGAAGCCGGGCTTGTCTCCGTGCGCATCGCCGTCGGTTGCCTGCTTGAAGAGCGCGTACAGGCGCAGCAGGGTCAGGTTGCCCGGGCGTTCCGTCAGTTGCTTGACGTCGATCTGGGCCTGATCGAATTGGGCGGTGAGTTCGCTCATCGGGTGTCTCCGTAAGGGTTTCAGGTCGGGCGATCTTAACAAGCGGACCGCCGCGCGGGGTCGAGCGATCCTTCCAAACCGCCGTCGGCGCCGAACGCGCGCACAGATCGGGCCCGATCGCCCGTGGGAGCGGGGTGCCGCATTACAATGTCGGCCATGACGCAAACAGTGCTCCTCGCCATCGATACGTCGACCGAATACTGCTCGGTCGCGCTGCTGCGCTCGGCCCATGCCGATGACGCCGTTTCCACCCCGCAAACCTGGGTCCGCCACGAACAGACGGGCGCCGTGTCGAGCACGCGCGTGCTGCCGGCGATCCAGGAGCTTTTCGCCGAATCCGGGCTGACGCTCGCCGACTGCGACGCGATCGCGTTCGGCGCCGGCCCCGGCTCGTTCACCGGCCTGCGTACCGCGACCGGCATTACCCAGGGACTCGCGTTCGGGAGCGGGCTGCCGGTCGTGCCGATCGGCACGCTGCTCGCGTGCGCGGAGCACGCGCGGCTGCGCGCGCCCGGCACGACCCGCGTGCTTGCCGCGCTGGACGCGCGGATGGACGAAGCCTACTGGGCGGACTTCGCGTGGGACGACAGCGCCGGCGACTGGCGCACGCTGCATCCGGCGTCGCTCGATGTGCCGGGCGCCGTCGGCGTGCCCGACGCGCCGTTCACGCTCGCGGGCAATGCGGCTGCCGCGTTCGGCGCGCAGTTGCCGGCCGCGGCGCGCGCGGCCGTGATCGACGGCGAAGCATTGCCGCATGCGCTGGCGGTCGCGCATGCCGCGCTGCGCGCGTTCCGCGCCGGGCGCACGGTGGCGGCCGATCAGGCCGCGCCCGAATACGTGCGCGACAAGGTCGCGCAGACGACTGCCGAGCGGATCGCGGCACGGGCCGCGCAGACGGGCGGAGCGAAGGGATGACGGGTGTATTGCTGAGCGACCGCTATCTGGCGCCGATGACGGACGCGGATCTCGACGAGGTCGTTGCGATCGAGCAGGTCGCGTACGAATTCCCGTGGAGCCGCGGCAACTTCGAGGATTCGTTGCGCAACGGCTATCTGGGCGTGTGCCTGCGGCACGTGACGGGTTCGCTGATCGGCTATTGCGTGCTGATGCCCGTGATCGACGAGATGCACCTGCTGAACCTGTGCGTCGCGCCGGCCGCGCAGCGCGCGGGCGCGGGCCTCGCACTGCTGCGCGAGGCCGTGCGCATTTCGCGCGCGGAGCGGCTCGACGGCGTGCTGCTCGAGGTGCGGCCGTCCAATCCGCGCGCGATTCATCTGTACGAGCGTTTCGGCTTCGTGACGATCGGCCGGCGCAAGAACTACTATCCGGCGAAGCATCGCAGCCGGGAGGACGCGATCGTGATGCGTCTGACGCTGAACAAGGACGAGGGGGACGCGCATGGCGTGGGCTGAAGCGGTGCTCGAGGAAATGGGCCTCGCGCAGATCTGGGTGCGGCGCGGGCAGCGCGCGGACGAAGGCGCGGCAGCCGACGCGGCCCCCGTCGCGCAAACCGGGGCGGCGGACGACGTTTCCGTCGTTGCGGCCGATCGGCCGGCGCGCGCGGTGCGTGCCCCGGTGCAAGACGATGCGCCGCCGGCGGTCGTGCGAGCCGCCGAGGCCTCGCCGGCTCGCGAGCCGGGCATACCGGCATCGGGCATACCGGCATCGGGCATACCGGCATCGGGCATGCCGACATCGGGTGTACCGACATCGGGCGTACCGGCATCGGGCGTACCGGCATCGGGCGTACCGGCATCGGGCATACCGGCTCCGGATGCACCGGCGCGTCGTGTCGTCGATGGCGATCGCATGCTCGCGCCGGCGGCTTCAGCCGATGCAATGCCGCCGATGGATGACGCGCCGCCTGTCGGAGAAGACGATTTCGCGTGGTTCGACGCGGCACCGCCGGGCGAGCCCATGCCGGCAGCCGAACCGCGTCCCGCCGGAACGCCGGTCGCGATGCTCGACTGGGATGCGCTGGCCGCGCGCGTGCGCGACTGCACCCACTGCCGGCTGTGCGAGAAGCGGACCAACACCGTGTTCGGCGTCGGCGACCGTGAAGCGGACTGGATGCTGATTGGCGAAGCGCCTGGCGAGAACGAGGACAAGCAGGGCGAGCCGTTCGTCGGCCAGGCCGGCAAGCTGCTCGACAACATGCTGCAGTCGCTGGCGCTCAAGCGCGGCGACAACGTGTATATCGCGAACGTGATCAAGTGCCGGCCGCCCGGCAACCGAAATCCGGAACCGGACGAAGTTGCAAGCTGCGAGCCTTATCTGCAGCGCCAGGTCGCGCTCGTGAAGCCGAAACTGATCGTCGCGCTCGGGCGCTTCGCCGCGCAGACGTTGCTGAAGACGGACGCCAGCATCGCGTCGCTGCGCGGCCGCGTGCATGCGTACGAAGGCGTGCCGGTGATCGTCACCTACCACCCGGCGTACCTGTTGCGCAGCTTGCAGGACAAGTCGAAGGCGTGGACCGACCTGTGCCTCGCGCGCGACACGTTCCGTCGCGCAGACGGTAGCGACGCGAACGGGCCGGCCGGGCAATGACGACCGGCGCGGCGTTCGCATTCGTCGATACGCTGCGCGACGCCGCGGTTCGCGATCTGGGCTGGCTGCTCGCGAGCCCGAGCCTGCTGACCGCGGCACCCGGCGCGCCGCTCGCGCATCCGTGGCCGGATGCGGCCGGACAGTCGGCCGTCGAAGCATGGCTCGCCGCGCTCGATGCGGCGCCCGAGCCGCTGCACCTCGCGCTCGCCGGGTTGCGGCCCACCCGGCTCGGCCGCTACGCCGAATGCCTGCTCGAGTATTTCCTCACGCACGGGCCGTCGCTGCGGCTCGTCGCGGCCAATCTCCCGCTGCGCAGCAACGGCCTGACGCTCGGCGAAGTCGATTTTCTCGTCGACGCGCCGGGCGGGCAGCGCCTGCACTGGGAGCTCGCGGTGAAGTGCTATCTGTGCGCGCCGGTGCGCGCCGGCGCGTCGCTCGCCGACTTCGTCGGGCCCAATCTCGTCGACCGGTTCGACCGCAAGCGCAGCCGGCTGCTCGACCACCAGTTGCGGCTCGGCGATCGCGCCGGGTTTGCGCTGCTCGGCTACGGCGCGCCGTCCGACGCGCAGATGTTCATCAGGGGCTGGCTGTTCTATCCGCACGGCGCACCGTTGCCGCCGGTGTCCGCCGAAATCTCGCCGGATCACCCGCGCGGTTTCTGGCTGACGCATGCGCAGTGGCCGGCGTGGGCGGCCGCGCAGCGTGCAGGCGTTGCGTGGAGCGTGTTGCCGCGGCTTGCTTGGCTCGCGCCGCGGCGTGTTGCCGCCGACGCCGGCTTCGAACCCGAACCGCTCGCGGCCGCACTCGAGCTGCCGCCCGTGCTGGCGACGCGTCAGGCCCCCGACTTGATCGGCATTTATGAGCAGGGCGGCGATCGCACGTGGCGCGAGACGGCGCGCGGCTTCGTCGTGCCGGACGACTGGCCGGCGCGTGCGCAGGCGTTCGCGGCGCAGGACGACTGACGCCGCGTCAGGCGACGCTTACCACCAGCGATGGAAGTGATGAACCGGGCCGACGCCGTGGCCGACGTCGAGGCGGCCGCTCGCGGCGATTGCGCCGGTCAGGTAGGCCTTCGCTTCGCGCACCGCGCTTTCGAGGTCGGGCTGCTGCGGCAGCTGCGCGGCGATCGCCGACGACAGCGTGCAGCCCGTGCCGTGCGTGTTGCTGACCGGCACGCGCGGGCCGTCGAGCCGCACGGTGTGCGCCGCATCGACGAGCCAGTCGGGGCTCGCGGCCGCGTCGGGCAGGTGGCCGCCTTTCATCAGCACGGCGCGCGCGCCCGTCTGCAGCAACGCCTGGCCTTGTCGGACCATGTCGTCTTCGGTGGTAGCGGGAGCGTCGCCGAGCAGCGCGGCCGCTTCGGGCAGGTTCGGCGTGACGACGGTCGCCAGCGGCAGCAGCGCGTCGCGCAGCGCATCGACCGCGTCGGGTGCGAGCAGCGCGTGCGAACTCTTCGAGATCATCACCGTGTCGAGCACGACGAAGCGCGGCGCGTAACGGCGCAGCGCGTCGGCCACCGCGTGCACGATCGCCGCGTTCGCGAGCATCCCGATCTTGACCGCGTCGATGCGGATGTCGCTGAACACCGCGTCGAGCTGCGCGGTCACGAACGCGGCGTCCGGCGCGTGCACGCCCGTCACGCCGCGCGTGTTCTGCGCGGTCAGCGCGGTGATCACGCTGGCGCCGTACGCACCGAGCGCGGAAAACGTCTTCAGGTCGGCCTGGATGCCTGCGCCGCCGCCCGAATCGGAGCCGGCGATCGTCAGGATGTTGGGTATCGGGTGCGTCATGATGGCAACGCGCCGGTTCGAAGACCGGCGCCGGCGGACGGAAACGGAAAGTGTAGCGTCAGTGCCGCGCTTCGCCGATCAGCGCGACCGAGTCGAACTGACGCTGGTTCGCCTGGTGGCGGCGCATCACGAGCCACATCGTCAGGCAGACGAACGTGCCGAACAGCACGATCACGACACCGACCGGCACGTCGAGCCACACGAGCACCGCATACAGGCACAGCATCACGAGCACCGACAGGTTCTCGTTGAAGTTCTGCACCGCGATCGAATGGCCGGCCGACAGCAGCACGTGGCCGCGGTGCTGCAGCAGCGCGTTCATCGGCACGACGAAGTAGCCCGACAGCGCGCCGACGCACATCAGGAAGATGTACGCGACGATCAGGTAGACCGGCATGCGCAGGTGGCCGAAGTGCACGGCCCAGTTCGACGGGAACAGGTCGCGCGTGTAGAACGCCATCAGCATCACCGCGATGCCCATGATGATGCCGACGGGCAGCACGGTCAGCGACTTCTTCAGCGGGATCCGGGCGGCGGCGGCGATCGCGCCGGCCGCGACGCCGACCGCGACCACGGCCTGCAGGATCGCGCCTTCCGACAGCGACATGCCGAGCGACACCTCGGCCCATTTCAGCACGATGAACTGCAGCGTCGCGCCCGCGCCCCAGAACAGCGTCGTGACCGCCAGCGAGATCTGGCCGAGCTTGTCGCGCCACAGCACCATGAAGCAGTCGGCGAAATCCGTGAGGAGCTTGACCGGGCCGCGTTCCTGCTTCGGATAGCGGGCGCCCGTATCGGGAATGCGCAGGTTGAACAGCGCGGCGATCACGTAGATCGCCATGATGATGGCCATCGCCGCTTCGGCGGGCGTGCCGATCCAGCGGGGCGTGTGCGCGATCACGTGCGATGCGATGTGCGGACTGATCAGCGCGCCGCCGAGCACGGTGCCGAGGATGATCGAGCTGACGGTCGTGCCTTCGATCCAGCCGTTCGCGGCGACCAGCCGATCGGCCGGCAGCAGCTCGGTGAGAATCCCGTATTTGGCGGGCGAGTAGGCCGCCGCGCCAAATCCGACGATCCCGTACGCGATCAGCGGGTGGGCGCCGAACAGCATGATCATGCAGCCGACCACCTTGATCGAGTTGGTGATGAACATCACGCGCCCCTTGGGGCGCGAATCCGCGAAAGCACCGACATACGCCGCCAACACCACATAGGACAACACGAAGAACAGCTTCAGCAGCGGTGTCATCCAGTTGGGGGCGTGGAGGTCTTTCAGCAGGGCGATGGCGGCGATGAGAAGCGCATTGTCGGCCAGCGACGAGAAAAACTGCGCGGCCATGATGGTGTAAAAACCTTTTTTCATCTGATGCGATGCTTTCGTCGCTGCGGCAGGGCCGCGTAGGCCGCCTGATATGCGATCGGCTTATTCCGTTCGAAATGGGTTGTGCGCACGGCTTTATAACATGAAAATACGCCAATTCGGACTAGCAAGATTCCCCGATCGTTCCGCAAATTGTCGGCTTCGGTGCTCAAAAGGCGCGGTAAGCTGATGATTCGCAAGCGTCTTTACGTAAATTTCCCATGCCGCGCCCGATCTCCGCCACCATCCACACCGCCGCTCTCGCGAACAATCTCTCCGTCGTCCGCCGCTTTGCCGGCCCGTCCAAGGTCTGGGCGGTCGTCAAGGCCAACGCGTACGGCCACGGTCTCGCCCGCGTGTTTCCCGGCCTGCGCGGCACCGACGGCTTCGGCCTGCTCGACCTCGACGAGGCCGTGAAGCTGCGCGAGCTCGGCTGGGCCGGCCCGATCCTGCTGCTCGAAGGCTTCTTCCGGTCGACCGACATCGACGTGATCGACCGCTACAGCCTGACGACGACCGTCCACAACGACGAGCAGATGCGGATGCTGGAAACGGCGCGGCTGTCGAAGCCCGTCAACGTGCAGCTCAAGATGAACAGCGGGATGAACCGGCTCGGCTACCTTCCGGAAAAATACCGCGCGGCCTGGGAGCGCGCCCGCGCGTGCCCCGGTATCGGCCAGATTACGTTGATGACCCATTTTTCGGACGCGGACAACGAGCGCGGCGTCGCCGAGCAGCTCGCGACGTTCGAGCGCGGCGCGGAAAACATCGCCGGCGCGCGCAGTCTCGCGAATTCGGCCGCCGTGCTGTGGCATCCCGACACGCATTTCGACTGGGTGCGGCCGGGGATCGTGCTGTACGGCGCGTCGCCGTCCGGGCTGTCGTCCGATATCGCCGACACGGGGCTGAAACCCGCGATGACGCTCGCGTCCGAGCTGATCGCGGTGCAAACGATCGGGAAAGGCCAGGCCATCGGCTATGGCTCGACGTTCTCCGCGCAGGCGCCGATGCGGATCGGCGTCGTCGCGTGCGGCTACGCGGACGGCTATCCGCGCGTCGCGCCGGAAGGCACGCCCGTGATTGTCGACGGCATCCGCACGCGTATCGTCGGCCGCGTGTCGATGGACATGATCACCGTCGACCTGACTCCGTGCCCGCAGGCCGGCGTCGGTGCGCGCGTCGAGCTGTGGGGCAATACACTGCCGATCGACGACGTCGCCCGTCATTGCGGCACGATCGGCTACGAGCTGATGTGCGCGGTCGCCGGCCGCGTGCCCGTGCGCGCGGAATAAGGGCGTTGCGCGTGGCCAAACAGAAAACCGTCTACGTCTGCAGCGAGTGCGGCGGGCAGACCCCGAAGTGGCAGGGGCAGTGTCCGTCGTGCCAGGCCTGGAATACGCTGGTCGAATCGGTCGCCGAGTCGCCGTCGGCCCACCGTTTCCAGTCGCTCGCGAAGCGGGCGCCCGTCCAGCGCCTCGTCGACATCGAAGCGGCCGACGTGCCGCGCTTCTCGACCGGCATCGGCGAATTCGACCGCGTGCTCGGCGGCGGGCTGGTCCCCGGCGGCGTCGTGCTGATCGGCGGCGACCCGGGCATCGGCAAGTCGACGCTGCTGCTGCAGTCGCTCGCGGACATCGCGAGCGAACGGCGCGCGCTCTATATCAGCGGCGAGGAATCGGCCGCGCAGATCGCGTTGCGCGCGCAACGGCTTGCGCTGCTCGACGGCGGCACGCCGGCGGCCGAGCTGCAGCTGCTCGCCGAGATCCAGCTCGAAAAGATCCAGGCCGCGATCGACGCGGAGCGGCCCGACGTGGCCGTGATCGACTCGATCCAGACCGTCTATTCGGAAGCGCTCACGTCGGCGCCGGGCTCGGTCGCGCAGGTGCGCGAATGCGCGGCGCAGCTCACGCGCATCGCGAAACAGTCGGGCACCGCGATCATCATGGTCGGGCACGTGACGAAGGAGGGCAACCTGGCCGGCCCGCGCGTGCTCGAGCACATCGTCGACACGGTGCTGTATTTCGAGGGCGACACGCATTCGTCGTTCCGGCTCGTGCGCGCGTTCAAGAACCGCTTCGGCGCGGTCAACGAACTCGGCGTGTTCGCGATGACCGAGCGCGGGCTGCGCGGCGTCGCGAATCCGTCCGCGCTGTTCCTGTCGCAGCACGAGCAGATCGTGCCCGGCTCGTGCGTCCTCGTCACGCAGGAAGGCACGCGCCCGCTGCTCGTCGAAATCCAGGCGCTGGTCGATACCGCGCACGTGCCGAACCCGCGCCGGCTCGCGGTCGGCCTCGAACAGAACCGGCTCGCGATGCTGCTCGCGGTGCTGCACCGGCACGCGGGCATCGCGTGCTTCGACCAGGACGTGTTCCTCAATGCAGTGGGCGGCGTGAAGATCACCGAGCCGGCCGCCGACCTCGCGGTGCTGCTCGCGATCCATTCGTCGATGCGCAACAAGGCGCTGCCGAAGGGGCTGATCGTGTTCGGCGAAGTGGGGCTGGCGGGCGAGATCCGGCCGTCCCCGCGCGGGCAGGAGCGGCTGCGCGAGGCGGCGAAGCTCGGCTTCACGGCCGCGCTGATCCCGAAGGCGAATGCGCCGAAACAGCCGATCGAAGGGCTGAACGTGATGGCCGTCGAACGGATCGAGCAGGCGATCGACCGCGTGCGCGATCTCGAGTGATCGGCCCGGCCGCCGCGCGGGCTGTGGCTGCCGGCGATCTGTCGCGTAATTCTCTGTAAAGAATATGTAGGCTGATGTAACCCGCCGGACATCGCTTTTCCCTATCCTTTGCCGGATTGTCGAACCGCGCAATGCGAAGGGAACCTATGTTGAAATCGTATGGGGAAGCGCCGGGCGGACGCCTTTACAATCTGCGCGGCTGCCGCGTGTCGGAGCCGATTCGCCAGCCCTGGGGCGGCGGATGCCGGATCGTCGAATGGATCGACGAGGAAGGGCGCCTGGCGCGCAAGGTCGTGTCCGAGGACGTGACCGAAGCGGAGGTCGCCGCGGCGATCCGGCGGCCGACCGAAGGGCGCCGGTACCTGATGGGCGACGACGAGCAACTGCCACGCGATACGTTGCCGCGGCGTTGAGCCGGCAGGCGGCCTGCGAACCGACGGACAAAGGCAGTAAAAAGGCCGGGCCAGTGCGCCCGGCCTTGTCGCATGCGGGCCCGGCGCGGGCCCGATGGCTTGTCGAAGAACCGGTGCCGCCGGCGTGCCTGGCCGGCGGCGCCGGCCGGCTGCACTGCGGCCGCGTTCAGCCGATCTGTTCGAGCTCTTCGTGCGCGGCGAGCCAGTCGGCCTCGATCGTTTCGAGACGCGTGTTGACGTCCCCGAGCTTGCGGATCGCGTCGGTCAGCTCCGTCTTGCGCGCGGCCTCGTAGCTCGCCGGATCGGCGACGAACGCGTCGAGGCGCGCCTTCTCCGCGTGCAGCGTCTCCATTTCCTTTTCGAGCTTCGTGATGCGCGTCTGCAGCGGTTTTTTCAACACCGACAGGCGCTGCCGCTCCTCGGCGGCCTGACGCTTCTGGTCCTTGCGGTTCGCCGCGGCGCCCGCGCCCGACCCAGCCGCGCTGTCGGCCTTCGCGGCCGCGCGCTGCTCGGCCGCATGCTGCAGCAGCCAGTCGCGGTAATCGTCGAGGTCGCCGTCGAACGGCTGCAGCCGGTGCTTCGCGACCAGCATGAACTGGTCGGTCGTCGCGCGCAGCAGGTGGCGGTCGTGCGATACGAGGATCAGCGTGCCTTCGAACTGCGCGAGCGCCATCGTCAGCGCGTGGCGCGTTTCGAGATCGAGGTGGTTCGTCGGTTCGTCGAGCAGCAGCAGGTTCGGCTTCTGCCAGATGATCAGCGCGAGCGCGAGGCGCGCCTTTTCTCCGCCCGAGAACGGGCCGACGGCGCTGGTCGCCATGTCGCCCGAGAAATTGAAGCCGCCGAGGAAGTCGCGCAGCTCCTGCTCGCGCGTGTCGGGTGCGAGCCGCGCGAGATGCGCGAGCGGCGAATCGTCCTCGCGCAGCGTTTCGAGCTGATGCTGTGCGAAATAACCGATCGTCAGCCCCTTGCCCTCGCGGACGTCGCCCGACAGCGGCGCGAGCGTGCCGGCCAGCGTCTTGATCAGCGTCGACTTGCCCTGGCCGTTCGCGCCGAGCAGGCCGATGCGCTGCCCGTTCTGGATCGACAGCGCCACGCGTTCGACGATCGGGATGTCCGCGCCGTTGTCGGCATGGTAGCCGCAGCGGACGTCTTCCATCACCATCATCGGGTTCGGCGCGGCGTCGGGCGTGCGGAATTCGAACGTGAACGGCGACGCGATGTGCGCGGGCGCGATCAGCTCCATCTTCTCGAGCGCCTTCATCCGGCTTTGCGCCTGCTTGGCCTTGGTGGCCTTGGCCTTGAAGCGGTCGACGAAGCTCTGCAGGTGCTCGATCGTCTTCTGCTGCTTTTCGTATGCGCTTTGCTGCAGCGCCAGTTGCTGCGCGCGCAGCACTTCGAATTGCGAGTAGTTGCCGCCGTAGCGCTTCACCTGGCGGTTTTCCAGGTGCAGCGTGACGTTGCAGATCGAATCGAGGAATTCGCGGTCGTGCGAGATCACGACGAGCGTGCCGGGGTAGCGGTGCAGCCAGTCTTCGAGCCAGACGATCGCGTCGAGGTCGAGGTGGTTGGTCGGTTCGTCGAGCAGCAGCAGGTCGGAGCGGCACATCAGCGCCTGCGCGAGGTTCAGGCGCATGCGCCAGCCGCCGGAGAAGCTGGCGACGGGCTCGCGTGTCTGGGCGAGCGTGAAGCCGAGGCCGAGCAGCAGCGCTTCGGCGCGGGCGGGCGCGGTGTAGCCGTCGGCATCGGCGAAGGCTGCGTGCGCGTCGGCTTCGGCGGCGCCGTCATGCGCGGCGGACGCGGCGGCGATGCGTGCCTCGATCTCGCGCAGCGCGGCGTCGCCGTCGAGTGTGTAGTCGAGCGCCGAGCGGTCGACCGCGGGCGTTTCCTGCGACACGTGGGCGATCCGCCACGACGGCGGCATCGAGAAATCGCCGGCGTCCGAGTGCAGCTCGCCGCGCAGGACCGCGAACAGCGTCGACTTGCCGGCGCCGTTCGCGCCGATCAGGCCGGCTTTCTCGCCGGGATTGAGCACGAACGAGGTCGACTCGAACAGCGGCTTGGTGCCTCGCGCAAGGCTGAACTGATTGAAACGGATCACGGCGGAAATGACTGGCCAAAACCGCTATTCTAGACTGCGCGCCGCTCTTGCCGGGCATCGGCCGCTCGGCGGATGCCGCAACGGCGCGATTTCGCCTAGACTCCAGGTCGATCCGGTTTCGTAAAAGGAGTGCCCGATGTCCACCCTGTATTCGTTCAGCGCAGAGACGCTCGCCGGCGCGCCGGCTTCGCTCGACGCGTATCGCGGCAAGGTGCTGCTGATCGTCAACACCGCGAGCGAGTGCGGTTTCACGCCGCAATACGCGGGCCTGCAGAAACTGTACGACCAGTACGCGGCGCGCGGCTTCTTCGTGCTCGGCTTCCCGTGCAACCAGTTCGGCAAGCAGGAGCCCGGCGATGCCGCGCAGATCGGCGCGTTCTGCGAGCGCAATTACGGCGTCACGTTCCCGATGTTCGCGAAGATCGACGTGAAGGGCGACCATGCGCATCCGCTGTACCGCTACCTGACCGACGAGGCACCCGGCATTCTCGGCCTCAAGGCGATCAAGTGGAATTTCACGAAATTCCTGATCGACCGCGAAGGGCGCATCGTCAAGCGCTACGCGCCGTCGACCAAGCCCGACGAAATCGCCGCGGATATCGACAAGCTGCTGTGACGCCGTGGGGCGACGTGCGCCGTGCCGGTGCGGATCGCGCCGGCGCTGCCGTCCTTCCTGCGGCTACAGGATCGGCGCGAACAGCCGCGCGACGTGCATCGCGATCCGCCGCCATGCGGGCGACTGGCGGTATTCGTTCGCATCGACGCCGTACGCCTGCGCGAAGTCGGCATCTAGCATCGTCTCGACCTCGTCGGCGAATGCGCGGTCGACGGTCAGCACCATGATCTCGAAGTTGAGTCGGAACGAGCGGTTGTCGAGATTCGCGCTGCCGATCGCCGCCGCGATGCGGTCGATCAGCACCACCTTCTGGTGCAGGAAGCCGGGCCGGTAGCGGAACACCTTGACGCCCGCGTCGATCAGGTCGCGCGCGTACAGCTTCGACGCCTCGAACACCACGTAGTGATCGCGCCGGCTCGGGATCAGGATGCGCACGTCGACGCCGCGCATCACCGCGAGCTTCAGCGCTGAGAGCACGGCTTCGTCGGGGACGAGGTACGGCGAGGTGATCCAGATCCGCTCGCGCGCGGCATTGATCGCCTCGACGAAGAACAGCGAGCCGGTTTCCTGCTTGTCGGCCGGCCCCATCGGCACCACGAGGCAATGCATGCCGTCGCCGGGCTGTGCGGGCGGCGGCAGCGCGAGCGGCGGCAGCTTCTGCGTCGCCCAGTGCCAGTCTTCGGCGAACACGTACTGGATGCTTGCGACCACGGGGCCGCGGATCTCGATGTGCGTATCGCGCCACGGCGACAGGCGCGGCTTCGCGCCGAGATATTCGACGCCGACGTTGTGGCCGCCGACGAACGCGCGATTGCCGTCGACCACGACGATCTTGCGATGGTTGCGGAAGTTGAGCTGGAAGCGGTTGACGAACTTGCGATTGGTCGCGAACGGATGGACCTCGACGCCGCCACGGCGCAAGGTGTCGACGTAGCTGTGCGGCAGGTCGAAGCTGCCGATGCTGTCGTACAGCAGGCAGCAGCGCACGCCGGCCGCCGCACGCGCCAGCAGCGAGTCGCGCAGCATCTGGCCGAGCGCATCGTCGCGCACGATGAAGAACTGGACGACCACGTAGTCGCGCGCGCCGTCGATCGCCGACAGGATCGCCGAGAACGTCGCGTCGCCGTTCACGAGCGTGCGCACCGAATTGCCGCCGAGGAACGGCATGCCGCCGAGCCGCGTGAGCGCGAGCACGGCGGCCGGCCCGAGCGCGGCGGCGGCCGGCCCGTCGGTTGCGTCGGCCGCATCGGTGCTGAGCCACGGCGAGCGCGGTGTGTGCGTGCGCAACAGTTCCAGCTCGTGGCGCCGTGCGTCGACGTAGCCGGAGAACTTGCTGCGGCCGAGGAACAGGTATGGAACGAGCGTCAGGTACGGCATCGCGGCGAGCGAGACGGCCCAAGCGATCGCGCCTTGCGACGTGCGCGTGTTCATGATCGCGTGGCACGCCGCGACGATCCCGAGCACGTGGATGGTCAGGATCAGGGTGCCGAGATGTAGCCAGTCGAGGGTCATGGGCGCGTGACGGACTCCTGAGGTCGTGCGGCGCGGCGGCCGCTTACGCGCATCTTACCCAACCGTGCGGCGCAGTGGTGCGCCGCACGGTCGGGGAGTCGGGCGGCTCAGCCCTTGCGCGGCAGGTCCGACGCCTGGATCAGGAATACGGTGTCGTCGCCCGCGCTGGTGGGCAGCCACGTGAGTTCGAGGCCGCCGAACGCGGCTTCGACGTGCTCGCGCTCGTTGCCGATCTCGACGACGAGCACGCCGTCGTCGTGCAGCCAGCGGTGTGCTTCGGCGACGATGCGTCGCACGATGTCCATCCCGTCGTCGCCGCCCGCGAGCGCCATCTCCGGCTCGTGCCGGTATTCGGGCGGCAGCGCGGCCATCGACGCCGCGTTCACGTACGGCGGGTTCGTCAGGATCACGTCGTAGCGTGCGCCGGGGTCGGTGCGGAACGCGGGCAGCGGCGCGTAGAGGTCGCCGCGGTGCAGCGCGATGCGGTCTTCGAGGCCGTAGTCGCGCACGTTGATCTCCGCGACTTCGAGTGCCTTGTCGGACAGGTCGACCGCATCGATCTCGGCGTTCGGGAACGCGCTTGCCGCGAGGATCGCAAGGCAGCCGGAGCCCGTGCACAGTTCGAGCACCGCGCCGACCTGCTCGGGATCGGCGACGTATGGCTGCAGCCCGTCGTCGAGCAGCTCGCCGATGAACGAGCGCGGCACGATCACGCGTTCGTCGACGTAGAAGCGGTGGCCATGCATCCAGGCTTCATGCGTGAGATACGCGGCCGGCACGCGGTCGGTCGCGCGCCGTTCGATCACGGCGAGCACGGCCGCGATTTCATCGGGCAGCAGCCGCGCGTCGAGAAACGGCTCCAGCGTGTCGAGCGGCAGGTCGAGCGTGTGCAGCACGAGGTAGGCCGCTTCGTCGTACGCATTGTCGGAGCCGTGGCCGAAGGCGAGCTTCGCCTTCGAGAAGCGCGTGACCGCGTAGCGCAGCAGGTCGCGAACAGTTGCAAAAGGTGTCGTCATGCGAGGCTCCATCAGGCGATCAGTTGTTCGAGCACGCGGCGGTACACGTTCTTCAGCGGGTCGACGAAGCGCACTTCGATGTGCTCGTCGATCTTGTGGATGCTGCCGTTCGGCGGGCCGAACTCGATCACCTGCGGGCAGATGCGCGCGATGAAGCGGCCGTCCGACGTGCCGCCCGTGGTCGACAGCTCGGTCGTGATGCCGGTCTCGGTGCGGATCGCGTTTTCCAGCGCATTCGACAGCTCGCCGCGCGGCGTCAGGAACGGCAGGCCGCTCACCGACCACTTCAGCGTGTATTCGAGGCCGTGCTTGTCGAGGATCGCGTGCACGCGTGCCTGCAGGCCCTCGACGGTGCTCGCGGTCGAGAACCGGAAGTTGAACAGCAGGTCGGCGTGGCCGGGGATCACGTTGGTCGCGCCGGTGCCCGCATGCAGGTTCGACACCTGCCAGGTGGTCGGCGGGAAATATTCGTTGCCTTCGTCCCACTGCTCGGCGGCGAGCTCGGCGAGCGCCGGCGCGAGCAGGTGGATCGGGTTCTTCGCGAGGTGCGGATACGCGATATGGCCCTGCACGCCCTTGACGACCAGCTCGCCCGACATCGACCCGCGGCGGCCGTTCTTGACGACGTCGCCGAGCTCGGCGGTCGACGTCGGCTCGCCGACGATGCAGTAGTCGAGACGTTCGCCGCGCGCCTGCAGCAGCTCGACGACCTTCACGGTGCCGTCGGTGGCGGGGCCTTCCTCGTCGCTCGTGATCAGGAACGCGATCGCGCCGCGGTGGCCGGGATGGGCCGCGACGAATTCCTCGGACGCGACGACGAACGCGGCGAGCGACGTCTTCATGTCGGCCGCGCCGCGGCCGTACAGCTTGCCGTCGCGATGGGCGGGGATGAACGGCGGCGAGGTCCACTGCTCGAGCGGGCCGGTCGGCACGACGTCGGTGTGGCCCGCGAACGCGAGCAGCTTGCCGTCGCGGCCGTCGGCGCCGCGCTTGACGGCCCACAGGTTGGTCACGCCGTGCGACGCGATGGTCTCGCATTCGAAGCCGAGCGCGGCGAGGCGCTCGGTCATGATCTGCTGGCAATGCTGATCGTCGGGCGTCACGGACGCGCGGGCGATCAACTGTTCGGTAAGGGCTAGGGTGGCGGACATGGTTCGGACCACTTTCGATAAAAAATGCCGGCACGGTGGCCGGCAGCGACATGACGTCGGGCTAGGGCGCAGCGCGGGCGGCCCTATGCGGCAAACAGCGCCGCGTATTGATCGGCCGCGAAGCCGAGCGATTTCACGCGGCCGTTGACGACGAGCACGGGGCGCTTGATGACCGACGGCTTGTGGATCATCAGCGCAACCGCGCCGGTCTTCGTTTCGGCGGCCGCCTTCATCGCGTCGTCCAGGCCGCGCCACGTGGTGCCGCGCTTGTTCACGAGCGCGTCGAGCGACACGTCCTTCAGCCAGTCTTCAACCAGCGGCGCGCTGACGCCGAGCTTCTTGAAATCGTGGAACTCGAATTCGACGCCGTGATCGTCGAGCCACACGCGGGCCTTCTTCACGGTGTCGCAGTTCGGAATGCCATAGACGACCACGGTGTGCGGCTTCGCCATCAGTCGCCTCGCAGCAGCTCGTTCAGGCCGACCTTCGCGCGGGTCTTCGCGTCGACCTTCTTGACGATCACCGCGCAGTACAGGCTGTGCGAACCGTCCTTCGACGGCAGGTTGCCGGCGACCACGACCGAGCCGGCCGGGATGCGGCCGTAGCTGACTTCGCCCGTTTCGCGGTCGTAGATCTTCGTGCTCTGGCCGAGGTACACGCCCATCGAGATCACCGAGTTTTCCTCGACGATCACGCCTTCGACGACTTCCGAGCGCGCGCCGATGAAGCAGTTGTCTTCGATGATGACGGGGTTCGCCTGCAGCGGCTCGAGCACGCCGCCGATGCCGACGCCGCCCGACAGGTGCACGTTCTTGCCGATCTGCGCGCACGAACCGACCGTTGCCCACGTGTCGACCATCGTGCCTTCGTCGACGTAGGCGCCGATGTTCGTGTACGACGGCATCAGCACGACGTTCTTCGCGATGAACGAGCCGCGGCGCGCGATGGCCGGCGGGACGACGCGGAAGCCGCCCGCGGCGAAGTCTTCGGCCGTGTAGTTCGCGAACTTCGACGGTACCTTGTCGTAGAACTGCGAGTAGCCGCCGGCCGCCATCGGTGCGTTGTCCTCCAGGCGGAACGACAGCAGCACGGCCTTCTTCAGCCACTGATGCACGGTCCAGTTGCCGTCGATTTTCTCGGCGACGCGCAGCGCACCCTTGTCGAGTTGCTCGATCGCGTGCGCGACGGCCTCGCGGACGTCGGCGGGCGCGGCCTTCGGCGACAGCTCGGCGCGGTTTTCCCAGGCGGTATCGATGATTTGCTGAAGTTGTTGCGACATGTTCGTTTTCGCAGGAGATGGATGGAATTGATCGGGATGGACGATTACCGCGCGAGAGAACGGCAGAAATCGACGATGCGTTGCGCGCCCTCGACGCATTCGGGGGTGCCCGCGACGAGCGCGATCCGGATGAAATCGCGGCCCGGATTCGACCCGTGCGCATCGCGCGCCAGGTACGAGCCGGGCAGAACCGTAACATTATAGTCGGCGTACAGGCGGCGGGCGAACTCGGTGTCCGACAGCCCGGTGCGCGATACGTCGGCCCACAGGTAGAACGCGGCGTCGGGCAGTTTCACGTCGATCACGTCGGCGAGCATCGGCGTGACCGTATTGAACTTCTGCAGGTACAGCGCGCGGTTCTCGCGCACGTGCGCCTCGTCGTTCCACGCGGCGATGCTGGCGTGCTGCCAGACCGGCGACAGCGCCGCGCCGTGGTACGTGCGGTACAGCAGGAATTTCTTCAGCAGCGCTGCGTCGCCGGCGACGAAGCCCGAGCGCATGCCCGGCACGTTCGAGCGCTTCGACAGGCTCGACAGCATCACGAGCCGCTCGAAGCCGCGGCCGAGGCGGTGCGCGGCCTCGAGGCCGCCGAGCGGCGGCGCCGCTTCGTCGAAATAGATTTCCGAATAGCATTCGTCGGACGCGATCACGAAACCGTGGCGGTCGGACAGCGCGAACAGCTCGCGCCAGTCGTCGAGCGTCAGCACGGCGCCCGTCGGGTTGCCCGGCGAGCACACGTACAGCAGCTGCGTGCGCGCCCAGACGTCGTCGGGCACGGCCGCGTAGTCGCACGCGAAGTTGCGGGCCGGGTCGCTGTTCGCGAAATAGGGTTCGGCACCGGCCAGCAGCGCCGCGCCTTCGTAAATTTGATAGAAGGGATTCGGACAGAGTACGATCGCCTTCTCGCCGTGCCCGGACGGGCGCGCGTCGATCACGGTCTGCGCGAGCGAGAACAGCGCCTCGCGCGACCCCGACACGGGCAGCACCTGCGTGGCCGGATCGATCGCCGGCAGCCCGTAGCGGCGCTCGAGCCAGTGCGCGATCGACGTGCGCAGCGCGTCCGAGCCGGCCGTGGCCGGGTACGACGCGAGGCCGTCGAGCGCGGCCACCACGGCGTCGCGGATCAGCGCCGGGGTCGGGTGCTTGGGCTCGCCGATGCCGAAGCTGATCGGTTTGAGGGCGCCGGAGGGCGTCACGTCCTTGAACAGGGCGCGCAGCTTTTCGAAGGGATAGGGCTGGAGCGAGTCGAGTCGAGGGTTCACGGGCGAAGCGGCCATCGCGGCCGGTTGGAGCGAAAGAAGCGGCGGGCGTGCCGCGCGGCTGCGAACGGGCGCCGACGGCGCGCGGGTCGCAACGGACGATTATAGCGTGACGGAATGCGGTCACGGCCCGCCGGAACGGCGGCCGGGCCGGTCGAATAAAGGGTATCGAACCAAATGAATAACGCGGTACGCGGCAGCCTGCCGACGCTGGCCATCCTGATCGGCGCGTCGGTATGGGGCCTGATCTGGTATCCGTTGCGGATCCTCGCATCGCTCGGCGTGACGGGCACGCTGGCGAGCGCGCTGACGAGCGTCGTCGCGTTCCTGTTCGTGATCGTCACGCGGCACCGTACGATCGCGACACTGCGCTGGCACTGGGTGCTGCCGGGCATCGCGGTCACGGCCGGCGTGACGAACCTCGGTTTCGTGTGGGGCACGATCCACGGCGAGGTGCTCCGCGTGATGCTGCTCTTCTACCTGACCCCCGCATGGACCGCGATTTACGCGCACTTCCTGCTGCGCGAGCGGCTGACCTGGGCAGGAGCGGGGCTGGCGGCGCTGTCGATCGGCGGCGCGATGCTGATGCTGTGGTCGCCGAAGCTCGGCTTGCCGCTGCCGGCGAACCCGGCCGAATGGGCCGGTCTCGCGGCCGGGCTGAGTTTCGCGATGAGCAACGTGCTCGTGATCAAGGCGAGCCGCGAGCTGCCCGGGATGCGCGCGGAGATGCGCACCGCGACGCTGTTCGGCGGCGCGGCGGTATTCGGCGCGATCGCGTCGCTGTTCGAAGGGTTGCCGGCCGTGCCGGCGGGCGGCCAGCTCGGCGTCGCCGCGCTGATCGTCGCCGCGATCGGCGTGACGATGGCGGCGAACAACCTGCTCGTGCAATACGGCCTCGCGCGCGTGCCGGCGAACCGTGCGTCGATCATCATGCTGTTCGAGATCGTGATCACCGCGCTGTCGGCGTGGGTGTTCGCGAACGAGCTGCCGAGCGCGCGCGAGTGGGCGGGCGGCGTGTGCATCGTGCTGGCGACGCTGCTGTCGAGCAGGGTCCATCGTGCCGCGCCGGCACCGGGCAAACCCGGCGACGGTCGGGACGGCGCACGCGCGATGGTATGATGGAAGCCGTTTGCGGGGCCCAACGCTGTATGCGCGCGGCCCCGCTTTTGAATTCCGGGGCGCGTCGCGCGCATGGGCCGTCCGGCCCCGCGCAGCACGGCCCCGTCCGTTTCACACCTTCTTCACATCCGATACCGCCGTGCGTCTGAGCTCGATCAAACTCGCTGGCTTCAAATCCTTCGTCGATCCCACGCATTTCCAGGTTCCGGGCCAGCTTGTCGGCGTGGTGGGCCCGAACGGGTGCGGCAAGTCCAACATCATCGACGCCGTGCGCTGGGTGCTCGGCGAGTCGCGCGCCTCCGAGCTGCGCGGCGAATCGATGCAGGACGTGATCTTCAACGGCTCGACCGCCCGCAAGCCCGGCAGCCGGGCCAGCGTCGAGCTGATCTTCGACAACTCCGACGGCCGCGCGGCCGGGCAGTGGGGCCAGTACGGCGAAATCGCCGTGAAGCGCGTGCTGACGCGCGACGGCACGTCGAGCTACTACATCAACAACCTGCCGGCCCGCCGCCGCGACATCCAGGACATCTTCCTCGGCACCGGCCTCGGGCCGCGTGCGTACGCGATCATCGGGCAGGGCATGATCGCGCGGATCATCGAGGCGAAGCCGGAAGAGCTGCGCGTGTTCCTCGAGGAAGCCGCGGGCGTGTCGAAGTACAAGGAACGCCGCCGCGAAACCGAGAACCGCCTGCACGACACGCGCGAGAACCTGACGCGCGTCGAGGACATCGTCCGCGAACTCGGCGCGAACCTCGAGAAGCTCGAGGCGCAGGCGGTCGTCGCGACCAAGTACAAGGAACTCGTCGCCGACGGCGAGGAGAAGCAGCGCCTGTTGTGGCTGCTGCGCAAGAACGAGGCCGCCGGCGAGCAGCAGAAGCAGCAGCGTGCGATCGAACAGGCGCAGATCGACCTCGAGGCGCAGACGGCCAGGTTGCGCGAGGTCGAGTCGCAGCTCGAGACGCTGCGCGTCGCGCATTACTCGGCGAGCGATGCGATGCAGGGCGCGCAGGGCGCGCTTTACGAAGCGAATGCCGAGGTGAGCCGCCTCGAAGCCGAGATCAAGTTCATCGTCGAATCGCGCAATCGCGTGCAGGCGCAGATCGCCGCGCTGAACGCGCAGCGCGAGCAATGGCGCGCGCAGGCCGAGAAGTCGCAGGACGATCTCGAGGAAGCCGAAGAGGCGCGTGCGATGGCCGACGAGAAGGCCGCGCTCGCCGAGGACAACGCAGCCGCGAAGCACGACGCGCTGCCGGCGCTCGAGGCGAAGTGGCGCGACGCGCAGGCGCAGCTCAACGACGAGCGCGCGCGGATCGCGCAGACCGAACAGTCGCTGAAGCTCGAAGCCGCGCACCAGCGCAACGCCGACCAGCAGCTCCAGCAGCTTCAGCAGCGTCATGAGCGCCTGAAGAGCGAAGCGGGCGGGCTCGATGCGCCGGACGAGGCGCAGCTCGAAGAGCTGCGCATGCAGCTCGCCGAGCAGGAGGAAATCCTCGCCGAAGCGCAGGCGCGTCTCGCCGACGCGCAGGAAACGGTGCCGCGCCTCGACGGCGAACGCCGTGCCGCGCAGGAGCGCGTGCAGGCCGAAGGCGCGCAGATCCACCAGCTCGAGGCACGCCTCGCCGCGCTGAAGCAGCTTCAGGAAAACGTGCAGACCGAAGGCAAGGTGCAGCCGTGGCTCGACAAGCACGAGCTCGGCGCGCTGCCGCGCCTGTGGAAGAAGCTGCACGTCGAGGCTGGCTGGGAAGCGGCGCTCGAAGCCGTGCTGCGCGAGCGCCTCGCCGCGCTCGAAGTGTCGAATCTCGACTGGGTGAAGGCGTTCGCGACCGATGCACCGCCCGCGAAGCTCGCGTTCTACGCGCCGCCCGCGGCCGGCGAACCGCCCGCGGCGGTGGCCGGGCTGCGTCCGGTGCTGTCGCTCGTGCGCATCGACGACGCGGGCATTCGCGCGGTGCTGAACGACTGGCTCGGCAACGTCTATGTCGCCGACGATGTCGCGCAGGCGCTGGCGACGCGCACGCAGCTGCCGGCAGGCGGTGCATTCGTCGTCAAGGCCGGCCATATCGTCACGCGCGTCGGCGTGCAGTTGTACGCGGCCGATTCGGAGCAGGCCGGGATGCTGGCCCGCCAGCAGGAAATCGAGAACCTGACGCGCCAGGTGCGTGCGCAGGCACTGCTCGCCGACGAGGCGCGCACGGCCGCCGTGCGCGCGGAAGCCGCGCATACGCAGGCCACGCAGGCGCTCGGCGACGTGCGCGCGCAGGCCGAGCGTGCGACGCAGCGTGTGCATGCGCTGCAGATGGACGTACTGAAGCTCGCGCAGGCACACGAGCGCTATACGCAGCGCAGCACGCAGATCCGCGAGGAACTCGAGGAAATCGGTGCGCAGATCGAAGAACAGCGCGCGCTGCGCGCGGAGTCGGAAGCGAATTTCGAACGCTTCGACGGCGAACTCGCGGAGCTGCAGGCACGCTTCGAAGATAACCAGCTCGCGTTCGAATCGCTCGACGAATCGCTGACGCAGGCGCGTCAGGAAGCGCGTGACCTGGAGCGAGGCGCGAACGATGCGCGCTTCGCCGCACGCAACGCGGTGACCCGGATCGACGAGCTCAAGCGCAGCATCCAGGTTGCGCACGAGCAGAGCGAGCGCGTCGCCGCATCGCTGGAAGACGCGCGCGCCGAGCTCGAGACGATCAACGAGCAGACCGCGCACACGGGCCTGCAGGACGCACTCGAGATTCGTGCGGTGAAGGAGGAAGCGCTGCAGGCCGCGCGGATCGAGCTCGACGACCTGACCGCGAAGCTGCGCGCGTCGGACGAGCAGCGCCTCGTCGCCGAGCGTTCGCTGCAGCCGCTGCGCGACCGCATCACCGAGCTGCAGCTGAAGGAGCAGGCCGCGCGCCTGTCCGTCGAGCAGTTCGCCGAGCAGCTCGCGACGGCCGAGGTCGACGAGGCCGCGCTGAGCGAGAAGCTGACGCCGGATCTGAAACCGTCGTACCTGCAGGGCGAGGTCACCCGGCTCAACAATGCGATCAACGCGCTCGGCCCGGTGAACATGGCCGCGCTCGACGAGCTGAAGGCCGCGAGCGAGCGCAAGGTGTTCCTCGACGCGCAGTCGGCCGACCTGATCGACGCGATCACGACGCTCGAGGACGCGATCCACAAGATCGACCAGGAAACCCGCACGCTGCTGCAGGGTACCTTCGACGAGGTCAACCGCCACTTCAGCGACCTGTTCCCGCGCCTGTTCGGCGGCGGCCAGGCGAAGCTGATCATGACGGGCGACGAGATCCTCGATGCCGGCGTGCAGGTGATGGCGCAGCCGCCCGGCAAGAAGAACGCGACGATTCACCTGCTGTCGGGCGGCGAGAAAGCGCTGACCGCGACCGCGCTGGTGTTCGCGATGTTCCAGTTGAACCCGGCGCCGTTCTGTCTGCTCGACGAGGTCGACGCGCCGCTCGACGACGCGAACACCGAACGTTTCGCGAATCTCGTGCGCGCGATGTCCGACAAGACGCAGTTCCTGTTCATCTCGCACAACAAGATCGCGATGGAGATGGCGCAGCAGCTGATCGGCGTGACGATGCAGGAGCAGGGCGTGTCGCGGATCGTGGCGGTGGACATGGAAACCGCAGCGGGTTTTGCCCAGAATTGACGTTTGACGAAACCGGATCGCGTTCGCGCGGCGCATGGGCGCCCGTTCGCGATCCCGACGAAAAAGAATTGCTGATGGAGCGTGCATGGACGAGTTGACACTCGGTTTGATCGGCGCGGGCGCCGTCGTGGTGGGCGGCGTCGTGGTCTACAACGCATGGCAGGGCGCGAAGGTGCGGCGCAGGATGCCGCGCCCGATGCCGGAGGAAGCGGCCGAGGCGATGAACCGCCCCGAGCGCGACGAAGAGTTGCCGTTCATCGAGCCGGTGCGTCAGCCGGTGCGCCGCGAGCCTGCGGCACCGGTCGCGGCGGCCGCCGCGCCGGCCGAAGCCGCGCGCGTCGAGCCGACGTTCGGAGGCGCGGCGCCTGCGGACATGCCGGCCGATCTGCAGGCCGAGGCGACCGGCGCCGACCTGCCGTCCGAGTCGGCCGAACCGGCCGCCGGTGAAGCAGCGGTGCCTGCCGTCGTGCAGGAAGGGGCCGCCGAGCCGGCCGAGTCGTCCGAACCCGTGCTGCCGGCCGCGACGACGATCTCGTCGGCGCCGCCCGCGATCGTCGACCGCCGGATCGACTGCATCGTGCCGATCCGCCTCGCCGGGCCGCTGCCGGGCGACAAGATCCTGCCGGCCGCGCAGCGGCTGCGCCGCGCGGGCAGCAAGCCCGTGCACATCGAAGGCAAGCCGGAAGGCGGCCAGTGGGAGCTGCTGCAGAACGGCGTGCGCTACGAAGAGTTGCGCGCGGCCGCGCAACTCGCGAACCGCAGCGGCGCGCTGAACGAGCTCGAATTCTCCGAATTCGTGACGGGCGTCCAGCAGTTCGCCGACACGATCGACGGCGCACCGGAATTCCCGGACATGATGGAGACGGTGGCGATGGCGCGCGAACTCGACGCGTTTGCCGCGCAGTGCGACGCGCAACTGTCGATCAACGTGATGTCGGACGGCGCGCCGTGGTCGGCGAACTACGTGCAGGCGGTCGCATCGCAGGACGGGTTGCTGCTGTCGCGCGACGGCACGCGTTTCGTGAAGCTCGACGCGAAGCAGAACCCCGTGTTCATGCTGCAGTTCGGCGACACGAACTTCCTGCGCGACGACCTCACGTACAAGGGCGGCAACATGATCACGCTGGTGCTCGACGTGCCGGTCGCCGAAGAGGACATCCTGCCGTTCCGGCTGATGTGCGATTACGCGAAATCGCTGTCCGAGCGGATCGGCGCGCGGGTCGTCGACGATTCGCGCCGGCCGCTGCCGGAGTCGACGCTGCTCGCGATCGAGCAGCAGTTGATGAAGCTGTACGCGAAGCTCGAGGAAGCCGGCATCCCGGCCGGTTCGCCGGTCACGCGCCGACTCTTCAGCCAGTAACGCGATGGCGCGGACGGCGGGCCTCGGCACCGTCGTTCGCCGTTGCGGCGCACGCCTTTTCGTGTGCGCTGCAGCACGCTGATCCGGCGCGCATTGCACGCCCCGCCGCGGCGTCAAACTGAGATAATCGGGCATCCGATTTTCTCAGAACGAATCTGCCGCCAGCATGGCCCGAACCCAAGCCGAACCGCCAGCCAGCCAGCCCGACGCGCGCGCCGCGTGGCTGCGCGACCAACTCGAGCGGGCGAACTACGCCTATTACGTACTCGACCAGCCGGATCTGCCCGACGCCGAATACGATCGGCTGTTCCGCGAGCTGCAGCAGCTCGAAACCGACCATCCCGAACTCGTGACGCCCGATTCGCCGACGCAGCGCGTCGGCGGCGAAGCGGCCGGCGGCTTCACGCCGGTCGTCCACGACGCGCCGATGCTGTCGCTGAACAACGGCTTCGCCGACGAGGACATCGTCGCGTTCGACAAGCGCGTCGCCGACGCGCTCGACAAGACGACCGATCTCGCCGGCTCGGTGACGGAGCCCGTCGAATACGCGTGCGAACTGAAGTTCGACGGCCTCGCGATCTCGCTGCGCTACGAGCGCGGCGTGTTCGTGCAGGCGTCGACGCGCGGCGACGGCACGACGGGCGAGGACGTGACCGAAAACGTGCGCACGATCCGCTCGATCCCGCTGAAGCTGAAGGGCAAGAACGTGCCGGCCGTGCTCGACGTGCGCGGCGAGGTGCTGATGTTCAAGCGCGATTTCGCACGCCTGAACGAACGCCAGCGCGCGGCCGAGCAGCGCGAATTCGCGAACCCGCGCAATGCGGCGGCCGGCAGCCTGCGCCAGCTCGACTCGAAGATCACCGCGCAGCGTCCGCTGTCGTTCTTCTCGTACGGAATCGGCGTGCTCGACGGGATGCCGATGCCCGACACGCACAGCGCGCTGCTCGACTGGTACGAAACGCTCGGCCTGCCGGTGAACCGCGAGCGCGCGGTCGTGCACGGCGCCGACGGATTGCTCGGCTTCTTCCGCAAGGTCGGCGAGAAGCGCGAGTCGCTGCCGTACGACATCGACGGCGTCGTCTACAAGGTCAACCGGCGCGACGAGCAGGAGCGCCTCGGCTTCGTGTCGCGCGCGCCGCGCTTCGCGCTCGCGCACAAGTTTCCCGCACAGGAAGCGCTGACGAAGCTCGTCGCGATCGACGTGCAGGTCGGCCGCACGGGCGCGATCACGCCGGTCGCGCGCCTGGAGCCCGTGTTCGTCGGCGGTGCGACCGTGACCAACGCGACGCTGCACAACGAGGACGAGGTGCGCCGCAAGGACATCCGGATCGGCGATACCGTGATCGTGCGACGCGCGGGCGACGTGATCCCCGAAGTGGTCGGCGCGCTGCTCGACCGGCGTCCGGACGATGCGGCCGAATTCGTGATGCCGACCGAATGCCCGGTGTGCGGCTCGAAGATCGAGCGCCTGCCGGACGAAGCGATCGCGCGCTGCACGGGCGGCCTGTTCTGCCCGGCGCAGCGCAAGCAGGCGCTGTGGCACTTCGCGCAGCGCCGCGCGCTCGACATCGACGGGCTCGGCGAGAAGATCATCGACCAGCTCGTCGAGCTGAATCTCGTGCGCACGCCGGCCGACCTGTTCAATCTCGGTTTCGCGACACTCGCCGAGCTCGACCGGTTCGCCGAGAAGTCTGCACAGAATCTGCTCGACTCGCTCGAGAAGGCGAAGCACACGACGCTCGCGCGCTTCATCTACGGGCTCGGCATCCGCCATGTCGGCGAATCGACCGCGAAGGATCTCGCGAAGCATTTCGGCTCGCTGACGCCGATCATGGATGCATCGATCGACGAACTGCTCGAAGTCAACGACGTCGGGCCGATCGTCGCCGAGTCGCTCCACCAGTTCTTCGCAGAAGAGCACAACCGGACCGTGATCGAGCAGTTGCGCGCGCCGGGCAAGGTCACGTGGCCCGAAGGGCCGCCCGCGCCGAAGGCGCCGCAGGGCGTGCTGGCCGGCAAGACCGTCGTGCTGACGGGCACGCTGCCGACGCTCACGCGCGATGCCGCGAAGGAGATGCTCGAAGCGGCTGGCGCGAAAGTTGCGGGCTCGGTATCGAAGAAGACGGATTACGTGGTCGCGGGCGCCGAAGCCGGCAGCAAGCTCGCGAAAGCCGAGGAACTCGGCATCCCCGTGCTGGACGAAGACGGACTGCACCAACTCCTGGAGGGCAATACGCCATGATTCGCGAGATCCTGAAGATGGGCGATCCGCGCCTGCTCGAAATCGCCAAACCGGTCGAGCGGTTCGATACACCCGAGCTGCACGAGATCGTCGCGGACATGTTCGAGACGATGCACCATGCGAACGGCGCCGGGCTGGCTGCGCCGCAGATCGGCATCGGGCTGCAGATCATCATCTTCGGCTTCGGCAACAACAACCGCTACCCGGATGCGCCGCCGGTGCCCGAGACCGTGCTGATCAACCCGAAGATCGAATACATGCCGCCGGACATGGAAGAGGGCTGGGAAGGCTGCCTGTCGGTGCCGGGCATGCGCGGCGTCGTCAGCCGCTACGCGAAGGTGCGCTACAGCGGCTTCGACCAGTTCGGCGCGAAGATCGATCGCGTTGCCGACGGTTTTCACGCGCGCGTGGTCCAGCATGAATACGACCACCTGATCGGCAAGCTGTATCCGATGCGGATCACCGACTTCACGCGCTTCGGCTTCACCGAGGTGCTGTTCCCGGGGCTCGATCCGGCGGAAGACGACTGAGCGGCACGCGTCCCGTTTCGCGTCGTCCGCCGGAAACAAAAAAGCCCGCGCAAGCGGGCTTTTGCATTGCGTGGCGCACGTCGCGTGCCCGCGGTCAGAACGTCTCGTCGGCCGACAGATAGCGCCATTGCCCCTGCGGCAGCGCGCCGAGCATCACGCGGCCCATCCGCACGCGCTTGAGGCCGACTACGTCGAGACCGACCAGTTCGCACATGCGGCGGATCTGGCGCTTCTTGCCTTCGCGCAGCACGAAGCGCAGTTGCTCGCCGTTCTGCCAGCTCACCATCGCGGGCTTCAGCGCGACGCCGTCGAGCTCGAGGCCGTGGCGCAGCTTCGCGAGCGATTCCGCGGGGAAGTGCTGGTCGATGTCGATGAGCCGTTCGCCGAAGCGCACGCGCACCAGGTACTCCTTGTCGATGTCCGACTGCTCGCCGATCAGTTGCTTCGCGATCCGGCCGTTTTGCGTCAGCACGAGAAGGCCAGTGGAATCGATGTCGAGCCGGCCGGCCGGCGCGAGTGCGTGCAGGTGCTGCGGCGAGAAGCGCAGCGGCGAATGGTCGCCGCTCCAGTGGTTCCCGCGCGTGATCAGCACGGCCGCAGGCTCGTAGCCGTCTTCCGCCTGACCCGATACATAGCCGACCGGCTTGTGCAGCAGGATCGTCACCTGCGCGGCCTGCGCGGCACTTGCGCGCTCGTCGATCTCGATTTTCTGGTCGGCGCGCACCTTGGTGCCGAGCGTGTCGATGCGTTCGCCGTCGACGAGCACCCAGCCCTTTTCGATCCATTCGTCGGCTTCGCGGCGCGAGCACATGCCGAGCTCGGACATCCGCTTCGACAGGCGCATCAGGCCCGTTTCGTCACCGTAATCGGTGTCGGTAGCCTGGCGCTTGACGGGTTGCGCGGTCTTCAGGCCCGCGCCGGACGTGCGGCGCTCGCCGTCGCGTGCGGGGCGAGCCGGGCGGTCGCCGAAGCTGCGCTTCGCGCCTTCGCCGGCTGCCTTGTCGCGATAGGGCGTGCGCTTGGCGTCGTCGGCGCCTGCGCGGCGCGGACGTGCATCGTCGTCGCTGCGGCGGGCCGGGCGATCGGATGACGTACGGCGGTCGCCGAAGCTGCGCTTCGCGCCTTCGCCGGCTGCCTTGTCGCGATAGGGCGTGCGCTTGGCGTCGTCGGCGCCTGCGCGGCGCGGCCGTGCATCGTCGTCGCTGCGACGGGGCGGGCGGTCGGACGACGTACGGCGGTCGCCGAAGCTGCGCTTCGCGCCTTCGCCGGCCGCCTTGTCGCGATAAGGTGCACGCGCGCCACCTTCGGCACCTGCGCGGCGCGGTCGTGCATCGTCGTCGCTGCGACGGGGCGGGCGGTCGGACGACGTACGGCGGTCATCGAAGCTGCGCTTCGCGCCTTCGCCGGCCGCCTTGTCGCGATAAGGTGCACGCGCGCCACCTTCGGCACCTGCGCGGCGCGGTCGTGCATCGTCGTCGCTGCGACGGGCCGGGCGGTCCGAAGGCGGACGGCGGTCGCCGAAGCTGCGCTTCGCGCCTTCGCCAGCCGCCTTGTCGCGATAGGGCGTGCGCTTGGCGTCGTCAGCGCCTGCGCGGCGCGGCCGTGCATCATCGTCGCTGCGACGGGGCGGGCGATCGGACGACGAGCGACGGTCGTCGAAACTGCGCTTCGCGCCTGCGCCGGTTGCGTTGTCACGATAGGGCGCGCGCGCGCCGCCTTCGGCACCCGCGCGGCGAGGCCGCGCATCGGCGTCGCTGCGCCGGGGCGGGCGCGAGTCGGGCTTGCCGTCAGCGCTGCGATAGCCGCGTTCGGCGCCGCCGTCGCGCGGCGCACGCTTGGCCGTTGCGCGATCCGCGCCCGGGCGCTCGGCGCCCGCGGCACCGCGCGGCTTGAACGTGCGTTCGCCGGCGGCTGCCGGGCCCGACGCCTTCTTCGGGCGGGCCGGCTTGTCTGCCGCGGGCGGCGCAGCGGGACGCACCGCCTTGCGGGCGACGAGGCTGCCGGAGCGGACAGGTGCGCGGGTCGGCGACGCCGGCCGCGGATTCTTGACGGTCAATTTGGTGCGCATAAACGCTGGGATTCATTCAGACTGCGATCGCACGCAGCAATTCGGTTTCGAGCTGGATCTGCAGGCGGTTGTCGGACAAGCCGGCGCCCGCGAGCAGGAAGATGTCCTCGACGCGTTCGCCGAGCGTATTGATCCGCGCCGCATGGACGCCGATCCGATGCTCGGCGAGTACGCGCGCGATCGAATAGAGAAGGCCCGGCCGGTCGTTGGCGGACACGGACAGGATGTAGTACTGACCGCGCTCGTCGGCCCGCAGGTCGACGCGCGGCGTGATCGGAAAGGTTCGGGACAGCCTCGACAGGCGGCCCTTGGACGGTTCCGGCAGCGGTGCGGTTTCGGTGAGCCGCGCCGCGAGCTGCTGTTCGACGAGATTCGCGATGTCGCGGTACCGCACGTCGCGTTCGGTCTGCGTGACGATGAAGTTGTCGAGCGCGTAGCCGTGCCGCGTCGTGCTGACGCGCGCGTCGAGCACCGACAGCCCGTTGCGGTCGAAATACGCGCAGATGCCCGCGAACAGGTCGGGGCGGTCCTTCACGTACACGAGCACCTGCAGCGCGTCGCCGATCGGCGACGGCCGCGCGCGGACGATCGCGGTTTCGGCGTTCACGTGCCGGTACAGCACACGCGTCTGCCATGCGATGTCGGCCGCATCGTGACGCAGGAAGAAGCCGACGTCGAGCTGATCCCACAGCGCGCGGTGCGCGTCGTCGGGCACGGTCTCGAGGCGCAGCAGCGCGAGCGCCTGTTCCTGCCGCGACTTCAGCTCCGAGTGTGCATCGGGGTTCGCGCCGCCGAGCACCGCGAGCGTGACGCGGTACAGATCCTCGAGCAGCTTGCCCTTCCACGTGTTCCACACCTTCGGGCTCGTGCCGCGGATATCGGCGACGGTCAGCAGGTAGAGCGCGGTGAGGCGCCGTTCGTTGCCGACGAGTTCGGCGAAGCGCTTGATGACTTCGGGGTCGCTCGTGTCCTGCTTCTGCGCGACCTGGCTCATCGTCAGGTGATGCTGGACGAGCCACACGATCAGCGCTGCGTCGTCGCCGGCGATCCCGTGTTCGCGGCAGAAGCGCCGCGCATCGGCCATCCCGAGCGTCGAGTGGTCGCCGCCGCGGCCCTTCGCGATGTCGTGGAACAGCGCCGCGACATACAGCACCCACGGACGGTCGAAGTTGCCGATCAGCTGGCTGCAGAACGGGTATTCGTGCGCATGCTCGGCGACCGCGAAGCGGCGGATGTTGCGCAACACCATCAGGATGTGCTGGTCGACCGTGTACACGTGGTACAGGTCGTGCTGCATCTGGCCGACGATGCGGCGGAAGTTCAGCAGATAGCGGCCGAGCACGCTCGTCTGGTTCATCAGCCGGAACGCGTGCGTGATTCCTTCGGGCTGCTGCAGGATTCGCATGAACGTGTCGCGGTTCTGCGGATCGCGGCGCCACGCGTTGTTCATGATTTCGCGCGAGTTGTACAGCGCGCGCAGCGTGCGCGCGGACAGGCCCTTCACGCCGCGGGTCGTTTCGTACAGCAGGAACGCTTCGAGGATCGCATCGGGATGGCGTTCGAACACGCCGTCGTCGACGATCTCGAGCATCCCCTGCTTCTCGACGAAGTGGTCGGGCGACAGCACGCGCGTGATGCCGCTCGTCGCGGGGAAGAGCTGCGCCTCGATGTTCTGGATCAGGATCGTCGCGAGCTGCGTGACGGCTTTCGCGGCCCAGTAATAGCGGCGCATCAGCTGCTCGCTCGCGCGCTTGGCCTGCGTCGGCTGGTAGCCGAAGCTCTCGGCGGCCTGCGTCTGCAGGTCGAACACGAGCATGTCCTGGCGGCGGCCGGCGATCACGTGCAGCCGTGCGCGCAGCGTCTTCAGGAAACCCTCGTTGCGGCGCAGCTCGCGCGCTTCGCGATCGGTGATGAGGCCGCGCGTGTCGAGCTCGCGCCAGCTGCTGCCGAAACCCGCCGCGCGCGCGATCCACAGGATCGTCTGCAGGTCGCGCAGCCCGCCGGGGCTTTCCTTCACGTTCGGTTCGAGGCTGTACGGCGTGTCCTGGAACTTCGCGTGGCGCTGGCGCATCTCGAGCACCTTCGCGGTGAAGAACGCGCGGGCGTCGAGCGCCTCGTGGTAGCGCACCGTGAAGCGCTCGAACAGCGCGGTGCTGCCGACGATGCGGCGCGCTTCCAGCAGCGAGGTTTGCACCGTGACGTCCTGCGATGCCTCCTCGATGCATTGCGCGACCGTGCGCACGCTGCTGCCGATCTCGAGGCCGAGATCCCATGCCATCCCGATGAAACGCTCGATGCGCGGGTCGAGCGCCGGGTCGTGCGCATCGGGCAGCAGCACGAGGATGTCGACGTCGGAATAAGGGGCGAGCTCGCCGCGCCCGTAGCCGCCGACGGCGACGAGCGCGAGCGTCGCCGGCAGCCCGCAATCGTCCCACACGCGCTTCAGTGCGTCGTCGGTGAGTTTCGACTGCGCGTGCATCAGCGACGCGACGTTCGTCGCGCGACGAAAGCGCTCGAGCATGTCGGCCTTGGCGGCCTTGAATTCGGCGCGCCGCGACAGCGCGTCGGGCGAGGGGGCGGCGTGAGCGCTCATGGGCGGCCGTTCAGGTGGGGGCGGGGCGGGCTGGCGCGACGGCGCTCAGACTGCGGCGGCCGGTTGCGCGAACACGGGGCGCGCCGGCGTGCCGGCCGACACGGTCAGCACTTCGTAGCCGGTTTCGGTGACGAGCACCGTGTGCTCCCACTGCGCGGACAGGCTGCGGTCGCGCGTCTTGACCGTCCACTGGTCGGGCATCGTGCGGATGTCGCGCTTGCCGGCGTTGATCATCGGCTCGATCGTGAAGATCATCCCGGGCTTCAGCTCGATGCCCGTGCCCGGACGGCCGTAGTGGACGACCTGCGGATCTTCGTGGAACACCGTGCCGATGCCGTGGCCGCAATATTCGCGCACGACGCTGTAGCCCTGCGCTTCCGCATGCTTCTGGATCGCGTGGCCGATGTCGCCGAGGTGCGCGCCGGGCTTGACCTGGTCGATGCCGAGCCACATGCATTCGTAGGTGGTCTGCACGAGGCGCTTCGCGAGG
The DNA here is from genome assembly GCF_949752865.1 of Burkholderia sp. IT-111MI5. Lineage (NCBI taxonomy): Bacteria > Pseudomonadati > Pseudomonadota > Betaproteobacteria > Burkholderiales > Burkholderiaceae > Burkholderia > Burkholderia sp. IT-111MI5. The sequence goes on along the minus strand of NZ_CATKIF010000003.1, from coordinate 154,209 downwards.
ATCGAGCCCTCGCCGACGATGAACATCCGGCTCGTGTCGCCGAAGTAGCCGTTCTTGATCACGGTGATGTCGATGTTCAGCGCGTCGCCGTTCTTGATCACCTTCTCGCCGGGAATGCCGTGGCAGATCACGTCGTTGACCGAAATGCAGGTGGCCTTCGGGTACGGCGGATAGCCGGGCGGCTGGTAGTTCAGCGGCGCGGGGATCGTGCCCTGTTCGTTGAGCATGAACTCGTGGCAGAGGCGATCGAGTTCGGCGGTCGTGATGCCCGCGACGACGTGCGGCGTGATGAAGTCGAGCACTTCGCTCGCGAGACGGCAGGCGACGCGCATCTCGGCGATATCGTGTTCGTTTTTGAGCGTAATAGTCATCGAGGTATGCCTGGAATGCGGTGAATTGATGGATTATCGCACCTTATGGCGGGCGTCGCAGCCCCTGCCGGCCGTGCCGATGCGGGTTTTCGCGGATTGTCCGGCCGGCTGCCGCACGGCAAGCGAAAGTGGTGAGCGACTTGAGAGCCGACAACTCGGCGTGCTATACTCTTTGGCTAAGTCGATATCCAAATGCCGAGTTTGCCCCATGTTGGGGCGGCATCGCGGTGACAGGCTTACGGCACGGGCGTTTTGCACGTGCCGAATCGCAAGCCGGCGCAACCAGGGTGCCGGCCGCGCGGAATTCTCTGCCTTCGGGGCAGGTTCGCGCGGCGGTACGGCGGCCGGCTTAAGACCCAACCCTCGTGGAGAATTCACATGGCAGTTACGATGCGCCAAATGCTGGAAGCGGGTGTCCACTTCGGTCACCAGACGCGCTTCTGGAACCCGAAGATGGCACCGTTCATTTTCGGTCACCGCAACAAGATTCACATCATCAACCTCGAAAAGACGCTGCCGATGTTCACGGACGCACAGAAGTACGTGCGCCAGCTGGCAGCGAACCGCGGCACGATCCTGTTCGTCGGCACGAAGCGCCAGTCGCGCGACACGATCGCCCAGGAAGCGCAGCGCGCGGGCATGCCGTACGTCAATGCACGCTGGCTCGGCGGCATGATGACCAACTTCAAGACGCTGAAGGTGTCGATCAAGCGCCTGAAGGACATGGAAGCGGCCGTCGAATCGGGCGAAACCGAGAAGATGAGCAAGAAGGAAGCGCTGCTGTTCGAACGTGAAATCGCTAAGCTGCAGAAGTCGATCGGCGGCGTGAAGGACATGGGCGGCATTCCGGACGCAATCTTCGTCGTCGACGTCGGCTACCACAAGATTGCCGTCACCGAAGCGAACAAGCTGGGCGTGCCGGTCATCGCCGTGGTCGATACGAACCACTCGCCGGAAGGCGTGGACTACGTGATCCCGGGCAACGACGACTCGAGCAAGGCAGTCGCGCTGTACGCGGAAGGCGTGGCCGACGCGATCCTGGAAGGCCGTGCGAACGCGGTCAACGAAGTGGTCCAGGCAGCGCGCGGCGACGACGAGTACGTCGAGGAAAACGCGTAACTGGCCCCGAGCCGGCGCAAAAAGGGGGCTCTCAACAGGCCCCCTTTTTTTAAGCTTGTGCGCCGGACCTGATCGCGCCGAATCGGCGCGGGTCCGGAAACGAATCTCGGCCGTTCGCGTCCAAGCGGGCGGCGTTGTGAATACAGACTCAAGGAGCGAATGATGGCGGCAATTACCGCAAGCATGGTGGCAGAACTGCGCGCGAAGACCGACGCACCGATGATGGAGTGCAAGAAGGCGCTGACGGAAGCCGACGGCGATCTGGCCAAGGCTGAAGAGCTGCTGCGCGTCAAGCTCGGCAACAAGGCGAGCAAGGCGGCATCGCGCGTGACGGCCGAAGGCGTCGTCGCATCGTTCGTCGGCGGCAACGCAGGCGCGCTGGTCGAACTGAACTGCGAAACCGACTTCGTCGCGAAGAACGACGACTTCCTCGCATTCTCGAAGACGGTCGCCGAACTCGTCGCGACGCAGAACCCGGCCGACGTGGCCGCGCTGTCGGCGCTGCCGCTCGAAGGCTCGACGGTCGACGCAGTGCGCCTGGCACTGATCGGCAAGATCGGCGAGAACGTGTCGATCCGCCGTTTCGTCCGCTTCGAAACCGCGAACAAGATCGCAACGTACCTGCACGGCGCGCGCATCGGCGTGATCGTCGAGTACACGGGTGCGGAAGAGCAGGTCGGCAAGGACGTCGCGATGCACATCGCGGCAATGAAGCCGGTCGCGCTGTCGTCGGCCGACGTGCCGGCCGAGCTGATCGAGACGGAACGCCGCGTGGCGGAGCAGAAGGCCGCGGAATCGGGCAAGCCGGCCGAGATCGTCGCGAAGATGGTCGACGGTAGCGTCCAGAAGTACCTGAAGGAAGTGTCGCTGCTGAACCAGACGTTCGTGAAGAACGACAAGCAGACGATCGAGCAGATGCTGAAGGCAGCGGATTCCGCGGTGCAGAAGTTCGCGCTGTTCGTCGTCGGCGAAGGCATCGAGAAGCGCCAGGACGACTTCGCCGCCGAAGTGGCCGCGCAAGTCGCAGCAGCAAAGCAGCAGTAAGCAGTCAGGCAGTACCCGCGGCGGGCGTCCGCTCCGCCGCGGCCGGCGGCGCCGCCGGCCGGCCGGGAACCCCGGTCCGACCGTCGGCGCTTGCCCGAATCAGTATTTCGCCCCTACAGTTCGTGGTTGTCATCCTCTCGTCGCTCGGAAGCCCCTATGTCCAATGCCTATAAACGCGTCCTCCTCAAACTCTCCGGCGAAGCGCTGATGGGCGACGATGCCTTCGGCATCAATCGCGCGACGATCGAACGGATGGTGGCCGATATCGCCGAAGTCGTGCGTCTCGGTACGCAGCTGGCGGTCGTGATCGGTGGCGGTAATATTTTCCGCGGCGTCGCGGGCGGCGCGGCCGGCATGGACCGCGCGACTGCCGACTACATGGGGATGCTCGCGACGATGATGAACGCGCTGGCGCTGCAGGACGCGATGCGCCACGCCGGCATCGAGGCGCGCGTGCAATCCGCGCTGCGGATGGACCAGGTCGTCGAGCCGTACATCCGGCCCCGCGCGATCCGCCAGCTCGAGGAAGGCCGCGTCGTGATCTTCGCGGCCGGCACCGGCAACCCGTTCTTCACGACGGACACCGCCGCGGCACTGCGCGGCTCGGAAGTGGGCGCCGAGGTCGTACTGAAGGCGACCAAGGTCGATGGCGTATATTCTGCCGATCCGAAGAAGGATCCGTCGGCCACGCGCTACACGACGATCAGCTTCGACGAGGCGATCAGCCGCAACCTGCAGGTGATGGACGCGACGGCGTTTGCGCTGTGCCGCGACCAGAAGCTGCCGATTCGCGTGTTTTCGATCAACAAGCCGGGCGCGCTCAAGCGCATCGTGCTGGGCGAGGACGAAGGTACGCTCGTCCACGTGTAAACTCCCGCGGATGCGGGTCATTGGCCGTGGCGCGCAGGATGCGCCGGGCAGGACCCGCGTTCTTTGAAGGTTTGAAGGTTCGGAGGTTGAAATGAGTGTCGCTGATACCAAGAAGGGCGTCGAGCAGAAGATGCAGCGCTCGATCGAAGCGTTCAAGAATGATCTGGCAAAGATCCGTACGGGCCGTGCACACACCGGTCTGCTCGATCACGTGCAGGTCGACTACTACGGGTCGATGGTGCCGATCTCGCAGGTCGCGAACCTGACGCTGGTCGACGCGCGCACGATCGGCGTGCAGCCGTGGGAAAAAAACATGGTCGCGAAGGTCGAGAAGGCCATTCGTGAAGCCGATCTGGGCCTGAACCCGGCAACGGCCGGCGACCTGATCCGCGTGCCGATGCCCGCGCTGACGGAAGAGCGCCGCCGCGAGCTGACCAAGGTCGTCAAGAGCGAAGGCGAAACGGCCAAGGTCGCGATCCGCAACCTGCGCCGCGACGCGAACGAAGCGCTCAAGAAGCTCGTGAAGGACAAGGAAATCTCGGAAGACGACGAGCGCCGCGCGAGCGACGACGTGCAGAAGCTGACCGACAAGCACGTTGCCGAAATCGACAAGCTCGTGCAGACCAAGGAAGCCGAGATCATGACGGTCTGACGACCGTCCTCGCGCGCCGCCTTCTTCCCGCATTACTGTCTCAACGGCCATGACCTATACCAGCTCTACCGTTCGCGTGCCTGACGTCGGCGTCGTGCCGCGTCACATCGCGATCATCATGGACGGCAACGGCCGTTGGGCAACCGAACGCCGCTTGCCGCGCGTCGCGGGGCATACCCGCGGCGTCGATGCCGTGCGGGCGGTGGTCGAAGGCTGCGCGCGCGCCGGCGTCGAATACCTGACGCTGTTCGCGTTCAGTTCGGAAAACTGGCGCCGGCCGAACGACGAAGTGTCGTTCCTGATGCGGCTCTTCATCACCGCGCTCGAGCGCGAGGTGGGCAAGCTGCATGCGAACGGGATCCGCCTGCGTGTCGTCGGCGATCTCGACCGCTTCGAGCCGCGCATCCGCGAACTGATTCGCCGCGCCGAGACCAAGACGGCGCGCAACACCCGTCTTACGCTCACCATCGCTGCCAACTACGGCGGCCGGTGGGACATCCTGCAGGCGACGAAGAAGCTCGTCGAGCAGGCCGTGCGCGAGGGTCGCGAGGTCGAAGTGACCGAGGACGCATTCGCGCCGCACCTGGCGATGGCCTATGCGCCGGAGCCCGATCTCTTCATCCGCACCGGCGGCGAGCAGCGCGTCAGCAACTTCCTGCTGTGGCAGCTCGCGTACGCCGAATTCTATTTCACCGACAAATACTGGCCGGATTTCGACGGCGCGGCACTGGCCGACGCGATGGCGTCGTATACCGAGCGTGAGCGCCGTTTCGGGCGCACGAGCGCGCAGCTCGAACCGCAATCGCAGAACGCCGACTCCCTTTCATGCTGAAAACCCGTGTGATCACGGCGATCGCGATGCTGGCAGTGCTGCTGCCGGTGACGCTGTTCGCGCCGCTCGCCGCGTTCGGCGCGCTGATCGGCGTCGTGCTCGTGTTCGCCGCATGGGAATGGGCGCGCCTGCTGAAGCTCGGCGGTGCCGCCCCGGTCGTCTATGCGGTCGTCGCGGCGCTCGCGCTGGCGGCCACCACGCCGCTCGGCATCGATGCGACTGCGTCCCGTCCCCTTTTCATGGCGGCCGGCGTGTTCTGGCTGCTGGTCGGCCCGTTCGCGCTGCGGCGCAAGCCCGAACTTGCGGGCGGCGTCTGGCGGCCGTTCCTGCTGGCGGCCGGGTTGATCGTGTTCGCGGCCTGCTGGCATGCGCTCGTCGCGGCGCGCGCGCAGGGCGTGCCGTTCGTGCTGTCGCTGCTTCTGGTCGTCTGGCTGGCCGATATCGGCGCATACTTCGCGGGCAAGGCTTTCGGAAAGCGTAAACTGGCCATTACGATCAGTCCCGGCAAGAGCTGGGAAGGCGCGATCGGCGGCTGGCTTGCGGTGATGGTCGTCGCCGGTGTCGCGACGGCCGCGCATGCTTTCGAGCCGACCCTGTTTTCTGCATTCGCCGTGCGCTACGGAATGCCCGGTGCGTGGGCCGCGCTGACGCTGCTGGTCGCGTACAGCGTGATCGGCGACCTGTTCGAGTCGTTGCTGAAGCGGCAGGCCGGTGTGAAGGATTCGAGCGGACTGCTGCCTGGCCATGGCGGCGTGCTCGACCGTGTCGACGCGCTGCTGCCGGTGCTGCCGCTCGCGATGCTGCTGCTTGGTTAAACCATTATCTCTGTTATGCAAAAACGTCTGACATTGCTCGGTTCCACGGGCTCGATCGGAGACAGCACGCTCGACGTGGTCGCGCGCCATCCCGAGCGCTTCTCGGTCTACGCGCTGACCGCGCACCGCAACGGCGACAAGCTCGTCGAGCAGTGCCTGCGCTTCGCGCCTGAAGTGGCGGTGGTCGGCGATGCCGCGACGGCCGCACACGTCGAAGCGAAACTGCGCGCGGCGGGCAGCAAGACGACCGTGCTGCACGGGCCGCAGGCGCTCGTCGACGTGTCGAGGAGCGACGGCTGCGACACGGTGGTCGCGGCGATCGTCGGCGCGGCAGGCCTCGTGCCGAGCCTCGCGGCCGCGCGTGCCGGCAAGCGGATCCTGCTCGCGAACAAGGAAGCGCTCGTGATGTCGGGCGCGATCTTCATGGACGCCGTGCGCGACCATGGCGCGATCCTGCTGCCGGTCGACAGCGAACACAACGCGATCTTCCAGTGCATGCCGCGCGATGCGGGCGAGCACGGCGGGATCTCGAAGATCATCCTGACCGCGTCGGGCGGCCCGTTCCGCACGCGCGAGCCGGCCACGCTCGTCGACGTGACGCCGGACGAGGCGTGCAAGCACCCGAACTGGGTGATGGGCCGCAAGATCTCGGTCGATTCCGCGACGATGATGAACAAGGGTCTCGAGGTGATCGAGGCGCACTGGATCTTCGGGCTGCCGGGCGACCGGATCGACGTGCTGATCCATCCGCAGAGCGTGATCCATTCGCTCGTGTCGTACCGCGACGGCTCGGTGCTCGCGCAGCTCGGCAACCCCGACATGCGCACGCCGATCGCGCATGCGCTCGCGTTTCCCGATCGCGTCGATGCGGGCGTCGACCAGCTCGACCTCGCGCAGATCGCGCAGCTGTCGTTCGAGAAGCCCGATTACGCGCGCTTCCCGTGCCTCGCGCTCGCGCTGAAGGCGCTTGAGGAAGGCGGCATCGCGAGCGCCGCATTGAACGCGGCGAACGAAGTTGCGGTCGAAGCGTTTCTCGAGCGCCGGATCGGCTTCATGGCGATCGCGGCGACGGTCGATGCAGTGCTCAACGCGCTGCCGAACCGCGCGCCCGACGGGCTCGACGACGTCCTGGCGGCGGATGCCGAGGCACGCCGCCTCGCCGCCGCGATCATTGCAAAAGCGCCTGCGCCCCGCGTGGAGCGTACTGTCTGAATGGAGTGCTCATGAACGTGCTGGTCGAACTGATCGCGTTTGCGGTGGCGATCGGGGTGCTGGTCGTCGTGCATGAGTACGGACATTATCGCGTCGCGCGCTGGTGCGGCGTGAAGGTGCTGCGTTTCTCGATCGGCTTCGGCCAGCCCGTCGCGCGCTGGGTCAGCCGCAGGACGGGCACCGAGTGGACGCTGTCCGCGCTGCCGCTCGGTGGCTACGTGAAGATGCTCGACGAGCGCGATCCGGGCCCCGGCATCAAGCCCGAGGAGCTCGGCCAGGCGTTCAACCGCCAGTCGGTCTACAAGCGCATCGCGATCGTCGCGGCCGGGCCGATTGCGAACTTCCTGTTGGCAATCGTGCTGTTTTCCGTCGTATTTGCGTCCGGCGTGACCGAGCCGGCCGCGATCGTCGCGCCGCCGGCCGCCGGCACGGTGGCGGCCCGCGCAGGCTTCGACGGCAGCGAGACGATCGTGTCGATCCGCAACGCGCGCGTAGGCGATGCGCAGGGCGGCGAGTCGGAGCCGGTGCGGTCGTGGTCGGACCTGCGCTGGAAGCTGCTGGCGGCCGCGTTCGATCATCGCGAGATCGTGCTCGGCGCGCGAGACGGCGGCGCGACGTTCGATTTCCGCGTCGACCTCCGCAATGTTCCCGAAAGTCAGCTCGATGACGATTTCATGACGCACCTGGGCTTCGAGGCCGGCGGCGGCACGTTGTCGGTCGCGTCGGTGCAGCCCGGCAGCGCGGCGGAGCAGGCGGGCCTGAAGGCCGGCGACAAGCTGGTCGCGCTAGACGGCAAGCCGATCGGCGGCGCATCGCGCTTCATCGATTCCGTCAAGCACCATGCGGGCAAGGCGCTCGACCTGCGGATCGAGCGCGACGGCGCCGCGCAGACGGTATCGATCGTGCCGCAGATGCAGCGCGACGACGAATCGGGGCAGCAGGTCGGCCGGATCGGCGCGGCGCTGTCGATGCACGCGCCGTCCGTCGACGTGCGCTACGGGCCGATCGAGAGCCTGCGGCTCGGCGTGCGCCGCACGTGGGACATCTCCGTGTATTCGCTGCGGATGTTCGGGCGGATGATCACGGGCAACGCGTCGCTGAAGAACCTGTCCGGCCCCGTGACGATCGCCGACTACGCGGGCAAGAGCGCACGGCTCGGTCCGTCGGCGTTCCTGTCGTTCCTCGCCCTTGTCAGCATTAGCCTTGGCGTCCTGAACTTGTTGCCGATTCCCGTTTTGGACGGGGGGCATCTGTTATATTATGCGGTTGAAGCCGCGACCGGGAAAGCCGTCTCGGAGCGCTGGCAACTGATTCTGCAAAGAGCCGGGTTGATCTGCATCGTCGCGTTGTCGGCGATCGCGCTGTTCAACGATCTGGCTCGGCTAATCCATTTCTGAAGCGTCAGGCGGCCGCCGCTGGGCAGTCGCCCGATTTGATGCAGCTTAAATATTGGGGATGCATGTTGTTCAAACCTCATCGCTTTGTACCTAAGACAGTTGCAGCGGCCGCGCTCGCCGCGCACGGCCTCGCGGCGCATGCAGCGGCACCGTTCGTGGTGCAAGACATCAAGATCGAGGGGCTGCAGCGCGTCGAAGCGGGTTCGGTGTTCGCCTATCTGCCGATCAAGCAGGGCGATACCTTCACGGACGACAAGGCATCCGAAGCAATCCGCGCGCTGTACGCGACGGGCTTTTTCAACGACGTGCGCATCGCCACGCAGGGCAACGTCGTGATCGTGCAGGTGCAGGAGCGTCCGGCGATCGCGTCGATCGACTTCACCGGCACGAAGGAATTCGACAAGGACAACCTGACGAAGGCGCTGCGCGCCGTCGGTCTCGCCGACGGCCGCTACTATGACAAGGCGCTCGTCGACAAGGCGGAGCAGGAGCTCAAGCGCCAGTACCTGACGCGCGGCTTCTACGCGGCCGAAGTCGAGACGACGGTCACGCCGGTCGACGCGAACCGCGTGTCGATCCTGTTCGCGGTGGCCGAAGGCCCGAGCGCGAAGATCCGCCAGATCAACTTCATCGGCAACAAGGCGTTCAAGACGAGCACGCTGCGCGACGAGATGCAGCTGTCGACGCCGAACTGGTTCTCCTGGTACACGAAGAACGACCTGTACTCGAAGGAAAAGCTGACCGGCGACCTCGAGGCCGTGCGCTCGTACTACCTGAACCGCGGCTACCTCGAGTTCAACATCGAGTCGACCCAGGTGTCGATCTCGCCCGACAAGAAGGACATGTACCTGACGGTCACGCTGCACGAAGGCGAGCCGTACACGGTGTCGGGCATCAAGCTGTCGGGCAACCTGCTCGATCGCGAGGCCGAACTCAACAAGCTGATCAAGATCAAGCCGGGCGATCGCTTCTCGGCCGAAAAGCTGCAGCAGACCACAAAGTCGATCGTCGACAAGCTCGGTGAATACGGCTACGCATTCGCGGCCGTCAACGCGCAGCCGGACATCGACCAGGCGAACCACAAGGTGAACCTGAACCTCGTGGTCGATCCGAGCCGCCGCGTGTACGTGCGCCGCATCAACGTCGTCGGCAACACGCGTACGCGCGACGAAGTGGTGCGCCGCGAAATGCGCCAGCTCGAAAGCTCGTGGTTCGATTCGAACCGCCTCGCGCTGTCGAAGGACCGCGTGAACCGTCTCGGCTACTTCACCAACGTCGACGTGACGACGGTGCCGGTCGAAGGCACGAACGACCAGGTCGACGTGAACGTGAAGGTCGACGAAAAGCCGACCGGCGCGATCACGCTGGGCGCGGGCTTCTCGTCGACGGACAAGGTCGTGCTGTCGGCCGGCGTGTCGCAGGACAACGTGTTCGGTTCGGGTACCAGCCTGTCGGTGAACGTCAACACCGCGAAGAGCTACCGCACGCTGACCGTCACGCAGGTCGACCCGTACTTCACGGTCGACGGCATCAAGCGGATCACGGACGTCTACTACCGTACGTACCAGCCGCTCTACTATTCGACGAGCTCGAGCTTCCGGATCATCAGCGCGGGCGGCAACCTGAAGTTCGGCATCCCGTTCTCGGAAGTCGACACCGTCTACTTCGGCGCGGGCTTCGAGCAGAACCGCCTCGAGGTCGATTCGAACACGCCGCAGAGCTACCAGGATTACGTGAAACAGTTCGGCCGCGTGTCGAACACGGTGCCGCTGACCATCGCATGGTCGCGCGACGCGCGCGACAGCGCGCTGATCCCGAGCCGCGGCTACTTCACGCAGGCGAATATGGAGTACGGCGTGCCGGTCGGCAAGATCCAGTACTACAAGGCCGACCTGCAGGCGCAGTACTACTATTCGTTCTCGCGCGGCTTCATCCTGGGCATGAACCTGCAGGGCGGCTACGGTAACGGTATCGGCAACCCGTACCCGATCTTCAAGAACTACTACGCGGGCGGTATCGGCTCCGTGCGTGGCTACGAGCCGAGCTCGCTGGGCCCGCGCGACACGAAGACGAACGATCCGATCGGCGGTTCGAAGATGCTGGTCGGCAACATCGAGCTGACGTTCCCGCTGCCGGGCACCGGTTACGACCGCACGCTGCGCGTGTTCACGTTCCTCGACGGCGGTAACGTGTGGGGCAATGCGCCGGGCGGCACGAGTACGGGCGCCAACGGCCTGCGTTACGGCTACGGTGTGGGTCTCGCATGGATCTCGCCGATCGGCCCGCTGAAGCTGAGCCTCGGCTTCCCGCTGCAGAAGCACGAAGGCGACCAGTACCAGAAATTCCAGTTCCAGATCGGGACGGCGTTCTGACCGAACGCATGACAACAGCAACGAGAGGGTAATTTTGCTAACCGGTAAGTTTTCGAAACGAGTGATGTGCGCGCTGACCGTTGCGCTGGCCCTGGGCGCGGCGACGGTGCACGCACAGGACGTCGCCCGCATCGCGGCGGTCAATTCGGATCGGATCCTGCGCGAGTCGGCGCCCGCGAAGGCGGCGCAGACGAAGCTCGAAGCCGAGTTCGCGAAGCGCGACAAGGATCTGCAGGATCTGGCGGCGCGTCTGAAGTCGATGTCCGATTCGCTCGACAAGGGCGGCACGTCGCTGTCGGCGGCCGATCGCGCGCAGAAGCAGCGCGATCTCGCTCAGCTCGATACCGATTTCCAGCGCAAGCAGCGCGAGTTCCGCGAGGACCTGAACCAGCGTCGCAACGAGGAGCTGGCGGCCGTGCTGGAGCGGGCGAACAAGGTCATCAAGCAGATCGCCGAGCAGCAGAACTACGACCTGATCGTGCAGGAAGCCGTGTACGTCAGCCCGCGCATCGACATCACCGACAAGGTGCTCAAGGCGCTCGCGTCCGGCTCGGCGAACTGAACGGAGCAGACGACGAATGGCATTGACGCTTGAGGAACTCGTAAAGCGGTTCGGCGGCGAGATCGCCGGCGACGCACAGTGCAAGGTGGGCGGGCTCGCACCGCTCGACCAGGCAGGCCCTCAGCAACTCGCGTTCCTCGCGAATCCGAAGTACCTGTCGCAGGTCGAGTCGACCCGCGCAGGCGCGGTGCTGATCGCACCGAAGGATCTGGAAAAGCTGGGCGCGGCCGCTAGCGGTCGCAATTTCATCGTGACGCCGAATCCGTACGCGTACTTCGCACGCGTCGCGCAGATGTTCATCGACCTGGCCGCGCCGCCGCGCGCCGCCGGCGTGCATCCGAGCGCGACGATCGATCCGGCCGCGAAGGTCGCCGCGAGCGCGGTGATCGGCCCGCACGTGACGGTCGAGGCCGGCGCGGTGATCGAGGATGGCGTCCAGCTCGACGCGAACGTATTCGTCGGCCGCGGCACGACGATCGGCGCAGGCTCGCATCTTTATCCCAACGCATCGGTGTACCACGGCTGCAAGGTCGGCCCGCGCGCGATCGTCCATTCGGGCGCGGTGATCGGCTCCGACGGCTTCGGCTTCGCGCCGGATTTCGTCGGCGACGGCGACGCCCGCACCGGCAACTGGGTCAAGATCCCGCAGGTCGGCGGCGTATCGATCGGCCCGGACGTCGAGATCGGCGCGAACACGACGATCGATCGCGGCGCGATGGCGGACACCGTCATCGAGGAATGCGTGAAGATCGACAACCAGGTGCAGATCGGTCACAACTGCCGGATCGGCGCCTATACCGTGATCGCCGGCAGCGCCGGCATCGCGGGCAGCACGACGATCGGCCGCCACTGCATGATCGGCGGCGCGGCCGGGATTGCCGGCCATGTGACGCTCGGCGACTACGTGATCATCACCGCGAAGTCGGGCGTATCGAAGTCGCTGCCGAAGGCCGGCATCTACACCAGCGCGTTCCCGGCCGTCGACCACGGCGAATGGAACAAGAGCGCCGCGCTCGTGCGCAACCTCGACAAGCTGCGCGACCGCATCAAGGCGCTCGAAGCCGCGCTCGCCGCCCAGGGCGGCACGGACGCCTGAGCGCGCCATGCGAGACCACCAACCGGGCACGGCCAGCGCAACCGGCCCGGTTTGTCAGACTGGGCCGCATGGCGGCCCGCTTCAGCCTTTGCATCACCACCGCGCAGCCTCTGCGTGAGACGAACCATCATGAGCACTGAAAAAATCAATCTCGACATCCACAAGATCCTCACGCTGCTGCCGCATCGCTACCCGATTCTGCTCGTCGATCGCGTGCTCGAACTCGAGCCGCACAAAGGGATCAAAGCGCTGAAGAACGTGTCGATCAACGAGCCGTTCTTCCAGGGGCACTTCCCGAAGCGGCCGGTGATGCCGGGCGTGCTGATCCTCGAGGCGCTCGCGCAGGCCGCGGCGCTGCTGACCTTCGCGGAAGAGCAGCCGAAGGATCCGGAGAACACGCTGTATTACTTCGTCGGAATCGACGGCGCGCGCTTCAAGCGCGTGGTCGAACCGGGCGACCAACTGATTCTGAACGTGACGTTCGAACGCTACATCCGCGGCATCTGGAAGTTCAAGGCGGTGGCGGAAGTGGACGGCAAGGTGGCGGCGGAAGCCGAACTGATGTGCACGGTCAAGACGGCCGACGCGGCGCCCTGAGCGACGCGGCACGCATGGGCAACGCAACGCGACACATCACATCGAGAGGCAACGGCGCATGACCAGGATTCATCCCACCGCGATTGTCGAAGCGGGCGCGCAGATCGACGAATCGGTCGAGATCGGCCCGTACGCGATCGTCGGCCCGAACGTCACGATCGGCGCGCGCACGACGATCGGCTCGCACAGCGTGATCGAAGGTCACACGACGATCGGCGAGGACAATCGCATCGGCCATTACGCATCGGTCGGCGGCTGTCCGCAGGACATGAAGTACAAGGACGAGCCGACGAAGCTCGTGATCGGCAACCGCAACACGATCCGCGAATTCACGACGATCCACACGGGCACCGTGCAGGACGTCGGCGTGACGACGCTCGGCGACGACAACTGGATCATGGCCTATGTGCACATCGGCCATGACTGCAGCGTCGGCAGCCACGTGATCCTGTCGAGCAACGCGCAGATGGCCGGCCACGTCGAGATCGGCGACTGGGCGATCGTCGGCGGGATGTCGGGCGTTCACCAGTTCGTGCGCATCGGTGCGCACTCGATGCTGGGCGGCGCGTCGGCGCTCGTGCAGGACATTCCGCCGTTCGTGATCGCGGCAGGCAACAAGGCCGAGCCGCACGGGATCAACATCGAAGGGCTGCGCCGGCGCGGTTTCTCGCCCGACGCGATTTCGGCGCTGCGCAGCGCGTACCGCCTGCTGTACAAGAACGGCCTGTCGCTCGAGGAAGCGAAGGTGCAGTTGCGCGAGCTGGCGGAGGCGGGCGGCGACGGCGATGCGCCGGTGAAGGCGCTCGTCGAGTTCATCGACGCGTCGCAACGCGGCATCATCCGCTAAGCGATGCCGTTTCCGACCAATCAGCTTCGGCTCGCGATGGTGGCAGGCGAGCCATCGGGCGACCTGCTCGCGGCGTCGCTGCTCGGCGGGCTGCGCGAGCGGCTGCCCGAATCGGCCCAGTACTACGGGATCGGCGGGCCGCGGATGATCGCGCAGGGCTTCGATTCGCACTGGCAGATGGACAAGCTGACCGTGCGCGGTTATGTCGAGGCGCTGGGCCAGATTCCCGAGATCCTGCGGATTCGCGGCGAGCTGAAGCGCCAGCTGCTCGCGGAGCGGCCGGCCGCGTTCATCGGCATCGACGCGCCGGATTTCAACTTCAGTGTCGAACAGGCCGTGCGCGACGCGGGCATCCCGTCGATCCACTTCGTGTGCCCGTCGCTCTGGGCATGGCGCGGCGGCCGGATCAAGAAGATCGCCAAGTCCGTCGATCACATGCTGTGCCTGTTCCCGTTCGAGCCGGCGATTCTCGACAAGGCCGGCGTCGCGTCGACCTACGTCGGCCATCCGCTGGCCGACGAGATCCCGCTCGAGCCCGACACGCACGGCGCGCGCATCGCGCTCGGCCTGCCCGCGGACGGTCCCGTGATCGCGGTGCTGCCGGGCAGCCGGCGCTCGGAGATCGCGCTGATCGGCCCGACGTTTTTCGCGGCGATGGCACTGATGCAGCAGCGCGAGCCCGGCGTGCGGTTCGTGATGCCGGCGGCGACGCCCGCGCTGCGCGAACTGCTGCAGCCGCTCGTCGACGCGCATCCGCAGCTCGCGCTGACGATCACCGATGGCCGCTCGCAGGTCGCGATGACGGCCGCCGACGCGATCCTCGTGAAGAGCGGCACCGTCACGCTGGAAGCCGCGCTGCTGAAGAAGCCGATGGTGATCTCGTACAAGGTGCCCTGGCTGACCGGGCAGATCATGCGCCGGCAGGGCTACCTGCCGTATGTCGGCTTGCCGAACATCCTGGCGGGGCGCTTCGTCGTGCCCGAGCTGCTGCAGCATTTCGCGACGCCCGAGGCGCTCGCCGATGCGACGCTCACGCAGTTGCGCGACGACGCGAACCGCCGCACGCTGACCGACGTGTTTACCGAAATGCATCTTTCGCTGCGGCAGAACACGGCTGCGAAGGCGGCCGAAGCGGTCGTGCGCGTGCTCGAACAACGCAAGGGGCGCGCATGACGGCAGTACGTGCACCGCGTCGCCGCGCGTCGAGCGACGTGCAGGGCGGCTTCGACTTCAGCCGGCCCGACGAGATCGTCTGCGGTGTCGACGAAGCCGGCCGCGGCCCGCTCGCGGGGCCGGTGGTGGCCGCCGCGGTGATTCTCGATCCGGCGCAGCCGATCGACGGGCTCGACGATTCGAAGGCGCTGTCCGCGAAGAAGCGCGACGTGCTGTACGACCTGATCGTCGCGCGTTCGCGCGCGTATTGCGTTGCGTCGGCAAGCGTCGACGAAATCGATACGCTGAACATCCTGCACGCGACGATGCTTGCGATGAAGCGGGCCGTCGAGGGCCTGTCGGTCCTGCCGACGCTTGCGCAGATCGACGGCAACCGCTGCCCGACGCTGACGGTGCGTGCCGAGGCGATCGTCAGCGGCGATGCGCTCGTACCGAGCATCTCGGCCGCATCGATCCTCGCGAAGGTCACGCGCGACCGCATGCTCGTCGACCTGCACGAACGCTTCCCGGTATACGGTTTCAACGTGCATGCGGGTTACGGCACCGCGAAACACCTTGCCGCGCTGCGCGAGCACGGCCCGTGCGAAGCGCATCGGCGCTCGTTCGCGCCGGTCCGCGCGGCACTCGACCTGATTCGATGAAAAGCATTACTTCCCGCGACAACCCGCTGTACAAGCGCCTGAAGGCGCTCGCGGGTTCGACGCACCATCAGCGCCGCAGCGGCCAGGCGCTGCTCGAAGGATTCCATCTCGCGAGCGCGTACCTCGATACGGGTGCGACGCCCGAGCTGTGCGTGGCGACCGAAGGCGCGCTCGGCCACGCCGAGGCGCAGGCGATCGTCGCGCGCGTCGACGCGCAGCGTGTCGTCACGCTGCCCGATGCGCTGTTCGGGCAGTTGTCGAACGTCGTCAACGGCGTCGGGTTCCTGCTGCTCGTCGACCGGCCGGCGCAACCGCTGCCTGAGCGCGTGACGCACACGTCGGTCGTGCTCGACGGCGTGCAGGACGCCGGCAACGTCGGCTCGATCCTGCGCAGCGCCGCGGCCGCCGGCGTGCGCCACGTGTTCTGTGCGCCGGGCACGGCCTACGCGTGGTCGTCGAAGGTGCTGCGCTCGGGCATGGGTGCGCATTTCCTGCTGTCGATCCATGAGGATGTTGACGCCGCGGCGCTCGCCGAACGCCTCGACGTGCCGGTCGCGCTGACCGATTCGCATGGCGCGCAGGCGCTCTACGGCTGCGACCTGTCGGGGCCTGTCGCATGGGTGTTCGGCAACGAGGGCGCCGGCGTATCGGCGTTCTGGCGCGATGCGGCCACGCATCGCGTGACGATTCCGCAGCCGGGCGGGATGGAGTCGCTGAATGTCGCGGCAGCAGCGGCGGTCTGCCTGTTCGAGCAGGTGCGACAGCAGCGGCCTGCGTGACGCCCCACGCCAGCATTCGCCGCACCACGAAAAAGGCCGCGTTCGACGCGGCCTTTTTGTTTTTCCGGCGGCGGCCGAGCGGCCGCAAGTGCGCCGGCGCTCAGTACGACTGCCGGTCGAGGCGGATTTCCTGCAGGATCGTCGTCGCGATTTCCTCGATCGACTTGTGCGTCGACGACAGCCACTTGATCCCTTCGCGACGCATCATCGCTTCTGCCTCGTTGATCTCGAAGCGGCAGTTCTCGGGCGCAGCGTACTTGCTGCCCGGCCGCCGCTCGTTGCGGATCTCGGACAGGCGCTGCGGGTCGATCGACAGCCCGAACAGCTTTTCACGGTG
This sequence comes from Burkholderia sp. IT-111MI5, assembly GCF_949752865.1. Taxonomy (NCBI): domain Bacteria; kingdom Pseudomonadati; phylum Pseudomonadota; class Betaproteobacteria; order Burkholderiales; family Burkholderiaceae; genus Burkholderia; species Burkholderia sp. IT-111MI5. Next base: position 137,493 of record NZ_CATKIF010000003.1, on the reverse strand, counting down.
CGCGGAGAGCGCCGACGGCAGCTTGCCGCGTTCGAAGTCTTCCGGAATCAGCGGATAGTTCGCGGCCTTCACGCCGTACTGCATCGCGAGATACAGGCTCGTCGGCGTCTTGCCGCTGCGCGACACGCCGACGAGGATCACGTCGGCCTCCGACAGGTTGCGGTTCGACTGGCCGTCGTCGTGCGCGAGCGAGAAGTTGATCGCCTCGATCCGCGTCTTGTATTCCTCGGTGTCCGCGTTTTGGTGGCCGCGGCCCATCGCGTGGCTCGACTTGAGCTCCAGTTCCTGCTCGAGCGGCTCGACGAAGCGCTGGAACATGTCGAGCACGAGCGCGTTCGAGCGCTTGACGATGTCGTTCGACTCGCTGTCGACGAGCGTCGTGAACACGATCGCGCGGCGGCCGTCGTGCACGGCGGCCTCGTTGATCTTCTCGACGGTCGCATAGGCCTTGTCGAGCGAGTCGACGAACGGCACGCGCACGAGACGGAATTTCTGGTCGAACTGGGAGAGGATCGAATGCGCGAAGGTTTCGGCAGTGATCCCGGTGCCGTCGGAGACGATGAAAACGGTAGGCAGCATGAATCTGGGCGTCGAACGTGAAGGGCGGTTGCACGGGGCGGCTGGAGGTTCGCCTCCAGACACAGTGACAAGGTCGCGCCACATCCGGCAGCCGGCACGGTAGAATAGCGGCAACCTGTTGGATAAGCAATTGCGGGGGCAGGGCGCGAACGGCGCTCGTGGCCCGGCCGCGCGATTCCAAAATTCCCGGCAAGTTTGGCGATTTGTCTGAAAATATCGCCGTTCTGCCGGGATTTTTGCAAATCGGGTCGGAAGGTTTTCCGCCGCTGCGATTGTTTATCTAACAGGTTGCGCAAGACGCGCCGCGCCTTTTTGCAAGCGCCCGCGTCCAAGCCCACTTGCGCGATCGAGCATTTTTTTCACACTTAGGGGCTTGTATGACTAACGCAGCAAACGTCGCAAAGGACCAGGCGTATGTAATTCCGTTCGAGCAGTTGCGGATGACCGATGTGGAGATCGTCGGCGGCAAGAATGCGTCGCTCGGCGAGATGATCAGCCAGCTTTCCGAAGCTGGCGTTCGCGTGCCCACCGGTTTCGCCACGACCGCGCTCGCTTTCCGCGATTTCCTCACGCACAACGACCTTACCGACCGCATCGCCAAGCGTCTCGAGTCGCTCGACATCGACGACGTGAAGGCGCTCGCCGAAGCCGGTGCCGAAATCCGCAAGTGGATCGTCGACGCGCCGATGCAGGCGCGCCTCGAGCAGGAAATCCGCGCGCAGTTCGAAGTCCTGAAGAACGGCTCGCCGGGCGAGCTGTCGTTCGCCGTGCGCTCGTCCGCGACCGCGGAAGACCTGCCCGACGCATCGTTCGCCGGCCAGCAGGAGTCGTACCTGAACGTCGTCGGCATCGAAGACGTGCTCGACCGCATGAAGCACGTGTTCGCGTCGCTGTATAACGACCGCGCGATCTCGTACCGCGTGCACAAGGGCTTCACGCACGCCGAGGTGGCTCTGTCGGCCGGCGTGCAGCGCATGGTCCGCTCGGACGTCGGCGCTGCCGGCGTGATGTTCACGATCGACACCGAATCGGGCTTCAAGGACGCCGTGTTCATCACGTCGAGCTACGGCCTGGGCGAAACCGTCGTGCAGGGCGCGGTGAACCCGGACGAGTTCTATGTGTTCAAGACGACGCTCGCACAGGACAAATACCCGATCATCCGCCGCTCGATCGGCTCGAAGCTGATCAAGATGGAATTCACGCAGCCGGGCGAGCCGGGCCGCGTGAAGACGGTCGACGTGTCGCACGAGCAGCGCAACCGCTACTCGATCACCGACGAGGACGTGATCGAGCTGGCGAAGTACGCGGTCATCATCGAGAAGCACTACCAGCGTCCGATGGACATCGAGTGGGGCAAGGACGGCCGCGACGGCAAGATCTTCATCCTGCAGGCGCGCCCGGAAACGGTGAAGAGCCAGGCGAGCGGCAAGGCCGAGCAGCGCTTCAAGCTGAAGGGCCAGTCGCAGGTTCTCGCGACGGGCCGCGCGATCGGCCAGAAGATCGGCGCGGGCCGCGTGCGCGTGATCCAGGATCCGTCGGAAATGGAACGCGTGCAGCCGGGCGACGTGCTGGTTGCCGACATGACCGACCCGAACTGGGAGCCGGTGATGAAGCGTGCAGCCGCGATCGTCACGAACCGTGGCGGCCGGACCTGCCATGCGGCGATCATCGCGCGTGAGCTCGGCGTGCCGGCGGTCGTCGGCTGCGGCGACGCAACCGACGTGCTGAAGGACGGCGCGCTCGTCACCGTGTCGTGCGCGGAAGGCGACGAAGGCAAGATCTACGACGGCCTGCTCGAGACGGAAGTCACGGAAGTGCAGCGCGGCGAACTGCCGGAAATCCCGGTCAAGATCATGATGAACGTCGGCAATCCGCAGCTCGCGTTCGACTTCTCGCAGCTGCCGAACGGCGGCGTGGGCCTCGCGCGTCTCGAGTTCATCATCAACAACAACATCGGCGTTCACCCGAAGGCGATTCTCGAGTACCCGAACATCGACCAGGACCTGAAGAAGGCCGTCGAGAGCGTCGCGCGCGGCCACGCGTCGCCGCGTCAGTTCTACGTCGACAAGCTGACGGAAGGTGTCGCGACGATCGCCGCGGCGTTCTATCCGAAGCCCGTGATCGTGCGCTTGTCCGACTTCAAGTCGAACGAGTACAAGAAGCTGATCGGCGGTTCGCGTTACGAGCCGGACGAGGAAAACCCGATGCTGGGCTTCCGCGGCGCGTCGCGCTACATCGCGGAAGACTTCGCGCCGGCGTTCGAGATGGAGTGCCGTGCACTGAAGCGCGTGCGCGACGAGATGGGCCTGACCAACGTCGAGATCATGGTGCCGTTCGTGCGTACCGTGAAGCAGGCGGAGCGTGTCGTCGGCCTGCTCGAGAAGTTCGGCCTGAAGCGCGGTGAAAACGGCCTGCGCCTCGTGATGATGTGCGAAGTCCCGACCAACGCGATCCTCGCCGAAGACTTCCTGCAGCACTTCGACGGTTTCTCGATCGGCTCGAACGACCTCACGCAGCTCACGCTCGGCCTCGACCGCGACTCGGGCATGGAACTGCTGGCAGTCGACTTCGACGAACGCGATCCGGCCGTCAAGTTCCTGCTGAAGCGTGCGATCGACACCTGCCGCAAGATGGGCAAGTACGTCGGCATCTGCGGCCAGGGCCCGTCCGATCACCCGGACTTCGCGCAATGGCTGGCCGACGAAGGCATCGTGTCGATCTCGCTGAACCCGGACACGATCATCGATACGTGGCAGGCGCTCGCCAACCGGAAGTAACGGCCGGTAATGCACCTTCGGCGAAAGCGCGGGTCCGCTGCGCTTTCGTTGAAGGCAAAATGCAAGGTTCATGCTATAAACACCCCGGTAGGCGCCGGGGTGTTTTTGTTTGTCGGTACGCGCCGGGCCGCCCCAAGCGTGCCAAGTGAGCGTGGGGGATGTTTTCTGGAGACCACAATGATGTCGGGGCATCTGTTCTGGTGGGTCGCGGTGGGTGTGCTGGTCGTGGCCGAGTTGCTGACGGGCACGTTCTATCTGCTGATGATCGCGCTCGGCTTTCTCGCGGGCGGCTTGCTGCAACTGGCTGGTTTCGCGCCGCACGTGCAGTTCGGCGCGGCGGCCGTGGTCGCGATCGTCGCAATGATCGTGCTGCGTCGTTCGGGGCTCGGCCGCAAGCAGAAGCGCGACACGTCGACGAATCCCGACGTCAATCTCGATATCGGCGCGACCGTCACGGTCGACGCGTGGCGTGACGGCCGTGCGCGCGTGCAGTATCGCGGAGCCGACTGGGACGTCGAGCTGGCGAACGGCGAGCGCGACGATGCGCACGTGTATCAGGTAAGCGCCGTGCGCGGCAACTGTCTCGTGGTCGTGGCGAAACCCGCGGGCTGATTGTCCGCCGATACAACAAGGAGGGAATATTTCATGGATTCGCTGATCATCTGGGTTGTCCTGCTCGTCATCGCGATCGTGATCGTGTCGAAGACGGTGAAGATCGTGCCGCAGCAGCATGCGTGGGTGCTCGAGCGCTTCGGTCGTTATCACGCGACGCTGTCGCCGGGGCTGAACATCGTGCTGCCGTTCGTCGATCGCATCGCGTACCGGCACGTGCTGAAGGAAATTCCGCTCGACGTGCCGAGCCAGATCTGCATCACGCGCGACAACACGCAGCTTCAGGTCGACGGCGTGCTGTATTTCCAGGTGATGGATCCGATGAAGGCGTCGTACGGGTCGAGCAACTTTGTGCTCGCGATCACGCAGTTGTCGCAAACGATGCTGCGCTCGGTGATCGGCAAGCTGGAGCTCGACAAGACCTTCGAGGAGCGCGACTTCATCAACCACAGCATCGTGTCGGCGCTCGACGAGGCCGCGGCGAACTGGGGCGTGAAAGTGCTGCGCTACGAGATCAAGGACCTGACGCCGCCGAAGGAGATCCTGCACGCGATGCAGGCGCAGATCACCGCCGAGCGCGAGAAGCGCGCGCTGATCGCCGCGTCCGAAGGCCGCAAGCAGGAACAGATCAACCTCGCGTCGGGTGCGCGCGAGGCGGCGATCCAGAAGTCCGAAGGCGAGCGGCAGGCCGCGATCAATCAGGCGCAGGGCGAGGCCGCCGCGATTCTTGCCGTGGCCGAGGCAAACGCGCAGGCGATCCAGAAGATCGCGAACGCGATGCAGTCGCAGGGCGGGATGGACGCGGTGAACCTGAAGGTCGCCGAGCAGTATGTCGGCGCGTTCTCGAATCTCGCGAAGCAGGGCAATACGCTGATCGTGCCGTCGAATCTGTCGGATCTCGGCAGTGCGATCGCGTCGGCGATGTCGATCGTCAAGAACGCGTCGCCGGCCGCGGGCGGGAAGGGCTGAGCCGGAATTGCCCGATGCGCAGGCGGTTGCCGCGTGCGGTCAGCATGCGGCCAATCGTCGCGCAGCCGGGCCGGTTCGGGTAAAGCTTGCGGGATGCCGCCGGCGCGTATCTTCAGCCGAAACAAGCGGCGTTGCGTGTGGAATCCAGCCGGCAGGCTCCGTCGATCGACCGGTATCGACGATTCATGTAGTTCAAAGCGACACGGCCCGCTTCGAGCGGGCCGTGTCGTTTGCGATACGCGTCGCGCGTGTCAGGCGCCGGCGCGCATGATGCGTGCCTTCTCGCGTTCCCAGTCGCGCTTCTTCTCGGTTTCGCGCTTGTCGTGCAGCTTCTTGCCCTTCGCGAGCGCGATGTCGCACTTCACGCGGCCGCCCTTGTAGTGGAAGTTCAGCGGCACGAGCGTGTAGCCGCGCTGCTCGACCTTGCCGATCAGTTTCTTGATTTCCTCACGGTGCAGCAGCAGCTTGCGCGTGCGAACCGGGTCGGGCTTGATGTGCGTCGAAGCCTCGGGCAGCGGGCTGATATGGGTGCCGATCAGGAAGATCTCCGCGTTCTTCACCACGACGTAGCCTTCCTTGATCTGGCCGCGCCCGGCGCGCAGCGCCTTGACTTCCCAGCCCTCCAGCACGAGCCCCGCCTCGTAGCGTTCCTCGATGTGATAATCGAAGTGCGCCTTCCTGTTGTCGATGATGCTCATGAATGGATTGGGCCAACTCGTTTAAAATCACGATTTTAGCAAAGCGGGGCGAGAATCGCCCGGCTTGCTTTCCCACCTTCAGCGATGCCGCGCGATTTATGGCAGATGTCCAGAAAACCGTATTGATCCGTCATTCGGCGGAACAGATGTTCGACCTCGTCACCGACGTGGCCGATTACCCCAATTTCCTGCCCTGGTGCGGCGGCGTCGAGATTCGCCGTCAGGACGACAGCGGGATGGAAGCGCGCATCGATATCAACTTCAAGGGCATCAAGCAGCATTTCGCGACGCGCAACACGCAGCAGCGTCCGACGCGGATCGACATGGAGTTCACGGACGGCCCGTTCAAGAAGTTCACGGGCTCGTGGCGCTTCACCGCGCTGCGCGCCGATGCGTGCAAGATCGAATTCGCGCTGCACTACGAGTTTTCGAGCATCCTGCTCGAGAAAATCATCGGGCCGGTGTTCAGCCACATCGCGAACACGTTCGTCGATTCGTTCGTGAAGCGCGCGGACCAGCGCTACGGGAAGGGGTGACGCGATGCTGTCGATCGAAGTCTGCTATGCACTGCCGGACCGCCAGACGCTGATTCGGGTGTCGCTGCCCGAAGGCGCGACCGTTCGCTCGGCGATCGACGCGAGCGGCGTGCTCGCGCTGCACCCGGAGATCGACCTCGCGCAAGCGAAGACGGGTGTGTACGGCAAGCTCGCACCGCTCGACGCGCCGCTCGCCGACCACGACCGCGTCGAGATCTACCGCCCGCTGATCGTCGATCCGAAACTGGCGCGCCAGCGGCGCGTCGACAAGTCCCGCCGCGCCGGCTCCATCGAGGGCCGCAAGTGGATGCACAAGGACGCGCGCTGACGCGCGCGGTTCCGCTTCTTTCGCTCCTTCCGCTCCGATTCGTCCGATCAAACGCCGCGGCGCTCAGTGAGCCGCGGCGTTCGCGTTGACCGACGCGCTGCTCGGCGTGTCGCCGCCGGCGGGCGTATCGCCGTGCTGTCGCACCGAGCCGTACACGCCAGCGAGCAGCAGCACGAGCGCGGCGATCTCGAGCGCGTGCGGCATCCGCTGGTCGTACACGAACGCGTAGAGCATCGCGAACACGGTTTCGAACACGATCAACTGGCCCGACAGCGTGAGCGGCAACCGCTTCGACGCCGCATTCCACAGCCCGTTGCCGAGCCACGACGCGCCGATCGCGAGTACGAGGTTCAGCAGCCAGAACAGTTGCCAGCGCGACGCCGGGACGGCCGCCTGCACCGTGCCGGCCGGCAGCGCGAGGATCGCGATCCAGCAGAGTGCGCCGATCAGGCCCGTCACGACACCCCACAGCACCGACCATTCGTTGCCGCCGAAATGATGATGGCGCTGCAGGTAGCGCGTGTTCGCGACCGCGTACCAGGTCCAGCTCCCGAGCGCGCCGGCCGCGCAAGCGATGCCTGCGAGCTTCTGGCCGAGCGTCGTCGCGTGCGCTGCCTCGGACGTGAACAGGTCGACGTTGATGCAGACGATGCCCGCGATCACCAGTGCGAGCGGGACGGCAAGCCGCCGCAGCGGCACGGCGCCGTGGTCGCCGAGGCCCGCGAGCGTGACGGTGACGGGCAGCACGCCGACGATCAGCGAACTGGGCGCGATGCCGATCAGGTGCACGGCGCCGGACAGCAGCATGTAGTACGCGACGTTGCCGACGACCGCGAGCTTCACGAGCGCGACGAGATCCTCGCGGGTCAGCCGCGCGAGCAGCGAGCGGGCGGCCGGCAGCGCGGCCGCGAGCGACACGAGGCCATACATTGCATAGCGGCCGACGCTCAGCAGCAGCGGCGAGAAGTCGGTCAGCAGCCGCGGAACGAGAAACACCATGCCCCACAGGGCACCTGCCAGGACACCATAGACCACACCGCGCCGCATCGACCGCTCCGAACACATGACTGACGAGCGCGCATCTTAGCGACGCCGATTCGGCGGCGTCTTGTTCATTCCTGCACTCGGGGTGTGGCGGGGCTTCGACGTGCCGTGCGACGGAGCGGCCGCGATCCGTTCCTGGTTATCGAGGGTTCGCGGCCGCGGTACGGTGCGAATCAGCCGTCGGCCGGGTCGGGCGTCGCACCGGCGCCGTCGCCCGACGCCCGCACGTGCGCAGGGCGCCGCACGGCGCGCAGCTTGCCGCTGTTGCCGCCGCCGCAGTAGAAAAGATCGTGGCCGTCGGATTCGAGCCCCGACACGCCGACGCCGGACGGCATGTCGACTTGCTCGAGCACCTGGCCCGTACGCGGATCGACGTGCCGCAAATCGCTCTGGTCGGCTTCCCAGGTGCCGTGCCACAGCTCGCCGTCGACCCACGTCACGCCGGTGACGAAGCGGTTCGATTCGATCGTGCGCAGCACGGCGCCCGATTCCGGATCGATCTGATGAATCTTGCGTTCGCGGTACTGGCCGACCCACAGCGTGCCCTCGGCCCACGCGAGCCCCGAGTCGGCGCCGCCGCCGGGTGCCGGGATCGTCGCGAGCACGCGGCCCGATTCCGGATCGATCTTCTCGATGCGATCCTCGACGATCTGGAACAGGTGGCGGCCGTCGAACGCCGTGCCCGCGTGCGCGGCGACATCGAGCGAGCGGACGGTCGTGCCGTGTTCAGGATCGAGCGCATTCAGCTTGTCGCCGGACGCGTACCACACGTGCTGCCCGTCGAACGTGACGCCGTGCACGCCGTCGACGCCCGGAAACGGGCCGTATTCGCGAATGATGTCTGCATTGGAGCGTTTCATGTTCGTCACCTCGTCGTTCGGTGAGGCCATCCTAATCTCCCGGCAGCGCGGCAGGGAGTAACAAGGTCGTCGCGAATCCGGGCAGCGGCGGCGTCATCCAGCGGCGCGCGCGGCCGCAGCCGAGCGCCTGCACCTTGGCCGCTTCGGCGAGCGCGTCGAGCGCGCGCTGCACGGTGCGCTGGCTCGCGCCGAGCGCGAGCGCCAGCGCGGAGCTCGACCACGCCTCGCCGTCGGCGAGGAGCGCGAGCACGGCCGCGTGGCGATCGTCGACCGGGCGCGCGAGTACGACGGTCTCGCGCACGCCGAGCGGTTCGAGCGCGAAGCCGCGCGGCGTCGCGGTGACGTTCGCGAGCGGCCGCAGCACCGCTCGGAGCCGGCCGATCTCGACGCGCAGGCGCGCGCGATGCGATTCGTCCGCATGTTTCGCGCGGAACGCGGCGGCCACGAGCGCGTTTCTCGACACGTCGGCCGGCCACGCCTCGCCGAGTGCGCGGGCGAGCACGAACAGCACCGGGCGGCGCGCGAGCGACACGGTCGTGCGCGCGTCGCGCACCGTGTGGCGGCACGCGTCGACGACGAGCGCATTCGACGCGAACAGCGTCTCGACTTCGTCGAGCCGAACGAGCCGCGACGTGCCGCGCGTGACGAGTCGCGCGGCAGGCGCATCGAGCACGCGCGCAGCGGTGTCGACTTCGGCCGTCAGCGCGGCGATGCCGGCGTCGCGGGCAGCCGCGCGTGCACGGGCGAGCGCCGCGCGGGCCGCATGCGTGCGGATGCGGCGCATCGCGATGCCTGCGACGATCAGTTCATGGGCGGCGCGCGACGCGGCCGGCAGCGGCGCGGGATCGAGCGTCGCGAGCATCCGTTCGGCATCGTCGATCTGACCGATCAGCAGCAGCCGGCGCACGCCGAGATAACGCGCATGCGCGGCGTTCGCGCGGTCGCCGTGCGCGTCGAGCGTCGCGCACGCGGCATCGAGCGCGCGCGTCGGCCAGCGGAGGTCTCGCGACGCGAGCGCGATCTCGGCTTCGGCGACGACGCAGCGCGCACGCGCCACGGCTTCCTTCGCGCCGAACGCGCGCGCGGCGCCGCGCACGAGTGCCCGCGCGCGTTTGAAATCGCCGAGCTGCGCCATCGCGATGCCGCGCAGCGCGAGCGCCGGCGCGTCGTCGCGCAGCGCGACGCGGTTCAGCGCACCGAGCGCGTCACCGGCCGCGAGCGCGCGCGCGGCCGCGGTGATCAACGAATCCATTCGAATCCCGACACACTTGTCACTCCCTCCGGCCCGATGCCGAGCACTAATCTAGCACCACGCACACGGCGCCGTACGCCGTGCCCGGATACCCATCGGAAGGAGGAACCCGCAATGACGACCCATCTCACCGGAACGCGCGACGAATGGCTGGCCGAGCGCAGGGCGCTGCTCGAAGCAGAAAAGGCGCTGACGCGGCAAAGCGACGAACTCGCGCGGCTGCGCCAGGCACTGCCTTGGGTGCGCGTCGACAAGACCTACCGGTTCGACACGGAAGAGGGGCAGGCGACGCTCGACGACCTGTTTCGCGGCCGTTCGCAACTGCTCGTCTATCACTTCATGTTCGGCCCCGACTACAAGGCCGGTTGCCCGTCGTGCTCGGCGCTTGCGGACGGTTTCGACGGTTTTGCCGTACACCTGGCGAACCACGACGTAACGCTCGCGGCCGTGTCGCGCGCGCCGCTCGCGAAGCTGCTCGCGTACCGGCAGCGGATGGGGTGGACCTTCCCGTGGGCGTCGTCGGTCGGCAGCGATTTCAACTTCGACTTCAACGTGTCGTTCACCGAAACGCAGCAGCGCACGGGCGACGTCGAATACAACTACGCGCGGGCGGGGCACGCGATGGACATGGATCCGCCACCGGCGCCCGTCGTGCAGTTCGCGGCGACGTGCGGCACCGACGCGGTCACGTATTCGCTGGACCGGCCGGGGATGAGCGCGTTCGTGCGCGAGGACGGTGCCGTCTATCACACGTACTCGACCTATGCGCGCGGGCTCGACGGGCTGTGGGGGATGTACCAGTGGCTCGATCGCGCGCCGCGCGGGCGCAACGAGGCAGGCCCGTGGTGGCGCCGCCACGATGAATACGCGCGCGGTTGAGCGCGGGCCGGCGACGGGCGGGATGAGCGTGCGATGACACGGCCGGCAATCGGCGACAGGGGCCGCGATCGCGCATTCGGCACGGCGCTCGTCGCGGTGTTCGCCGCCGCGGCGATGGTCACACTGGCGCAGCACGCGTCGATGGACGCGATGGGCGACGAGCCGATGCCCGGCGGCTGGACGCTGTCGTCGGCGTGGCTGCGGCCATGCGGATGGGGCGCCGGCCGCGCGTTCGCGGCGTTCGCCGGCATGTGGGGCGCGATGACGGTGACGATGATGCTGCCCGTGCTGGCGCCGACGCTCTGGCGGTACCGGCAGAGCGTCGGCCCGCTGGGCGCGGCGCGCTCGACCGGGCTGGTCGTCGTCGCGGGCGCCGGCTATTTCGCGGTATGGATGGCGCTCGGCGCGGTGACGTTTGCGCTCGGCGGGACGCTGACGGCCGCCGCCGCACGGCTGCCGGCGCTCGCCCGTGCGATGCCGTTCACGGCCGGCGCAGTCGTGCTCGGCGCGGGCGTGTTGCAGTTCTCGGCGTGGAAGGCGCGCCGGCTGGCGTGCTGCCGGCACGCGGCGGCGGGCCCGCACCGGTCGCGGGCGGCCGCCGGTGCGGCCTGGCGGCACGGCGTGCGAACCGCGATGCGTTGCGGCGCCTGTTGCGGGAACCTGATGGCGATCGCGCTGGCGGCCGGCATGATGGATCTGCGCGTGACGACCGCCGTGACGGTCTCGATCGCCGCCGAGCGGCTGGCGCCGGCCGGCGAGCGTGTTGCGCGGCTGGTCGGCGGTATCGCGATCGGGGGCGGCCTCGCGATGATCGCGCGCGCGGCCGGGCTGGTATAAGGCCGGGGAGGCGAGCCGATCCGGCGCGTTGCCGGGCCGCGGGCGACCGGTGCCGCGGCTAGCGTGTGGCTCGGCCGCGACAGCCGCAGCTGCCGCGGCGCAGCCCGTTGCGCGAATGGCTCGATGCGGCGGTGAAACGAAAGGCGATCGAAAACGAACCGAACGGCGATCCGAACGATTCGGCCCCCGAACACACGAAAACGGCTAAGCCGTTGTTCGTGTTGTGAAAATTCGCAGCGCTTCGCGTATAATTCGCTTTTGCGCCCATAGGATTTGCCATGCGTCTGATCCAAAAAGCACTCACTTTCGATGACGTGCTCCTCGTACCCGCCTTCTCCGACGTTCTCCCGCGCGACACCAGCCTCAAGACCAAGCTGACCCGCAACATCTCCCTGAACATGCCGCTCGTGTCCGCCGCCATGGACACGGTCACCGAAGGTCGTCTCGCGATCGCGATGGCGCAGCAGGGTGGCGTCGGTATCGTCCACAAGAACCTCACGCCGGCCGAACAGGCCCGCGAGGTCGCGAAGGTCAAGCGTTTCGAGTCGGGTGTCGTCCGTGACCCGATCACGGTGCCGCCGCAAATGAAGGTGCGCGATGTAATCGCGCTGTCGCGCCAGCATGGCATCTCGGGTTTCCCGGTCGTCGAAGGCCCGCAGCTCGTCGGCATCGTCACGAACCGCGACCTGCGTTTCGAAACGCGCCTCGACGAGCCGGTCAAGTCGATCATGACGCCGCGCGAGCGCCTCGTCACGGTCAAGGAAGGCACGCCGCTCGCCGAAGCGAAGGCGCTGATGCACAGCCACCGCCTCGAGCGCGTGCTGGTCGTCAACGACGCGTTCGAACTGCGCGGCCTGATGACCGTCAAGGACATCACGAAGCAGACCGAGCACCCGGACGCGTGCAAGGACGAACACGGCAAGCTGCGCGCAGGCGCGGCGGTCGGCGTCGGTCCGGACAACGAGGAACGCGTCGAGCTGCTGGTGCAGGCCGGCGTCGACGTGATCGTCGTCGATACCGCGCACGGTCACAGCAAGGGCGTGCTCGAGCGCGTCCGCTGGGTCAAGCAGAATTTCCCGCACGTCGAAGTGATCGGCGGCAACATCGCGACGGCCGCCGCCGCGAAGGCGCTCGTCGAATACGGCGCGGACGCGGTCAAGGTCGGTATCGGCCCCGGCTCGATCTGCACGACGCGGATCGTCGCGGGCGTCGGCGTGCCGCAGATCAGCGCGATCGCGAACGTCGCAGAAGCGCTGAAGGGCACCGGCGTGCCGTGCATCGCCGACGGCGGCGTGCGCTTCTCGGGCGACGTGTCGAAGGCCCTCGCGGCCGGCGCGAACGCGGTGATGATGGGCAGCATGCTGGCGGGCACCGAAGAGTCGCCGGGCGACGTGTTCCTGTACCAGGGCCGCCAGTACAAGGCGTACCGCGGCATGGGTTCGGTCGGTGCGATGAAGGACGGCGCGGCAGACCGCTACTTCCAGGACAACTCGGCGAACATCGACAAGCTCGTGCCGGAAGGCATCGAAGGCCGCGTCGCATACAAGGGTTCGGTCAACGCGATCCTGTTCCAGCTGGTCGGCGGCGTGCGCGCCAGCATGGGCTACTGCGGCTGCCGGACGATCGACGAGCTGCACGACAAGGCCGAATTCGTCCAGATCACCGCTGCGGGCATGCGCGAGTCGCACGTGCACGACGTGCAGATCACGAAGGAAGCGCCGAACTACCACGTGGACTGACCGCCGATGAAACCGCTGCTGCGAGCCGTGCTGATCATCGATGCCGTGCTGCTGCTGGCGTTCGGCGTGCTGTTCGTGCTGACGCCCTGGCAGTCGCTCTTCAACGCGCTGCAGCTTGCGAACATCCAGCCGGCGATGCTCGGCCAGGCGTTCGGCATCGCGTTGCTCGGGCTCGCGTGGCTCGCGTTTCATGCGGCGTTCAACGGCGATCTCACGGCGCCCGTCGCGCGGTCGGTCGGCCACGTGTACTGGCTGACCGGCGCGCTGACGATCGTCTGGTCGATCGGCACCGGCAGCGGTCCCGCGCTCGCGGCCGCCGGCCGGGTGCTGTCGGCCGTGGCCGGGGTCGCGCTGATCGTGCTCGGCCTCGGCGGCGTGCGGCTCGCATCGGCCGTGCGCCGGCGCGAGAAGGCGCAGGCGCTCGACGCGCGCGCTCCGGCGCAGCGTCCGGCCGAGCCGGCGATGGCGCCGGCGTCGTCGCCCGCACCGCAGCGCGTCGAACCTGTCGTCAGCCGTCCAGCGGCGCCTGCTGCACCTTCGTCGGCCGCATCCAGCCAATCATCGTCGGGCGGTGTCGCACTCGACGAGCGCCCGCCGATGCAGGATTGACCGGCCATGCGTCGCGCGTGCCGCCTGCCGCCCGACGCCGCTGTCCATGCTATTGACGCAGCGCTTGATGCGCTGCTTTTCTTATTCTCTTCATCCCGTCCGCAGCCATGCACGACAAAATCCTGATTCTCGACTTCGGTTCGCAAGTCACCCAACTGATTGCGCGACGCGTGCGTGAAGCGCACGTCTACTGCGAAATTCATCCGAACGATGTGTCCGACGACTTCGTCCGCGAGTTCGCGCCGAAGGCGGTGATCCTGTCGGGCAGTCACGCGAGCACGTACGAAGACCACCAGCTGCGCGCGCCGCAGGCCGTGTGGGATCTCGGCGTGCCGGTGCTCGGCATTTGCTACGGCATGCAGACGATGGCCGTGCAGCTCGGCGGCAAGGTCGAGTGGAGCGACCATCGCGAATTCGGCTATGCGGAAATGCGCGCGCACGGCCATACGCGCCTGCTCGACGGCATCGAGGATTTCACGACGGCCGAAGGCCACGGGATGCTGAAGGTCTGGATGAGCCACGGCGACAAGGTCGCCGAGCTGCCGCCGGGCTTCGCGCTGATGGCGTCGACGCCGAGCTGCCCGATCGCCGGCATGGCCGACGAGGCGCGCGGCTACTACGCGGTGCAGTTCCACCCGGAAGTCACGCACACGGTGAAGGGCCGCCAGATCATCGAGCGCTTCGTGCTGCAGATCGCCGGCGCGAAGCCCGACTGGATCATGCGCAACCACATCGAGGAAGCCGTCGCGAAGATCCGCGAGCAGGTCGGTGACGAGGAAGTGATTCTCGGCCTGTCGGGCGGCGTCGATTCGAGCGTCGCGGCCGCGCTGATCCATCGCGCGATCGGCGACCAGCTCACCTGCGTGTTCGTCGACCACGGCCTGCTGCGCCTGAACGAAGGCAAGATGGTGCTCGACATGTTCGAGGGCCGCCTGCACGCGAAGGTCGTGCACGTCGACGCGTCCGACCAGTTCCTCGGCCACCTGGCCGGCGTGACCGATCCGGAAGCGAAACGCAAGATCATCGGCCGCGAGTTCGTCGAGGTGTTCCAGGCCGAGGCGAAGAATCTGTCGAAGGCGAAGTGGCTTGCGCAGGGCACGATCTATCCGGACGTGGTCGAATCGGGCGGCACGAAGACGAAGAAGGCGACGACGATCAAGAGCCACCACAACGTCGGCGGCCTGCCGGAAACGCTCGGCCTGAAGCTGCTCGAGCCGCTGCGCGACCTGTTCAAGGACGAAGTGCGCGAGCTGGGCGTCGCGCTCGGCCTGCCGCCGGAGATGGTGTACCGCCATCCGTTCCCGGGCCCGGGCCTCGGCGTGCGGATCCTCGGCGAAGTGAAGCGCGAATACGCGGACCTGCTGCGCCGCGCGGACGCGATCTTCATCGAAGAGCTGCGCAACACGACCGCGACCGCGCAGGATGCGGCTGCGGGCCTGTGCGGCGAGGCCGATGTCGGCAAGAGCTGGTACGACCTGACGAGCCAGGCGTTCGCGGTGTTCCTGCCGGTGAAGTCGGTCGGCGTGATGGGCGATGGCCGCACGTACGACTACGTGACGTCCCTGCGCGCGGTGCAGACGACCGACTTCATGACCGCACACTGGGCGCACCTGCCGTACGCGCTGCTCGGCCGCGCGTCGAACCGGATCATCAACGAGGTGCGCGGGATCAACCGGGTGGTGTACGACATCTCGGGGAAGCCGCCGGCGACAATCGAGTGGGAGTGATTCGGCGTCCGGCATGTACCGGACGACCTGATAGCAGAACACATCAAAGCCCGCTTCACAGCGGGCTTTTTTGTTTTTTGGCTCGGCCGGCGCCACAGCCCGATTCGTGCATCGCGCGGATTTCGTGTTTCGTCGACAAGAACGGCCGAGAACACGCGTGCGCCATGAGGCGTCATGGCTGCCTTGATTTCCGCTCGCGTTTGACCAGCGGCTTCGCTCATCGACTGCGCCATGCCGTACTCAATCGGTATCTGCAACAAGTTGCAGCGCATAAGGCGCGGATTTGAAACAGCGTCCACGTGCTCGCGTAGCGAGACCACTTGACAGAGAGGTCGGCAAGCGACGTGCCGCGACCCCTCCCAATTTGCCGCGACTGTAATCGAGTGTAATTGATTGCGCTGCGCCCGCGGCCTATTTTCTTCCCGGCAGGTGCGCTTCGCGGATGACTGGCTCAAGCCACCGCGGAGGTTGTGATGAACGTTATCGATGCGTGACTCGTACAAGCCAGATTCGGGCTATACGACCCTGGTTTTCGGTTTTTCAACTCATAGCAGGAGAAATTGTCATGTCGAACGAAAAATTCAGCGAAATGCAGAAGCTTGCGGAGAAGGCGGACGGTTGGAAACGCGTAGACGTTGAGTCAATCCAGCTGGGCTATTTTGACAAGCAGAATACCCTTCCTTTCATGCTCAATAACGAGGGGGCGAATTCGTTTGCAGTGGATGCAACGAACACGGCGTTGCTGATCCAGATTGGAGGCGCGCTCACCGCGCTTGGACAGAAGAAGAAGGTCGTGGCCTATCTGGGAAACCTCAACCACGGTGGTACCCTCGAAATGCTTCTTGTTGACCTCAAGTAGTACAAAAAACAAGTCGCGACTCGGTTAGTCAGCGTCGTGGGCGGCCATAAAATGGCCGTCCTGCCGTTTCCTTGTATTCGGTGTTGACTGGAAGACCGTTGCGACGGGAAAACGGCTTGGCAGGTTGCCAACCCGCCTTTCGTTATCCGATTGCGCAAGTCAGAACCATCGCGCCCCGGATCCTCACACGCGCGCGCGCGCGAGCGAACGCAAGTACATCGGCACCTTCGCCTTCGCCGTTGCCTGGACACGTGTCATGAGCGCGTGATCGATACGATCCAGCCCGTAGGTCCGGGCAATGTCCTGCTGCAGCCTGCACCACAGATGGCTGGCCATTTCTGCATCGACCATCGCCCGGTGCGCGCGTCCTGATTTCGGCAACCGCAGCATGTCCGCGAGGCTCGACAGGCGATGACTCAGCGCGTCCGGGTAGATGCGTCGCGCCACGAGCATCGTGCAGGCAAAGGCATGCTCGGTCGTCATGCCGAGCAGCCCGAGCTCCGCCTGCCAGAACCGTTTGTCGAAACCGGCGTTGTGAGCCACGACCGCATGTTTGCCGACGAACGCAGCCGCTTCCTTCATGACTTTCGATGCCGGCGGAGCCGATGCGATCATTTCGTTCGTAATGCCGGTCAGCGCGACGACATCCGACGGTATGTGCCTGCCTGCATTCATCAGACTCTGGAAACGGTCGACGACTTGTCCGTCCCGGAGGAGGATGACGGCGATTTCGGTCGCACGATCACCCAGGTTCGGCGAAAGTCCGGTTGTTTCGAAGTCCAGTACCGCAACGGTTTGCATGGTCGAATCCTGTTGCTTCACGCGGTGTCGTTCAGAGAGGCCGAGAGGTTAGCATCTCCCGGCCCACGACAGACTCGTCCAGCCCGAGAAACGATCATCCGTGCGACGCATGCCGACCCGATCGATGCCTCGGGCCGCGCGCGAATGCGTCTTGATCCGTCGTTGACCAGGCAGGACACACGACGCTGCATCAGAGGGCTGGCTACCGGCAGACCCGCGCATCATGCCCCAAGCCCGTTTCCGCCTTCGACGATCCGGATCGGGCCCGTGGCGTGTCCCGCACTCTGCCCGAGACTGAACTCGATCAGCGCTTCGTAAAGCTCCCGTTGCCCGGCTGGCAGCACGGGCAGCAGCGTCTCGCGCCGCTTGTCCGCATCGAACATCGATTCCACCAGCCATCCCGTCAGATAGAGCGACGCAAGGCATCCGCCCGCGGTCGCGACGTTGCCGTGGCACACCAGCGGCTGGTCCATCGCTTGCAGCTCGAGTGCCTGCAAATCCGCGCGCGCGTCGGGGTGCGTCGTGGCGCGGCGCTGGGGCAGCAGCCCGAGCCGTTCGAGAATGAAGGCGCCGGCGCAGATCGACCCGACAAGCTGGCGTTCGGGATCGAAATCGAACGACGGCAGAAAATCGGGATCGGCGAGCGCGGCCGGTACGCCTTCCTTGCCGCTCGAAAACAGGACGGCGTCGGCGCAATTGGCGTCGGCGAGCGGGCCGTGCGTCGGGATGGCCAGACCCTGGGCGGAATGCAGCACCGGCTGCGCACCCAGGATCCGGACGCGCCAGTCCTTGCTGTTGCGACCGAGAATGTCCCACATCAGGAACAGGTCGATATCGGTGAACCGGTCGAATGCGACGAGCGCGATGTCTTTCAAGGCGGACTCCATGCGTAGTGGCGCGCTGCCGGAAGCGGCGGCGGCCGTGATAGAGTTCGCAGCCTATCTGTCCATGCCGCACCATACACAGCCTGTATGGCGATGACGATGAGCACACTGACGCGAAACGACTGGATTGCCGCAGGCTTCGACGCCCTCGACGGGGAAGGGTATGCGGGCATTTCTGCCGAGAGCCTCGCACGACGGCTGAACGTGACGCGCGGATCGTTCTATCACCACTTTCGCCATCGCGAAGACTTCGTCAGGACGTTGCTAACCGCGTGGGAGGACGACTACACCGCGCGCATGCTTGCGTATGCGGCGGAGGGCCACGGTGCCGGCGACACGCTGGCGCGTTACCTTCGCATTGCCGCCGAGAAACGGCCGGGGCGTGAAATCGCGATTCGCGCATGGGCATTGCACGATCCGCTGGTCGCGGAATTCCTGCAGCGCGTCGACGCGGCGCGGCTCGCGTTTGCGATCGAGACGTCGCGCCGGCTGGTGCGCACGCCGGGTGAGGCCGAGATCGTCGGGCAGGCCGTGCACTTGTGCCTGATCGGCGGACAACAGGCGGGGCTGCGGCGCGATGCCGACCGGTTCAACAGTTTCATGCAGCGCGCTGTTTCAATGGTCGAACGTGTGTTGCCGATGCGTCGTGCATGACGCGCGACGTGGCAGCGTACCGGCAGCGCGTGCTGCATGAATGGAGCGAACCTGGTATCAGTTAGGCGCGTTCGCGTGCCCGGTGCGTATGACGTGGAGGGCGGCGCGATATCCCGCGCCGGCCACGGTCATGCGTGCTGCGGCGAGGCGGGCGGTGCCGCGCGATAGCGCAGGTGAATCAGCGGATAGGCTCGCCCTTGTCCATCGAGCGCCGATCGCCCGCAGCGCTCGAAGCCGAGCCGTTCATAGAATCCCGCTGCCGATTCGTTCTGCTCGTTGACGTCGGTCGACAGGTCGGAATGACGCCTGAGCGCATCTTCCACGAGCAGCCGCCCGACACCTGCGCCATGGTGAGCGGGATCGACGAACAGGGCTTCCATGTGACTGCCGTCGAGCAGCATGAAGCCGATCGGGCGGTCGTCCTCGTCGACGGCGAGATCAAGCGGCGCACCGGGCAGGAACGCGACAACGTCGGATTCGATCGCACGACGGTCGTCGTCGCTTAGGAAGTGATGCGTGGCGTCGACTGCGTTGCGCCAGATATCCAGCACGCGTGCGCCGTCGGCCTCGGTGGACCGGCGAATTCTGATCATGGGTTGACCTGTTTTGATTTGTCATTTGAAGGTCGGCGGGTAACCGACCCCGTCACGGCCCCGATCGGGCTGATCGCAAGGGAAGCGGGAAAGACGGCGTTGTTTCAGGTAATGGCCGGATGCCGTGCGTCGCCAAGGGCCGCCGCGCGCTCGATCACTCGTCGCGCGACGTCGCGAACGCCCGCGCTCGTCGGCAGATCATCGCGGTCGAGCTCGGCGTGCTCGGCCACGCGCGCGCCGGCGTCGCGCAGCGCATCGTCGCTGCCGTGCGACCGGCTCCATACGACGAGCGGCGTGCCGGCCCGCGCGAGATTGAGCGCCATCGGCGTGCCCATTACGCCGAGGCCGATGAATCCGGTTTCGGTTTGCATGTTCTGGCTGCCACTGTGGGTGGAGACAATCGTGGGCGTCAGTATCGCAGCGTTTCCGCACGACTGCCATGTCGTCGGCGCACCCGCGGGAGCCACGTCACGGCCGCGCCGTCATATCCGCCAGATACGGCCACGGATAGATGCCGCGCGCATGGCCGTCGCCGAACAGGGCGCGGATGCCGTAGCCGGCCGCTTCGAGGCTGTCCAGCGTCAGGTCGGGCTGCGCATCGACACGACCACCGTCGAGCCGGATCCTTCGGCATTCCGCACACGGGCACTCACCGCGCAACCGCGCATAGCCGATACGTTGCGTGCGGCCGTCCGGCCAGCGGAGTGTCAACGTGCGTGCCTGGTGATCGAATGCGATTTCGATCGGCGAGATCATCGCGACGCCTCGTCGATTTGCCGGATCGCGATTCGCACCGCCTTGCGTACTTCCGGATCGTGATCGTCCAGCGCGTGCGTGAGCGCGGGCAACGTCGCGCGGTCGCGCAATTCGCCGAGTGCAAGCGCGGCTTCCTTGCGCAGATTGCTGATCGCGTGCGAGAGCAGCGCGACGACGGCCGGCGCTGCGGCAGCATCGCGCAACTGCCCGAGCGCACGCGCGGCACGCAAGCGCACTTGCCAGTAGTCGTCGTCAAGCGCGGCGACGAGTGGTTCGCGGGCGGCCGTGATGCGCAACTTGCCGAGCGTCGTGGCGGCCTCCTCGCGCACCTGCCATACCGTGTCCCGCAGTGCCGCAAGCAACGCAGCGACGACGGTCGTGTTGCCGGGTGTCGCGAACCCGATCGCGCCGACCGCAACACGCCGCACGTCCGCATCGGCATCGGTCGTCGCGACGCGCGCGAGCGGCGACAACGCGCGTATATCCCTGAGCCAGCCGAGCACGGCGACGGCCTCGGCACGCACGGCGGTGGCGTCGGCGTCGAGCGCGCGTAACGCAGGCGCGAACGCATCGGGGGCGCGCAACTCGCGCAGCCCGCGCAGCACTGCGCTGCGCACGTACGGCTCGGGCCGGTCGGCCCAGCTGCAAAGCACGGCGCCCGATGCCGCGTCCTTCAGTTCGGACAGGCTCTGCGCAGCGGTCGCGCGCACACCGTCGTCCTGATCGAGCAGCGCGCGGCACAGCGCATCGACGACGTCGGGCTGTTCCCATGCGCCGAGTACACGGGCCGCCTCGCTGCGCACGTCGGCCGACGGGTCGTCGCGCAGCGCCGCGACGAACGCGGGGATGAAGCCGGATTCCTCGAGATCGGCGAGTTCGAGCAGCGCGATGCGGCGCACGGATGCGTCGGGTGCAGCGAGGCGGGCGACGAGCGCGGCACGATCCGGATCGTGTGTGCCGGGCAGCGAGGAGGTGGAAGAGAAAGCGGTCATGGGAAGAAGGTCGGTTCGATGAAAGAGCGGCTGCTCGCGGAGCGCGGTGCATGGGCGGCGCGGTATGGCGACGCGAATCTGGCGAACGCCGGCCCGGCCGTCACGTCGTCGATGCACGGCTCCCGCGAGCAGCACGACGACGATCGGCGTGCGCCCGGTCAGCGCAGCAGGTAAGGGATCTCGACCTTGACCGCACCGGTCGGGCAATCGCGCTCGCACGGCATGCAGTACCAGCATTCGTCGAACTGCATGTAGGCCTTGCCCTTGGTCACGTCGATCGCGAGCAGGTCGAGCGGGCACACGTCGACGCAGACGGTGCAGCCCTTGTCTGCGATGCACAGCGTCTCGTCGATCGTGACGGGCGCGCTGCTGCGCTGGAAGATGTCGTGCGGGGTATGGGGCATGGTAAGGCTCCTCAGAGAGCGGCCGCGAGCGCGGCCGGTTCACGGATGCGCAGATGCGCGTAGGCGCCGCGTTCGTCGTCGGCCAGCGGCACGATGTAAGGCTCGATCGGCCGCTTCTCGCTGCGCATCGCGCCGTAGGCATCCTTGCGCAGCCACGTATGGCAGAACCATTCGGCGTCGTTGCGGTGCGGATAGTCGACGCGATGGTGGTACAGCCCCCAGCGGCTCTCGGTGCGGAACAACGACGCGCGCGCGGCCATTTCCGCGCAGTCGCGGATCGCCCGCACTTCGGCCGCGCGCATCAGTTCGTGAGGGTGGCTCGCCTTTATTTCTTCGATATCCTCAGTAATCTCGTCAAAACGCTGCAGCCCGATTTCCATCTTGCGCGTCACCTTCGGCGGTTGCAGATAGTCGTTCACCATGCGGCGCAGCTTGTATTCCACCTGCGCCGGCGCCAGGCCGCGCTCGCGTAACAGCGGGGCGAACACGCGTGTACGTTCGGCGTCGACCTGTTCGTCGTCCACCGGTGCATGGTCGCGGCCGGCCACGTAGTCGGCCGCGTTCTGCCCGGCGAACCAGCCGTACGTGAAAGCGCCGAGCATGTAGTTGTGCGGGACGGCGGCCATGTCGCCGGCGGCGTAGAGCCCGGGCACGGTCGTCTCCGCGCGTGCGTTCACGTAGACGCCCGACGCGCTGTGGCCGCTGCAGAAGCCGATCTCGGAGATGTGCATTTCGACCATCTGGCTGCGGTAGTCGGTCCCGCGCCCCGCATGGAAGCGGCCGCGGCTCGGCCGCTCGTTCGTATGCAGGATCTGCTCGATGGTTCGGATCGTTTCTTCCGCGAGGTGGTCGAGCTTCAGGAACACGGGGCCGTTGCCGCTTTGCAGTTCCTGATAAAACTCCCACATCATCTGGCCGCTCCAGTAGTCGCACTCGATGAAGCGCTCGCCCTTGCCGTTCGCGGTGAAGCCGCCGAGCGGGCCCGTCACGTACGCGCATGCAGGGCCGTTGTAGTCCTTGATCAGCGGATTGATCTGGAAGCATTCGAGGTTCGCGAGCGCGGCGCCCGCGTGATAAGCCATCGCGTAGCCGTCGCCCGCGTTGGTCGGGTTCTCGTACGTACCCATCAGGTAGCCCGACGCCGGCAACCCGAGCCGGCCGGCCGCGCCGCAGCAGAGAATCACGGCCTTCGCGCGGATCACGTGGAACTCCGCGGTGCGGCAGTCGAAACCGAGTACGCCGCTCGCGCGGCCGTGCGCGTCGGTCAGCACGCGCGTCGCGACGATCCGGTTCGTGATCGCGATGCGTGCGCGCTTCAGTTGTCGGTACAGCACCTTCTTGATGTCGTGTCCTTCCGGCATCGGCAGCACGTACGAGCCCATGTGATGGACCTTCTTCACTGCATAGTCGCCGGTGCCGTCCTTCTCGAACTTCACGCCCCAGCGGTCGAGCTGTTCGATCGTCGCGAAGCTGTGCGTCGCATACGCGTACACGGCTTCCTGGTCGACGATGCCGTCGTTGGCGATCGTGATCTCGCGCGTGTACTGCTCGGGCGTCGCATGCCCGGGGATGACTGCGTTGTTCAGCCCGTCCATCCCCATCGAGATCGCGCCGCTGCGCTTCACGTTGGCCTTTTCGAGCAGCAGCACGCGCAGGGACGGGTCGCGTTCCTTCGCCTTGATCGCCGCCATCGGGCCGGCCGTGCCGCCGCCGACCACGACGACGTCGTATTCGTGCAGATGGGTATTCATTTCGGGTTCCTTGCAGGTTTGCGGGCCTTCTGCCGGTCGATGCGCAACCGGTACTGGAAGGCGTCGCCGCGGAAGTAGAGGTATTCGTAGTCGATCGGTGCGCCCGATGCGTCGTGCGTGAGGCGCTCGATGCGCAGCACGGGGCTGCTTTCCTCGACGTGCAGCGCGTCGACGATCTCGTCGTCGGCGAGGATCGCGTCGATCGACACGTCGGCATGACCGAGCGGGATGCCGCAGTCGTTTTCCAGGATCAGGAAGACGTCGCGGGTCGCGAGATCGGTGCCCGCAAGACGCTTGCCGAGCGCTTCGGGCACCCAGGTCTGTTCGAGCGACACGGGCTCGCGGTTCAGCAGCCGCACGCGATGGATCTCGACGAGCGGCGCGCCTTCCGGCACGTTCAGCTTCGTCGCGAGATGGCGATCGGCCTTCACGGTGCGAAAGCTGCGCAACTGGTTGACGATCTCGTAGCCCATCGACGACATCGCCTCGGCGAACCCCTGCAGCGACGTCACGTTCTGGAACGCCTTCGGCTTCGACACGAACGTGCCCTTGCCGTGCAGCTTGAACAGCAGGCCTTCCTTCTGCAGGTCGCCGAGCGCCTGGCGCACCGTGATGCGGCTGACGTCGAACATCGCGCAGAGTTCGTGCTCGGACGGCATCCTGCTGTGCGGCGCATGGGTGCCGTCGAGAATGCGCGCGCGCAGCGTGTCCTTGATCTGCACGTAGAGCGGGGCCGCCGACAGCGGGACGACGTTGGTTGGAGGCATCGGTCAACTTGTTATGACAAGATGGTCCGAGTGTAGCCAGCGCGATCGTGCGTCCAAACCAACCATTTCTGATTTCGACTTTCCGAAATCGGAAAAGCGGGGCGGCGGGCCGGAGGGGCGCTCCTGCGTTCGGTGTTCGAACGATCCGCCCGTTGCCAGCCGCGCGGATCGGCTGACAATCCAAAAAATCGCCGGCGCGTGCGCCGCACATGTCGATTTCCCGATGCGTCGCTCGTCGTATCCATGTCGACCGGGTTCGCGACAGCGTCGATGCGACAGCCGGGCAGGCCGCCGCGCGGCGCAGCAGGCGCGCGGTTCCCGAGGATTGCCGAAACGAACAAGGAGACGCCAAATGCCGGATTCCCGATACCGCTGGGTGATCGTCGCCGCGGGCGGCCTGATGGGCTGCATCGCGATCGGCGCGATGTTTTCGCTGCCGGTGTTCCTGCGCGCGATTGCGCGCGACACGGGCTGGTCGATGACCGGCATTTCCGGCGCGATGACGCTCGGCTTCATCGCGATGGCCTTCGCGAGCATGGGGTGGGGCAGCCTGTCGGACCGGATCGGCACGCGCGCGGTCGTCGTGACGGGCGCCGTGCTGCTGTCGGCGAGCCTCGCGCTGGCGAGCCGAGCGCCGTCGCTGCTCGCGTTCCAGCTGACCTTCGGCCTTGCCGTCGGCAGTGCGACGGCCGCGGTGTTCGCGCCGATGATGGCGTGCGTGACGGGCTGGTTCGACACGCACCGCAGCCTGGCGGTGTCGCTTGTCTCGGCCGGCATGGGGATGGCGCCGATGACGATGTCGCCGCTGGCCGCGTGGCTCGTGTCGACGCACGACTGGCGCACGTCGATGCTGCTCGTCGCCGCGCTGGCGGCCGTCGTGATGATCCCAGTGTCGCTGCTGGTGCGCCGGGCGCCCGCGCTCGACCGTGCGCACGCGGCGCCTGCGCCTGCCGGCGCGCCCGCGGCGATGTCGGTCGCGGACGCGCTGCGCTCGCCGCAGTTCATGGTGCTGCTGCTGACCAATTTCTTCTGCTGTGCGACGCACTCGGGTCCGATTTTCCATACGGTCAGCTATGCGGTGACGTGCGGGATCCCGCTGATCGTCGCGGTGTCGATCTATAGCGTCGAAGGGCTCGCGGGCATGGGCGGCCGGATCGTGTTCGGGCTCCTCGGCGACCGTGTCGGCGCGAAGCGCATGCTGGTGGCCGGGCTGCTCGCGCAGGCGCTGGGCGCGCTCGGCTACTACTTCGTGCGCACGCTGGACGGGTTCTACGCGGTCGCGACGCTGTTCGGCTTCATCTATGCGGGCGTGATGCCGCTGTATTCGGTGCTCGCGCGCGAGAACTTCCCGCTGCGGATGATGGGCACCGTGATCGGAGGCAGCGCGATGGCCGGCAGCCTTGGCATGGCCGCGGGGCCCGTTGCCGGCGGCCTGATCGTCGATACGTTCGGCGGTTACGGCTGGCTGTACCTCGGTTCGTTCGCGATCGGTCTCGGCGCGTTCCTGATCGCGATGATGTTTCGCCCGTTTGCGAAAGCACGGCCGGAAACGGTGGCCGCGTGACCCGGCAGCGGAAGTGGGGCGGTGTCCGTTTCGCCGGATTGGCGACGCCCGGAACGCACCGCCGCAGATAAAAATCAGGGCCCGACACCGCCTGCATTTGCCGGTGCCCGGACGGCGCTTCGCCCGCTGCGGCCCAGCAGACCGGCAACTGGCGCCGATCGGCGCGCATGCGTCACGATTGGGCCCCTAAAAGCACAATATCGAGCATGTATTCGAAGGGCCTGTCATACCCGCGTCACCCTGCTAGAATTCGGCCTGCCGCATTGTTCCCATTGACTGATGAGATTGCTTGACGCCCTGGTCGAACAACGTATTGCCGCCGCCGCCGCGCGGGGCGAGTTCGACGATTTGCCGGGTACCGGCGCGCCGCAGGCGCTGGATGACGACCTGCTCGTGCCCGAGGAGGTGCGGGTGGCCAACCGTATCCTGAAGAACGCGGGCTTCGTGCCGCCGGCTGTCGAGCAATTGCGCGCGCTGCGCAACCTGCATGACGAAGTGCAGGCGGTCAGCGACCGCGCCGCGCGCTGCCGGCTGCAGGCGAAGATCCTGGCGCTCGACATGGCGCTCGAATCGCTGCGCGGCGGCCCGATGGTGATGCCGCGCGACTACTGCCGGCGCATCGCGGAACGCCTGTGCGAGCGCGGGCTCGACGAGGCGCCCGCCGAAACGGGGCCGATGTGACGTCCGACGCGCTGCACGACGCAGCCCGATCGGTGGCCGGCGCGGCCGCTGAACCCGCCGCACAGTCTCCTATTTCCGAAACCGCACCCGTATCGGCGCGCGACCTGCATTTCATGCGGCTCGCGCAGGCCGCCGCGGAAGAGGCGCGCGCGGCCGGCGAAGTGCCGGTCGGCGCGGTGCTCGTGCGCGGCGACGAAGTGATCGCACGCGGCTTCAATCATCCGATCGGCGGGCACGACCCGTCGGCCCATGCGGAAATGGCGGCGCTGCGCATGGCCGCGCAAAATCTGCAGAATTACCGGATGCCCGGCTGCGAGCTGTACGTGACGCTCGAGCCGTGCCTGATGTGCGCGGGTGCGATCATGCACGCGCGCATCGCGCGGGTCGTCTACGGTGCCGCCGATCCGAAGACGGGTGCATGCGGCAGCGTGATCGACGCGTTCGCGAATCCGCAGCTCAACCACCATACCGAAGTGACCGGCGGCGTGCTCGCCGACGAGTGCGGCGCCGCGCTGAAGTCGTTCTTCGCCGAGCGCCGTCGCGCGTTGCGCGAAGCACGGCTGGCCCGCGACGCCGAATCCGGCGCGTCATAGTCGCGCCGGCCGCGCCTGTCGCCCCGGGCGCGCACGGTTCCGCTGAACCGAAGACGGTTCGGACCCTCTAAGCAGGTTTGACGACCCGACACCTTTCGCCATGTCCTTCCAGCCCGCCGCGTCCTACACCATCCGCCTGCTGGCGCCGTCCGGTTATCCGCACGATCCCGACGCGATCAATCGCGCGCTCGAACGCCTCAGCACCGCGCAGCAGCGCATCGAGAACATCGAGGCGACGCAGCGGCGCTTCCAGCGTTTCGGCGGCACCGACGGCGAGCGGGCAGGCGACCTGAACCGTCTCGCCGATCCGGAGCGGCCGCTGCCGGACATCGCGCTCGCGGTGCGCGGCGGCTACGGTGCCGCGCGGATCCTGCACGGGCTCGACTATCGCGGGCTCGAGCGCAGGCTGCGCGACCAGCCGGTCGCGCTCGTCGGCCACAGCGATTTCACGGCGATCCAGCTCGCGCTGTACGCGAAGGCGCGCATCAAGACGTTCGGCGGCCCGATGCTTTCCGCCGATTTCGGCGCGGAAACGCCGAGCGACTTCACGATGCAACACTTCTGGCAGACGCTGACGCAGCCGAGCACGACGATCATCGCCGAAGCACCGCAGGTGCAGACCGTGAACGTGACGGGCACGCTGTGGGGCGGCAACCTCGCGATCCTCACGTCGCTCGTCGGCACGCCTTACATGCCCGACATCGAGGGCGGCATCCTGTTCATCGAGGATGTCAACGAACAGGCGTTCCGGATCGAGCGGATGATCTATCAACTGCACCTGTCGGGCCTGCTCGCGCGCCAGCAGGCGCTCGTGCTCGGCCAGTTCACCGGCGCGCGGACGTTCGAGTACGACAACGGCTACGACATGCAGGCGATGATCGACCAGGTGCGCGAGGTGGTCGGTATTCCGGTCGTCACGGGCCTGCAGTTCGGCCACGTGCCCGACCTGCTGACGCTGCCGTTCGGCGCGCAGGCGCAACTGGTCGCGAATGCGCACGGTTTCCGGCTCACGTTGTCCGATTATCCGCATCTCGGCTGATGCGGGCGCGGTCGATCGAAAGGCGGGTTCTCCGCCTTTTTCTTTATGTAATTGTGCAACTAACGGTCAAAGATTTCGGCTGACGTCGACAGAATCGTCGCCGGATTTTGCACCAGTTTTGTCAACAAAATGGCCGGGAGGGTATACGACGAGACGGCCTCTGTCATGGCACTCAGGCTTGTTGTGCATGGATTTCGCGCATCCTGCACCGATTGGAGTCGTGTCCGTGCACGCCGATTGTGCGAAATTTCGGAAAAGAATTGTTGACAATCTTTATGTCCATCCTAGGATGAGGACCATCACACGATGCAGATCATGAACGAGCCCGATTCCCACCCGTCCGGTGCCGCCAGTCCCGAAGCGATCGCCGAGCGGATCCGCACGGCGATTCTCGAGCATCGGCTCGCGCCCGGCGCGAAGCTGACGGAGGCGCAGCTCTGCGACGTGTTCGGCGTGAAGCGCGGGACGATCCGCCAGGCGCTCGCGCAGCTCGCGACCGACAAGCTGGTCGAGCTCGAGCCGAACCGCGGTGCGTTCGTCGCGAGCCCGACGCTGCAGGACGTGCACGAGGTGTTCGAGATGCGCCGGATCATCGAGCTCGCCGTGGTCGAGCGGCTCGCGACCGGGCCCGGCGCGAAGCGGCTGAAGGGCGTCGCCGCGCTGATCGACAAGGAACGCAAGGCGTTCGAGCGGCACGACTTCGCGGCATGGATCCGGCTGTCGGGCGAATTCCATACGGCGCTCGCCACGCTGATGGGCAATGCGACGCTCAGCGAGTGCCTCGAGGGGCTCGTCGCACGCTCGACGCTGATGTCGGCACTGTACGAATCGCACGGGCGCAGCCCGTGTTCGTGCGACGACCACGACGAGATCCTCGCCGCGCTGGAGGCGGGCGATCCGAAGCGGGCGGTGACGCTGATGGCGCGCCACCTGCAGCATGTCGAACTGAAGATGCTGGACCGGCCCGCGCAAGGGCAGGTCGATCTGCGCGAAGTGTTCGGCGGCGCCTGAGCGGCGACGCGAACCCGGCCGCGCGCCACGGAACGAGAGCAATGCAGGCCTGCGGTGTCCGCCGCGGGCCGCTGGTCCGACTCCGGGCGACGATCCGGAGCGGTAACGATGACAGTGGAGCGGCCCCGGCCGCGTCAAGGAGAAGTCATGGCTCAGTTCAGTGTGGCGCACGACAGCGCCTATCCGGCGGAAGAAGGCGGCGAGGGCGGCGATCCGACGCTGCCGGGCGGTTACAGCGAACGTCTGTACAACGAAGATTTGGCACCCCTGAAGAATCAGACATGGGGCTCGTACAACATCTTCGCGTTCTGGATGTCGGACGTGCACAGCGTCGGCGGCTACGTGTTCGCGGGCAGCCTGTTCGCGCTCGGGCTGACGAGCTGGCAGGTGCTGATCGCGCTGATCGTCGGGATCGGCCTCGTGAACGTGCTGTGCAACCTGATCGCGCGGCCGAGCCAGCAGATCGGCGTGCCGTATCCGGTCGCGTGCCGCGCGACGTTCGGCGTGCTCGGCGCGAACGTGCCGGCCGTGATCCGCGGGCTGATCGCGATCGCGTGGTACGGCATCCAGACCTATCTCGCTTCGAGCGCGCTGGTGATCGTCGTGCTGAAGTTCTTTCCGCAATGGCTGCCGTATGCGGACGTCCATCGCTACGGCTTCCTCGGGCTGTCCGCGGTCGGCTGGGCCGGGTTCATGCTGCTGTGGGTGCTGCAGGCGTTCGTGTTCTGGAACGGGATGGAGACGATCAAGAAGTTCATCGACTTCGCGGGCCCGGCCGTCTATGTCGTGATGTTCATCCTCGCCGGCTACATGGTGTGGCGCGCGGGCTGGCGCAACATCGGCATCAACCTCGGCGGCGTCAAGTATCACGGCGCGGAAGTGATCCCGGTGATGATCACGGCCGTGTCGCTGGTCGTGTCGTACTTCTCCGGGCCGATGCTGAATTTCGGCGATTTCTCGCGCTACTGCCGCTCGTTCGGCGAAGTGAAGCGCGGCAATTTCTGGGGGCTGCCCGTCAACTTCCTCGCGTTCTCGCTCGTCACGGTAATCACCACGGCCGCGACGCTGCCGGTGTTCGGCGAACTCATCACCGATCCGGTCGAGACGGTCGGCCGCATCGACCATCCGACCGCGGTGATCCTCGGCGCGCTGACGTTCACGATCGCGACGATCGGCATCAACATCGTCGCGAACTTCGTATCGCCAGCGTTCGATTTCTCGAACGTCGCGCCGCGCCTGATCAGCTGGCGCGCGGGCGGGATGCTCGCGGCCGTCGCGTCGATCTTCATCACGCCGTGGAACCTGTTCAACAACCCGGCCGTGATCCACTACACGCTCGACGTGCTCGGCGCGTTCATCGGCCCGCTGTACGGCGTGCTGATCGCCGACTTCTATCTCGTCAAGCGCGGCCGGCTCGTGCGCGACGACCTGTACACGATGTCGGAGAGCGGCACCTACTGGTACACGGGCGGCGTGAACCGCCGTGCGCTCGCCGCGCTGCTGCCGGCCGCGGTGATCGCGGTCGCCTGCGTGATGGTGCCGGGCTGGCAGGGCGTCGCGAACTTCTCGTGGTTCATCGGCGCGGGGCTCGGCTTCGTGTTCTACCGGCTGCTCGTGAGCGCGAAGGCCTGAGGAGCATGCGATGAAGATCCGACTGATCAATCCGAATACGACGCAGCGGATGACCGACGCGATGGGCCGCTGCGCGCGCGACGTCGCGGCCGCGGGCACGGAGATCGTCGCGGTGAGCCCGCCGATGGGGCCGCCGTCGATCGAAGGGTATTACGACGAGGCGCTCGCGACGCCCGGGCTGCTCGCCGAGATCGCGCAGGGCGAGCGCGACGGCTGCGACGCGTACGTGATCGCGTGCTTCGGCGATCCGGGCCTCTACGCGGCGCGCGAGCTCGCGCGCGGGCCGGTGATCGGCATCGCCGAGGCCGCGATGCATGCGGCGAGCGTGCTCGCGCCCGGCTTTTCGGTCGTCACGACGCTCGCGCGCACCTGCGGGATGGCGTGGCACCTGGCTGAACGCTACGGAATGAAGCGATTCTGCCGCAACGTGCGCGCGACCGACGTCGCGGTGCTCGAACTCGACCGGCCGGGCTCGGCCGCGCGCCGGATCATCGTCGACGAATGCCGGCGCGCGCTCGACGAGGACGGCGCGGACGCGATCGTGCTCGGCTGCGCGGGGATGGCCGAATTCGCGCACGAGATCGAGCAGCAGATCGGCGCGCCGGTGGTCGAGGGCGTCACGGCGGCCGTCAAGTGGGCCGAGGCGTTCGTTGCGCTGCGCCTCGCGACCGCGAAGCGCGGCGACTACGCGCGGCCGCTGCCGAAGCGCTACGACGGCGCATTCGCCCGCTTCAGCCCGCCGGACGGGGAGGCGGCGGAACCCGCTCCGAATTTGCCGCAACCGCACATACACACCGTCTGACACGCACTATCTGCGCCGCTGTATGGGCGCGTCTGGACGTTTTCGCTACACTGGGCCGTCAACGCATCGGCCTGCGCGGCCGGCCTGCGGCACCCGCGCGGTCGATGCGAACCCATTACTCCAGCGAACTTTCGCCGCACTTCGAACCATGTCACTCGATCCCAACTATCCTCGCGACCTGATCGGCTACGGCCGCCATCCCGTGCAGGCGAACTGGCCGGGGCGCGCCCGCGTCGCCGTGCAATTCGTGCTGAACTACGAGGAGGGCGGCGAGAACTGCGTGCTGCACGGCGATCCGGGCTCCGAGCAGTTCCTGTCGGAAATCGTCGGCGCGGCCGCGTATCCGGACCGCCACATGAGCATGGAGTCGATCTACGAATACGGTTCGCGGGCCGGCGTGTGGCGCATCCTGCGCGAATTCGAGAAGCGCGGGCTGCCGCTGACGGTATTCGGCGTCGGCATGGCGATCGAGCGTCACCCGGAGCTCGCGCGCGCGTTCGTCGAACTCGGCCATGAGATCGCGTGCCACGGCTGGCGCTGGATCCATTACCAGAGCATGACGCCCGAACTCGAGGCCGAACACATGCGTCTCGGGATGGAGGCGATCGAGCGCGTGACGGGCGAGCGCCCGCTCGGCTGGTATACCGGTCGCGACAGCCCCAATACGCACCGCCTGGTCGCGGAATACGGCGGCTTCCTGTACGACTCCGACAACTACGGCGACGACCTGCCGTTCTGGATGGACGTCGCCGTGTCGGGCGGCGGCACGCTGCCGCAACTGATCGTGCCGTACACGCTCGACACGAACGACATGCGTTTCGCGACGCCGCAAGGCTTCAACACCGGCGATCACTTCTTCGACTATCTGCGCGACGCGTTCGACGTGCTGTACGCAGAGGGCGACGAGGCGCCGAAGATGCTGTCGATCGGCATGCACTGCCGGCTGCTCGGCCGGCCGGGCCGGTTCCGCGGGCTGCAGCGGTTCCTCGATCACATCGAGAGGCACGATCGCGTATGGGTGACGCGCCGTGTCGATATCGCGCGTCACTGGCGTGAACATCATCCGTATCAGCCCAATCATCGAAACGAAGGGAAAGCATGAAGGCGATGCGTTACACGTTGAATCAATTGAACACGATGGCGCCGAACGCATTCGTCGCGGCGCTGTCGGGGATTTTCGAACATTCGCCGTGGGTGGCCGAGGTCGCCGCGGGCGAGCGGCCGTTCGCGAGCATCGACGCGCTGCACAAGACGATGTCGGGCGCGGTGGAAACGGGCGGAGAAGCGCGCCAGCTCGCGCTGATCAACGCTCACCCGGAGCTGGCCGGCAAGGCCGCCGTGCGCGGCGAGCTGACGGCCGAGTCGACGCGCGAGCAGAGCGGCGCGGGCCTCGACCAGTGCACGCAGGAAGAGTTCGACAAGCTGCTGACGCTGAACCGCACGTATCGCGAGAAGTTCGGCTTCCCATTCATCCTCGCGGTGCGCGGCTACGACCGGCACGGCATCATCGCGAACTTCGAGTCGCGCGTGAATCATTCGCGCGCCGAGGAATTGCGCGCGAGCCTCGACCAGATCTACCGGATCGCGCGCTTCCGCCTCGACGACCTGATCGACGCCTGACACCGCAATACGGCCTGCTGCGTCGCGGCGGCCGGATCGCATTACTGAAACAAGGAAATATCATGGCTGTTCCGCTTCTCGATCCCAACGCACCCGAATTCACGCGGCGCTACGTGAATCTTGCAGACCCGCGTCTCGGTGCGCAGGCGCTCGAAGCCAGCGACGATTTCTTCGCGCCGAAGGACCGGATGCTGAACCCCGAGCCGGCCGTGTTCATTCCCGGCAAATACGACGACCACGGCAAGTGGATGGACGGCTGGGAAACGCGCCGCAAGCGCACGACGGGCTACGACTGGTGCATCGTCAAGCTCGCGCGCCCGGGCGTGATCAAGGGCTTCGACATCGACACGAGCCACTTCACCGGCAACTTTCCGCCGGCCGCATCGATCGAGGCCGCCTTCGTGGCCGACGGCGCGCCGACGCATGCGACCGAGTGGGTCGAGATCGTGCCGTCGACGACGCTGCAGGGCAACAGCCATCATTATGTCGAAGCGAGCGACGCACGTGCATTCACGCACCTGCGCGTGAACATCTATCCGGACGGCGGCATTGCGCGCCTGCGCGTATACGGCCAGCCGCAGCTCGACTGGGCCGGTGCGAGCGCGACCGAGCAGTTCGATCTCGCGGCGATGGAAAACGGCGGTTATGTCGTGGCCGCGAACAACCAGCACTTCGGCGTCGCGTCGAACCTGCTGCTGCCGGGCCGCGGCGTGAACATGGGCGACGGCTGGGAAACCCGCCGCCGCCGCGAACCGGGCAACGACTGGGCGATCATCGCGCTCGCGCAGCCGGGCGTGATCCGCAAGATCGAAGTCGATACCGCGTTCTTCAAGGGCAACTACCCGGATCGCTGCTCGATCCAGGCTGCCTATGTGTCGGGCGGCACCGACAGCTCGCTGATCACGCAGTCGATGTTCTGGCCGGTGCTGCTCGGCGAACAGAAGCTGCAGATGGACAAGCAGCACTACTTCGAAGCCGACATCGCGTCGCTCGGCCCCGTCACGCACGTGCGACTGAACATCATTCCGGACGGCGGCGTGTCGCGTTTGCGTCTGTGGGGGACGCTCGACAAATGAAGACGCTTGTTATCGAACCGCTGACCAAGGAGGCGTTCGCGCCGTTCGGCGACGTGATCGAGACGGAAGGAGCAAAGCAGATCCCGATCAATCTCGGCACGACGATCCGCTTTCACGATCTCGCGAAAGTCGATGTGAGCGACGAAGACGGCCGCACGCTCGTCAACCTGTTTCGAGGCCAGCCGCGCACGCTGCCGTTCGAAGTGAAGATGCTCGAGCGGCACCCGCTCGGCAGCCAGGCCTTCGTGCCACTGAACGACCAGCCGTATCTCGTCGTCGTGGCGCCCGCGGGCGATCTCGATCCAGCGAAGATCCGCGCGTTCGTGACGAGCGGCTGGCAGGGCGTCAACTATGCGAAGGGCGTGTGGCATCACCCGCTGATCGCACTCGGCGGCGTCAGCGATTTCATCGTGGTCGACCGGGGCGGCGACGGCCTGAACCTCAACGAGCAGGATCTGCAGGAATCGCTGTGGCTCACCGATGAGGCGCTAACCGCGCTGACCGCCTGAGTCGTCGGCGTTTCCGCGCCAACTCGTCGAAACCCGCGCATGTTGCGCGGGTTTTTTTATGTGCGGCCGTTTATGAGCGACTCAGGTCGCCACGGTCTTGCCCGTGTCGCGCGAACCGCTGCCGCCGCGACGCCGGTTCGCGACCGGCGCATGCTGCGCCATCAGGTCGGCGATCCAGTCGACGAAGACGCGCAGCTTCGCGCTGACGTGCCGGTTCGGCGGGAACGCGACGTACATCGGCATCGGTTCGAGCTGCCACGCGTCGAACAGCGGCACCAGTTCGCCGCGCTCGCGATGCGCGGCAGCCATGTAGTCGGGCAGCCACAGAATGCCCAGCCCGGCGAGGCCGGCCTCGAGGTATGCGTTGCCGTCGTCGACCGCGAGCACGTAGCGCCCGCGCACGTCGACGCGCTCGCCGTCGCATTCCATCGCAAACGGCAGCGCCTTGCCGGTACGCGCCCACAGGAAGCCGACGATCCGGTGATGCGTGTCTTCCAGTTCAGCCGGATGCGACGGCGTGCCGGCGCGCGCGAGGTAGGCAGGCGACGCATACACGCCGAGCCGCAGGTCGCCGACGCGACGCGCGACCAGCGAGCGGTCGGCCGGTTCGCCGCCGCGCACGACGCAGTCGACGTTCTCGCCGATCACGTCCACCACGCGGTCGCTCACGCCCATGTCGAGCTGGATGTCCGGGTAGCGCGCATGGAACGCGGGCAGCGCGGGGATCAGGATCAGGCGCGCGAACGGGCTCGGCACGTCCACGCGCAGCCGCCCGCGGGGCGACGCGGACGCGGCGGACAGGCTCGTTTCGGCATCGTCCATGTCGGCCAGCAGCCGCACCACGCGCTCGTAGTACGCGGCACCGTCGGCGGTGACGACGACCTTGCGCGTCGTACGGTTGAACAGCTTCACGCGAAGCCGCGCTTCGAGCTGCTGCACCAGTTGCGTGACGGTGGTGCGGCTCATGTGCAGCGTCTCGGCCGCCTTCGTGAAGCTGCCGGCTTCCACTACGCGGGCGAACGCCTGCATTGCGTCGAATCGATCCATCGGGTCAGGGCTCCGCGTCGGTCGGAAATTGTTTGGTGCGCGCAAACAGTGTTGGACAGGGTTGCCGGTTTATCCGCCGGGCGACGGTCCTTAAAGTGCCTTCATCGTTGATGCAGGGGCGGCTTCGCCCCACTGACTGATGGAGGTGTTGGATGGCAAAGCGTAGCGTAGTTTTCCCGCCCGGTCGCCGGGCGCTGTATGAGCGCAACCGCTACTCGCCGGCGCTGCGCTCGAACGGTTTCCTGTTCGTGTCCGGGCAGGTCGGCAGCCGCGACGACGGTTCGCCCGAGCCGGAGCTGGGCGCGCAGGTTCGCCGCGCGTTCGACAACCTGAACGCGGTGCTGAGTGCAGCCGGCTGCACGTTCGACGATGTCGTCGACGTGACGGTGTTCCTCGTCGACCCCGAAGCGACGTTCGAGCGGATCTGGGAGATCGTCCCCGAGTACTGGGGCGACGCGCCGCATCCGACGCTGACCGCCGTCGGCGTGACC
This sequence comes from Burkholderia sp. IT-111MI5, assembly GCF_949752865.1. Taxonomy (NCBI): domain Bacteria; kingdom Pseudomonadati; phylum Pseudomonadota; class Betaproteobacteria; order Burkholderiales; family Burkholderiaceae; genus Burkholderia; species Burkholderia sp. IT-111MI5. The sequence goes on along the minus strand of NZ_CATKIF010000003.1, from coordinate 101,521 downwards.
TGGCTATACGGCTTCCAGTTCGAGATCAAGGCGATCGCGCGGCTGCCGGAATCCGTCGACGGGTGAGGTGGCCGTCCGAGGCTGGCTTGTGGGCGAAGTCGCGGCGGTGCGTGCATGGCGCCGTCATCGCGCGTGCTATCGTGCCCGCATCGCCACCGCACGACGTCCTGTTCCGGACGTATTCCTCCGATGAGCCAACCTGAGAACGACCTCGCGATCCTGCTGCGCACGATGCAACCCGAACTGCATCCGGGCGCGTTCGCGTTCGTCTCGCTGCCGATTGATACAGACGTATCGTTATCCGAAACGATTGCAACGTTCCGCGAAGCGGAAGGGCTGACGGTCGTGGTCGACGAAGAGGCGGCTGCGCGTCGCGGCTGGCCCGTGCTGTTCCGCGCCGCGTGGATCACGCTGACCGTTCATTCCGATCTCGCGGCAGTCGGCCTCACCGCGGCATTCGCGCGGGCGCTCGGCGCGGCCGGCATCAGTTGCAACGTGATGGCGGCCGCGTATCACGACCACATCTTCGTGCCGTTCGACGACGGCCCGCGTGCACTCGAGGCGCTCGTCGCACTGCAGCGCGACGCGATGCGCGGCTAGCGCGCTGCGCATTCGGAACACGCAAAAAAAAACGGGCCCGTCACCGGGCCCGCGAACGGAGAGGATGGCGCCGGCAACCGGCGCACGGCGGCTTACTTGACCGCGCCGCCCTCGAACCAGGCGGCGAGCTTCGTCCGCTCGTCGTCGGTCATGTGCGTGACGTTGCCGATCGGCATCGCCTTCAGGCGCACGGCTTGTTCGTAGATGCGCTGCGCGTTCTTCGACACTTCGTCCGGCGTATCGAACAGCACGCCCGCGGGTGCGCTGCCCATCAGCGTCGGCTTCGACGAGTGGCACTCGACGCAGCGCTGCTGCAGGATCGGCATGATGTCGTTGATCACGATCTTCGGCGCGTTGGCGGCCTGCGCTTCCGGTGCGACCGGCTTCGGCATCGTCCACACCAGCGCGCCCGACAGCAGCGCGACGCCGCCGATCGGCAGGTACCACAGCTGCTTGCCGCGGTGACGCATCACGAAGAACTGGCGGATCAGTGCGCCGGCCAGCATGATCAGCACGAGCACGATCCAGTTGAACTTGTTTGTGTACGTCATCGCATAGTGGTTCGACAGCATCGCGAACACGACGGGCAGCGTGAAGTACGTGTTGTGCACCGAGCGCTGCTTGCCGCGCTTGCCGTAGATCGGGTTCGGCTCTTCGCCCTTGAGCATCTTGTCGACCATCTTGCGCTGGCCGGGGATGATCACGAAGAACACGTTCGCCGACATGATCGTCGCGAGCATCGCGCCGACGATCAGGTACGCGGCACGGCCCGAGAAGATGTGGCAAGCGAGGTACGCCGCGACGACGACGTAGAGGCCGACGCAGATGCCGAGCACGCGGTCGTTGGTGCCGAGGAGGCGGCACAGCGAGTCGTAGACGATCCAGCCGGCTGCGAGGAAGCCGAGCGCGGATGCGACGGCGACGACCGGGCCCATGTCGAGCACGCTCTTGTCGATCAGGTAGGTGTTCGGCGCGAGCAGGTACAGCACGAAGAACAGCGAGAAGCCCGACAACCAGGTCGTGTACGACGGCCACTTCGACCAGTGCAGGTCATCCGGCATTTCCGGCGGGGCGACCGTGTACTTCTGCATGTTGTAGAAGCCGCCGCCGTGGACGTGCCACAGTTCGCCGAACACGCCGCGCTTGCGCTGGTTCGGGTCGGTCGGCGGTTTCAGGCTGTTGTCGAGCGCGACGAAATAGAACGACTCGCCGATCCACGCGATGGCGACGATGACGTGCAGCCATCGCAGCGCGAGGTTCAGCCAGTCGGTGATGAAGCCTTCCATGAAACTCCTCCAGACTCAGATCGTTTGTCTTTGATGCGGGCGCCGATGCGTATGTCAGCTGCCGCGATAGGTGCTGTACGACCACGGCGACACGAGCAGCGGCACGTGGTAGTGCGAGCCGGTGTCGGCGATGCCGAAGCGCAGCACGACGCGGTCGACGAAACGGGGTTCGGGCACCTTCACGCCGAGCGACGCGAAATAGTCGCCGGCATGGAACACGAGTTCGTATTCGCCGGCGGCGAGCGCGGCGCCTTCGAGCAGGGGTTCGTCGCAGCGGCCGTCGCTATTGGTCAGCACGGTCTTGATCGCGCGGCGCGATTCGCCGTCCAGCGCGTAGAGGTCGACCTTGATTGCGGCGCCGGGACGACCGTGCGCCGTATCGAGTACGTGGGTAGTGAGCTTTCCCATTCGTTGTGTCCTTGTGTGAATGCGAGGTTCGGCGGCGACTCGATCCATTGACTGTGCGGCGGATCGAGGCTCCACGTCACGTGGCTACATACCCGTCGGCGAGGTGAAGCGAGCGCCGTGCAGGCATTGTAAAAAGGTTCCCCGAGCAAATACGGGCGCGATATCAAAGATAATGCGCCGCGCATAAGCGGCTGTCGACGGCACGCCGGATATGGCTTTCAGCCTGCGTTTCGGGCGTCCGGCGGCAGGGCGGACCAAGCGCGCGCGGCGTACCATATCGGAACCGTGAAGTGCGGTATTACGGATTGCGCATTGTGCGCCGCGCGTGCTTGGGCGATCCTCCCGCCGTGCGCGTCGGCCTGTGGCCCGCGCGTACCCCGAAGACGGCGAGCACGCCGGGTAACCGGGCCAGGGCGTTCGAACGGACGCAGGCACCGGGGCGTGCCGCGAATCAGCGTTCGAACGGCTTTGTGACCGTCCCCAGGATCAGCCCCTGGGGGCCGACCGACGCGGAGAACGCATGAACCTCGAGCAGCACGCCGGCGCACACGCGCCGAACGCATCCCCATCCCACCCGAAAACCCTGCTGGTCAAGCACGCCGACGTGCTCGTGACCATGGACGACACGCGCCGCGAATTGCGCGACGCGGGGCTCTACATCGAAGACAACCGGATCGTCGCGGTCGGCCCGACCGCCGAGCTGCCCGACACGGCCGACGAAGTGCTCGACCTGCGCGGCCACCTCGTGATCCCGGGGCTCGTGAACACGCACCACCACATGTACCAGAGCCTCACGCGCGCGGTGCCGGCCGCGCAGAACGCCGAGCTGTTCGGCTGGCTCACGAACCTGTACCGGATCTGGGCGCACCTGACGCCCGAGATGATCGAGGTGTCGACGCTCACCGCGATGGCCGAGCTGCTGCAGTCGGGCTGTACGACGTCGAGCGACCATCTGTACATCTACCCGAACGGCAGCCGGCTCGACGACAGCATCGGCGCCGCGCAGCGGATCGGCATGCGTTTTCATGCGAGCCGCGGTGCGATGAGCGTCGGCCAACGCGACGGCGGGCTGCCGCCCGATTCCGTTGTCGAACGCGAACCCGACATCCTGCGCGACACGCAGCGCCTGATCGAGACCTATCACGACGAAGGCCGCTACGCGATGCTGCGCGTGGTGGTCGCGCCATGCTCGCCGTTTTCCGTGAGCCGCGACCTGATGCGCGACGCGGCCGTGCTCGCGCGCGAGTACGGCGTGTCGCTGCACACGCACCTCGCGGAGAACGTCAACGACATCGCGTACAGCCGCGAGAAGTTCGGGATGACGCCCGCCGAATATGCGGAAGATCTCGGCTGGGTCGGCCACGACGTATGGCATGCGCATTGCGTGCAGCTCGACGATGCGGGCATCGGCCTGTTTGCGCGCACCGGCACGGGCGTCGCACACTGTCCGTGCTCGAACATGCGGCTCGCGTCGGGTATCGCGCCGGTGAAGAAGATGCGTCTCGCGGGCGTGCCGGTCGGCCTCGGCGTCGACGGCTCCGCGTCGAACGATGGCGCGCAGATGGTCGCGGAAGTGCGGCAGGCGCTGCTGCTGCAGCGAGTCGGCTTCGGGCCCGATGCGATGACCGCGCGCGAAGCGCTCGAGATTGCGACGCTCGGCGGCGCGAAGGTGCTGAACCGCGACGATATCGGCGCGCTGAAGCCCGGCATGGCTGCGGACTTCGCCGCGTTCGACCTGCGCCAGCCGCTGTTCGCGGGCGCGCTGCACGATCCGGTCGCGGCGCTGGTGTTCTGCGCGCCGTCGCAGACGGCGTACACGGTGGTGAACGGGAAGGTGGTGGTGCGGGAAGGGCGGCTGGCGGCCCTCGATCTGCCGCCCGTCATCGAGCGTCATAACGCGCTCGCGCATGCGCTGGTCGAGGCATCGCGCTGAACGAAGCCTGAAGCGATACGGTGGCCGCCTTGCCGGGCGTGCCGCCAGCCGCCGTCGCGTTGCTCCGCGCCGCGACGGCGCGGGCGGTGCGTGCGGTTACGCTTCGATCAGCGTGCGGGTGGCTTCGGCGACGAGGCTGCGCAGCCAGCGCACTTCGTCGGAGTAGTGGCAGCGCTCGTGCCACAGCTGGTAGTACTGCATCGGCGGGAAGTCGAGCGGCGCCGGCACGACCGACAGCGGCAGGAACTTCGCGTAGTGATCGGCGAACAGGCGCGTGGTCGTGAAGATCAGGTCGGACTTCACGAGCACGTACGGCGCGAGGTTGAAGTACGGCAGCGTGACGACCACATGACGCTTGAGCCGTTCGCGCGCGAGATGCACGTCGATCGCGCCGCGCTGTCCGACCGAGTACGGCGTCGGCGCGAGATGCGGCGCGTTCAGGTACTGGTCGAGCGTGAGCCCGCCGCGCTTCGCGAACGGGTGCGTGTTGCTCATCAGGCAGACGATCTCGTCGACGAACAGGTTCGACAGGTGCAGCTGCTCGGGCGGTTCGGGCCAGTTGCCGACGACGATGTCGAGCTTGCCGTCTTCCAGCGCGAGTTCGTAGTCGAACGCGGGGCCGAGCGAGTGAAACTCGAGCGTCGCGTTCGGCGCGGCCAGGCGGAAGCGCTCGACGACGGTCGGCACGAACAGCACGTTCAGGTAGTCGGGGCAGCCGATCCGGTAGCAGCGGATCGACGTGGCCGGGTCGAAGTTGTGCTGCTGGAACTTGATGCGCTCGATTTCACGCAGCGCATTCTGCACGGGCTCGAGCAGACGCAGCCCGTATTCGGTCGGCACCATGCCGGATTTGCCGCGCACCAGCAGCGGATCGCCGGTGATGTCGCGCAGGCGCCGCAGCGCGGCGCTGATCGCCGGTTGCGACTGGTTCAGTTTGACGGCCGCGCGCGTGACGCTGCGCTCCATCAACAAGGTGTGCAAGACGCGCAAGAGGTACGTGTCGATCGCCTCGCGTTGCTGACTCATGATTTCTCCAGGTTATATGGCTAGGCTGATCGAGGGGTACTGTGGGTATATCGTTTTTAATATGAACGAAAGTCAGCGTCAAGAGATGGATACCCGCACGCACCCGCCGGCCGGGCCTCGACAAGGGGCCTGAACGGGGTTGCAAGCGGGCGCGCGCGGCGCCGCGCGGAGGCGCGTGTAGTGCGACTCCGGATCGCGGCGCGGCGTGTGATGCGGCGGTTGTGTCAGTCGTCGATGCGCATGCCGACCTTCAGCGTGACCTGCCAGTGAACGACCTGGTCGCCTTCGATGTGGCCGCGCGTTTCGGTCACCTGGAACCAGTGCAGGTTGTGCAGCGTCTTGCCGGCCTTCGAGATCGCGTTGCGGATGGCGTCGTCGCTCGATTGCTGCGACGAACCGGTCAGTTCGATCAGCTTGTACACGTGGTCGCTCATGATGCGCTCCCTGGGATATCGGTCTGTATCGCCGGTGCAAGCTGCGGTCCCGAAGCGGCGCCGCGCGTGCCCGGCTTCTTGAGTGATAGGTATGATGGGCGGCAAGTGCAACCCATATCGGAGACGAGGAACATCGTGGAAGTCGGATTTTGCGGACCGGGATTGATGGGCGCGCCGATGATTCGGCATCTGCTGGCGGCCGGGCATCGCGTCAGCGTGTGGAATCGCTCGCGCGACAAGGCCGAGGCGCTCGTGAAGGACGGCGCGCAGGTGGTCGGCACGCCGCGCGAACTGGCGGAACGCGTCGATACGGTATTCGTGTGCGTGCTCGACGGGCGTGCGGTCGGCGACGTCGTGTTCGGCGAGCACGGGCTGCTTTCCGGTGACGCGGCGGCGCGCCGCCTGCGGCGCATCGTCGATCATTCGAGCATTCCGCCTGCCGCGACGCGCGACTACGCGGCGCGCGCGGCCGCGCTCGGCGCCGGCTGGGTCGATGCGCCCGTGTCGGGCGGCGTGCCGGGCGCGCAGGCCGGCACGCTCGCGGTGATGGCCGGCGGCCGCGCGACCGATCTCGACGCGGTGCGGCCGCTGATCGGCACGTACGCGTCGCGCATCACGCACATGGGCGACGCGGGCGCGGGCCAGACGGCGAAGCTGTGCAACCAGGCGATCGTCACCGCGACGGTGACTGCGATCGCCGAGGCCGTCGGCCTCGCGCAGGCGAGCGGCATCGACGCCGCGCGGCTGGCCGAGGCGCTGGCCGGCGGCTGGGCCGATTCGGTGCTGCTGCAGACGTTCGTGCCGCGCATGACGTCGAGCGGTCACGCGCCGATCGGCGCGCTGAGCACATTCCAGAAGGACGTCGATGCGATCGCCGACGCGGCGCGCGACACGGGGGCGGTGATGCCCGTGTCGGCCACCGTGCAGCAGGTGCTGCGGCTCGGCGCCGCGCAGGGGCTCGCCGGCGCCGATTTCGCCGCGTTCATCGATATCGTGCGGCCCGGCAACGGGCGTCGGCAGCCCGCGTGACGGGCAAGCGGCGCGCGTGAATGGCAGATGGGCCGCCCGGAGGCGGCCCATCGAATGACTGGCGGTTCAGCCGAGGGAGCGTGGTGTCGTGTCGCCGGCGTTCTGGCGACCGAGCCCGCCGCGCAGGCTCGCTTTCGTGCCTGCACCAAACTCGGGCAGGATGCGCGCGCGTGCCCGGCTCGCGAATACCAGGAAGCCGAAGCCGTTCGCTTCGTACCAGTACCCGCCGTTCTCGAGGCCGTCCAGCGGCTGCTCGAGCGCGTTGGCGATCGATTCGATGCAGCGCTTGCGCAACTCGGCGATGGCCGGATAGGGCGGCTGTGCGCCGCGCACGCTGCACAGGAGCACGTCGAGACCGGGCAGCACATGCGCGTAGAGGACGGGTTCGTCCTGCGCACGGGCGCGGGCAATCTTGGTGTCGAGCTGGGCGAAAGGTTTCGAGTGACGCAATACCGCGAGGAATGACTCCTGGCCATCCTGTTGGGCACGCCGACGTTTTTTCGGGAAGGACATAAACACTCGCCTCAAAAACAATTGCAAGAAATGCGGCACTTTCATGCGACCCACTCCCGGCTATGTACGCCGCATGTCGATCCTTTATAGCACACGAAAATGCTGCATTCGTGCAGTACGACGATCAATGTCTCCCGTCGACCTGCTCGCCATGATCGACACAGCCAGCGTCTTGGCGCCCGTACTGTCGTTTAGTCTCCATCATAGACCCGCTTTCCCCGCGCGTGCATTCGCGCGTCACAAAAAAATGAGACAGGCTGCATGCGGCGGGCGGCGCATGGCGTGCGCAATAAAAAGGCCCGCACGGGGCGGGCCTGACAGGCGGGGCGCTCAGCGGCTCAGCGCTGCTTGAGCGAATCGCGGATCTCGCGCAGCAGCACGGTGTCTTCCGGCGTCGCGGCCGGCGCGGCTTCTTCCGGCTTGCGCAGCTTGTTGATGAATTTCACCATCAGGAAAATGATGAACGCGAGGATGACGAAATTGATCGCCACGGTGATGAACGAGCCGTAGCCGAACGCGGCGACACCGGCCGTCTGCAGGTCCTTGAACGAATCGGGATTACCCTTGAACGTCGGAGGGATGGTGCCGAGCAGAACGAACTTGTTCGAGAAATCCAGGCCGCCCGTCAGCAAGCCGATGACCGGCATGATGAGGTCTTTCACGATCGAATCGACGATCTTCGAGAAGGCGCCGCCGATGATCACGCCGACGGCGAGATCCATCACGTTGCCCTTGACGGCGAACTCCTTGAATTCCTTGATGATGCTCATGAGCGGCTTTCTCCTTGTTGGTGCCAGAGGAGGCGTGCCGCGACGCGCAGGCTTGTATTGCGTCGAATGAGGGTCGGTGGCACGCCGATGGCCGCATGATAGCGAACGCTCCCCATTGCCGGTAGTCCATCTTGAAATGATTGACAAATCCGCGCGTCGGCGCGGCCGGTCATGCAGGGGAGCGTGGCGTGTGTTGCGGCGCGTCGACGGGAATGTCGACGCGCCGCGCAGGGTCAGGTGTTGTCGTCCGTCCAGCCGTCGTCGTTGCTGCCGAGATCGACGTTGCCGCTGCCGCCGTCGCTCCAGTTCGACGCGTCGCCGCGGCCGAGGTCGAAGCCCGGGTCGGCATCCTGCCGGCGGTGCTCGCCGTCGACGATCACGTCGCGTTCGACCACGCGCTCGCGGCCGCCGGACATCGCCTCGCCGAGCAGCACGCCGGTCAGCAGCCCGCCCATCCCGCCGCCGAAACCGCCGCCGCCTTGCTGGATCACGACGGGCGGCTGCTGTTGCGGGTAGGGCTGTTGCGGATACGGCTGGCCCTGCGCGCCCGTCATGCGATCGGCTTCCTGCGCGTACACGGAGCCGCTGCCGTTCGCCGGCGGCGCGGGTTGCGCGGCCGGATCGGGTCGGCCTTCGACGCGTGCCTTCACGCTCGCGTGACGCTGCTCGAGTTCGTCGACCTGATACGGCGGCACCGGATTCTTGCCGTTCGCCAGCGCCTCGACGAGCGTGCGCGCGTCGGTCTCGATCGCTTCGAGTTCGCCCATCAGCGCCGCGGCGCCGGGCGCCGTCGACAGCTTCGCGTCGAGTTTCAGCGGACGGATGTCGTTCAGTACGTCGGTCGCACGCTTGAGCTGCGTGCGGCGTTCGTCGTCGGCGCGGCTGTTGTCGGCCGTGCGCGCGCGCCGCAGCGTCCAGCGCAGCACCAGCGCGATCACCGCGACGATCAGCCCGAGGCTGATCCACATGCCGGTCGACGGGCCGTGTTTTTCGGCCGGCGCGACGGCGGGCGCGAGCGACGGCTGCAGCGTGCCGGCCTGTGTAGCCGACGGCGCGTTGCCGCTCACGCGCGCGGCGTCCGCACGAATGCGCGACTCCGTCTGTGCGAAGCGCGACGCGTCGGTGAAGCGCAGTTGCGGATCGAGCGACTTCGCACGCTGCAGCTGCGCGAGCGCGTCGGACGCGCGGCCTTCGCGGTCCAGCACCTGCGCATACAGGTAGCGCGCGTGCGCGTTGTTCGGATGGGCGTCGATGACTTGCGACAGCTGCGTGTCGGCTTGTTGCCAGTTGCGCTGGGCGATCGACTGCTCGACCTGCTGCAGCGACGGTACCGCAAACGCGGCGGACGACAGCAGCATCAGCGAGAGGCCGAGTGCGGCGAGAGATTTCTTCATGGTCGAACCGGGCGCAGGCGCCCGTCTCCTGACGATCGGTTCGCGCCGCGTGCCCGGGCGGGCCGCGGCGCGGTTGCCGTTACTGCGCGGGCGTGTCGAGCTGCTTCTTCAGCGCGGCGAGGCGATCCTCGACCGACGGGCCCTTGTTCAGTGCGGCGAGCTTGTCGTCGAGCGCCTTGCCGCTCGACGTGTCTGCCGAATTGAGGCGCGCGTCCGAGCGTGCGTTCTGCAGTGCGACCTTGTCCTCGAGCTTCTGGAAGTCCTCGGACAGGTTCTTGCCGCCGATGCCGCCCAGGGCGCTGGCCGCGACATCCTTTGCCTGCGCGATTTCCTGCTTGGCCTGCAGGATGTTCGAGCGCGCGTTCAGGTCGTTGCGGCGCTGGCGCATGTCGGCGATCTGCCCCTTCAGCTTGTCGACCGACGGCTCGAGCGTCGTCAGCTCGGCCGCGAGCGCGTCGCGCTCGGCTTCCGCGTTCGACTGCGCGGCCAGTGCCTCGCGTGCGAGCGCTTCGTCGCCGGACTGCAGCGCGCGCTTCGCGCCGTCTTCGTACTTCTTTACCTTGTCGTCGGCCGCATCGCGCTTGCTGCGCTGGGTCGCGACCTGCGCCTCGATCTCGATCAGCGAATTTTCGGCACGACCGATGCTGTCGTCGAGCTCCCGCACGATCTGCCGTGCGTCGCGCGACGGATCCTGTACCGAATCGGCCGCATCGTTCAGCAGGCCTTTGATCGTGCGCGAAACAGAGTCGAAAAGCGACATGAAATCCTCCGTGGTTGAAAGGCGCCGCGTAACCGCGGCAATGCCCGCCGCGTGCTGGTTGCAACCCGCGTGAGCCGGCGGATATTACACCACCGGTTCACTTAAATACGGCTTAAACGCGTGAGTTCAAGCGGCTTGCGTATCGGGATGACAAACCTTTCGCGATTGAAAGAAAATCGGCCGCGCGCACCATATTGCGTGTCCATGATAGGCCGAGGATGCCGACAATACGTTCCGCAAATCACGGCGTTGCGGGAATTTTTACAAAAAATCGCGAAGGCACCCGGTCGATTTCATTAAAATGCGCTGTCACGTCGCGGGAACGGATCGCCGCGCGGCGGGGTCTGTCGACGTGACAGTCGCATCTCGATGCACCCGCTCTGATCCATCCGCTTGCATTTCCGCATGCGTCCGAGGGCGCCACGTACGCCCGCCATTCCGACATGCCAATTATCAAACGACCACCTTCTTCTTCCGACAGGAACGAACCCCACTACACGCTGCGCCGTTCACCGTCCGGAGCCTATTACCCCGATGACGACGATCGCGACCATCGCGACGACGGCCGCCGCGCACAGCGCAGCGGCGGCGGGGGGCGTCGAACGTTCGGTTCGCGCGTCGCGCTGTGGTTCGCCGGCCTGTTCGCCACGCTGGCGATCGTCGGTGCGTTGATCGTCGGCTACGCGCTGGTCGTGATGGCGCCGCAACTGCCGTCGCTCGATGCGCTGACCAACTACCAGCCGAAGGTGCCGCTGCGCGTGTTCACGGCCGATCACGTGCTGATCGGCGAGTTCGGCGAGGAGCGCCGCAGCCTGGTGCGCTTCCAGGACATTCCGGACGTGATGAAGAAGGCGGTGCTCGCGATCGAGGACTACCGCTTCTACGAGCACGGCGGCGTCGATTTCGTCGGCATCCTGCGGGCGGGCGTCGCCGACCTGATGCACGGCGGCGCGCGCCAGGGCGCGAGCACGATCACGATGCAGGTCGCGCGCAACTTCTTCCTGTCGAGCGAGAAGACCTACACGCGCAAGATCTACGAGATGCTGCTCGCGTACAAGATCGAGAAGGCCCTGACGAAGGACCAGATCCTCGAGCTGTACATGAACCAGATCTATCTCGGCCAGCGTTCGTACGGCTTCGCGGCCGCCGCGCGGGTCTATTTCGGCAAGGACCTGAAGGACATCACGCTCGCGGAAGCGGCGATGCTCGCGGGGCTGCCGAAGGCGCCGTCCGCGTACAACCCGGTCGTGAATCCGAAGCGCGCGAAGGTGCGCCAGGAATACATCCTGAAGCGCATGCTCGAGGTCGGCTACATCACGCAGCCGCAGTACGACGCGGCCGTGAAGGAAGAGATCCACGTGCGCACGCCGGGCAACCAGTACGCGGTGCACGGCGAATACGTCGCCGAGATGGTGCGGCAGATGATGTACCAGCAGTACAAGGACGAAACCTACACGCGCGGGCTGACCGTCACGACGACGATCAACTCGGCCGACCAGGAAGCCGCGTACCAGGCCGTGCGTCGCGGCATTCTCGACTACGAGCGCCGCCACGGCTATCGCGGGCCGGAAGCGTCGATCAACCTGCCCGCGGCCGGCGACGACCGCGACGAGGCGATCGACGATGCGCTCGCCGATCACCCGGACAACGGCGACCTGCAGTCGGCGGTCGTGCTGTCGGCCTCGCCGAACGCGGTCGAGGTGCAGTTCGTCGGCGGCGCGACGACGACGATCGGCCCGGCCGGGCTGCGCTTCGTGTCGGGCGCGCTCGGCCCCCGCGCGAACAACGCGCTGCGCATCAAGCCGGGCTCGATCGTGCGCGTGCTGAAGGACGGCAAGACGGGCTGGCAGGTCGTGCAACTGCCGCAGGTCGAAGGCGCGCTCGTCGCGATCGCGCCGCAGGACGGCGCGATCCGCTCGCTCGTCGGCGGCTTCGACTTCAACAAGAGCAAGTTCAACCACGTGACGCAGGCATGGCGGCAGCCGGGCTCGTCGTTCAAGCCGTTCATCTATTCGGCATCGCTCGACAAGGGCCTCGGGCCGGCGACGATCATCAACGACGCGCCGCTGTACTTCCCGCCGAGCGTGCCGGGCGGCACCGCGTGGGAGCCGAAGGACGACGACCAGCCGGACGGCCCGATGACGATGCGCACCGGCCTGCAGCGCTCGAAGAACCTCGTGTCGATCCGGATCCTCGCATCGATCGGCACGCAGTATGCGCAGCAGTACGTGACGCAGCGCTTCGGCTTCGATCCCGCGAAGACGCCGCCGTACCTGCCGATGGCGCTCGGTGCGGGCCTCGTGACGCCGCTGCAGCTCGCGACCGGCTACGCGGTGTTCGCGAACGGCGGCTACAAGGTCGATCCGTACCTGATCGCCGAAGTCGACGACGCGCGCGGCCAGGCACTGCAGAAGTCGCAGCCGGTGATCGCGGGCAGCACCGCGCCGCGCACGATCGAAGGACGCAACGCGTACGTGATGAACAGCCTGCTGCATACGGTCGCGACGGCCGGCACGGGCGCGGGCACCAACGCACTGGGCCGCAGTGACCTGCAGGGCAAGACGGGTACGACGAACGACGCGAAGGACGGCTGGTTCGCCGGCTACCAGCAGTCGCTCGTCGCGGTCGCGTGGATGGGCTTCGACCAGCCGAAGAGCCTCGGCAGCCGCGAATTCGGCGCTCAGCTCGCGCTGCCGATCTGGGTGAACTATATGCGCACCGCGCTGAACGGCGTGCCGGAGCAGCAGATGCCGATGCCGGACGGCCTGACCTCGCTCGACGGCGAGCTGTACTACGCCGATCGCACGCCGGGCAACGGCTTCGTCGGGAACGTCGACATCAATCCGGCCGAGAACGCGATCAGCGCGAACGACGCACTCGGCTCGGCGGGCGCGGCAGGGCTCACGCCGCCGCCCGTCACGGCGCAGGAGAAGCAGCAGATCATGGACATGTTCGAGAGCAAGTAAGCGGTACGCCGCTGTTCCGGCATGCGACGGGCGCCTTCGGGCGCCCGTTTTTTTGCACGCTGCCGGCAGGTGGCGGGAGACGCGGAATCAGAACGACGCGCAGGCCGGCACGAACGTGATGCCGACCGACTCCTGATGGAACCGCTCCGCGTACGCATGCCGGATCGCGGCGAGCCGCGCGTGCGTGTCGGGCGTATCGTCGGCGATGATACGGATCACGAAGCTGTCTTCGCGTGTGATGTTGCCGGTCGCGCGGTCGCGCCACTGGCCGTGCGTGTCCCAGTACGTGAGGCCGTCGGGGAAACGCGGCGTGACTGTGTCGGCGAGGAACGCGGCGCGTTCCGCATCGGTGACGGGGCCGCGTCCCGCGATGTCGCGTCCGAACAGCAGGTCGGCTTGCAACATCCGGCTCGCGCCCGGCTGCGTGCAGGCCGGCTGCGCGCCGGCGACGGGCGAGGGTGGTGCCGCGCAACCGGCGAGCAGCGCAATCGCGGCGGCGGCGATCAGCGGCCGCGCGCGGCGCCGCCAGATTGCAGCCCATAGCGGCCGCATTTGCTCATTTCGCGTCCGACGACCTTCGTGCGCGCAAAACGCTGCGCGCTCAACCACTTGCGTGCTTGTTCGGCGGGTTATCAACAGGGCTGTCAACATAATCTGGGGATAACCCTAGGTCGGTTCGCCGGCGCCCGGCGCGCGGTCAGTGCTGCAGTTTCGCGTGCGCGAGATGCATGCCGAGCGTGCCGGGGTCGGTGTTCGTGCCCGACAGCAGCACGCCGACGCGCTTGCCCTGCAGCGTTTCGCGCAGCGGGCCGAGCAGCGCGGCGAGTGCGGCTGCGCAAGCCGGTTCGACCGACAGCTTCAGGTGCGAGAACAGGAACAGCATCGCGGCGCGCAGCGCGTCGTCGGACACGGTCACGATGCGGTCGACGTGGCGCCGGCACAGCTGGTAGCTGTATTCCTCGGTATGCGGCGCCATCAGCGAATCCGCGATCGTCTGCATCGCACTCATCTTGATCGTGTGATTCGCCGCGAAGCTGCGGCTCATCGCGTCGGCGCCTTCCGGCTCGACGCCGTACACGTGCACACGCGGATTCGCGAGCCGCAGCGCGGTCGCCATGCCGGCCGCGAGCCCGCCGCCGCCGATCGGCACGATCACCGCATCGAGGTCGGGTGTCTGCGTCGCCCATTCGTAGCCGAGCGTCGCGGTGCCGAGGATCGTGTGATAGCCGTTGAACGGATGGATGAAGAAGCGGCCTTCCTCGGCCTCGATCCGCCGCACGAGATCGAACGCCTGCGATGCGCTGCCCGCGAGCACGACTTCCGCGCGGTACTGCTTGCACTGCGCGATGCGCGTCGGGCTCGCGGTATGGAACATCACGACCTTCGCGCTGCTGCCGAGCCGCATTGCCGCATACGCGACGGCCGCCGCATGATTGCCGGCCGACACGCAGGTGACGCCGGCATCCTTGCGTGCCTCGTCGAGCGCGAGCAGGTGCGTGAATGCGCCGCGCGCCTTGAAGCTGCCGCTCACCTGCAGCAGTTCGAACTTGAAGTTGACGTGCGTGCCCTCGAGGGACGGCAGGTCGGCGCGTTCGAACACGGGCGTGCGCGCGACCCAGGGCGACAACGCGAAATGCTGCGCGGCGATTTCGTCGAGCGTCGGAATCGGCTCGCCGTCGATCGTCGTATGGGCAGTGCCCTGCTGTTCAGTCGACATGACGTGGCGGGTGGCGGAGTGGGCCGGCCCGCACACGCGGGCCGGCGTGGCGGGAGGCAGTCAGTGCGCGTCGACCGACATGCTGCGGATGAACTTGCGCAGGAACTGCTCGCAGCCGGCGAGCTGCGCGAGCTCGACATATTCGTTCGGCTTGTGGGCCTGCTCGATGTTGCCGGGCCCGCACACGACGCTCGGGATGCCCGCGCGTTCGAACAGGCCGGCTTCGGTGCCGTACGCGACCTTGCGCTTGTCCTGGTCGGCGGTCAATGCGCGCACGAGCTGCGTGATCGCGGCCTGTTCGGTCGCGTCGAGGCCGGGCGCCGCGGCGATCTTCGAGAACTCGATCGCGGCATTCGGATGCTCGCGAAGCATCTGCGGCAGCAGCGTTTCCTGCGCATACGCTTCGATGCGCGTGAAGATCTGCTCGGGATCGAGCGTCGGCAGGTTGCGGAACTCGAAGTCGAACCGGCATTCGGCCGGCACCGTGTTGATCGCGTTGCCGCCCTGGATCGTGCTCGTTTGCGCGGTCGTGAACGGCACGTCGTACAGCTCGTCGAACGGGCCTTCGGCGCGGAAGCGCTCGGCGATGTCGCGGATGTGGCAGATGAGGCGCGCCGCGTACTCGATCGCGTTGAGCCCCTTCGGCGTCAGCGACGAATGCGCCGCGTGGCCGCGCACGCAGCAGCGGTACGCGTTGATGCCCTTGTGCGCGATGATCGGCCGCATGCTGGTTGGCTCACCGACGATGCAGCCGGACGGCTGCACGCCGCGCTTGACGAGGTCGGCGATCATCAGCGGCGCGCCCGCGCAGCCGATTTCCTCGTCGTAGGACAGCGCGAAATGGATCGGCTTCGCGAGCTTCGTCGCCTGCATCTCGGGCAACAGCGCGAGCGCCGTGCCGATGAAGCCCTTCATGTCGCAGGTGCCGCGGCCGTACAGGCGGCCGTCGCGGATTTCCGGTGCAAACGGGTTGCTGTCCCATTGCTGGCCGTCGACCGGCACGACATCGGTATGCCCGGACAGCACGATGCCGCCGTTCGTCGAGCCGTCGTGCGCGGGCACCGTCGCGAACAGGTTTGCCCAGCCTTCGCGCGGATCGTGCGTGATCGTCGAAACGATGCCTTTCGCGGCGAGCGCGTCGCGCACCGTTTCGATCAGGCCGAGATTCGGCACGCGGCTCGTCGTGTCCATCGACACCAGTTGCTTGACCCAGGGCAGACTGACCAGCGATGCATCGCCTTGGGTTGCGGCGGACGGCGCCGTCGCGTCGAGAGTGGACATGGCAAAACTCCGTCTGATGAATGGGAAAATCATACTCAAAAACGCGCCGGCCCGCCTGCGCCGGGCGCGGTGCGGTGCAGCATCGCCGCGGCCCTCAGCGCACCGCGGCGGCCGCTCCCTGCTTCGGCGCGAGCGCGCGCAGCGTTTCCTTGATCGTCGACACGCGGATCGCGAGATCGGGCGAGCGCGTCTCGATGCGCAGCTTGTCCTGGCCCGCGAGCTTGATGTGCCGGTGCTTCTGCACCATGTCGATGATCCGCATCGGATCGATCGGCGGATTCGGCTCGAACTGCAGCCCGATCGCGGCTTCGCTCGCGTCGATCTTCACGATGCCGAGCGGCTTCGCGGC
Organism: Burkholderia sp. IT-111MI5; assembly: GCF_949752865.1. Lineage (NCBI taxonomy): Bacteria > Pseudomonadati > Pseudomonadota > Betaproteobacteria > Burkholderiales > Burkholderiaceae > Burkholderia > Burkholderia sp. IT-111MI5. The sequence goes on along the minus strand of NZ_CATKIF010000003.1, from coordinate 85,055 downwards.
GATGCGCAGCCGGTGCGTCTCGACGAGTGCGTGCGCCTGCGGCGGCAGCTTGCCGAAGCGGTCGATCAGTTCCTCCTGGATGCCGTCGATCGCGTCGCCGTGCTCGCAGTTCGCGAGACGCTTGTACAGCGACAGCCGCTCCTGCACGTCCGCGCAGTAGTCGGCCGGCAGGATCGCGGGCGCATGCAGGTTGATTTCCGTCGTCGCGGCCAGCGGCGCGGTGAGGTCGGGCTCCTTGCCGTTCTTCAGCGCCTTCACCGCGTCGTTCAGCATGTCCGTATAAAGCTGGAAGCCGATCTCGTGGATCTCGCCCGACTGCTTGTCGCCGAGCACTTCGCCGGTGCCGCGGATCTCGAGGTCGTGCATCGCGAGATAGAAGCCCGAGCCGAGTTCCTCCATCTGCTGGATCGCTTCCAGCCGGCGCTGCGCCTGCTTGGTCAGTGCCTGCGGATCGTGGACCAGCAGGTACGCATAGGCCTGGTGATGCGAGCGGCCGACGCGGCCGCGCAACTGGTGGAGCTGCGCGAGGCCGAACTTGTCCGAGCGGTGCATGATGATCGTGTTCGCGCTCGGCACGTCGATGCCGGTCTCGATGATGGTCGTGCACAGCAGCACGTTCGCGCGCTGCGCGACGAAATCGCGCATCACGCGCTCGAGCTCGCGCTCGTGCATCTGGCCGTGCGCGATCACGATGCGCGCCTCGGGCACGAGCTCCTCGAGCATTGCCCTGCGGTTCTCGATCGTCTCGACCTCGTTGTGCAGGAAGTACACCTGGCCGCCGCGCTTCAGCTCGCGCAGCATCGCCTCGCGGATCACGCTTTCCTCCTCGCGGCGCACGAAGGTCTTGATCGCGAGCCGCTTCTGCGGCGCGGTCGCGATCACCGAGAAATCGCGCAGCCCTTCGAGCGCCATCCCGAGCGTGCGCGGGATCGGCGTCGCGGTGAGCGTCAGCACGTCGACTTCCGCGCGCAGCGCCTTCAGCGCTTCCTTCTGGCGCACGCCGAAACGGTGTTCCTCGTCGATGATCACGAGGCCGAGGCGCTTGAACTGCACGTCCGACGACAGCAGCTTGTGCGTGCCGATCACGATGTCGACGCTGCCTTCGTTGATCTGCGCGATCGCCGCGTTGACTTCCTTCGTGGTCTTGAAGCGCGACAGCTCGACGATCCGCACCGGCCAGTCCGCGAAGCGGTCGACGAAGGTCTGCGTGTGCTGCTCGGCGAGCAGCGTGGTCGGCGACAGCAGCGCGACCTGCTTGCCGCCCATCACCGCGATGAACGCGGCGCGCAGCGCGACCTCGGTCTTGCCGAAGCCGACGTCGCCGCATACGAGGCGGTCCATCGGCTTGCCGCTCGTCATGTCGCCGATCACGGCCGCGATCGCGGCAGCCTGGTCGGGCGTTTCCTCGAAGCCGAAGCTTTCCGCGAATTTCACGTAGTCGCGCGGGTCGAGCGCGAACGCGTGGCCTTCGCGGGCCGCGCGGCGCGCGTACAGGTTCAGCAGCTCGGCGGCCGTATCGCGGATCTGCTGCGCGGCCTTGCGCTTCGCGCGCTCCCACTGGCCGGAGCCGAGCGCGTGCAGCGGCGCGCTGTCGGGATCGGCGCCGCTGTAGCGCGAGATCACGTGCAATTGCGCGACGGGCACGTAGAGCTTGCTGTCGCCTGAGTATTCCAGATGCAGGAATTCGGTTTCGCCTTCGCCGAGATCCATCGACACGAGGCCCATGTAGCGGCCGATGCCGTGCTGCGCGTGGACGACCGGGTCGCCGACCTTCAGCTCCGACAGGTCGCGCACCATCGCGTCGACGTTGCTGGCCTGTTCCTGCCGGCGACGGCCCGCGCGGCGGCCGAGCGCGCCGTACAGCTCGGTCTCGGTGACGATCGCGTAGCCTTCGCCCGGCACCGCGAAGCCGCTCGACAGCGGCGCGACGCCGAGCGCGAAGCGTTCGTCGCTCGCGAGCCAGCCGGCGAAATGGTCGTTCGACACCGGCCGAAGATGGTGCTCGGCGAGCAACTGCAGGATCGTCTCGCGGCGGCCGGCCGATTCGACGGTCAGCAGCACGCGCTTGCCCGACGATTCGACGAACGTACGCAGCGACGCGAGCGGATCGTCGGAATGCCGGTCGACGGTGAGCTCGGGCAGCGCGGTCGCCCAGCCGCCGGCCGGTTGCGCGGGCAGCACGACGCGTGCGAACGGCTTCGCGAACGCGAAGAAATCCTCGTCGGACAGGAACAGGCGCTGCGGCTCCAGGATCGGCCGCTCGCGATCGTGCGACAGGAACGCGTGGCGCTGCTTCGTATCGGCCGTGAAGCGGCGGATCGACGCTTCGAGATCGCCGGTGAACACGAGGTGCGCGTCCTGCGGCAGGTAGTGGAACAGCGTGGCCGTTTCGTCGAAGAACAGCGGCAGGTAATACTCGATGCCGGCCGACGGCACGCCGTTGCCGATGTCCTTGTAGATCGGCGCGCGGCTCGGGTCGCCTTCGAAGGTCTCGCGCCAGCGGCTGCGGAAGGCCGTGCGCGCGGCTTCGTCGAACGGGAACTCGCGGCCGGGCAAGAGGCGCACGTCGCGCACCGGGTAGAGGCTGCGCTGCGTGTCGGGGTCGAACGCGCGGATCGAGTCGACCTGGTCGTCGAACAGGTCGATCCGGTACGGCAGCGGCGAGCCCATCGGGTACAGGTCGATCAGCGAGCCGCGCACGCAGTATTCGCCGGGCCGCACGACCTGGCTCACGTGCTCGTAGCCGGCCAGCGTGAGCTGCGCCTTCAGCTTCGCCTCGTCGAGCCTTTCGCCCTGCGCGAACGCGAACGTGTACGCGGCCATGAACGACGCGGGCGGCATCCGGTACAGCGCGGTGGTGGCGGGCACGAGCAGGATGTCGCAGCGGCCTTCGCCGAGGTCGTGCAGCGTCGCGAGCCGCTCGGACACGAGGTCCTGGTGCGGCGAGAACGTGTCGTACGGCAGCGTTTCCCAGTCCGGCAGCAGGCGCACGCGCGCATCGGGCGAGAAGTAGCGGATTTCCTGCGAAAGCCGCTGCGCGTCGACCGCGTTCGCACAGATCACCGCGAGGAGCGGCACGTCCCGGCGGTTGTCGGCGAGATAACGGGCGATGGCGAGCGCGTCGGCGGAACCGTGCGCGCCGTCGAAGGCAAAGCGCTGGCCGGGTTTGACGCGGGCAACGGGCGAGGCGGACAGGGTGGAAGCGTTATCTGGCATAGGGACGGCAGGGGTGGCGTGCACGGGCGCATCGCGGTGCGCCGGTCGAGACGAAAGACCTATTATAAAATCCGCTTCTCGATTTCACCTTTCCGGCGTTTCCTTTCGTGACTCCCCGACTTTTCGCCCTGATTCCCTGTGCCGGCACGGGCAGCCGCTCCGGTTCGGCCGTGCCGAAGCAATATCGCACGCTGGCCGGCCGCGCGCTGCTGCATTACACGCTCGCCGCGTTCGACGCGTGCAGCGAATTCGCGCAGACGCTCGTCGTCCTCGCGCCCGACGATTCCCATTTCGACGCGCGCCGCTTCGCGGGCCTGCGCTTCGCGGTGCGCCGCTGCGGCGGCGGCTCGCGGCAGGCGTCGGTGCTGAACGGGCTGCTCGGGCTGGCCGAATTCGGCGCGACCGACCACGACTGGGTGCTGGTGCACGATGCCGCGCGCCCGGGCATCACGCCGGAGCTGATCCGTACGCTCGTCGCGACGCTGAAGGACGACCCGGTCGGCGGCATCGTCGCACTGCCGGTGGCCGATACGCTCAAGCGCGTGCCGGCCGGCGGCGACGCGATCGAGCGCACCGAGTCGCGCGACGCGCTGTGGCAGGCGCAGACGCCGCAGATGTTCCGCATCGGCATGCTGCGCGACGCGATCCTGCGCGCGCAGCGCGAAGGGCACGACCTGACCGACGAAGCGAGCGCGATCGAATGGGCGGGCCACACGCCGCGCGTGGTGCAGGGCAGCCTGCGCAACTTCAAGGTCACGTATCCGGAAGATTTCGCGCTCGCGGAAGCGATCCTCGCGCGCGCCCCACAATCCACCTGACACTTACTCAATCGGAACACGCATGGATTTCAGAATCGGACAAGGCTACGACGTGCACCAGCTCGTCCCGGGGCGCCCCCTCATCATCGGCGGCGTGACGATTCCGTACGAACGCGGCCTGCTCGGCCACTCGGACGCGGATGTGCTGCTGCACGCGATCACCGATGCGCTGTTCGGCGCGGCGGCGCTCGGCGACATCGGCCGCCATTTCTCCGACACCGACGCGGCGTTCAAGGGCGCGGACAGCCGCGTGCTGCTGCGCGAGTGCGTCGCCCGCGTGCAGGCGGCCGGTTTCACGATCCAGAACGTCGACAGCACCGTGATCGCGCAGGCGCCGAAGCTCGCGCCGCATATCGACGGGATGCGCGCGAACATCGCGGCCGATCTCGGGCTGCCGCTCGACCGCGTGAACGTGAAGGCGAAGACCAACGAGAAGCTCGGCTATCTCGGCCGCGGCGAGGGCATCGAGGCGCAGGCTGCCGCGCTGCTGGTCAGGCAGGGCGGCTGATGGCCGGTTGTGGCGGCGCGCGGCTCGTTCCGCGCGCGGTGGTGCTGCGGAAATGAAAAATGCCACGCTGATGCGTGGCATTTTCGTTTGGGGCGGCTGCCGCTCCGGCACGGCTGCCGGTCGCGCGGCGAAACCGCTCATGCAGCCGTTTACTCGCCTTCGGCGGCGATCACCTGCGCGGCGGCGTTGATCACCGACGCGATGCGGCCGACGTCGCGCAGCTGCGTGACGGTCATCCCTTGCTCGTCCTTCAGCAGCGCATAGTGCGACTTCACGCAGAAGTGGCACTTGCCGACGATCGACGCGGCGAGCGCGTACATCTCGAACTTGCGCTTGTCGACGCCGCCGTGCGTCGCGTACGCACCCATCCGCAGCTCGGCGCGCTGCGTCTTCAGATCGGCGTCGTCGGCCATCTCGACATACGGATACCAGGTGTTGTTCATCCCCATCAGCGCGGCTGCCGTCAGCACGGCGTTCGTCTCTTCGGGCGACAGCACGCCGGCTTCGCGGATCGTCTTCACGAGCACCGTGCTCTTCGCCGCGATCGCCGCCGCCAGCGCGACGCCGACCGCATCGGTGCCTTCGAGCGACGAGCGCGAGATCGTGCCGTCGAGGTTCAGGCGAATGTCCTTCGCGTAGTCGGGAATACGTGCCTTAATCGAATCGATGAATTCCATTGATATCTCCTATGGGTTGGCCGTTAAAAAAGCCCGCAGGCAGGACGTGCGCCGCGGGCTTCGTGCATCGATGCGCTTACAGCGTTGCGCCGCCGACTGCACGGTTGCACGGGCACAGTTCGTCCGTTTGCAGGCCGTCCAGAATGCGCAGGACTTCTTCCGGGCTGCGGCCGACGTTCAGGTTGTTCACCGAAACGTGCTGGATCGTGTTGTCCGGATCGACGATGAACGTTGCACGCAGGGCCACGCCGGCTTCCTTGTCGCGCACGCCGAGCTGGTCGATCAGCTCGCCCTTGACGTCGCCGAACGAGTAGTGGTTCAGCTTGTCGAGGTCCTTGTGCTCACGGCGCCATGCGAGCTTGACGAATTCGTTGTCCGAGCTGCCGCCGAGCAGGATGGCGTCGCGCTCTTCGAACTGCTTCGTCAGCTTCGCGAACTCGACGATTTCCGTCGGGCACACGAACGTGAAATCCTTCGGATAGAAGTAGATGATCTTCCACTTGCCCGGGAACGACGCTTCGGTGACGGTCTCGAACGCCGACTGGCCGTTTTCCTCGTGATTGTTGAAGCCCGGCTTCGCGGCTACGACGGTGAAAGCTTCGAGTTTATCGCCCACGGTTTTCATGCGGATACTCCTGTATGAGTTGGGAAGAAGGCTGAGTCAAGCTACCTCGGTGCTGCAACGATGATGTGACAGCATGCGGCAGACTATAACGCTATTAATAAAATGCTTCAATAGATTTTGACTAACGATCTTCATAGTTTTTTTCAACCGGATCGATAGTGTGGGGCGCAAGAAGCGTGCGCGAGCGCGTCACGCGGTCGCACGCGCCTTGCCGGCGCCGGGGAATTCGAGCGTGACTTCGAGGCCCGCTTCGGGGTTGCGGTTGCGCAGTCGCAGCGCGCCGCGATAGCGGCCGACGAGCCGCAGCACGATCGCCATCCCGAGGCCCGTGCCGTCCGCCTTGGTGCGCGCGGTGTCGACGCGATAGAACGGCCGCATCACGAGCGGCAGCTGATCTTCGGGGATGCCGGGGCCTTCGTCGCTCACCGACAGCTCGACGCGCGCGTGCGATATGCGCGTCTCGAGCGTGATGCGCGAGATGCCGTCCTGCTTGCTCTGGCCGTACTTGCGCGCGTTCTCGACGAGATTGCCGATCACGCGGCGCATGTCGGTCTCGTCGGCTTCGATGACCGCGCTCGGCGCGAGCCGCGTGCGGATCTCGACGCCGTCCTCGCTCGCTATGCGCGCGGCAACCTCCTGCGCGATCGACGACAGGTCGACGGGCTCGGGCTTGCGCTGCGACGGGCGCGCGTAGTCGATGAAGGCGGCGATGATGCGGTCCATCTGCTCGATGTCGTCGACCATCGCGTCCTTGGTGGCCTGGTCGGACGGGCTCATCTCGGTTTCGAGGCGCAGCCGCGCGAGCGGCGTGCGCAGGTCGTGCGAGATGCCCGCGAGCATCAGCGCGCGGTCGGCCTCGAGCTGTTCGAGGTCGCGCACCATCTGGTTGAAGCTGCGATTGGTGTCGGCCGCGACACCCATCCCGCGCTCGGGCAGCGGCTCGGGCGCCTGGCCCGAGCCGACCTGGCGCGCGGCGAGCGCGAGCCGCGAGAACGGCCGGTTCACGAGGCTCGTGATGAACGCGGAGCCGAACAGCGACAGCGCGAGCGCGAACAGCCCCCAGCCGGCCCACTGCAGGCCCGTGACGTTGTCGAGCTGGTCGCGATCGAGCGCGACCCAGTAATCGTCGTCGTCGATCTTGAAGCTGATCCACACGCCGGGAATGTCGTTGACCGACTGCGCGATCACGGTATCGTCGCCGAGGCGGCTGCGGATGTCGTGCTCGATCAGGCGATTCAGCGATTCGTCGGGCTGCAGCTTGAACTTGTCGGTTTTCTCGCGCGGGTAAACGCGCACGCCCTCGTTGCTCTCGAGATCCTGCAGCAGCGCGCGCCGCAGATCGGGATCGGAATAGAGCAGGGCGGTGCGCGTGAGCTTCACGACCGCGACGAGCTGCAGCGCGACGCGCTGCGCACGCGGCTCGCGCTCGATCACGCGAAAGCTCTGGAACCACGCGGCGAGACTGACCGAGATCAGCAGCGCGATCAGCAGGAAGGTGCGCCAGAACAGCCCGCCGAATGCGAGCTGCAGGAGGCGCCGGTCAATACGCATGGGACGGGCCGTGGGCGGGCGAAACCGGAAAAGAAAAAATCAGGCGGCGCCGTCCGGAATGAACACGTAGCCGAGGCCCCAGACGGTCTGGATGAAACGCGGGCTGCCCGGATCCGGCTCGATCAGCTTGCGCAGGCGCGAGATCTGCACGTCGAGGCTGCGGTCGAACACTTCGTATTCACGGCCGCGCGCGAGCTCCATCAGCTTCTCGCGCGACAGCGGCTGGCGCGGATGACGCGCGAACACCTTCAGCACCGAGAACTCGCCGGTCGTCAGCGGAATTTCCTGGCCGGACTTCGTCAGCGTGCGCGTCGCGAGGTTCAGCGAGAACTCGCCGAACTCGAACACCTCGGTGGTTTCGGACGGTGCGCCCGGCAGTTCGGCCGGCGCCTGGCGGCGCAGCACCGCGTGAATGCGCGCGACGAGTTCGCGCGGGTTGAACGGCTTCGGCAGGTAATCGTCGGCGCCCATCTCGAGGCCGACGATGCGATCGACGTCCTCGCCCTTCGCGGTGAGCATGATGATCGGCGTGCGGTCGTTGCTGCCGCGCAGGCGGCGGCAGATCGACAGGCCGTCTTCGCCCGGCAGCATCAGGTCGAGCACGAGCAGGTCGAAGCGCTCGCGGACCCAGAGCTTGTTCATCGCGGTCGCGTTTTCTGCGACATATACGTTGAAACCCTGCTCGCCGAGATAGCGGCGCAGCAGATCGCGCAGGCGTGGGTCGTCGTCGACGACGAGAATCTTGGAGGGGTTTTTCGTTTCCATGATCGGCATCTTATCGCGAATGGGAATTGGCGCACGGCCGCGAATTTTCGCGCGTTACAGTCGGTTACAAAATTTACCCGTAGTGTCGCGCCGAGTAAAGGCAGGCTATAGAGATTCCTTTACTCGAAGCCGAAGTTCGGTAGATACTCCCCTGCATTCCATCTTTCATCTTTGCACACCCGAATTCCGCAGGGTTTTTCAAGTACCAGAGGTAGCCGGTTGCCGCGTGACGAAGGGAACAAATCGACCAAAGAAGCGAGGACGGTCATGCGATCTGCCCGGATTGCACTGATGCTGACGATCGCGCTTGCCGGTCCATATGCGTCGAACTTCGCGTATGCGCAGCGCCCCGAGCAGGGTGCGCCGTCGCGCAAGCTGCCGCGCGGCAAAACGCAGCAGCCCGATCATGCCGCCGATACGACGGTCCGTTCCGCCGTGCCTCCCGATCTCGAACAGCGCCGCCGCGACGGGCACATGACGCCCGAGGAGCGCCACCTTTTGCGCCAGCACATCGAAGACGCCGTTCGCGAGTTGTACAAGCGCTGACGCGTGCCGTCCTCGACCTGCGCGGAACACACCGCGCCGAAAAAATTCGTAGCACTTTTTCCGTCAACTTTCGCCTGCCGATTGCCGTTGTACCGGCATCCGCACCGCCGGTGCGTTCCGGGAGTCCATGACGATGAAAGCGAACGCTGCCGCACCGGTGCCGTCGCCCGCCATGCAGTCGGCGCTCGACGCCGACGATGCGCTGTTTTTCCTGAGCCGCACCGGTTTCTCTCCCGCGCCCGCCGAGGTCGCGCGCATCGTCGGCATGACGCGCGCGCAGGTCGTGGCCGACACGCTCGGCAACGTTCGCCGCGAACCCGTCACGGCGTGGCCCGACTGGCTCGCCGAGCTGCCGCCGACGCGCGCGCAGCGCCAGGCGCTGACCCCCGACATGCGGCGCGACGAGCAGCGCGAGCGCGATCGCCGCTACGAGGCGTTGCGCGCGGCGTGGGTCAACGAGATGGTCGTGACGCCGTCGCCGCTGACCGAGCGCATGACGCTGTTCTGGCACGGGCACTTCACGTCGGGGCAGGACAAGGTGCCTTATCCGCAAACGATGGCCGCGCAGAACGCGCTCTTTCGCCGCGAGGCGCTCGGCAACTTCGGCACGCTGTTGCACGCGGTCGCGAAGGACCCGGCGATGCTGCAGTATCTCGACGGCGCGAGCAATCGCAAGGGGCGCCCGAACGAGAATTTCGCGCGCGAGGTGATGGAGCTGTTCACGCTCGGCGAAGGGCATTACACGCAGTACGACGTGACCGAAGCCGCGCGTGCGATGACGGGCTGGACGATCGATCCCGATACGCTGCGCTTCGAGGTGCGGCCCGAATGGCACGACGCGGGCGACAAGACGATTCTCGGCGAGACGGGGCCGTTCGACGGCGACGGCTTTGTCGACATCCTGCTGAAGCGGCCCGGCACCGCGCGCTTCATCGTCGGCAAGCTGTGGCGCGAGTTCGTGTCGGATACGCCCGACGCGGGCGCGCTCGATAGCGTGGCCGAGCGGTTTCGCGCGAGCGGCTACGACATTCGCGCGGCGCTCGCCGCGCTGTGGTCGACCGACGCGTTCTGGGATCCGCGCAACCGCGGCGTGCTCGTCAAGTCGCCGGCCGAGTTCGTCGTCGGGTCGGTGCGGCTGTTCGACGTCGCGTACGGCGATCCGCAGATGCTCGCGAACACCGTGCGCACGCTCGGGCAGAACCTGTTCTATCCGCCGAACGTGAAGGGCTGGCCGGGCGGCGCGCTGTGGATCAACAGCACGACGCTGCTGGCGCGCAAGCAGTTCGTCGAGCAACTGTTCCGCGCGACGGAGACGGCCGGCATGCGGCCGCCGGCGCATCCGATGGCGCCGCCGCCGAACGCGCGTGCGCAAGCGATGCCGGTGGCCGATACGGCGTCCGCTGCCGGGATGCGCGGCGCACCGGCCAAGCCCGCGCGCGGCGGCTTGCGCTTCGATCTCGAACGCTGGCTGGCGCAATATCGCGCGCGGCCGCAGGCGATCGCGGGATTGTCGACCGAGCTTCAGCTCCAGCACGCGGTGCTGCCGGTGTCGCCGGTCGCGGCGATCGACACGGATTCGACCGGCAGCGCGTATCTCGAAGCGCTGCTGATGGATCCGGCCTATCAACTGAAATGATGCAAACGACGACGAATCGGAGCGCCGGAGCGGCCAAGGTGCCGAGCGGCGAACCAAAGGATGCGCGATGAACCGACGTGATTTTCTGACGCTGACGGGCGCCGCTGCCGCGGCGGGCGTGTCGATGTGGCAATCGCCCGCGCTGGCGGCCTCGGGGGCGACAACTGGCCGGCAAGCGGCGGCCGGCTATGCGAACGTGCTGATCCTCGTCGAGCTGAAGGGCGGCAACGACGGCCTCAACACGGTGGTGCCGTATGCGGACCCGCTGTACTACCAGTTCCGGCGCGGCATCGGCATCAAGCGCGAGCAGGTGCTGCAACTCGACGCGCACACCGGGCTGCACCCGTCGCTCGCGCCGCTGATGCCGCTGTGGCGTGACGGGCAGGTCGCGGTCGTGCAGGGCGTCGGTTATCCGCAGCCGAATCTGTCGCATTTCCGCTCGATCGAGATCTGGGATACCGCGTCGCGTTCGGACCAGTACCTGCACGAAGGCTGGCTCACGCGCACGTTCGCGCAGGCGCCGGTGCCGCCCGGTTTCGCGGCGGACGGCGTCGTGCTCGGCAGCGCGGAGATGGGGCCGCTCGCGAACGGCGCGCGCGCGATTGCGCTCGTCAATCCCGCGCAGTTCATCCGTGCGGCCCGGCTTGCCGAACCGTCGTCGCTGCGCGAGCAGAACCCGGCGCTGGCGCACATCATCGACGTCGAGAACGACATCGTGAAGGCAGCCGACCGGCTGCGCCCGCGCGGCGGGATGCGTGAATTCAGGACGGCGTTTCCGGCCGGCACGTTCGGCACGTCGGTCAAGACCGCGATGCAGGTGCTGGCCGCATGCGAAGCGTCCGGGCCCGGTGCGCAGGATGGCGTCGCGGTGCTGCGCCTGACGCTCAACGGCTTCGATACGCACCAGAACCAGCCGGGGCAGCAGGCCGCGCTGCTCAAGCAGTTTGCGGAAGGAATGAGCGCGATGCGCGGCGCGCTGATCGAACTCGGGCGCTGGAACCAGACGCTCGTGATGACGTATGCGGAATTCGGGCGGCGCGTGCGCGAGAACCAGAGCAACGGCACCGATCACGGCACGGCCGCGCCGCATTTCGTGATGGGCGGCCGCGTGGCCGGGGGCCTGTACGGCGCGCCGCCGGCGCTCGGGCGGCTCGACGGCAACGGCAACCTGCCGGTCGCGGTCGATTTCCGCCAGCTCTACGCGACCGTGCTCGGGCCGTGGTGGGGGCTCGACGCGACGCGCGTGCTGCAGCAGCGCTTCGACACGCTGCCGTTGTTGAAGGCGTGATGCGTCAGGTTCAGCGCCGGCGTGCGGCGCGCCACGCGATCCACAGCTTGCGGATCGGCGTCAGCGCGATGCGCTGGTGCAGCACCTGGTAGCCGTCGCGCTCGATTTCGTCGAGCAGCGCGCCGGCCAGCGCGATCTGCGCGCGCAGCGTGCGCTGCGCGCGGCGTTCGGGCGCGGGGATCGCGGCATCGGTGGCCGCGAGCGCTTCGCGCGCGCGCGCCGTCTGGAATTGCAGCAACTCGGTGAAGGCCGGGCTGTAGCGGCGGTTCAGCAGATCGGCTGCGGTCACGTTGTAGCGCTGCAGTTCGTCGATCGGCAGGTAGATGCGGCCGTGGCGCGCGTCGTTGCCGAGTTCCTGCACGAATTGCGCGAGCATCAGCGCGCGGCCGGTGTCCGCGGCCCACGGCTGCGGGTCGGCCGGGTTCGCGGCGCTGGCGCGCGCGACCAGCGACGCGAAGGTGCCGCCGACCTGCGCGATGTAGCGCTGCAGGTTCGCGAAATCGAGGTAGCGCGCCTGTTCGAGGTCCATCCCGTAACCGTTGACGAGCGTACGCAACGCGTCGGCCTCGGCGGCGATCGCCGGATGATGCTGCGCGAGCGCCTTCGTGACGGGGTGCGACGGCTGAGCGTCGGCCAGTGCCGCGAGTTCCTTGTGCCACCACGCGAGCTTCGTGTGGCCGATGGTCGGGTCGCTGGTTTCCTTGACGGTTTCCTCGAGCTCGCGGCGCAGCGCGAACAGCGCCGTCAGGCGCGGCTGCGTGGCGAGCGGCGCCTGACGCAACGCGTAGTAGACGCTGGAGCCCGCGGGGGCGGCCTTTTGCTGACAGTAGTCGTCGAAGTTCACGGGCGGAATCGGGTGGGGGCGGGTTCGGGGGACGCGCGGCGGCGCGGTGCCGAAACGTCGAGCGCGGCATTCTAGCACCGCTGCACGACGGGTGCCGGCAGGGCGAGACAAGGCCGCACGGATCGGGTAGAATCTCGCGCTCGCCTGATCGGACGTGCCGGTTTTCAGGCCGGCGTGAAGTGTCCCGAGCAGTCCCGGGCGCGTGGAGACCGCATCTTGCGTGCCGCGCGGTCAGGCGACGGAAAATGCGCGTGAGTGGCGAAATTGGTAGACGCACCAGGTTTAGGTCCTGACGCCCGCAAGGGTGTGCCGGTTCGAGTCCGGCCTCACGCACCAGAAGTCGGACCAGCACCCGTCAAGGTGCCGTTCCCGAAAAAGCGCTGCCGGTCGGCTGACCGCAGCGCTTTTTTGTTTCAAGCGCGCCTACTCCCAGAAGCTCCGGATCGCGACTGCCACGATCACCGGCACCGAGAACACCAGCGGGATCGCGAAATACTGCGCTTCACGATCGACGATCCAGCTATAGATCAACCACGCCGCGCCGATCGCGAACGTGATGAGGCCGACCGCCACGGCGGCGATGTTTAGCACCAGCTTCGAAGGCTGGCGGCGCGTCTTGGCATTGTCGTCGTTATCGCGCGGGGACGATTTCATCGGAAGAGTGCGGCCTCGGCCGAAACAGGGGTAAAAGCACAGGAAACCCCATCCGCACGGATCGCGCAAGGGCCGGCGCATGCCGGCCCCGTCATGTTCATTCCCGAGCGTTACAAGTTACAACCCGAACGACGCAGCCAGTTCGTCGAGCAGCTCGCGCTGGAACGCGACGAACCTCTCGCCCGGCTGCTGCGCGATCGCGAGGTCGAGCATCGGATCGGCGACGTCGGTGCGAATGCCGGCCAGCGCCTCGACGATCGCGAGCCCGCAGAACGGCACGTACGCCTCCGAATAACCGCCTTCGTGAACGATCACGAGCCGCTCGTCGCAATGGCGCCGCGCGGCATCCTTCACCGCGTGCGTCATGAACCGATAGCTGTCGGTATGCAGCTGCATGCGCGCGAGCGGGTCGACCGCGCTCGCGTCGAGGCCGCTCGCAACGACGATCAGCTCGGGCCGGAAGCGTTCCAGCGCCGGCAGCACGATCCGCTCGAATGCGTAGCGATACGCATCGTCGCCGCTGCCCGCGAGCAGCGGCACGTTCAGGTTCGCACCGATACCCGCGCCTTCGCCGCGATCGTCCACGCCGCTGTAGCCGGGCGGGAAGCAGCGGTCCTGGTGCAGCGAGATCGTCAGCGTGTCCGGATCGTCGTAGTAGATCGACTGCGTGCCGTTGCCGTGATGCACATCCCAGTCGATCACCGCGACGCGCTCGATGCCGTGTTTCGCGCGGGCGGCCTCGATCGCGATCGGGATGTTAGCCAGCATGCAGAAGCCCATCGGGCGGTCGCGCAGGCAGTGATGGCCGGGCGGCCGCGACAGCGAGAACGCATTGGCCGCGCGCTCGCCGACGACCGTGTCGACCGCCGCGATCGCGAGGCCGGCCGACAGCGCGGCGATCTCGTAGCTGCCCTTGCCGAACGGCGCGAGATCGCCGAGGTCGCCGCCGTTCGCGTCGCTGAGTGCGCGGAACGCGTCGAGATAGTGCGCCGGATGAATGCGCAGCAGGTCGGCGGTCGTGGCTGGGGCGGCGCCGCGCAGGTCGAGCTGCGCGGCAAGGCCCGAAGCCTGCACGAGCGACAGGAAGCGGCGCTTCGAATCGGGCGATTCCGCGTAGCCCGCGCTCGACGGCGGCTGGACCCAGCCGCCGACCGGGAAGAACAGCGCGTGCGTGCCGCCGGTGTGCCAGAAAGTGCGTTCGTCGGTGAAGAAGGCAGTGCGATTCATGGATGTGCGTGACCTGTCACGGTTGGGAGGAAACGGCTGGGCGTGCGCTGCGATCGATATGGCGCAGCGCGGCGAACGAAACGATCGCGACGGCCGTCGCGGCCGCGAACAGCGCGCGCATCGTGCCGCCGGCGTCGAGCATCAGCCCGGCGAGCAGCGGGCCGGCCGCGAGGCCGGCGCCGATCACGAAATTGAGCGTCGCGACGAGGCGGCCCGACGTGTCGATCTGCGCGACGGTCGCGAGGATGAACGGCAGCACGAAGGTCCACGCGAACTTGAACGCGAAGATCGCCGCGCTGTAGCCGCCCGCGTGCCGCATCGCGGCGAGTGCGACGAGCGAGGCCGCGAGCAGCGCGTAACCGGCGGCCAGCATCGCGCGCCGCGCGAGCCGGCCGCCGGCGCACGACGCGAGTGCCGCGCCGGCGATTCCCATCACGCTCGCGATCGCGAGCACGTTGCCGGTCGACTGCGGATCGAGCCCGGCATCCGCCGCCGCGCGGCTCGCGAAAGTCCACACGCTGCCGATCGCGAGATAGAACGTCAGCACCGCGCCGATTGCGAGCACGACGAAGCTTCGCGGCGCATGCGTCGCAGCGTCATGCGCGGTTTGCGCAGACGCCATCCGCGCGCCGAGCGACGACGGAAAGCCGCGCGACAGCGGTGCCGCGAGCAGCGCCAGCGCGGCGAGCGCGATGTACAGCGCGCGCAGCCCGAACGCGGCGAACACATGCGGCAGCACGAACAGGCCGATCGCGCCCGCGACCAACTGGCCGACGACCCACAGCCCGTACACGCGATCGCTGTTGCTGCTCGTTGCCGCGCTCGTCATGCAGAGCACCATCAGCGAGCCGCCGCCGAGCGCGGTGACGGCGCGCAGCGCGAGCAGCGCGGCGAAGCCCGGCATCCACAGCGCGGTCAGCAGGTTGCCCACGCCGAACAGCGCGATCGCGAACGCGGCGACGCGGCGTGCGTCGACGCGGCCGAGCCACAGGTACGACGGCACGGTCGCGAGGCTGAACGCACCGAGTTCGACGAAGAAGTAGGTGCCGATCTGCGATGCGGACAGCCCGAGCTGCATCGCGAGCTGGCTCGCGACGGCCGGTGCGACGAGCAGCAGCAATGGCGTGATGGCCGCGAACACGACGAGCGCGGCGAGCGTCGAGCGCGCGAACGTCGGCGCGCGGCCGTCGGGCGAGAGTGCGGCATCCGGAGACAAGATTTTCATGGCGGGATCTCGTTGGGGAATCAGAACAGGTGGTACATGCCGACCATCGCGCCGAACTGCGACGTGCCGGCGAGCGGCGTCGGGTCGTATTCGTAGACGGTCTGCGAACTCTGGCCGCTGTTGCGCGCATAACCGAGGTTCGCGTACGCGACGGTGCGTTTCGACAGCGCGTACGTGGTGCTCGCAATGAACAGCGTCGGATGGCCGATCGCCGGCGTGCGCGAGTCGGTGTGGTAGACGCCCGCGTTCAGGCCGATTCCGTTCGGACTCAGATAGCGCGCGCCGCCCCAGACGATCGTGCGCGCCGCGTCGAGGTCGCCCGTCAGGCGTTCGACGCCGACGTAGACGGTGAGCGGCAGGGACGCGAACGCATAGCGCGCGGCGAGCGTGCCGAGTTCGCGGCGGCGCGCCGACGCGTCGGCGGCCGCCGACACATCGCCGCGCGCCTGATGCAGCACCGCGCTGACCGACAGGCCGTTGCTCGTGTACTGGCCGCCGAGTTCGAGCACGCGTCCGGCACGCGTATTGCCGGCGACGCCGGCCGTCGCGGCGAGCGCCTCGACGTCGAAGCCGGCAAACGTCGGCGACTGGTACTTGATCGAGTGGTCGATGAAGTTCGCGTTCATCGGCACGATCACGCCCTGGCCGCTGTACGACGCGTACCAGAGCGGATCGTAGAACAGCGTCTTGTCGAACAGCACGCTGAACTGCCGGCCAAACGTGACGGTGCCGACCGGCCCTGCGATACCCATATACGCGCCGCGAAAGAACGCGTAGCCGGGCACGGTCGCGGTGCCGTCGTTGAGGTTGAGGCCCTGTTCGAGCTTGAACAGCGCACGCCAGCCGCCGCCGAGATCCTCGTTGCCCTTCAGCCCGATCTGCGAAGGCAGGATGCCGTAGTTCTGCAACTGCACGGCCGAGTGGCGCCCGTCGGCGTGCGTCAGGTATTGCACGCCGGCGTCGAGCGCGCCGTACAGCGTGAGGGTCGACTGCGCGTGCGCGGCGGCGCTGCACGCGGCGAGCGTCGCGGCGGCCGCGGCCGTGCGGATGAAGCTGGGTTTCGTCACGAGGGGTTCTCCATACCGTGCTGCATCGGTTTGTCGTTGGTGTTGTCGCGACGCAGTGTCCGCAGCGGGAAAACCTTCGAACAGTCGTACAGATGAACGGTGCGGAAAACCCGAAGTGCGCGGCATGCACGCGGCGCGATGCCTCGGCACGGCGTGCTGCGGAGCAGCAACGTGCCGCGCACCGTTCAAATGGATGGGGTTGCCGCCGGTTCCGGCACCGTGGCCCGCCAAAAAAGCCGCTCGCTATAATCGGCGGACTGCGTTGCGCGCATCAGCGGCCCGGTCGGGCAGGGGGCGGAAGGTGAGGATCACGACGGATACCGGGCAGGATCTCGAAGCGTTGCGCGACGTGCCGGCCGCCATCGTGCTCGACGAATTCGCGTGGCCGCCGCTGCCTTCGCGTCGTGCCGATTTCGATGGTGTCGCACGCGGCGACGCATCGCAGCGCGAACTCGGGCTGATGCTGCTCGATCTGTACGCGGTCGCCGCGCAGTCCGGCATCGGCGAATTCGAATACCGCTTCTTTACGCTGCTGCAGGCGCTCGTCCCGTTCGACGCCGCATGGACGGGCGTCGCGACGCATGCGTCCACCGGACCCGTGATGCACAACAGCTTTCTGTATCGCCTGCCGCACGCGTTCTTCGGCGACTGGAAGCGTGTGCGCGACTGCGACCCGCTCGCGCACCGCACGCTGCGCGGCGCGCACGGACGTGCGGTGCGGCTGTCGGTCGTCGAGCCGGGGCTCGATGCGCGGTTTCGCGACTGGTGCGTGAAGTACGGGCTCGCGCAACTGATGTGCGTGTGCACGCTCGATCGCCGCTTCGGCCTGACGACGTTCATGTCGATCTACCGCCAGGGCCTGAATCGCCCGTTCAGCGACGACGATGCGCGCCGTTTCGAGGAAGTGATTCCGCATCTCGCGGCCGCGCTCACGATCAATCGCGCCGCGCAGCTCACGCGCGAGCGCGGCGATACGGTCGCACCGGCCGCACGCGCGCTGTGCGACAACTTCGGCGTGCTCCACCACGCCGATCATGGCTTTGACGACGTGCTGCGCGCCGAATGGCCGGCGTGGGCCGGCGCGCGCGTGCCGCAGCCGCTCGTCGCGCACCTGCGGCGCCAGTCGGGCCAGCCGTTCGTAGGCGATGCGCTGCGCATCCAGTGCGTGCCCGTCGCGGGGCTGTTCCAGATCGAGGCACGGCCGCGCTCGCTGCTCGACCGGTTGAGCCCGCGCGAGCTGGCCGCGATCCGTTATTACGGCGCCGGCCGTTCGCACAAGGAAGTCGCGCAACAGATGGCGATTTCGCCGACGACCGTGCGCCACTACCTGCGCTGTGCGTACCGCAAGCTCGGCATGCACGACAAGAGCCAGATCGCGGGCGTGCTCGGCGCGACGGGCGGCGCGACCGATGACGAACCGGTGGAAGCGGGCGGCGAGCCGCGCTGAATCGCTCGAACGCGCGCACGTGGCACGCTCCGCCATAATGGTTGTATCCGCAACCATTGAGCGTTATGCTCGTCAGCTCCCGGGAGACGGAATTCCATCATGAACGACACGAATTCAGGGTCGGTGCGCGCGGCGGTGGTCGGTGTCGGCGCGATCGGCGGATTGCTCGCGGCCGCGCTGTCGCGGGCCGGCATGACCGTGAGCGCATACGCACGCGGCGCGACGCTCGACGCGCTGAACGCGCACGGCGTGCGCGTGATCGACGAGGCGGGCGTCACATCGTCGGTGCCGGTGCGCGCGAGCGACGATGCGGCCGCGCTCGGCGTGCAGGACTACGTGGTGATCGCGCTGAAGGCGCAGGCGCTGCCGGCGCTGGCCGCGCGCATCGCGCCGCTGGTCGGGCCGGACACCGTGATCGTCGCGGCGATGAACGGGCTGCCGTGGTGGTTCACGCATGGGCTCGAAGGACCGATCGACGGCGTGCCGCTCGACGCGGTCGATCCGGCCGGCGCGGTGTCGGCGGCGCTGCCGCCCGCGCAGGCGATCGGCTGCGTCGTGCACCTGTCGTCGAGCACCGACGCGCCGGGCGTCGTGCGCCGCGGGCGCGGCAACCGGCTGATCGTCGGCGCACCCGATCCGCGGCTCGACTCGGCCACCGCACGGTTCGCCGCTGCGCTCGCGGCGGGTGGTTTCGACGTTGAATCGACGCCCGCGATCCGGACCGAGATCTGGGCGAAGCTGTGGGGCAACATGAACATGAATCCGCTGAGTGCGCTGACGGGATCGACGGCCGAGCAGTTGCTCGACGATCCGTTCACGCAGGATCTCGCGCTGCGGATGATGGAGGAGGCTGCCGCGATCGGCGCGAAGCTCGGCTTGTCGACGGGGATGAGCGGTCCCGAACGGATCGCGGTCACGCGCAAGCTCGGCGCGTTCAGGACGTCGATGCTGCAGGATTTCGAAGCGGGGCGTCCGCTCGAGATCGGGCCGATCCTCGGCGTGTTTCCTGAGCTCGGGCGCAAGCTCGATGTGCCGACCCCGTATTGCGACGCGGTGCTCGGGCTGCTGCGCCAGCGCGCGGCCAACAGCGGGCTGTAGCGTCTGCGAGCCTGATGGATTCGCGGTCGCGGGCAACGCGGCGAAGCGCGACCCTTGGCGGATGCCGCCGCATGATGCAAAACGGGCCGCCCGGTCGCTGGTTACGCGGCCCGGGCGGCCCGTCGAATTCGTCGGATCAATGCTGCCGGCAGCGCTCGATCGTCTGCCGATGCCGAGCCCGTCACGCGGCTCAGTCGTCCCGCTCGGTTGCGTGCGCGACGACCTTGTCGAGCAGCCGCTCGAACGTCTGGCGTTCGCTGTCGGACAGGCACGCGAGCAACCCGTCGTTCCACTTGCGCACGATCGGCATGATCTTGCGATGCAGCGCGCGGCCGTCGGTGGTCAGCGCGATCAGCACGATCCGGCCATCCTCGTCGCTCGCGCTGCGCTCGAGCAGCCCCTGGCGCAGCAGCGCTTCGGCCGCGCGGCTCGCCTGGCTCTTGTCGAGATTGGTGTGGCGCGCGAGATCCATGATCGAGAACGGACCGAACGCGCCGACGGCGGCGATCACGCGTGCTTCGGGCAGCGAGATGTCGAGCTTGTGCCGGTACACCTCGCCGATCCCGCGGTCGGATCGCTTCGTGAGTGCATGGAGGCGATAGGTCAGAAACTGATCGAGCCCGGTTTGACGGCCTTTCATAGCGAATCCTGAAGAAAAAGGGCGGGCCCGATTGTTCCTGTATCGCGCGCTCGGGTCAACGGTCAGTGTGCGCCGTACTTCAGGCGTGTCAATTGCTCCGCTTCGTTCGCGAGCAGGTTCGCTGCGTCGCGGATCGAGACGTCGAGCGTGATCGGCCCGGGAGCCGGCGAGAAGCAGCCGGAAAAATGTTCGGACAGGCGCGGCAGCGCGGCCGGGTCGACCGCACCCGACAGCAGCGACGCGGGCACGCCGACGGCCTGTGCGTGCCGGCACGCGATGAACGGCGCCTTGCCGTGCAGCGTCTGCACGTCGGAGCGGCCTTCGCCGGTGATCAGCCAGTCGGCGCCGGCGAGCGCCGCGTCGAGCCCGACCTGCCGCGCGACCACTTCGGCGCCGGCTTCGAACTGCGCGCCGAGCATGTGCAGCGCGAAACCGAGGCCGCCCGCGGCGCCGGCGCCGGGCAGGTCGCGGGCGCGTCGGTCGAGCGCGGCTTCGAGCAGATCGGCGAAATGGCCGAGCGCGGCGTCGAGGGTCGCAACCTGCGCGGACGTCACGCCTTTTTGCGGGCCGAACACGGCGGTCGCGCCGTGCGCGCCCGTCAGCGGGTTGTCGACGTCGGACATGCCGACGAATTCCGTTTCCTTCAGGCGCGGGTCGAGCGCCGACGCGTCGATGCGCGCGATGTCGGCGAGCCGCGACGGCACGGGCTCGACCGGCTGGCCGGCCGCGTCGAAGCATTGCAGGCCGAGGCCCGCGAGCAGCCCGGCGCCCGCGTCGTTGGTGCTGCTGCCGCCGAGCGCGACGAAGAAGCGGCGCACGCCGTCGTCGAGCAGCGTGCGGATCGCCTCGCCCATCCCGCGCGTGCTGCGCGCGTCGACCGGCACGCTCATGCCGACCGGATCGGTAATGCCGACGATCTCGGCCGTCTCGACGATCGCGGTGCGCGCGTCGATCACACCGACCGCCGCGTCGCGTGCCGCGAGCGACGCGCCGGCCACCCGCAGCGAGCGCCGCGTGCCGCCGCCGGCCAGCATCGCGTCGAGCGTGCCTTCGCCGCCGTCGGCCATCGGGCAGCAGCGCACGACCGCGTCGGGGCGCGCGCGGCGGATGCCGGTGGCGATCGCATCCGCGACCTGCTCGGCGGAAAGCGAGCCTTTGAACGAATCGGGCGCGATGACGACGACAGGCGCGGACGGGTGTTGCGGCATGGTGTCTCCGGAAGGCGTGATTGGTGTGAAGAATAATGGGGCGCGACGGCGGCGCACCCTCAATCGGAGCTTACAGGATGGCGGGCCCGCGGTGGATACGGCGTACGGCATAGCGGCGATCCGCGCGCATTGCCGTGCAAGGGGCTGCTGACATGGCGCAGACGCATGCGCGTCGCGCCGAACTGGAGGTGCGAGGAAAATTGTTTGCTAGAATAGTCGATTCTTCCGGCCAAAGCCGTGCTCCGAGCCGCTTGCGCTAGCCATCCGGCGCGTGCAGGGATGGCGTGGCGCTCCGGCGCGGCATATGCAATGCCGCAGGCAGGCACGGCAAGGAAAACCCGATTCGCTCGAATAATTTTAGGACGATTGAAGCCATGGCTAACGTTGTTGAGAACCTCGGCAAGCTTGAACGCCGCGTGACGATTTCCCTGCCGAAAGACACCGTGCAGAAGGAAATCGACGCCCGTATCCAGAAACTCGCGAAGAACGTGCGCATGCCGGGTTTCCGCCCGGGCAAGGTGCCGCTGAAGATGGTCGCGCAGCAGTACTCGGGTCAGGTCGAGGCGGAAGTGCTGAGCGACAAGATCGGCCAGGAGTTCTTCACGATCAGCCGCGCGGAAAACCTGCGCGTCGCCGGCCAGCCGAGCTTCGAGCCGAAGCAGGAGCAAGCCGAAGATGCGTACGCGTTCGACGCGACGTTCGAGGTCTACCCGGAAGTGAAGATCGGCGATCTGGCGACGGCTGAAGTCGAGCGCTCGACCACGTCGATCGGCGACGCCGAAATCGACCGCACGCTGGACATCCTGCGCAAGCAGCGCGTGCACTACCACGCACGCGGCGAAGCCGGCGAGCACGGCGACGGCGGCGCGGACACCGCAGCGAAGAACGGCGACCGCGTGACGGTCGACTTCGTCGGCAAGATCGACGACGTCGCGTTCCAGGGCGGCACGGCCGAAGACTTCCCGTTCGTGCTCGGCGAAGGCCGCATGCTGCCGGAATTCGAAACCGCGGCGCTGGGCCTGAAGGCCGGCGAATCGCGCACGTTCGACCTGAAGTTCCCGGACGACTACCACGGTGCCGACGTCGCGGGCAAGACCGCGCAATTCACGGTCACGATGAAGAAGATCGAGTGGCCGCACCTGCCGGAAATCGACGGCGAATTCGCGAAGTCGCTCGGCATCGAAGATGGCGACCTCACGAAGATGCGCGGCGAGATCAAGGAAAACCTCGAGCGCGAAGCGAAGCGCCGCACGCAGTCGATCGTCAAGAACCAGGTGATGGACGCACTGCTGAAGATTTCCGAACTCGACGTGCCGAAGGCGCTGATCGAGCAGGACCAGCAGCGTCTGGTCGAAATGGCTCGCCAGGATCTGGCGCAGCGCGGCGTGCCGAACGCGAAGGACGCACCGATCCCGGCCGAGATGTTCGCCGAGCAGGCCGAGCGTCGCGTGAAGCTGGGCCTCGTGCTGGCCGAGCTCGTGAAGTCGAACAGCCTGGAAGCGAAGCCGGAACAGATCCGCGCGGAAGTCGACGAGTTCGCAAAGAGCTACGAAGACCCGAAGGAAGTGGTCCGCTGGTATTATTCCAACCAGCAGCGCCTCGCCGAGATGGAAGCGTTCGTCGTTGAAAGCAACGTCGTCGATTTCGTGCTGGGCAAGGCAAAGGTGACGGACAAGGAAGTGAGCTTCGAGGCACTCGCGAGCGCATCGGCGCAAGCGTAAGTGTCGCTCTAGCGGCGTGCCGGCTGTCGGAGCGACGGCCTGCACGCCGTTTTTACGTCAAGCGCACGGTTGCCATTAATATGGCGATTGAGCGGGCGGCTTCCCTCCGTTCAATTTTCCATTCGAACAAGGTTCATTGAATGATCACTCGCGCTGAATTGCTGGACATGCTTGCTTCGAACGCGCCGCAGGGTTTCGAGGCGCAAGCACTGGGGCTGGTGCCGATCGTCGTCGAAACGAGCGGCCGCGGCGAGCGTTCGTACGATATCTATTCGCGTCTCCTGAAGGAGCGCCTGGTGTTCATGGTCGGCGAAGTGAACGACCAGACCGCGAACCTCGTGGTCGCGCAGTTGCTGTTCCTCGAGAGCGAGAATCCCGACAAGGACATCAGCCTGTACATCAACAGTCCGGGCGGGTCGGTGTCGGCCGGCATGGCGATCTACGACACGATGCAGTTCATCAAGCCGGACGTATCGACGCTGTGCATGGGCCTCGCGGCCAGCATGGGCGCGTTCCTGCTGGCGTCGGGCGCGAAGGGCAAGCGCTTCGCGCTGCCGAACTCGCGCGTGATGATCCACCAGCCGCTCGGCGGCGCACGCGGCCAGGCATCCGACATCGAGATCCAGGCGCGCGAAATCCTCTACCTGAAGGAGCGGCTGAACCAGTTGCTCGCGCAGCACACCGGCCAGGACGTCGAGCGCATCGCGCGCGACACCGACCGTGATAACTTCATGTCGAGCGAAGACGCGAAGGCGTACGGGCTGATCGACCAGGTGCTGCTGAAGCGCCCGTAAACTTTTAAGTGGGGTGCCGCCCCGATTCGCGCGGCGCCCCTGCGATGTTCCGCACGCCCCGAGCCTCTGCGGCAAGCGCATCCGGCCGGCTCCGGTCGCGCCCTAGGCGCGGCGTTCGGAGCATTCGGCGTATCATGTCATTTACCTGTCCGGAGGCTCTACATTCATGGCGGACAAAAAAGGTTCGAACAGCGAGAAGCTGTTGTATTGCTCGTTTTGCGGGAAAAGCCAGCATGAGGTGAAAAAACTCATCGCGGGCCCGTCGGTGTTCATCTGCGATGAATGTATCGACCTCTGCAACGAGATCATTCGCGACGAGGCGGCTGCCGCGGGCGTCGAGGCCAGCCTGTCCCGGTCGGATCTGCCGAGCCCGCAGGAAATTCGCGACATCCTCGATCAGTACGTGATCGGCCAGGAGCGCGCGAAGAAGATCCTCGCGGTGGCCGTGTACAACCACTACAAGCGCCTGAAGCATCTCGACAAGAAGGACGACGTCGAGCTGTCGAAGAGCAACATCCTGCTGATCGGCCCGACGGGCTCCGGCAAGACGCTGCTCGCGCAGACGCTCGCGCGGTTGCTCAACGTGCCGTTCGTGATCGCCGATGCGACGACGCTGACCGAAGCCGGCTACGTCGGCGAGGACGTCGAGAACATCATCCAGAAGCTGTTGCAGAACTGCAACTACGAGGTCGACAAGGCCCAGCGCGGGATCGTCTACATCGACGAAATCGACAAGATCAGCCGCAAGTCGGACAACCCGTCGATCACGCGCGACGTGTCGGGCGAGGGCGTCCAGCAGGCGCTGCTGAAGCTCGTCGAGGGCACGATGGCGTCGGTGCCGCCGCAGGGCGGCCGCAAGCACCCGAACCAGGATTTCATCCA
The DNA here is from genome assembly GCF_949752865.1 of Burkholderia sp. IT-111MI5. Lineage (NCBI taxonomy): Bacteria > Pseudomonadati > Pseudomonadota > Betaproteobacteria > Burkholderiales > Burkholderiaceae > Burkholderia > Burkholderia sp. IT-111MI5. Next base: position 60,618 of record NZ_CATKIF010000003.1, on the reverse strand, counting down.
GGTCGACACGACCAACATCCTGTTCATCTGCGGCGGCGCATTCGACGGTCTCGAGAAGGTGATCACCGATCGCACCGAGAAAACCGGCATCGGCTTCGGCGCGACGGTCAAGAGCAAGCAGGAGCGCGACGCGGGCGAAGTGCTGCGCGAAACGGAACCGGAAGACCTGATCAAATTCGGTCTGATCCCCGAATTGATCGGCCGCCTGCCGGTGGTCGCGACGCTCGGCAAGCTCGACGAAGCCGCGCTGATGAAGATCCTGGTCGAGCCGAAGAACGCGCTCGTCAAGCAGTATCACAAGCTGTTCGCGATGGAGCGCGTCGAACTGGAGATCCGGCCGGGCGCGCTGCAGGCAGTCGCCCGCAAGGCGATCCGCCGCAAGACCGGCGCGCGCGGTTTGCGTTCGATCATCGAACAGGCGTTGCTCGATGTGATGTACGAGCTGCCGACGATGAAAGGGGTCAGCAAGGTCATCATCGACGAGAACGTCATCGATGGGGACGGCAAGCCTTTGCTGATCTACGAGGACACGCCGAAGGTGGCGGGTTCGAACTGACCGGCTTGCCGACGATGTTCTGCGAAAAAGGCCGTTCATGAGACCGTGGGCGGCTTTTTTTCGTTTATCTTGTGGGTAACTCTGACTCGACACGCGGTGGTTACTTTCTTACCGAATATTTCCCGCACTTGAAGGCTTGCAATTCGTTGTGGCGGCCTCAATTACCGAACAATTGATTCCACTCATGGGGAAATGAAATGTCAGGCACCCAACTTCTCCCGCCGGAACGCATCACGCTCCCGCTGCTGCCGCTGCGGGATGTCGTCGTTTTCCCGCACATGGTGATTCCGCTCTTCGTGGGCCGGCCGAAATCGATCAAGGCCCTCGAAGCAGCGATGGAAGGCGGCAAGCACATCATGCTCGTCGCCCAGAAAACCGCGGCCAAGGACGAACCGACCGAAAAGGACATGTACGAGGTCGGTTGCATCGCCAACATCCTGCAGATGCTGAAGCTGCCGGACGGCACCGTGAAGGTGCTCGTCGAAGGCCTGCAGCGTGCGAAGGCACTGTCGATCGAAGAACAGGAGACGCAGTTCTCCTGCGACGTGATGCCGCTCGAGCCCGATCATGCCGACAGCGCCGAAACGGAAGCGCTGCGCCGCGCGATCGTGTCGCAGTTCGACCAGTACGTGAAGCTGAACAAGAAGATCCCGCCGGAGATCCTCACGTCGTTGTCGGGCATCGACGAAGCAGGCCGCCTCGCCGACATGATCGCCGAGCGCCTGCCGCTGAAGCTCGACCAGAAGCAGCACATCCTCGAGATGTTCCCGGTCATCGAGCGCCTCGAGCACCTGCTCGCGCAGCTCGAAGCCGAGATCGACATCCTGCAGGTCGAAAAGCGCATCCGCGGGCGCGTGAAGCGCCAGATGGAAAAGAGCCAGCGCGAGTACTACCTGAACGAGCAGGTCAAGGCGATCCAGAAGGAACTGGGCGAAGGCGAAGAGGGTGCCGATCTCGAGGAACTCGAGAAGCGCATCAACGCCGCGCGCATGCCGAAGGAAGCCAAGAAGAAGGCCGATGCAGAGCTGAAGAAGCTGAAGCTGATGTCGCCGATGTCGGCGGAAGCGACCGTCGTGCGCAACTATATCGACACGCTGATCGGCCTGCCGTGGCGCAAGAAGAGCAAGGTCAACAACGACCTGTCGAACGCCGAGCAGGTGCTCGACGAGGATCACTTCGGCCTCGAGAAGGTCAAGGAACGCATTCTCGAGTATCTCGCGGTGCAACAGCGCGTCGACAAGGTCAAGGCGCCGATCCTGTGCCTCGTCGGGCCTCCGGGTGTCGGCAAGACCTCGCTCGGCCAGTCGATCGCCCGTGCGACGAACCGCAAGTTCGTCCGGATGGCGCTCGGCGGCGTGCGTGACGAAGCCGAGATCCGCGGCCATCGCCGTACGTATATCGGTTCGATGCCGGGCAAGATCCTGCAGAGCCTGACGAAGGTCGGCGTGCGCAATCCGCTCTTCCTGCTCGACGAAGTCGACAAGATGGGCATGGATTTCCGCGGCGATCCGTCGTCGGCGCTGCTCGAAGTGCTCGATCCCGAACAGAACCATACGTTCGCCGACCACTACATCGAGGTCGACTTCGACCTGTCGGACGTGATGTTCGTCGCGACGTCGAACTCGCTGAACATCCCGCCGCCGCTGCTCGACCGGATGGAAGTGATCCGTCTGTCGGGCTACACGGAAGACGAGAAGGTCAGCATCGCGCAGCGTTACCTGCTGCCGAAGCAGAAGAAGAACAACGGGCTGAAGGAAGGCGAGATCGACGTCACCGAACAGGCGATCCGCGACATCATCCGCTACTACACGCGCGAAGCCGGTGTGCGCTCGCTCGAGCGGGAAGTGTCGAAGATCTGCCGCAAGGTCGTGAAGATGCTGCTGCTGAAGAAGGCATCGGGCGCGATCAAGGTCGATGGCGAGAACCTCGATACGTTCCTCGGCGTGCGCAAGTACGACTTCGGCCTCGCGGCGAAGGAAAACCAGGTCGGTCAGGTGACGGGCCTCGCGTGGACGGAAGTCGGCGGCGACCTGCTGACGATCGAAGCCGCGGTGATGCCGGGCAAGGGCAACGTGATCCGCACGGGTTCGCTCGGCGACGTGATGAAGGAGTCGGTCGAGGCTGCGCGTTCGGTCGTGCGCTCGCGTTCGCGCCGTCTGGGCATCAAGGACGAAGCGTTCGAGAAGCAGGACATCCACATCCACGTGCCGGAAGGCGCGACGCCGAAGGACGGTCCGTCCGCCGGCGGTGCGATGACGACCGCGCTGGTGTCGGTGCTGACGGGTATCCCCGTGCGTGCCGATGTCGCGATGACGGGCGAAATCACGTTGCGTGGCGAAGTGCTGCCGATCGGCGGGCTGAAGGAGAAGCTGCTGGCCGCGCATCGCGGCGGCATCAAGCTCGTGCTGATCCCGGAAGAGAACGTGAAGGATCTCGCGGACATTCCGGACAACGTGAAGAACGCGATCGAGATCGTGCCGGTCCGCTGGATCGACAAGGTGCTGGAGCTCGCGCTCGAGCGTTCGCCGACTCCGCTGCCGCCGGAAGAAGAAGCGAAGGCAGCAGCGCCGGTCGGCGAGGCGGCGAAGGATGCCGGCTCGACGGAAGTCGTCAAGCACTGAGACCCTGAACGCCGTCCTTGCTGACGGTTGTTCACGAAACCCGCGGCGTGTCCGCGGGTTTTTTTATGCATGGCGGAATCGCGAGCGGGCGCAGCAAAAAAATTCGCGTCCGGGCTTGGCAAAATGATCGGGGATGAATTAAACTTGCGGGCTCGCTGGTTGTTGATGCGGAAACGCAGATCGCAGCCAGAACGAATCGGGAACGGGTGCTTAGCTCAGCTGGTAGAGCGGCGCCCTTACAAGGCGTAGGTCGGGGGTTCGAACCCCTCAGCACCCACCAGTTTTCTGATTCAGCCAGACCAAGGAGCGGTAGTTCAGTCGGTTAGAATACCGGCCTGTCACGCCGGGGGTCGCGGGTTCGAGTCCCGTCCGCTCCGCCAAACAAACGAAAGTGCCCGCCTTGTGCGGGCATTTTCGTTTGTGCTGTCCGTTGCGCCCGCTTGCTGCACGTCCGCTTTTCTCCCGTCCCACCCCGTATGTTGTAATATCGGTCGTTTTGTCCAATTTTCCCGTCACGCATGCTCGATTTCTTCCGTAATCACCAGCGCCTGATGATGGCGCTCCTGCTCCTGATCGTGTTGCCGGGGCTGGGTTTTGTCGGGATCCAAGGCTTCCGCGGCTTCTTCGACGACAGTGCGAACGCCGCGGCGGTCAACGGGCACAAGATCACGCGGGTCGAATTCGACGGCGCGTTCCGCCAGCAGATCGACCAGGCGCGTCAGGCGCTCGGCGGGCAGTTCGACATCAAGATGTTCGATACGCCCGAGCATCGCAAGCAGGTGCTCGACGGCCTGATCCAGCAGCGCGTGCTGGCCGATGAAACGCAACGCCTGCACCTGACCGCGTCCGACAATGCGGTGCGTGATGCGCTGATGAGCGACCCGATGATCGCGTCGCTGAAGAAGCCCGACGGTTCGATCGACGTCGAGCGTTACGCGCAACTGCTGTCGTTCCAGGGGATGACGCCCGAGCAGTATCAGGAGCGCGTGCGCTACAGCCTCGCGCTGCAGCAGATTCCGGCCAGCATCGTGTCGAGCGCGTTCACGCCGAAGAGCCTCGCGCAACGCCTGTCCGAACTCGCCGCGCAGCAGCGCGACGTGCAGGCGCTCGTGCTGAAGACGAGCGACTACGCATCGAAGGTCCAGCCGACCGACGCGCAGCTCGCCGCGTACTACGACGCGCACAAGCAAGGCTTCGCGACGCCCGAGACCGCAACGATCCAGTACCTCGTCTATTCGCCGGCCGCGGCCGCTGCAAGCGCGCAGCCGACCGATGCCGACATCAAGAAGTTCTACGACGACAACCCGACGCACTTCCGCACCGAAGCGCAGGTTCGCGTGAGCCACATCTTCATCGCCGCGGCGAGCAGCGCAAGCGCGGCCGACAAGGCCGCAGCGAAGGCGAAGGCCGAGCAACTGCTCGCCGACGTGAAGGCGCATCCAGACCAGTTCGCGCAGATCGCGCAGAAGAGCTCGCAGGACGCGCCGTCGGCCGCGAAGGGCGGCGACCTCGGCTTCATCACGCGCGGCTCGACGGCGGGCGGCAAGGCGTTCGACGATGCCGCGTTCGCGCTCAAGCAGGGCGACGTGAGCGGTGTCGTGCAGTCGGATCTCGGCTTCCACGTGCTGAAGGCGACCGAAGTGAAGCCGGCGGCCGTCAAGCCGTTCGCGGAAGTGAAGGACCGGATCGCGGTGGACCTGAAGCAGCAGTACGCATCGAAGGCGTTCACGGACAACGCGGAAGGTTTCACGTCGACCGTCTATGAAAAGGCGAAGACGCTGCAGCCGGCCGCGGACAAGTACAAGCTGACGATCCAGACGGCCACCGTCACGCCGACGCCGAATCCGCAGCTGCCGCCGACGAGCCCGCTGAACAATCCGAAGTTCCTGGCCGCCGTGTTCGCGAACGACTCGGTGAAGAACCAGAACAACACGCAGGCGATCGACGTCGGCAACAACACGCTGATCTCGGCGCGCGTGACCGACTACAAGCCGGCTGCCGTGCCTGCACTCGATGCGATCAAGGACGTCGTGCGCCAGAAGGTCGTCGCCGAGCAGGCCGCGGCACTCGCGCAGAAGGACGGTGCAGCGAAGCTCGCCGAGCTGCAGAAGTCGAAGTCGACCGACGGGTTCGCGGCAGCGCAGAAGGTGTCGCGCACGCAATCGCAGGGCCTGACGCCGGCCGCGCTGAGCGCCGTCTACAAGGTCGATGCGAAGACGCTGCCGGCTTACGTCGGCGTCGATCTCGGCGCGGACGGCTACGCGATCTACCGCGTGAACGCGGTGATCCCGGGTACGGCCGTCGATCCGCAGCAACTGGCGGCCGCGCAGCAGCAGATGGCGCAGGTCGACGCGCAAAGCGAAGGCGAAGCGTATCTCGCCGCGCTGCGCGATCGCTCGAAGGTGAAGCTGTACGGGACGACGACCAGCCAGTCGCAGGACGGCGACAACTGAGCATCGTTTCGCACGCAACAATAAAAACAACAAAAACAACAAAAAGCCCCGCTTCGAGCGGGGCTTTTTGTTTTCCGGCGGGGCGGTACGTCGTCAGCCGCGCGGCTTGCCGAGCAGCGGCTTCAGTGCCGGCCACACGTTGTCGAGCAGAATGCCCTGCGCCTGCCGCGCGGGATGCATCTGGTCAGCCTGGAACATCTCGGGCTTGTTCTCGATGCCGGCCAGCAGGAACGGCACGAGCGGCACGCCGAGATCCTTCGACAGCCGCGTATAGACGGCATGGAACTTCTGCGTGTAGTCGGGGCCGTAATTGGGCGGCACGTACATGCCGACCAGCACGACTTTCGCCTGCGCGCGCCGTGCGCCGGCGATGATGTCGCGCAGGTTCTGCTCGGTCGTCGCGAGCGGCACGCCGCGCAGCGCATCGTTCGAACCGAGCTCGACGACGACGATCGAAGGCTTGAGCCGCTGCAGCACCGCAGGCAGCCGCGCGCGGCCGCCGCTCGTGGTGTCGCCGCTGACGCTGGCGTTCGCGACGCTATAATCGATTCGCTCGTTCGTGAGCCGCTGCCGCAGCAATGCAACCCAGCCCGTGTCGCGCGGCAGCCCGTATTCGGCCGACAGGCTGTCGCCGAGCACGACGATCACCGGCGGCTGGCCGGATGCCGGGGCCGGCGCCGTCGCGGCGCGTGCGGGCGCGGTTGCGGTCAGCAGGGTGCCCAGCAGCGCGGCGAGCGCCGCGCGTCTTTTCCAGCGAAATGTCGTGTCCATGTTCAAGATTACCGATCCGATCATCGAAGTCCATGACGTGTGCAAGCGGGTCGCCGACGCAACGGGCGAGCTGACGATCCTCGACGGCATCACGCTTGCCGTGCGGCCGGGCAGCAGCCTCGCGATCGTCGGCGCGTCGGGGTCGGGCAAGTCGACGCTGCTCGGCCTGCTTGCAGGGTTGGACAGCGCGACGAGCGGCACGGTTCGCCTGCTCGGCCGCGCGCTCGACCAGCTCGACGAGGACGAGCGCGCCGCGCTGCGCAACGGTGCCGTCGGGTTCGTGTTCCAGTCGTTCCAGTTGATGCCGCACCTGACGGCGCTCGAGAACGTGATGCTGCCGCTCGAACTGCGGGGCGGCATCAGTGCGCGCGAGGCGGCCGATCGCGCACGGGCGCTGCTCGTGCAGGTCGGTCTGGGCGAACGCACCGCGCATTATCCGAAACTGCTGTCGGGCGGCGAGCAGCAGCGCGTCGCGCTCGCGCGTGCGTTCGTCACGCGCCCGGCGATCCTGTTTGCCGACGAGCCGACCGGCAGCCTCGACGCGGCGACGGGGCACGCGGTCATCGACCTGATGTTCGAACTGAACCGCACGCACGGCGCAACGCTCGTGCTCGTCACGCACGATGCCGAACTTGCGCGCCGCTGTGCGACGACGGTGACGCTCGACGCCGGGCACATCGTCGAGCCGCACGCAGTGCAGCGCGGCGCCTGAATTTTCCTGCCAGCCGCGCGGGTTGCAATGCGCGGCCGGCGTGCGCATGACGCGGTCGCGTCAGCGCTTGAGCGCCGTGCGGGCGCGTTCGATCAGCGCCGTGGTCGACGAGTCGTGCTTCGCGGGATCGACCGACTCGGCCGACAGGTCGGCTTCCACGACCTTGCCGAGAATCTTGCCGAGCTCGACGCCCCACTGGTCGAACGGATTGATGTCCCACACCGTCGCCTGCACGAGCACCTTGTGCTCGTAAAGCGCGATCAGCGCGCCGAGCGTGCGCGGCGTCAGCGCATCGACGAGCAGCGTCGTCGTCGGGCGGTTGCCCGGGAACGTCAGGTGCGGCGCGAGCGCCTCCTTGCCCGGCCCGGCGACCTTGCGCGCTTCATCGAGCGTGCGGCCGAGCATCAGTGCCTCGCTCTGCGCGAAGCAGTTCGCGAGCAGCTTCGGATGATGGCTCGCGAGCGGATGCTCGGGCGTCAGCACCGCGATGAAGTCGATCGGCACGATCGTCGGCCCCTGGTGCAGCATCTGGAAGAACGCGTGCTGGCCGTTGGTGCCCGGCTCGCCCCACGTGACGGCCGACGTCGGGTAGTCGACGAAGGTGCCGTCCAGGCGCGCGGATTTGCCGTTGCTCTCCATTTCGAGTTGCTGCAGGTACGACGGCAGGTAGTGCAGCGCTTCCGAATACGGCGCGACGAGATAACTCTGCGAGCCGAAGAAATTCCGATACCAGATGCCGATCAGGCCGAGCAGCACCGGCAGGTTGCGCTCGAGCGGCGCTTCGCGGAAATGGCGGTCCATGTCGTCCGCGCCGGCCAGCAGTTCGTCGAACTGCTCGGGGCCGATCGCGATCATGATCGACAGGCCGACCGCCGACCACAGCGAATAGCGGCCGCCGACCCAGTCCCACATTTCGAACACGTTGTCCGCGGCGATGCCGAACTTCACGACTTCGGCCGGGTTCGCCGACACGCCGACGAAGTGCTTCGCGAGCGCGTCCTCGGGGCAGCCGCGCGCGACGAACCAGTCGCGCAGCGAGCGTGCGTTCGTCATCGTCTCGAGCGTCGTGAAGGTCTTCGACACGATGATCGCGAGCGTTTCCTCGGGATCGACCTGTTCGAGCACGCGCGCGAGATCGGCGCCGTCGACGTTCGACACGAAGTGGGTCGAGATGTCGGGCGTCGCGACGTGGTGCAGCGCATGCACGACCATCTTCGGCCCGAGATCGGAGCCGCCGATGCCGATGTTGATCACGTAGCGGATGCGCTTGCCCGTGTAGCCCGTCCACGTGCCGCTGCGCACGGCGCGCGCGAAGGTCGCCATCTTCGCGCGCTCGGCGCTCACCTGCGCGTGGAACGGCGCTTGCGGGTCGGTCGCGCGCAACGCGGTGTGCAGCGCGGCGCGGCCTTCGGTCGCGTTGACGATCTCGCCCGCGAACATCGCGTCGCGGCGCGTTTCAACGCCCGCGTCGCGCGCGAGCTGCACGAGCAGGCGCAGCGTTTCGTCGTTGATGCGGTTCTTCGAGAAATCGGCCGCGAGACCGGCGCCCGGGATCGTGAAGCGTTCGGCGCGGGTCGGCGCGCGGTCGTTTTCCGGTGCGAACCAGTCGCGCAGCCGGGCGTGGCGGATCTGTTCGAAGTGGGATTGAAGGGCAGTCCAGGCGGGGAGCGAATTCAGCGTCATGGCGGTTCGAGTGAAGCGTGAATCGGGAGGAATGCCGCGCCGGCTCATCGGGATCGGCAGGCCGGCGGACGAGAAGGCCCGCCGTGCGGCGGGGCAGTCAGTATAGCGGCGTTACGTGTCGGCGCGCGGCGATGGATAAAAAAGGCGATTGATCAGCGTGCGCACCATCGGCGCGAGTTCGCCGGCCGTGAGCCCGGCCGGGCCGGTGCCGTGCGCAGTCAGCGTGTCGGCCGCGAGGCCGTGCAGGTAGACGCCCGCGAGCGCCGCTTCGTACGGTGTGACGCGCTGTGCGAGCAGCGCGCCGATCAGGCCGCCGAGCACGTCGCCGGTGCCGCCGGTGGCGAGCGCCGCGTTGCCGGTCGGGTTGATCGTCACGCGGCCGTCGGGTGCCGCTATCACCGTGCCCGAGCCTTTCAGCACGACGATGGCTGCATGGCGCGCGGCGAGCGCCTGCGCGGCTGCGACGCGGTCGCACTGCACCGTCGCCGTGTCGCTGCCGAGCAGCCGCGCGGCTTCGAGCGGGTGCGGGGTCAGCACGCAGGGATTGCCGCGCGCGCCGCGCGTGGCGACGGCGGCCGCGAGGTCCGCGTGCGTCGCGACGAGGTTCAGCGCGTCCGCATCGAGCAGCGTCGCGGCATCGTGGGCGAGCACGTCGCGCACGAGCGTTGCCGCGGCTTCGCGCGTGCCGAGGCCGCAGCCGGCCGCGATCGCGGTCATCGCGCCGAGGTCGAGGCTATCGGCCGGATGCAGCATCAGTTCGGGGAACGGCGGGTCGTACGGCGGCGCGCCGGCGCCGAGGAAGCCGACGTGCACCTTGCCGGCGCCCGCGAACAGCGCGGCGCGCGCGGCCAGGATCGGCGCGCCGCACATGCCGGTGTCGCCGCCGAGCACCGCGAGGCTGCCGAAGGTGCCCTTGTGGGACGCGAATGCGCGCGCAGGCAGCGCCGCGGCGAATCGCGCGGGCGTGTTCAGCACGATGGCCGGTGCGGCGGGCGGCGCGACGTCGAGCGACGCGACGTCGATCTCGCCGGCGAGGTCGCGGCCGTCGCCCGTGTAGAGGCCTGGCTTCGCGCCGATGAAGGTGAGCGTATGCGTGGCCGCGACGGCGACGCCCGCACCGACGATTCGGCCCGTATCGCTGTCGAGCCCGCTCGGCACGTCGAGTGCGAGCACGCGGCTGCCGCTGCGTGCATGCGCGGCGATGCGCGCGGCCTGTTCGGCGAATGCGCCGTCGAGCGCGCGGCCGAGACCGATGCCGAACAGCCCGTCGACGACCCAGGCGTAACCGTCCAGCGACGCGGGTGGCGTGGCCGACAGCGGGACGCCGGCCGCACGCGCGAGGCCGAGCGCCCATTGCGCGTCGTCCGGCTTGACCGGCACCGGCATCCACGCCTGCGTCGCGACGCCGAGCTGCTGGAGCTGCGCGGCGGCCACCAGCGCGTCGCCGCCGTTGTTGCCGGGGCCGACCGCGAACCACACGGGGCGGTCATCGCCGGCGACGCGCTCGGACAGCCAGCGCGCGGCGGCGGCACCCGCGCGGCCCATCAGCGTGTGCGGCGGCAGCGCCGCGGTCGCGTCGGCTTCGGCGGCGCGCAAGTCGGCGACGCGCAGCAGTGCGATCGGATCGGAATCGGGAAGCGGGCGGGTAGCGGTCATCGCGGGATCATGGCGGCTGGCAAGGTGCCGCCACGGGGCGATCCCGCGGCGGTCAGGTCGTGAAGCGCCCGGCGCGCAGTGCGGCGAGCGTGTCGGCGGGCCAGTGCTGCACGTTGCCGCCGAGATAGTCGGTCACCACTTTAGCAGACCCGCATGCGAGGCCCCAGCCAGTCGGGCCGTGCCCGAAATTGACGAACACGCGCGGATGCGGGGTCGGACCCACGACGGGCAGGCCGTCCGGCGACAGCAGTTGCGTGCCTTGCCACGACAGCGCGGCCGAGATCCTGGCGGCACCGGGCACCCAGTCGTGGACGGCCTGGCCGAGCAGCGCGAGCGCAGCCTCGGACAGCGGCTCGGCAAGCGGCTTTGCGGTGTCGGCCAGGCTCTGCAGCACGGCGCCGCCGCCGATGCGCAGCCGCTGGTGGGTGCGCGTGATCGAGATGCGCTTGATCGAATCGACGACGCTCAGGTGCGGCGCGTGCTCTTCGTACGCGACCGGCGCGGTGAGCGTGTGGACCCGCACCGGGTGCAGCGGCAGGCGCCAGCCGAGCCGTTCGAGCAGCGGCAGGCTGCCGGCGCCGGCAGCGACCACGATCGCGTCGGCGGAGATCACGTCGACCTCGTGCGCCTTCGCCGCGTTCCGGTGGCCGGACGGTACGAGTTCGATCGCGGTGCGGCCGGTGTCGACGCGGATCGCGGCGACGTCCGCGCCGAAGCGGAACTGCACGCCGTACTCGTCGAGCGTCTGCTTGACCAGTTTCGCGAACAGCGGGCAGTTCCCGGTGCGCTCGGTCTCGAGCAGCACGCCGCCGGCGAAGCCGGGCTCGGCCGGCACCGACGGTTCGAGCGCCGCGCATTCGTCGGCGCTCAGCATGCGGTATGGCTGGTCGAGCGTGCGCAGCAGGTCGAGCGCGGGCTGCATCGCTTCCCAGTCGCGCGGATCGCGCACGACGTGCAGGATGCCGGGCTTCTGTTCGAATTCGAGTTCGAGGCGCGCCTCGATGTCGGCGAGCGTGTCGCGTGACGCGTCGATCAGCGGGCGCAGCCGCGCGTATTGCGCGGCGAACGCATCGGGCTCGCGCAGCGCGCCGAGCTGCTTGACGAAGCGGCGCACGCCGCCGTTGAAGCCCGGCTTGTAGACGATGCCGCTGTCGCGCGGCTGGCGCTGGCGCATGAAGGTCGGGCCGAACCAGACGTCGAGCGGGCTCGGCAGCAGCGCGCCGCCGTCGCCGTAGGTCGCGCCCTGCGCGACGGTCGCGTGGCGTTCCACCACGCACACGCGATGGCCGGCCGCGCGCAACTGGTAGGCGGTGGCGACGCCGCTGATTCCGCCGCCGATGACGATGACATCCATGGATTGCTTCGATGACGGGCGGCGCGCACGCCGCCCGGTGAGGATTCGCTGAGGGCCCGGGCCCGGTGAACCCGGAATGATAGCGCCAAAATCGCGGGAACCGGCGCCGCGCGAGCAGGTGCCGTACGGCCGCGCGGCGGCCGCCGGCTGCCGCACCCGGGCGGGCCGGCCCGGCGGGCGGCCGTGCGCGGCGCGTGACGCGGCACCGTCGCGGTGCATGCGGGCTGCCGATCGGCCGGTTTGGGGCGACCGACTTCCGGGTATAATTACGGCCTTCCTTTCGCCCCACGTCGCCACTTCGCGCGACTCATCGACGTCAGTCCAGCCCATGGCTCACTTCTCGTGTTTTCCCGGCGCTTCGGCCCTCTCCGATTTCCGTCAAACCCGTCTGCTCGACACGCTCAGGCAAATCGACGCCAACATCGTCGCGGTGCGCGGCCAGTTCCTGCACTTCGTCAATGCGGCCGAGCCGCTGTCGGCCGACGACAGCGCGCGCATCGACGCGCTGATGCACTACGGCGCGCCGTTCGAGCCGGCGGCCGAGAAGGGCGCGGCCGAGACCTTCGTCGTGCTGCCGCGCTTCGGCACGGTCTCGCCGTGGGCGAGCAAGGCGACCGACATCGCGCAGCACTGCGGCCTCACGCAGGTGCGCCGCATCGAGCGCGGCGTCGAATTCACGGTCACGCTGAAGTCGGGCCTGCTCGGCGGCAAGAAGGCGCTGTCCGACGACGCGCGTGCAGCCGTCGCCGCTGCGCTGCATGACCGGATGACCGAAAGCGTGGTCGCCGCGCGCGACGACGCGAAGCACCTGTTCGACGAACTGCCGGCCAAGCCGCTCGCGAGCGTCGACGTGCTGGGCGTCGGCCGCGGCGCGCTCGAGCGTGCGAACGTCGAGCTGGGCCTCGCGCTCGCCGACGACGAGATCGACTACCTGGTCGATGCGTTCCGCAAGCTCGAACGCAACCCGACCGACGTCGAACTGATGATGTTCGCGCAGGCGAACAGCGAGCACTGCCGCCACAAGATCTTCAACGCGCAGTGGACGATCGACGGCGAAGCGCAGGACATGTCGCTGTTCGCGATGATCCGCAACACCGAGAAGCTGAACCCGCAGGGCACGATCGTCGCGTATTCGGACAACTCGTCGATCATGGTCGGCGCCGAGGCCGAGCGCTGGTTCCCGCGCAACGCGGGCGCGGCCGGCGAGCCGGGCGAGCGTTATGGTCGCCACACCGAGCTCACGCACACGCTGATGAAGGTCGAGACGCACAACCACCCGACGGCGATCTCGCCGTTCCCGGGTGCGGCGACCGGCGCAGGCGGCGAGATCCGCGACGAAGGCGCGACGGGCCGCGGCGCGCGTCCGAAGGCCGGCCTCACGGGCTTCACCGTGTCGAACCTCGACCTGCCCGATGCACGCCAGTCGTGGGAAAACGCGCGCGATGCGGCGCAGCCGGTCGGCGAGCGCAACCCGAACGATGCGCACGGCCCGTACGGCCGCCCGGACCGCATCGCGTCGCCGCTGCAGATCATGATCGACGGCCCGCTCGGCGGCGCCGCGTTCAACAACGAATTCGGCCGCCCGAACCTCGGCGGCTATTTCCGCGTGTACGAGCAGAACGTCGGCGGCCTGGTGCGCGGCTATCACAAGCCGATCATGATCGCGGGCGGCCTCGGCAACATCGCGGATCAACATACGCACAAGCACGACGTGCCGGCCGGCTCGCTGCTGATCCAGATCGGCGGCCCCGGCATGCGGATCGGCATGGGCGGCGGCGCGGCGAGCTCGATGGCGACCGGCGCGAACACGGCCGAGCTCGACTTCGACTCGGTGCAGCGCGGCAACCCCGAAATCGAGCGTCGCGCGCAGGAAGTGATCAACGGCTGCTGGCAGCTCGGCGCGGAAAACCCGATCCTGAGCATCCACGACGTCGGCGCGGGCGGCCTGTCGAACGCGTTCCCCGAAATCGTCGACGGCGCGGGCAAGGGCGCGCGCTTCGAACTGCGCAAGGTTGCGCTCGAGGAATCGGGCCTTTCGCCGCGCGAGATCTGGTCGAACGAGGCGCAGGAGCGCTACGTGCTCGCGATCGCGCCGGCCGACCTGCCGCGCTTCGAGGCGATCTGCGCGCGTGAGCGCTGCCCGTTCGCGGTGGTCGGCGTTGCAACCGACGAGCGCCAGCTGCAGCTCGTCGACGCCGAAGCGACGGGTGCCGACGAATATCCGGTCGACATGCCGATGGAAGTGCTGCTCGGCAAGCCGCCGCGCATGCACCGCGACGTCACGCGCGTTGCGACCGAGCGCGCGCCGGTCGACGTGACGGGCATCGCGCTGTCGGAAGTCGCGGTCGACGTGCTGAAGCACCCGACGGTCGGCAGCAAGTCGTTCCTGATCACGATCGGCGACCGTTCGGTCGGCGGCACGTCGGTGCGCGACCAGATGGTCGGCCCGTGGCAGGTGCCGGTGGCCGACTGCGCGGTCACCGCGCTCGACTATGCGGGCTTCAAGGGCGAGGCGATGACGATGGCCGAGCGCACGCCGCTTGCGGTGATCGACGCGCCGGCATCGGGCCGCATGGCCGTCGGCGAAGCGATCACGAACATCGCGAGCGCGCCGATCGCGTCGCTCGACAAGCTGAAGCTGTCGGCGAACTGGATGGCCGCGTGCGGCACGGCCGGCGAGGACGCCGCGCTGTTCGACACGGTCAAGGCGATCGGCATGGAGCTGTGCCCGGCGCTCGGGATCGGCATCCCGGTCGGCAAGGACTCGCTGTCGATGAAGACGAAGTGGGACGAGCAGGGCGTCGCGAAGGAAGTTGTCTCGCCGGTGTCGCTGATCATCTCCGCGTTCGCACCGGTCGAGGACGTGCGGCTCCACCTGACGCCGCAACTGCGCCGCGTCGCCGACGCGGGCGACAGCGTGCTGATCGCGATCGATCTCGGCCGCGGCAAGAATCGGATGGGCGGCAGCATCTTCGCGCAGGTCACGCAGCAGGTCGGCGACACGACGCCGGACGTCGACGATGCGGAAGACCTGAAGCGCTTCTTCAACGCGATCCAGTCGCTCAATGCGCAGGGCAAGCTGCTCGCGTACCACGACCGCTCGGACGGCGGCCTGTGGGCGACGGTGTGCGAAATGGCGTTCGCGGGCCACGCGGGCGTGTCGCTGAACGTCGACATGCTGACGCTCGACCCGCATCACGAATCCGACTACGGCGACGCGAAGGACTGGGCGAAGCAGACGAGCGGTCGCCGCGACGATCGCACGCTGCGCGCGCTGTTCTCCGAGGAGCTCGGTGCCGTCGTGCAGGTGCGCACGGCCGACCGCGACGCGGTGCTCGGCGCGCTGCGCGAATTCGGCCTGTCGACGTGCTCGCACGTGATCGGCTCGGTCAACGACCGCGACGTGATCGAGGTGTACCGCGACGCGAAGAAGATCTTCGACGCGCCGCGCACCGAACTCCATCGCGCATGGGGCGAAGTGAGCTGGCGCATCGCGCGCCTGCGCGACAACCCCGCGTGCGCGGATGCCGAATACGACGCGCTGCTCGACGCGGCCGATCCGGGCATCTCGCCGGTGCTGAGCTTCGATCCGGCCGACGACATCGCCGCGCCGTTCATCGCGACCGGCGCGCGGCCGCGCGTCGCGATCCTGCGCGAGCAGGGCGTGAACTCGCATCTGGAAACGGCCTACGCGTTCGACCGCGCGGGCTTCGACGCGCACGACGTGCACATGAGCGACCTGCTCGCGGGCCGCGCGACGCTGGCCGATTTCGCGGGTGCGGTCGCGTGCGGCGGCTTCTCGTACGGCGACGTGCTCGGTGCGGGCGAAGGCTGGGCGAAGACGATCCGTTTCAACGCGAACCTTGCCGACATGTTCTCGGCGTTCTTCGCGCGTCCGGACACGTTCGCGCTCGGCATCTGCAACGGCTGCCAGATGCTGTCGAGCCTCGCGTCGATGATCCCGGGCGCGGAAGCGTGGCCGAAGTTCACGCGCAACAAGTCCGAGCAGTTCGAGGCACGCTTCTCGTTCGTCGAAGTGGAGAAGTCGCCGTCGATCTTCTTCGCGGGGATGGAAGGCTCGCGGATTCCGGTCGCGGTCGCGCACGGCGAAGGTTATGCGGACTTCTCGCAGCAGGGCGACATCGACCGCGTTGCAGTCGCGATGCGTTACGTCGACCACCGCGGCGAAGCCACCGAGCGTTATCCGTTCAACCCGAACGGCTCGCCGGCCGGCATCACGTCGGTGACGACGGCCGACGGCCGCTTCTCGGTGCTGATGCCGCACATGGAGCGCGTGCACCGCACGGTCGCGATGAGCTGGCACCCGGAAGGCTGGGGTGAAGCGAGTCCGTGGATGCGTGTGTTCCGCAACGCGCGCCGCTGGATCGGCTGATCCGGATGAGGTTCGCCCCGAACGCGCCGGTCGAGGTCGTCACGCTGCGCGACGAGCGCGCGAGCGAGGCCGACGCGATCGGTCGCGTGATCGTCGCGGCGTTCGCGGGCGAACCGCAGGGCGGGCAGTTCGAGCGGCGGATCGTCGACGCGCTGCGCGCGGGCGGCGCACTGAGCGTGTCGCTCGTCGCGGAGCGCGACGGCCGCATCATCGGCCACGTCGCGTTCTCGCCGGTCGCGATCGGTGCTGAGCCGGCGGATCGACAGCAGTGGTACGGGCTTGCGCCGCTCGCGGTGCTGCCCGACTGCCAGCGGCAGAGCATCGGCGCGGGGCTCGTGCGCGCGGGGCTCGACGCGTTGCGCCGGCTCGGCGCGCGCGGCTGCGTCGTGCTCGGCGATCCCGCGTATTACGCGCGCTTCGGGTTCGAGCCGTCCGGCCGCATCGTGTTTCCCGGCGTGCCGCCCGAGTATTTCCTCGCATTGTCGTTCGACGCAGCGGCGCCGCTGCCGTCGGGTGAAGTGCGCTATCACGACGCGTTCCATCCCGCGTAGCGAACGCTGCGGCGCGGGTGATGTCCGGCACGAGAGGCCGCTCTTCGGAGCGGCCTTTTTATCGCGCGTCGACTGACTGCCGAAACCTCACGATGCATGCGCTCCGGCGCGCCAAATGAAAAAGCCGCTCCGAAGAGCGGCTTTTCGATGCGCGGAGACGAGCGCCTGCGTTACTGGATCTTTGCCTGCTGGCGCAGACCTTCCTCGAACGCCTGCAGCTTCTGCTGCACGAGCTGTTGCGCGATCTGCGCCTTCACCTGGTCGAACGGCGGCGGCGCGATGTCGCGAATGTCGTCGACGCGGATGATGTGCCAGCCGAACTGCGTCTTCACCGGCGCGTCGGTCATCTGGCCTTTCTGCAGCTTCTGCGCGGCCGCCGAGAATTCCGGCACGTATGCCTTCGGGTCGGACCAGTCGAGGTCGCCGCCGTTCTTGCCCGAGCCCGGATCCTTCGAGTATTGCTTCGCGAGATCCTCGAATTTCGCGCCGGCCTTGATCTTCGCGATCAGGTCCTTGGCCTGCTGCTCGTTGTCGACGAGGATGTGGTGCAGGTGATATTCGCGATTGCCGCCTGCGCCCTTGACGAGTTCGTCGTAGCGCGCCTTCACTTCGGCGTCGGTCGGCTGGTTCTTCTTCAGGAAGCTCTCGATCATCGAACGCAGCACGACGGTCTGCTGCGCGACGGCGACCTGCGCCTTAACGTCCGGACGGTTCGGGATGCCTTCGCGGATCGCTTCCTGCATCAGGATTTCGCGGTTCACGAGTTCCTGGCGCACGGCCTGCTGCAGTTGCGGGCTGTCGGTCTGGCCTTGCTGGACGAGCTGCGCGACCATCGCGTCGGCGCGCGACTTCGGAATCGGCGTGCCGTTCACCACGGCGATGTTCTGGGCGAATGCCGGTGCCGCTGCGAATGCAGCCGCCGCGACCCACAGGCGAGGGGATTTGAGGATCATCGGGAATTCCTAATGAGACTAGATTGAAGATTCGTTGAATTCTTCGGGCGTGTAAGCCACGATCGCGAGCGCGTGAATGCCGCGCTGCATCGCATCAGCGAGCGCATCATACACCAGCCGGTGCCGTGCGACGCGCGGCTTGCCCGCGAATGCGGCCGACACGATCGTGACCGTGTAGTGGCCGCCCGAGGCCGCGCCGGCGTGGCCCGCGTGCTGCGCGCTGTCGTCGCGCACGGCGAGCGACACGGGTGCGAGCGACGCGGTGAGGCGCGCCTCGATCAGCGCGATGCGTTCTTCGGGCGACGCGTGGAGAAAGGCGTCCGTCATGTCATTCGTCCTTCAGGTATTTCGTGAGCCACAGGCTCTGCAGGATGATGAACACGACCATCGCGCCCGTCGTGCCGAACAGCTTGAAGTTCACCCATTGCGATTCGGTGAAGTTGTGCACCACATACAGGTTCGCGACGCCGAGCACCGCGAAGAACAGCGCCCATGCGACGTTCAGCTTGTCCCACACGGGGTGCGGCAGCGTGAGCTGCTTGCCCATCATCTTCTCGATCAGGTTGTTGCCGAACGCATAGCGCGCGGCAAGCAGCCCGACCGCAAACAGCCAGTACAGCACAGTCGGTTTCCATTGAATGAATTTCTCGTCATGCAGGACGAGGGTGGCGCCGCCGAAGACGACGATCACGCCGAGGCTGACCCACAGCATCGTGTCGACCTTCCGGTGCCGGAAGGCGACCCATGCGACCTGGGCCAGCGTCGCGACGATCGCGACGGCGGTGGCGGTGAAGATGCCCCAGACCTTGAAGGCGACAAAAAACAGGATGATCGGAAACAGATCGAACAGGAATTTCATGGCGCTCGCAGCTGCGTGAAACGCCGCGTGCGCGGCCTTTCACCGTTGTAGGGACCCGCCAGGCACCGCCGTCGCGGATCGGGGCGGCCAGCCCGAGAGCAGGTTGCCCGGGCGAAGGTCGCCCCGCCGATCCGCCCGGCGCCGCTCATTCGTTTTCGGGTCGGGACTCGAAGTTTAACGCAGCCGAATTGATGCAGTACCGCAAACCGGTCTTGTCGCGCGGGCCGTCCTCGAAGACGTGCCCGAGATGCGCGCCGCAATGGTTGCAGCGGACCTCGACGCGCACCATGCCGTGCGAGTAGTCGACCTTCTCGTCGATCACCTCGCCGTCGAGCGGCTTGAAGTAGCTGGGCCAGCCGCAGCCAGAATGGAACTTGGAACCGGATTCGAACAGCGGCGTGCTGCAGACGACGCATTTGTAGATGCCGGCGTCCTCGGTGTCGGTGTATTCGCCGGTGAAGGCGCGCTCGGTCGCCGCATGCTGCGTGACCTCGTACTGCATCGGCGTGAGCCGGCGGCGCAGCTCGGCGTCGTCCTTCTCGTACGGGAAGGTCTTGTCGTCGGAATCGCGGGACATATGGGGTTCTCCTGATCGGTCGGTCGATACGCGCGGGTTGGGGGCTTCAGGACGAGCAGCTCACTTCGAGCGACCCGGCCCAGTCCGGCGGCAACGCCGCGTATGCTTCATGCTCCGGTTGTTCGTCGAACGGCCGGCGCAGGATCTGCGCGAGCCGCTCGATCTCCGAAAAATCCTTTTCCTTCGCGCGCCGGATCGCGACTTCGGCCAGATGGTTGCGCAACACGTATTTCGGGTTCACGCGATTCATCGCGGCCGCACGTGCCGCGTCGTCGCGCGTTTCCTCCGACAGCCGCGCGCGGTAGAGGTTCGCCCAGGCGTCGAATGCGTCGCGGTCGATGAACAGGTCGCGCACGGGCGCGTCGCGGCTCGCGTCGTGCTTCGACAATTGCGCGAGCCGGCGGAACGTCAGCGTGAAATCCGCATGGCTCGCATGCATCGTCTCGAGCAGCTTGTTCGCGAGTTCGGCATCGTTTTCGCGTTCAAGTTCGAGGCCGAGCTTCGCGCGCATCGCGCGTTCGAGCGCTGGGCCGAAGCGTTCCGGAAATTTCGCGAGCACGGCCTGCGCGTCGTCCACCGCGCGCTCGGCGCGCGCATCGTCATCGGCGATGCCGTGCTGCAGCCCGATCAGCGGCAGCAGCGCCTGCGCAAGGCAATAGCAGTTCCAGTGCGCGATGCGCGGCTGCATCCGGTATGCGTAGCGGCCGCTGTTATCGGAGTGGTTGCAGATATGGTTCGCGTCGAACGCGTCGACGAAGCCGAACGGGCCGTAGTCGATCGTCACGCCGAGGATCGACATGTTGTCGGTGTTCATCACGCCGTGGCAGAAGCCGACGGCCTGCCACTGCGCGACGAGGTCGGCCGTGCGCAGCGTCGCGGCTTCGAGCAGCGCGAGGTATGGATCGTCCGCGTCGCGGCAATCCGGATAGAAGCGGTCGATCACGTGATCGGCGAGCTGGCGCAGCAGGTCGGGGCGATCGTTCGAGAAGAAGTGCTCGAAGTGGCCGAAGCGCACGAAGCTTTCCGACACGCGCGTGACGACGGCCGACGTCTCGATCTCCTCGCGCACCACCGGCTGGTCGGAGCCGATCACCGTCAGCGCGCGCGTGGTCGGGATGCCGAGGTGATGCATCGCTTCCGAGCACAGGAATTCGCGGATCGACGAGCGCAGCACCGCGCGGCCGTCGCCCATCCGCGAGTACGGCGTGCGGCCGCTGCCTTTCAGTTGCAGTTCGTAGCGGCGGCCATCGGTGCCGGTGCGCTCGCCGATCGTCAGCGCGCGGCCGTCGCCGAGCTGGCCGGCCCACACGCCGAACTGGTGGCCGGAATATACCGATGCGTACGGCATCGCGGTTGCGGGCCAGTCGCGCGTCGGGTTGCCGGCGAACAGTTCGGCAAAGCCGGGCTGCGCGGCGAGCGACGTCGGCAGGTCGAGCAGTTGCGCGACTTCGTCGGAAAAGCCGACGACGTACGGCGCGGCAAGCGGCGCGGCCGGCAGCCGCGTATGAAACGCGTCGCCGAGCTGGACGAACGCGCCTTCGGCGGGTGCGCCGAGCGTGGCGGCGAGGTCGGGCAAGGTGTCAGCCGGATCGGCTGCGCTTCGGGAAAACGACATGTTGAGCGCCTCTGGGTAAGCCGATATTGTAAGGCGGCGCCGCGCCGCCCGCATGGCGGCCCGCGCACCGTGCGCCGCGCCCGTCCGGGCCGCTGACGGGCGCGCGCCGGTTCGAGGCTGGTCACCGATTCGCGTCCTTCTGGGAGAACAAGACGATGGGTAAGCCGTTGCTGGGCCAGATGATGGACATGCCGTTGCTGGTGTCCTCGCTGATCGCGCATGCCGCGCGTCACGCGGGCGACACCGAGATCGTGTCGAAGCGCATCGAGGGCGATGTGCATCGCTACACGTACCGCGATTGCGAACACCGCGCGAAGCGGCTCGCGCAGGCACTCGCGCGGCTCGGCGTCGAAACCGGCGACCGCGTCGGCACGCTGGCGTGGAACGGCTACCGGCATCTGGAGGCGTATTACGGGATCGGCGGGATGGGCGCCGTATGCCACACGATCAACCCGCGCCTCTTCCCCGAGCAGATCGCGTACATCGTCAATCACGCGGAAGACCGCTACGTGCTGTTCGACATCAATTTCGCGCCGCTGGTCGACGCGATCGCGCCGCAGTGTCCGCACGTGAAGGGCTGGGTCGCGATGACGGACGCCGCGCACCTGCCGTCCTGCGCAACGCCGTTGCTCTGCTACGAAACGCTCGTCGAAGCGGAGGACGGCCGCTACGACTGGCCGCGCCTCGACGAGCAGCAGGCGTCGGGGCTCTGCTACACGTCGGGCACGACCGGCAATCCGAAAGGCGTGCTGTATTCGCACCGCTCGACGGTGCTGCACGCGTACGGCGCCGCGCTGCCCGACGCGATGAACCTGTCCGCGATGGATGCGGTGCTGCCCGTCGTGCCGATGTTCCACGTCAATGCGTGGGGGCTGCCGTACGCGGTGCCGCTCACCGGCGGCAAGCTGGTGCTGCCCGGCAAGGATCTCGACGGGAAATCGCTGTACGAGCTGATGGAAGCCGAGCGGGTGACGTTCTCCGCGGGCGTGCCGACCGTGTGGCTCGGCCTGCTCAACTACATGCGCGAAGCCGGCGTGCGCTTCTCGACGCTGAACCGCACGGTGATCGGCGGCTCCGCGTGCCCGCCCGCGATGCTGCGCACGTTCGAGGACGAATACGGCGTGCGCGTGATTCATGCGTGGGGGATGACCGAACTGTCGCCGCTCGGCACGCTCGCGAAGCTCAACTGGGCGCAGTCGCAGCGTCCGCTCGACGCGCAGCGCCGGCTGCTCGAGAAACAGGGGCGCGTGATCTGCGGCGTCGACATGCGCATCGTCGGCGAGGACGGCCATGAATTGCCGTGGGACGGCGTCGCGTTCGGCGAACTGCAGGTGCGCGGGCCGTGGGTGATCGACCACTACTTCCGCGGCGACACGTCGCCGCTGTCGGACGGCTGGTTCCCGACCGGCGACGTCGCGACGATCGACCCCGACGGCTTCCTGCAGATCACCGACCGCAGCAAGGATGTGATCAAGTCGGGCGGCGAGTGGATCAGCTCGATCGACATCGAGAACGTCGCGATCGCGCACCCGGGCGTGGCCGAAGCCGCGTGCATCGCATGCGCGCACCCGAAATGGACCGAGCGTCCGCTGCTCGTCGTGGTGCCGCGCGAAGGCGCGAACCTGAGCCGCGACGCGCTGCTCGCGTTCTACGAAGGCAAGGTCGCGAAATGGTGGATCCCCGACGACGTCGTGTTCGTCGAATCGCTGCCGCACACCGCGACCGGCAAGCTGCAGAAGCTGAAGCTGCGCGAGACATTCCGCGACTACGTGTTGCCGACGGCGGTTTGCGAGCCATAAGGCCAGGCAGGCCCGGGCCGGCGACGGCCCGCGATCCGGTCGCCCGATCCGTCCCCCGATCGGGATACAAATTCAAATTGAACGACCGTGCTTTTCCGTTGTATGCTGCCTCCGTTCGATCCGGACATGCGGCTGTTCGACCGCGCACAATGAAGCGCAGCCACCCCGGCGCGCGATGCATGGAGGCAGGCAGATGGCAGTGGATTACTCGACTCGCGACGGCGTGGCCGTCCTCACGCTCAACAATCCGCCCGTCAACGGGCTCGGCCTGTCGACCCGCCAGGGCGTCATGGAAGCGCTCGATCGCACCGCGCAGGACCCGTCGGTCACGGCCATCGTGCTGACCGGCGCGGGCCGCGCATTCTCGGGCGGCGCCGATATCACCGAATTCAATACGCCGAAGGCGCTGCAGGAGCCGACGCTGCACACCGTGATCCGTGCGGTGGAGGCGAGCGCGAAACCCGTCATCGCGGCGCTGCACAGCGTCGTGATGGGCGGCGGCCTCGAGCTCGCGCTCGGCGCGCACTACCGCGTCGCGGCGCCCGGCGCGCAGGTCGCGCTGCCCGAAGTGAAGCTCGGCCTGCTGCCGGGCGCGGGCGGCACGCAGCGCCTGCCGCGCGCGGTCGGGCTCGAAACCGCGCTGAACATGATCGTGTCGGGCGCGCCCGTGCCGTCCGAGCAGCTCGCGAAGAGCGGGCTGTTCGACGAGATGGCCGACGGCGACCTGCTCGACGCGGCCGTCGCGTTCGCGCGCAAGGTCGGTGCGCAGAAGGGGCCGCATCCGCGCGTGCGCGACCGCAAGATCGTCCACGAGAACGCCGCGGGTTTCATCCAGTTCGCGCGCAATTCCGCGCGGGCCGCCGCGCCGAACTTCCCCGCGCCGCACAAGTGCATCGACGCGATCGAGGCCGGCGTGCTGAACGGGTTCGACAAGGGTAGCGTCGCCGAGCGCGAGGGTTTCGTCGCGCTGATGATGACGCCGGAAAGCCGCGCGCTGCGCCATGCGTTCTTCGGCGAACGCGCGGCGAGCAAGATTCCCGATGTGCCGGCCGATACGCCGCTGCGCGAGATCCGCCGCGTCGGCGTGATCGGCGCGGGCACGATGGGCGGCGGGATCGCGATGAACTTCGTCAACGCGGGCCTGCCCGTCACGCTGCTCGAGACCAAGCAGGAAGCGCTCGAGCGCGGCGTCGCGACGATCCGCAAGAACTACGACGCGCAGGTGAAGAAGGGCAAGCTCACGCAGGAGAAGCTCGACGCGCGCATGGCGCTGATCGCGCCGACGCTGTCCTACGACGACTTGAAGGATGCGGACCTGATCGTCGAGGCCGTGTTCGAGGAACTCGGCGTGAAGGAGCAGGTGTTCGGGAAGCTCGACGAAGTCGCGAAGCCGGGCGCGATCCTCGCGTCGAACACGTCGACGCTCGACGTCGACAGGATCGCGGCGTTCACGAAGCGTCCGCAGGACGTCGTCGGCATGCACTTCTTCAGCCCGGCGAACGTGATGAAGCTGCTCGAGGTCGTGCGCGGCGCGCAGACCGCGAAGGACGTGCTCGCGACCGTGATGGCCGTCGCGAAGAAGATCCGCAAGACGGCGGTCGTGTCGGGCGTGTGCGACGGCTTCATCGGCAACCGGATGATCGAGCAGTACATCCGCCAGGCGCTCTTCATGCTCGAGGAAGGCGCGCTGCCCGCGCAGGTGGATCGCGCGATCGAGAAGTTCGGTTTCGCGATGGGGCCGTTCCGGATGAGCGACCTCGCCGGCAACGACATCGGCTGGGCGATCCGCAAGCGTCGTTACGTCGAGAAGCCCGATCTGCAGTACTCGAAGATCGCCGACCGCCTGTGTGAGCAGGGCCGCTTCGGCCAGAAGACGGGCGCCGGCTGGTACGACTACGTGCCGGGCGATCGCAAGGCGAAGCCGTCGTCGCTGGTCGACGAGATGGTCGTCGCGTATTCGAAGGAGCGCGGCGTCGAGCGGCGCAAGATCGGCGACGACGAGATCGTCGAGCGGCTGGTGTTCGCACTCGTCAACGAAGGCGCGAAGATCCTCGAAGAGAAGATCGCGTCGAAGGCGTCCGACATCGACATGGTCTACCTGACCGGCTATGGCTTCCCGCTGTGGCGCGGCGGCCCGATGCTGTACGCGGACACGGTCGGCCTCTACAACGTCGAGCGCGCGATTCGCCGCTACGCGGCCGCGCCGAACGGCGACGCGTGGCAGCTCGCGCCGTCGATCGCCGAGCTTGCGAAGGCCGGCCGCGGGTTCAACGGCTGACGCGCGCGCGGCGGCGCGAAGGACACGGGATCAGAGCAAGCGCCGACGCGCCAGCTCTGATCGACCGCGCAAGGCATGGGACCAGAGTAAGCGCTAAAGCGCTAACTCTGGTCGACACACGGAGAAACGCAATGAAACGCACCGACGACGTACTGCTCGTGATCGACGTGCAATACGACTTCATGCCGGGCGGCGCGCTCGCGGTGCCGGACGGCGACGCGGTCGTGCCGGTGATCAACGCGCTTGCGCGACGCTTCGACCAGGTCGTGCTGACGCAGGACTGGCACCCGCGCGAGCACGTGTCGTTCGCGGCGAACCACGCGGGTCGCGAGCCGTTCTCGACGCTCGCGCTGCCGTACGGCGAGCAGGTGCTGTGGCCCGTACACTGCGTGCAGGACACCGACGGCGCGGCGCTGCATCGCGACCTCGACATCCCGCAGGCGCGGCTCGTGATCCGCAAGGGCGGCGACGCGCAGATCGACAGCTATTCCGCGTTCGTCGAGGCCGACCGCACGACCCGCACTGGGCTCGCGGGCTATCTGCGCGAACTCGGCGCAAAGCGCGTGTGGTGCTGCGGGCTCGCGACCGACTATTGCGTCGCGTGGTCGGCGCTCGATGCGCGCGCGGCCGGTTTCGAAGCCGCGGTGATCAACGATGCGTGCCGCGCGATCGACCTGAACGGGTCGCTCGCGCACGCATGGCAGCAGATGCAGGCAGCGGGCGTCGCACATGTGACGTCCGCGGGCGCGCGCCCGGCGGCGTAGCGCATTCCCCATCCGAATCAGGACATGAAGCAGGACCGAAGGAGACTCGCATGACCGAAGCCGTAATCGTATCGACCGCACGCACGCCGCTCGCGAAATCCTGGCGCGGCGCCTTCAACATGACGCACGGCGCGACGCTCGGCGGCCACGTGGTCGCGGCCGCGCTCGAACGCGCGAAGCTCGACCCCGCGCGCGTCGAGGACGTGATCATGGGCTGCGCGAACCCCGAAGGCGCGACCGGCGCGAACATCGCGCGGCAGATCGCGCTGCGCGCGGGGCTGCCGGTGACCGTGCCGGGGATGACGGTGAACCGTTTCTGCTCGTCGGGGTTGCAGACCATCGCGCTGGCCGCGCAGCGGATCATCGCGGGCGAAGGCGACGTGTATGTCGCGGGCGGCGTCGAATCGATCTCGTGCGTGCAGAACGAGATGAACCGGCACATGGTCCAGGAGGGCTGGCTGGTCGAGCACAAGCCCGAGATCTACTGGAACATGCTGCAGACGGCCGAGAACGTCGCGAAGCGCTACGGAATCTCGAAGGAGCGGCAGGACGAGTACGGCGTGCAGTCGCAACTGCGGGCCGCGGCCGCCCAGGAAGCCGGTCTCTTCCGCGACGAGATCGTGCCGATCACCGTGCTCGCGGGTATCGCCGACAAGGCGACGGGCCGCCTGTTCACGAAGGAAGTGACCGTATCGGCCGACGAAGGCATCCGTCCCGACACGACGCTCGAAGGGGTGTCGAAAATTCGTTCGGCCGTGCCGGGCGGCGTGATCACCGCCGGCAATGCGAGCCAGTTCTCGGATGGCGCGTCGGCGTGCGTCGTGATGAGCGCCGATGTGGCGCAGCGCGAAGGGCTGCAGCCGCTGGGCGTGTTCCGCGGCTTCGCGGTGGCCGGCTGCGAGCCGGACGAGATGGGCATCGGCCCCGTGTTCGCGGTGCCCAAGCTGCTGAAGCAGACGGGGCTGAAGGTCGACGACATCGGCCTGTGGGAACTGAACGAGGCATTCGCGGTGCAGGTGCTGTACTGCCGCGACACGCTCGGGATTCCCGAGGATCGCCTGAACGTGAACGGCGGCGCGATCGCCGTCGGCCATCCGTACGGCGTGTCGGGCGCCCGCC
The DNA here is from genome assembly GCF_949752865.1 of Burkholderia sp. IT-111MI5. NCBI lineage: Bacteria > Pseudomonadati > Pseudomonadota > Betaproteobacteria > Burkholderiales > Burkholderiaceae > Burkholderia > Burkholderia sp. IT-111MI5. The sequence goes on along the minus strand of NZ_CATKIF010000003.1, from coordinate 33,904 downwards.
TGACGGGCCATGCGCTGATCGAAGGCAAGCGCCGCGGCGTGAAATACGTGGTTGTCACGATGTGCATCGGCGGCGGGCAGGGCGCGGCCGGCCTGTTCGAAATCATCTGATTTTTGGCTGGTGGCGGCCGCGGTTTCGCTTCGGCGAGGCCGGCGGCCGCGATGCGACGCGAATCGGCGCGGCAGGATTGCCATTCGAAACGACCGGGAGGCAAAAAGCGTGCTCCCGGCAATGCCGTTTCCCCTTACTTGTCAAACGAATTGCCCCACCTATACTTGCTCTGACATTTGCCTTTCGGCACGATGGGCCGGATCGTACGTCGCGCGATACGTGCCGCGAAGCTTGAACCAACGCAGCAGACCGACCGGGGACCGAATGAGTACGACCTATGCAGCCGGGGAACCGCCGCGCGTCGTCAGCGCGGCCGCGAGGCTCTACGCGAAATGCCTGCTGGTCGGATTCGCGTTGCTGCCTGCCTATCTGATCGCCTATCTGTGGTTCTTCAGCGACCCGCACGTCGTGTTCGAGAGCCACGCGTTCCATGAAATCGCGATTGCGGCGGCGACCCTCGAGGGCGCGTTCGTCACCTACGTGACGTGGGTGTGCTACCGGTCGTCCGGCGAGCCGCTGCTGCGCTGGCTGACGCTCGGCTTTCTCGGCTTCGCGATGATCTATTCGCTGCACGGTGCGTTTACCGGGATGGCGCACCACAATATCTGGCTGTTCCTGCTGTACGGGCCCGCGTCGCGGCTCGTGATGTCGATCCTGCTGCTCACGGGCCTGATGTCCTATTCGCGTCCGCCCGATCGCATCGAGAAGCGCACGAGCGTGCGGACATGGCTGCCGTGGATCGTGTTCTTCGTGATCGTCAACGTGGCCGTTGCGTACATCGCGTATTCGCCGGTCGCGGGCGCGCTGGGCACGCGGCTGTCGATGGAGGGCGGCGCGCTCGTGTTCTCGCTGCTGAACGTCGGCGTGCTGCTCGCGCGGCGGATCCGCTCGCCGCTGATGGTGATCTACGGCGTGTCGATCATGGCGTTCGCGCTGTCGTCGCTCGCATTCATTCTCGGCAAGCCGTGGAATCACATGTGGTGGCTCGCGCACGCGATCTTCGCGGGCGGCTTCTTCCTGCTCAGCTACGGCGTCGTGCAGGCGCTGCAGACGACGCGCTCGTTCTCGGCGATCTACAGCCAGGAAGACCTGATGAGCCGGCTGTCGGAGTCGATGGCGCGCGCCGAGAGCGCGCTGCAGGAACTGCGGCGCACGAACCAGAAGCTCGAGTACATGGCCGCGACCGATCCGATGACGGGCGCGTCGAACCGCCGGCAGTTCATCGCGCAGGTCGAGCGCGAGATGGTGCGGGCCGAGCGCGACGGCACGCCGTTTTGCCTGCTCGCGCTCGATCTCGACAATTTCAAGAACATCAACGATGCGTACGGGCACCAGATCGGCGACGAGGTGCTGCGCGGCGTCGTACGCCAGTGCCTCGAGGCGATCCGCCCGGCGGGCGGGCTCGCGCGGGTCGGCGGCGAGGAGTTCATGGCGCTGCTGCCGGAGATGCCGCTCGAGGGCGCGCGGATGACGGCCGAGCGCGTGCGCTCGTCGATCGCGAGTTCGCCGTTCGGGCTGGACTTCAAGCGCGTGCAGGTGACGGTCAGCGTCGGCGTCGCGCAATACGGGGTCGACGGCAGTACGGTCGATGCGCTGCTGCGGGTGGTCGACGAGCGGCTGTACCAGGCGAAGCGGGAAGGGCGGAACCGGGTCGTGTCGCGGTAACGCGGGTTCGAGCGGCACGCCGGCGTCGTTGAGCGAGTGCGGTGCGTTCGGCAACGCGGTTGTGCCGAAGCGATGATCGATGCAGCCCCTGCCGAAGCCCTGGGGGCGGGAACACCCCGGGGCTTCGGCATGCTCGGTTGGCGCGCGATGGGCAATGCGCTAGCGCGATGCCACGACCGCTGCGTTTTTCGGCTGCACCTCCTGCATCCGCTGCGACGCCTGCCACCAGTACTTGCCCGCGCGCTGCTGCGGATCGCGGATCGCGAGATACGTCGTACTCCAGAGCTGCGCCGCGTTGGCTTCGGTCGCGTCGGCGCTGCGCGTGCCGAACGCATCGGTCCGGTACTGGCCGTTCACGTAGGACCACGTCCACATCTCCGACGTGCGCATGTCGCGCCCGTTCGAGATCACTTGCCAGATCGTCTGCCGCGCCTGCGCGAGCAACGTGCGTGTCGCGGCCGACAGGTCCTGGCGCGCGAGCTGGCGGTCGAGCCCGGCCACCCACATCGCCTGCTGCCACGACCAGATCACCGTGCCGTGATACGCGGAGCTCGTGAACTTCGGCCACAGCGACTGGTTCGCATACGCCGGGTTCGCGATCAGCATGCCGGCATCGGTCACGAGCCCGGTCGGGAACGGCCGCGTGACGTCGGTTACGATCCGCTGGAGTTCGTCGTCCGGCGGCGTGCCGAACAGCAGTGCGAAGCCGCCGTCGGAATTCATCACCGGAACCGGGTTGCCCTGCTGATCGAGCGACAGCGCGTAGAACGACAACGGTGCGCTCGGCGCGGCGCCGGCCGGCACGCCGGCGGACGGCGCATAGGCCGACACGTCGGTGGCTGCCTGCGCGGCCGGCACGCTGACCTGGAACAGCGGCGGCGCCTGCATTTCCCACGTGGCGGCCTGGTTCGCCGTGTTGGCGAGCGTCGCGCGCTGCGCGGCATCCAGGTACGGATCGAGCAGGCCGCGCGCGAGGAACGCATTCGCCGCGCGCAACGCGGCGGGCACGAGCACCGCGTTCACGTCGTACGGGTAGACGCCGCCGCCCAGCCCGTCGGTGCTGTCGCGCCAGTTGCCGACGATCTCGCCGGATCGCAGGTGGATCAGGTTCGCGACCGACGGCTGCTGCGCGAACGGCTGCGCGGTCGTCGCGACGTGCAGCAGGTTGACGACCAGGCGGCTGCCGTTGGTCTGCCCGTCGCTGCCGCGCTGCGCCAGATAGGCGGCCGCGCGGGCCTGGCCGCGCGTATCGTCGATCAGCCACGCGGCCGCGATCGGCGCGAGCAGGTAGTCGCTGTCGATCATCTTGTAGTCGTAGGTCGGCGTCGGATCGTTCGGCCTTCCGTTCTTCTGGTTGTCGACCAGCGCGAATTCGCCGATGCCTTCCTCGTGCGCGACCTTGCCGTCGGCCGACAGGCGGCCCAGCACCGACGACAGCCCGGCCTCGATCGCCGCGGGTTCGAGCACGGGCATCAGCATGCGGACCGAGATCAGCGTGTCGCGGCCGAAGTACGTGTCGTACTGCCACGAGCCGGCCAGCAGCTTGTCGTGGAAGCTCAGGAATTCGAGCACGTTCTGGCTGACCGGATCGGGGTTCACGGACGGCGCGAGCAAATCGGCGCGCGTGATCGGCGACAGCGGCGTCTCGCCCGACAGCGCGTCGACATGCAGCTTCAGCGTGTGCGCGCCCGCCGGTGCGCGCAGCACGAGCTTGCCGCCCGCTGCCGGCGCAATGCTGCCGCCATCGCGCAGCGTGATGCGCAGCGCATAGCCGGGCGCGCCGTCGATCCGGTCGCGTTGCCATTGCGCTGCGCTGCCCTGGATCGTCGGCGCCGTGACGATCTGCTGCGGAATCGTTGCGCCGCCGTTGAAGTCGCGCAGGAAGCGCACGTTGCTGAGCACGCCCTGGCGGATCGTCAGCGTGTCGGTGTCCACCGACACGTCGGCGCCGATCCCGTACAGCGGGCGGCCGTGCGTGTCGGGGGCCGACAGCGCGGACGGCGGCGTGTCGAGGCTCCAGTTCACCGGCTGCGCGGTGTCGTCGAACCACAGCCCCGTGCCGCTGTTGCCGGCGGGGAAGACCACGAGCAGGCGCGGTTTCGTCGACGAGCGCGCCAGCAGGTGCGCAGCGACCTTGTCCTGCCGGTAGAACGCATTGATCTGGCCGCCGGTGTCCATGCGGAACGACAGCGCGGCGTTGTGCGACGGTGCGTCGCTCGACCGGACGTCGTCGTCGTTGCAGGCCGCGAGCAGGCCGGCGCAGACGAACCCGAGACACAGCGACTTCGCAAGGCGATGCATGTTGATGTCCCTCCTGGTGACTGGCGATTTTTATCGGAATGGTCGAGTGAACGGATCTTCTGTCCGTTTCGTTCAGAGCTGCGGGCATTCGGGGCGAATGCCTGGAATTAATCGAGATGCGGTGCTTCTGCGACAAGCGAATTGCGCGGCAAATAAGCGAATGACCGATCAGTGCCGAAAACGGAAATGGCAAAGGGCGTCGCCCCGGCGCGGCATGGGAAAAGGCTCAGGGGTAGCCTTCGCGCGAGCGAATGGCGACTCGTGTGCGGCGGGAGAAAATGAAGCGTAAGCCGTCGTAGGGGATTCTAAATTTACGGGAAAGTCGAAGTCAATAATGTTTTCGTGGTTTTCCGGTATTCGATTGAAAAGGCGATCGCAATTATTACTCGTTGAGTCGGTAAAATATGCGATTTAATGAAAATGAATAATGGAATGCGGATATGCGGTAGTGAAACAATTGGCAATGACGTTTCAATCCGGCGATTGATGCCGAACAGGAATTGAATCGTCGCGGTTGTGCCGGCTGTTGTCGGGCAATGCCGGAAGGCGCGGAAGACGAAGCGCGCGAAGCCCGAGCAATCCGCATTCCTGCGATTCAGCGGAAGACGGACTCCGTTCCCGGCTCAGAAGCGCGATCCGGATAACCGGCCCCGTGGTCGGCCGTCAAGTGATCGGCACCGGTTCGGGCCGCGAACCGTGCGATCGTTCCATCGGAGGCGTCAAGTTTGGTAGGCTTGGTGCTTGCCGCCGTTTGCGCGGATCGCGCCGTCGAGTGTCGACGCGGTGAAAAAGTGCGTATCGTCGCCGGAAAGGTCGGACGACAGCCGATTCGATACGCGCTTTTTTCCCGGTTGCCCGCGATCGTGTGCAAGCGAGGCGGGCAGACGACTGGCCGCCGCGATGCGAGCCGCGCCCGCATCGTGAACCCTAACGAACGACAGGAGCGAACGAAGTGATCAGACATATCGTGATGTGGAAGTTGAAGGAAACCGCGGAAGGCGCGACGCGCGCGCAGAACGCGCTGAAGCTGAAGGAAAAGCTCGAAGGCTGCCGCGACCTCGTGCCGGGCATCCTGCAGATCGACGTCGGCGTGGCGACGCCGGGCCTCGACGCGACCTCCGACATCGTGCTCGTGTCCGATTTCGCGGACAAGGCCGCGCTCGACGCCTACCAGGTGCACCCGGTTCACCTTGAAGTGAAGAAATTCGTCGTCGCGGTGGCCGAATCGCGCGAGTGCGTCGACTACGTCGTCGACAGCGCACGATGAGCGACGCGGCATCCCCGACGGACGGCCCGTCGATCGAAAGCCCGTTCGTCGACCTGCTCGGCGTGCAGCTCGTGTCCGCGAAGGACGGCGCGAGCGAGATCGTGCTGCCGCTCGAAGAGCGGCACATGAACACGTGGGGCATCGCGCACGGCGGCGTGACGATGACGCTCGCGGACATCGCGCTCGCGATGGCGGCGCGCAGCCTGACCGACGACGGCGTCGGCGTCGTCACGGTCGAGATGAAGGTGAACTTCATGCAGCCAGGGCGCGGCGAATTGCGCGCGTACGGGCGCGTGATGCATCGTTCGACGACGATGGCTTACTGCGAAGGCGAAGTGCGCGACAGCGACGGCAACTTCGTCGCGAAGGCGCTCGGTACGTTCAAGTACATGCGGCGGCTCGCGGTGGGCCGCGACATCAAGCGGCAACGCTCGCGCACGGCGCCGGACGCGCAGCCCGGCCCGAGCGACGCGTAAGCGCCCGGACGCACGGCCCTGCCTCTTCACAGGCAGGGCCGTTTTGTTTTGCGGTGCGAGATTGCGTGAAGGACGCGCTTCACAGGACACCGAAGGGCCGGTATTTCGACACGCGGCGCGCATGGCGCCGGCCTGACGCGGGCGTGGCATCATGTGACGCTTGTCCGTTCACGGCGCCGCGCAGGCGCCGTCCTTACCGATGCCGCTGAATCCGAAGATCGCCCAGGTGCTCGACATGATCGAGCGCGCGAAACGTCCGTCCTATCACCACCAGACGGCGCAGCAGGCGCGCGCCGCGTACGAGAAGAGCGCGCCGATCCTCGACGTCGCGCCGGCGCCGATGCATTCGGTCGAGGAATGCGTCGTGCCGACGCGCGACGGCCGCACGATCGGCGCGCGGCTGTACCTGCCGGTCGAGCCGAGCCTTGCGGAGCCGCAGCCCGCGCTCGTCTACTACCACGGCGGCGGCTTCACGGTCGGCAGCGTCGACACGCACGATGCGCTGTGCCGGATGTTCGCGCACGACGCGCAATGCGCGGTGCTGTCGGTCGGCTACCGGCTCGCGCCCGAGCACCGGTTTCCGACCGCGGTGAACGATGCCGACGACACGTTGCGCTGGCTGCATCGCGAGGCTGCCGCGTTCGGCATCGACGCCGCGCGGCTGGCGGTCGGCGGCGACAGCGCGGGCGGCACGCTCGCAACCGTCTGCGCGGTGCTCGCGCGCGACGCGGGCATTCGCCTGGCGCTTCAAATGCTGATCTATCCGGGCGTGACGGGCTACCAGGACACCGACTCGCACGCGCGGCTCGCGAACGGCTATCTGCTGTCGCAGGACACGATCCAGTGGTTCTTCACGCAGTACGTGCGCGATCCGGCCGACCGCGACGACTGGCGCTTCGCGCCGCTCGACGGCACGCGCGACGCGCCGTCGTTCGCGGGCGTTGCGCCGGCCTGGATCGCGACGGCCGAATACGATCCGCTGAGCGACGAGGGCGCCGCGTACGCGGACAAGCTGCGCGCGGCCGGCAACGCGGTTACGCTGGTCTGCTATCCGGGGATGATCCACGAATTCTTCAAGATGGGCGGCTACGTGCCCGAGGTGCGGGCCGCGCATGCCGATGCGGTCGCGGCGCTGAAGGCCGCATTCGACGACGTTTGACGGGCGGGTGTTCGACGGCGCGTGCGCCGCATGGAGGGCTGCGATGACGGACGGCGTAGTGGAAACGGGCGACTGGACGGTACTGGGCGGCGACGCGGCGCGGATTCGCGACGCGGTATTCGTGCGCGAGCAGCAGATTCCGCCGGAATGGGAGCTCGACGACGACGATCCGCTATCGCTCCATGCGGTCGCGTACCGGATCGACGCGGCGACGGGAATACGCCGCGCGGTCGCGACGGGGAGGCTGCTGCCGTCCGGCACGATCGGCCGCGTCGCCGTGCTGGCCGACGCGCGCGGGCAGGGCGTCGGGTCGGCTGTGCTGAACGCGCTGCTCGATGGCGCACGGCGCCGCGGCGAAGCCGTCGTGCGGCTCTACGCGCAGGATTCGGCAGTGTCGTTCTATGTGCGGCACGGCTTCGCGGCGGTCGGCGAACCGTTCGTCGAAGCCGGCGTGCCGCACGTCGAGATGGCGCGCGCGCCGTAGCGCGGGGAATGCGCGTTCAGCGCGACCGCGTTGCGCCGACGTCGACGTCGAACGTGAATGCGCGCTCGAACGCACCCGGGCGGACGGTGCGGTGCGAACCGTCGTCGTCGCAGCGCTCCTTGATCTCGACCGTCAGCCGCACGCCTTCCTTCATCGTGACGCGCAGCGCGGTCGTGCCGCGCGTGCCGTACTCGGGCGTTTCGATGAACGCGGCCGACAGCGCGCGCTCGCGCTCGATCGGAATGCCCGTGTGCGGTAGCGCGTCGTCGTCCGCGACATGCGGGTCGCGCATCAGATCGATCAGTTCGTCGAGCGACGGGGTCGGATTGTCGGTGAGCAGCGTGCCGAGCTCCGCGCGCTTGCGCACCACTTTCGGCCAGGGCGTATCGAGCCGCGCATTCGACAGCGCATGCACGCCCGGCGCGATCGCGACGGGCGCGGCGACACTGCTTTCGCCGTCGGGCGCACGGTTGCAGAACCACGCGAGTTCGCGCCGCTTCCAGTCGCCGACGAGCAGGTTGAAGCCGTTGTATACGGCCGCATGCTCGGCAAGCTGCCCGAGATAGTCGAGCGGCGCGACGGACGGGCCGCGGAGGAAATCGGACACGAGCTTGCCGCGGGTGGGCGCGCCCGCGCGGATGTCGAACGGCGCGCGGTAGTTCGTCAGCGCCGCGAAGCGGCCGTCGCGCGTTATGCCGAGCCACGTGCCGCCGGCTTCGAGGTCGCGGCCGGCCAGCACGCCCGGTACGTCCTCCCACCAGGTGAGCGGCGCGCTCGTGCGGCGAAAGAACTCGTCGCGGTTGGCGGTGAGGGTAAAGACGGGACCGGCGGCGGCATCAGGCTGCCAGTCGAAGGCAATCAGACACATCGGGCGAATCTCTCGCAGGAAACATCGGGCGCCGGCTGCGACTCGCGAGCCGGCGCCCGAACGGGTTGTCAGTGCGTCACGCTTCCGTCGGCCACGCGTACGGGAGCGCGTCGAACGCGAGCGCCGGGCCGTCGGCCGAGCCGACGTGCACGGTGCCGTTGTCGAGCGCGGCGAGCTTGATCTCGACGAGCGCGTCGACGCCGCCCGCGGGCGCGGCCGCCGCGTTGACGATCATCCCGCATGGCTGGCCGGGATCGTCGCTGTGGAACAGCTCGACGCCGGCATGCACGGTATCGGTCTCGCCGGCGACATGCGCGAGCGCGGTGCGGCGCTTGATGGTGCCGCGGTACTGGCTGCGCGCGACGACTTCCTGGCCCGGGTAGCACCCCTTGCGGAAGTTGACGGCGCCGATCACGTCGAAGTTGACCATCTGCGGCACGAACTGTTCGACGGCCGGCTGCGTGATGCGCGGCTCGCCCGCGCGAATGTCGAGCCAGTCCCACACGGCCGGCGACACGACCGGCAGCGTGCCGGCGAGCGCGGCGATGCGTGCATCGACTTCCGCGCGCGGGCCGATCCACAGATAGCGTTTGCGGCCGGCCGCATCGGGCACGCGAATCAGTGTGCCGGCCGGCCCGTCGACCTTCACGTGCACGCCGTCCGGCAGCGCATCGAAGATGCCCGCCAGCGCGTCGCGCACGTCGCCCGCGAAGCCGACCACCGCGAGCGCGTCGCTCGCATCGGTGAGCTTCGCCTTCGCGCGCAGCACGAACATCGACAGCCGCTTCTGCACGGCGGGCTGCACGTCCTTCGACACCAGCAGGCGCACGTCGTGGCCGGCACGCCACGCGAGGAACGACCCGAGAAGGCGCCCCTTCGGCGAGCAATAGCCGGACAGCCGCGCGCTCGCGGCATCGAGATGCTCGATGTCGTTGGTCAGCTGGCTGTGCAGGAACGTCGCGGCGTCGTCGCCGGCCACGTCGATCACGCCGAACTGCGGCAGCGGCATGCAGGCGCCCGGCGCATCGAAATCGGCGGCGGACGGGCGGGGGAATACGGGGAGCGAGGCGGATGCGGCCTGGGCAGCCGGTGAAGCGAACGGTGAGCTCATGGAATGAGGGAACAGTCAACCCTGACTTTGACGGAGGCGAGCAAGTATTATATGGGTCTTACCTGAGTCACGTTTCCATGTCCCTACTGAAGAAATGCGCCGCGACGATCGCGGCGCTGGCCGTCGTTGTGGCCGCTGCCGGCGCGGGCGGCGGATATTACTGGGCGACCCGGCCGCTGCTGCTGGGTTCGGCATCGCTCGACGTCACGATCAAGCCGCGCAGCAGCGTGAAGAGCGTCGCGCTGCAGCTCAAGCGCGGCGGCGTGCCGGTCGAGCCGTTCGGTTTCGTCGCGATGACGCGCGTGCTCGGGCTGTCGAGCCGGCTCAAGTCCGGCAACTACGAATTCAAGACGGGCATCACGCCTTACGAAGTCCTGCAGAAGATCGCGCGCGGCGACGTGAACGAATACGTCGCGACGGTGATCGAAGGCTGGACCTTCAAGCGGATGCGCGCGGAACTCGACGGCAACCCCGATCTTGTGCACACCACGGCCGGCATGAGCGACGCCGAGCTGCTGCGCGCGATCGGCGCGTCGGACAGCACCGTGCAGCGCGGCAGCGGCGAAGGGCTGTTCTTCCCGGATACCTACCTGTTCGACAAGGGCACGAGCGACCTGAACATCTACCGGCGCGCGTACCACCTGATGCAGACGCGTCTCGACGAGGCCTGGGCCGCGCGCACGCCGGGGCTGCCGTACAAGTCGCCTTACGAAATGCTGACGATCGCATCGATCGTCGAGAAGGAAACGGGCCACGCGGCCGACCGCGCGTTCGTCGCGGCCGTGTTCGCGAACCGGCTGCGCATCGGCATGCCGCTGCAGACCGATCCGTCGGTGATCTACGGGCTCGGCGACGCGTACGACGGCCGCTTGCGCAAGCGCGACCTGCAGGCCGACACTCCTTACAATACCTACACGCGACGCGGCCTGCCGCCGACGCCGATCGCGCTGCCGGGCGTCGCCGCACTGCAGGCGGCGATCAATCCGGCGCAGACGAGCGCGCTCTATTTCGTCGCGAAGGGCGACGGCACGAGCGTGTTCTCGGATACGCTCGGCGACCACAACAAGGCCGTGGACAAGTACATACGAGGTCAATAATGGCGAGCGGTAAATTCATCACGTTCGAAGGCATCGACGGGGCGGGGAAGACCACCCACCTCCAATGGTTCTGCGAACGCCTCCAGGGCAAGCTGGCCGCGGCCGGCCGGCAGGTCGTCGTTACCCGCGAGCCGGGCGGCACGCAGCTCGGCGAGAAACTGCGCGAGATCCTGCTGAACCAGCCGATGGATCTCGAGACGGAAGCGCTGCTGATGTTCGCCGCGCGCCGCGAGCATCTTGCGCTCGTGATCGAGCCGGCGCTCGCGCGCGGCGACTGGGTCGTGTCCGATCGCTTCACCGATGCGACGTTCGCGTACCAGGGCGGCGGCCGCGGGCTGCCGCGCGACAAGCTCGAGACGCTCGAGCGCTGGGTGCAGGGCGGTTTTCAGCCCGACCTCACGGTGCTGTTCGACGTCGCGCCGCAGGTCGCGAGCGAGCGCCGCGGCGCGGCGCGCATGCCCGACAAGTTCGAAAGCGAGTCCGATGCGTTCTTCACGCGCACGCGCGGCGAATACCTGCGGCGCGCGGAAGAGGCGCCGCACCGCTTCGCGATCGTCGACGCGACGCAGTCGATTCCCGAGATCCGCCGGCAGCTCGAACGCGTGCTCGCCGCGCTGTAACCCGCAAGGAACGCACCACATGATCTATCCGTGGCAGACCGACGACTGGAACCGCCTGCAGCAACTGCGCGCGCAATGGCCGCATGCGCTGCTGCTGCACGGCCAGGCCGGGATCGGCAAGCTGCAGTTCGCGCAGCATCTCGCGCAGGGCTTCCTGTGCGAATCGCCGCTGCCGAACGGCGAGCCGTGCGGCACGTGTGCGGCCTGCACCTGGTTCTCGCAGGGCAACCACCCGGACTACCGGATCGTGTTGCCCGAAGTGCTGGCCGGCGAAGCGCCGGGCGCCGCGGACGACGCGAAGCCGGCCGACGCGGACGAAGGCGGCAAGAAGACGCGCGCGCCGAGCAAGGAAATCAAGATCGAGCAGGTGCGCGCGCTGCTCGACTTCTGCGGGGTCGGTTCGCACCGCGGCGGCGCGCGCGTCGTCGTGCTGTATCCGGCCGAGGCGCTCAACGTCGCCGCATCGAACGCACTGCTGAAAACGCTGGAGGAACCGCCGTCCGGCGTCGTGTTCCTGCTCGTGTCGGCGCGCATCGACCGCCTGTTGCCGACGATCATCAGCCGCTGCCGGCAGTGGCCGATGACCGTGCCGGCGCCCGACGCGGCCGCGGCCTGGCTCGCGGCGCAGGGCGTCGACCATGCGAGCGCGCTGCTTGCCGAAGCCGGCGGCGCGCCGCTCGCCGCGCTGGCGCTCGCGAGCGACGAGAACCGCCCGCTGCGCGACTACACGCTCGGGCAGCTCGCGGCCGGTGCGGCGTGCGACCCGTTCGCGTGCGGCGAGACGCTGCAGAAGCTGCCGGTGCCGCTGGTGCTCGGCTGGCTGCAGCGCTGGCTGTACGATCTGCTCGCGCAGCGGATGGCGGGCGCGCCGCGCTACTTCCCGATGCACGCGGCGGCGCTCGCGCGCTGCGCGGAATCGGTCGACGCGAACGCGTTCGCGCGCTTCATGAAGGCCGTGACGCGGCAGCGGACGGTCGAGAACCATCCGCTGAACGCGCGGCTCGTATTCGAGGAATTGTTTCTCGGGTATCGGGAAATGTTCGCGTGACCCGGCATTGTTTCTGATGGGTTGCGAAACGATGTTCGGCTTACTCAGCGACGCGACCGCGGCCGGCCGGCCCGCGAACGCCGCCGGTTGCCGCACGCCGGCGAGCGCATGAGCGCCCGCCTTACGTATTCAGGAAACACGATGTTCGTCGACTCTCACTGCCACATCAATTTCAAGGGCCTGGCCGACCGCCTGCCGGCCGTTCTCGAGAACATGCGCGAGCACGACGTCACGCACGCACTGTGCGTGTCCGTCGATTTCGAGACGCTGCCCGAGGTCCTCGCGATCGCGGACGCGTACGACAACGTCTACGCGTCGGTCGGCGTGCATCCCGATCATGAGGACGCGCGCGAGCCGACGCTCGCGGAACTCGTCGAGCTGGCCGCGCACCCGAAGGTCGTCGCGATCGGCGAAACGGGCCTCGACTACTACCGTCTCGAGGGCCGCTCGATCGCCGACATGGAATGGCAGCGCGAACGCTTTCGCACGCACATCCGCGCGGCGACCGCGACGATGAAGCCGCTGATCGTCCATACGCGGTCGTCGTCGGAGGACACGCTGCGGATCATGGCCGAGGAGCGCGCGGACGTGCCGGGCGGCGTGATGCACTGCTTCACCGAGCCGTGGCCCGTCGCCGAGCAGGCGCTCGCGCAGAACTTCCATATCTCGCTGTCGGGCATCGTCACGTTCAAGAACGCGACCGACGTGCAGGACGTCGCGCGGCGCGTGCCGCTCGACCGGCTGCTGATCGAGACCGACTCGCCGTACCTCGCGCCGGTGCCGTATCGCGGCAAGCCGAATGAACCTGCGTACGTCAGCCATGTCGGACGCTTTATCGCATCCGAGCGCGGGATCGCCGTCGAGGCGCTGGCCGATGCGACGACACAGAACTTTTTCCGGCTGTTCAAGATCGCCCGCTAACGACGCGCGCGCAGCCGACAACCCAGGGAAGGAGCCCACAACAATGACGAAGCCGACCAACCATCTGACCAAACGTGCACTCGTCGTCGCCGCGCTGGTCGCGAGCGGCCTGTTCGCTGCAGCCGGCGCGCATGCCGAGTCGCTCGACGCGATCGTCAAGGCCGTCAAGTTCGACGACATCGCCGACATCGGCAAGCAGCTCAAGAACGGCCTCGATCCGAACACGCTCGCACCGAACGGCGACCCGCTGCTGGTGATCGCCGCGCGCGAGAAATCCGACAAGGTCGCGGCGGCGATCGCCACGACGCCGAACGTCGACCTCGAGAAGGAAGACAAGGCCGGCGAGAACGCGCTGATGCTCGCGTCGCTGAACGGCGACGTCGGCCTCGTCAAGCTGCTGATCGACAAGGGCGCGGAAGTCAGCAAGAAAGGCTGGGCGCCGCTGCACTACGCGGCGACCAACGGCCAGGACGCGGTCGTCAAGGTGCTGCTCGACCACGACGCGTATATCGACACGGCTTCGCCGAACGGCACCACGCCGCTGATGATGGCCGCGCGCGGCAACCATGCGTCGACGGTCACGCTGCTGCTCGACCAGGGTGCCGATCCGCAGGTGAAGAACCAGCTCGGCATCACCGCGCTCGAGTTCGCGAAGCATTACAAGGCGCCGGACGCGATCGACATCCTGAGCAAGCGTACGGTGCGTATCGGCGCGTCGGCGCCGGCAGATGCGCAAAAGAGTGCAAAATGACGGTTTTCGGTGCACCGGCCAGCGCGGCGGTGCGCACCCGGCCGGGCGGATTCCGGCCGGAGAAGGGTGTCCGGCGCCGCGCCGGCCAACGCAGCAGGCGGTCTCGGGCCGCATTGACATAAGGAACACCATGTTGCGCGCAATGTTTTGTGCCGCGGCGTTTGCCGTGCCGTTGTCGGCGGCGGCTTTCACGGGCGCGGATCTCGACCGGCTGTGCGCGAAGACGGACGTCAAGTCGCGGGCGTCGTGCGCGGCCTACATCGAAGGCGCTGCCGACGGCGTCTACAACACCATCGACGCGATCGGCGGCACCACGGGGCCGCGTGTCGGCCAGTATTTCTGCCTGCCGCCCGACATCCGGGCGCAGCAGATGACCGATGCGGTGCGCAAGTACATCGCGGAAAATCCGAAGCTGGCCGACTACAACGCGAGCACCGCGGTGTCGCTCGGTCTCGGCAAGGCGTTTCCCTGCAGGGGCGGCAACTGATCTGACGCCGTGTCCGGGCACTACCCGGACGTCGCCGACGCATCCAGGACGAGGCGTGCGCGCCTCATAACCGAAGCATCCCGGGCGCCGATGATTTCAATCGAGGAACTGCAGCGCATCGCCGATGCGCCGCTGCATTCGTGGCTCGGCACGCTGGCCGTGTCGGTCATCGTCGTGCTGGTCGTCACGATCGTGCACCGTCTCGGCGCACGCATCGTCAAGCGCATCGCGCAGCCGTATCCGCTGATGAGCGCGATCCTGCGCTACATCGACAAGCCGTCGCTCGTCGTGCTCGCGCTGCTGGCGCTCGAATTCCTGTGGGTCCAGGCCGACGACGGCATGTCGTTCGTGGGCGGCATGCGCACCGCGGCGGCGGTCAGCTCCATCGTGTCGCTCACGTGGCTGCTGGTGCGGCTCGCGGCTGGCGTCGGCGACGCGATCATCCGGGCGCATCCGCTCGATACGGCCGACAACCTCCAGGCGCGGCGCATCCATACGCAGGCCAAGGTGCTCGTGCGGACGGTGATGGTGCTGATCGTGATCATCGGCACCGGCGCCGCGCTGATGACGTTCCCGAACGTGCGCCAGGTGGGCGCGAGCCTGCTGGCGTCGGCCGGCGTCGCGGGCCTGGTCGCCGGTATCGCCGCGCGGCCGGTGCTCGGCAATCTGATTGCCGGGCTGCAGATCGCGCTCACGCAGCCGATCCGGCTCGACGACGTGGTCGTGATCCAGGGCGAATGGGGGCGCATCGAGGAAATCACCGGCTCGTTCGTGTCGGTGCGGCTGTGGGACCAGCGGCGCCTCGTCGTGCCGCTGCAGTGGATCATCGAGAACCCGTTCACGAACTGGACGCGCAACAGCGCGGAAATCATCGGCACGGTCTACCTGTCGGTCGACTACCGTACGCCGCTCGCGCCGCTGCGCGAGGAGCTCGCGCGGCTCGTCCATGCGGCGCCCGAGTGGGACGGCCGCGTGCAGGTGCTGCAGGTGACCGATGCGACGGAGCGCACGATGCAGTTGCGCGCGCTCGTCAGCGCGGCCGATTCGTCGTCGTGCTGGGATCTGCGCTGCCGCGTGCGCGAAGGGTTGATCGCATACCTGCAGGACCGCTATCCGCAATGCCTGCCGCGCAGCCGGATGGAACTGTATCCGCATGATTCCGCGCCGGACGCGCCGAATCCCGAACGGCCGCACGCGCGGGCGCCCGCCGCCAGCACGGCGGCCAACACCGCAGCCGATCCGCAGGCCGTCGAAGGCCGCTGAACGCGGCCCGGCGCCTGCCCGCCATCCATCGTCATGACCGCGCTGAACACGCTCGCCATCGCCAATTACCGCTCGCTGCGCGAGCTGATCGTGCCGCTCGCGGCGCTCAACGTCGTCACGGGGCCGAACGGCAGCGGCAAGTCGAGCGTATACCGCGCGCTGCGGCTGCTCGCCGACACCGCGCAGGGCCGCGTGATCCCGTCGCTCGCCCGCGAGGGCGGCTTGCCGTCGACGCTGTGGGCCGGCCCCGAGCGCTTCTCGCGCGCGATGCTGAACGGCGACGAGCCGGTGACCGGCACGGTGCGCAAGGGGCCCGTGAGCTTGAAGCTCGGCTTCGCGTGCGACGATTTCGGCTATTCGATCGATCTCGGCCTGCCGCTCCCGAGCAGATCGCAGTTCGCGCTCGATCCGGTGGTCAAGCGCGAATGCATCTGGGGCGGCGCGCTGCCGCGCCCGTCGACGCTGCTGGTCGACCGGCAGGGTGCACAGATCCGCACACGCACCGCGTCGGGCGACTGGCAGACGATTCCGCAGCCGGTCGCGAGCTTCGACAGCATGATGACCGAGTTCGCCGATCCGACCGGCGCGCCCGAGATGATCGCGGTGCGCGAGCGGATTCGCTCGTGGCGCTTCTACGACCATTTCCGGACCGATGCGCAGGCGCCGGCACGGCAGTCGCACATCGGCACCCATACGCCGGTGCTGGCGGATGACGGCGCCGACCTCGCCGCCGCGCTGCAGACGATCCGCGAAATCGGCGACGGCGCGGCACTCGATGCGGCGATCGACGACGCGTTTCCCGGCGCATCGGTCGAGATCGACAATCCGGGCGGCCGCGGCCGCTTCGACGTGCTGATGCGCCAGCCGGGGCTGCTGCGGCCGCTCGCGGCGGCCGAGCTGTCCGACGGCACGCTGCGCTACCTGCTGCTCGCGGCCGCGCTGCTGACGCCGCGGCCGCCGGCGCTGATGGTGCTGAACGAACCGGAGACCAGCCTGCATCCCGATCTGCTGCCGGCGCTCGGCCGCCTGATCGCGCAGGCCGCGCAGCGCTCGCAGGTGCTGGTCGTGTCGCATGCGGCGCGGCTCATCGCGACGCTCGAGCGCGAGGCCGGCTGCGAATCGCTGGTGCTCGACAAGCAGCTCGGCGCGACCGCGCTCGTCGATGCCGACGCGCGCGACCTGCCGCCGTGGAAGTGGCCGTCGCGCTGACGCGGGCGGCGTGCATTCGGCCGCGTCCGGCGCCCGGGCGGGGGCATGCCCCGACGGTGCCCGATGCGGTGCGATCGGGCGAGGCGGAACGAATGTATCCTGTCTGTAACAACGCCCATAAAATGCAAGACAGGCGGTTCCGGGCATCGGGATCGCCAATAATGGCGGGATATCCGGCCGGCGCCGTGCCGGCCGGCGCTGCACGGGGCGGGGGCGCGCGAAAAGCGCACACTCCCGCGTGCCGTACGGGACAGGACACAGGAGACGTGGACCATGAGAATTGCCCAGATCGCCCCGCTGACCGAATCGGTGCCGCCGAAGCTGTACGGCGGCACGGAGCGCGTCGTGTCCTACATCACCGAGGCGCTCGTCGATCTCGGCCATGATGTGACGCTGTTCGCGAGCGGCGACTCGACGACACGTGCGAAGCTCGAGCCGGTCTGGCCGCGCGCGCTGCGGCTCGACACGTCGATTCGCGACCGCGTCGCACCGCACATGCTGCTGATGGAGACGGTCGCGCGCCGCGCGAAGGACTTCGACGTGCTCCATTTCCACATGGACTACTACTCGTTCTCGGTCTTCAACCGGCAGGAAACGCCTTACGTGACGACGCTGCACGGTCGGCTCGACCTGCCCGAGCAGCAGCCGGTGTTCGACACGTTCAACACGGCGCCCGTGATTTCGATTTCGAACTCGCAGCGCCAGCCGCTGCCGCAGGCGAAATGGCTGACGACCGTCTACCACGGGTTGCCCGATACGCTGTACATGCCGCAGCCCGTCGAGCCGCGCTATCTCGCGTTCCTCGGTCGCATCTCGCCGGAGAAGCGCGTCGACACGGCGATCAGCATCGCACGCCAGTGCGGGCTGCCGATTCGGATCGCCGCGAAGATCGATGCGGCCGACCAGGAATACTTCGACCGCGAGATCAAGCCGCTCTTCGCGTTGCCGCACGTCGAATACATCGGCGAGATCGCCGATCACCAGAAGGCCGAATTCCTGTCGGGCGCGCATGCGCTGCTGTTCCCGATCGACTGGCCGGAGCCGTTCGGTTTGGTGATGATCGAGGCGATGTCGTGCGGCACGCCGGTGATCGCGTTCAATCGCGGCGCGGTGCCCGAGGTGCTGGACGAGGGCGTGTCGGGTTTCATCGTCGAGGATGAAATCAGCGCGGTGGCCGCCGTGAACCGGCTGCACCTGCTGCCGCGTGCGCGCGTGCGGCAGCGCTTCGAGGAACGCTTCACGTCGCGCCGGATGGCGCAGCAGTACGTCGACGTCTACCAGTCGGTGATCCGCGCGCAGAAGCGTTCGCGCTTCAAGGTGATCGACTCGACGACCTGACGCGGAGCGCGGGCGGATAAAAAAACGGCGATGCCCGCAAGGACATCGCCGTTTGCGCATGGCCCGCGCGCGGTGCGCACGGGCGGTGCGTGAGCGTCAGATCTTGAGCTTCGTGACCTTCGTGCCGTTGATCGACACATCGCCCATCAGGCCCGCGTTCGTCAGCACGACGACCTGGACCGGTGCGGTGGCCGTGGTCGTGTCGATCGCGCCGTTCGCGCCCATCTTCACGAGCGCGACCGATGCACCGGCGCCGGCTGCCCAGCCGTCCGAGCCGCGGAATTCGTCGAGCGCTTGCTGCGTCATGAACAGGAACACGATCGCCTTCGACTGCGCACCGGCCTGCAGGCCGACCGACAGCGACGACGTGTTGTAGTAGCCGACCGTGCTGCCGCCGACGCGCAGCGCGCCGTTGCCGGACTGGCCGCCGACGATGAAGCCGGCCTGGAGCACGTCAGGGAAGACCAGCACGCCGCGCGATTTCGCGACGAGTTCACGCGAACCCTTGACCGTGGAATACAGGCGCGACAGCGTTGCGTCGACGCTCGAGTCGATTGCCTGACGCTTCGACGCGCTGGTCGCGGCGTTGTCCGGCTTGTCCGGGGTGGTGGTGCAACCGGTGAGCGCGAGGCTACCGACGATGAGCGCAGCGGCGGCTTTCAGCACAAGATTCCGTTTTTGCATCGTTATTCTCCATCGGATGACGTTCGGAGTGAGTCTCGCTCAAGGAGCGGATCACGTCGGCAGTTATATCACAGCGGATTACAACCCCTTTTCGTTCGTGCGTGAAAGAGCGTCAAATCGGGGTGGCGGTGTCGCTGCGCACCAACGGACCGATCGGATCGGCGGCCGCGCGCCGACGCGCCCCGCGCGGGTCGGCATGCGGGGAACAAGGGCGGCAAATCGGGCGGCGACGGCGCTTGCGGGCGGGTCAGTGCGTGACCGGCGGGACGGGTGGCTTGATCGGCGGGCGGCGCAGCGCGCGGCGGATCAGTGCGATCACGACGCCGCAGGCGAACAGGAACGCGGCCGGTACGACCCAGTAGCCGACGAACGCATGCCACAGATAGCCCGCGAGCGTAGTGCGGCGCACCACGTATTCGTCGCGGGCCGCCTGCTGGCGCGGCGCGTTGGCGGCGAGCACGTCGGCCGGGCAGCCGGCCGCGCGCGCGTCGTCAGGATCCCCGTGGCACTTCGCGGCGGCGCCGGCTGCCTGCTGCGCGTCGGTGAGCTGCCAGGTGGTCAGCGCGAGCTGCAGGTCCGCCTTGTTGTAGGCCATTTCCTCGCGGATCTCGCGCACGGCGACGATCGCGACGGGCACGGCCCAGAACACGATCACGATCAGCCAGCGGCGGAACCAGCGGTGTTGTCTCCATGCCATCCATGCCTCCAATTGACGCGCGTGCGCGTCCGTCTCGAGGGCGGCCCGATGGCGCTTCTTGTACTTGGGTGGGCCGCGTTGCAGCCATCATAGAAGAAAACGCGGCGAATTGCCGCACCATGTGGCGGCGCCGGTACGGCGGGCCCGGAAAGCGGGACGGGTGGAGGCGGGCGGTCGAACGGCGGCGGCGGAACGCGTGCGGCAGGCGTTTCACGCGCGTATGCGTCGATGCGCATGCAACGAAAACAAAAATGCCGCGCCCGCCGAAGCGGTGCGCGGCATTCGATACGGGAGCGCCGGAACTCAGGCGGCCGGCTGGCTGCTCAGGCAGCTCTTCATGAACGCCTTGCGGTCGTCGCCCTTCTTGCCGGTGGCCTGCGTGTTGCAGGCCTTCATCTTTTCCTGCTGCGTCATCGCCTTCGCGGGCTTCGCCGACAGGCAGTCCTTCATGAACGCCTTGCGTTCGTCGCCCGTCTTGCCTGCTGCCTGGGTGTTACAGGCCTTCATCTTGTCCTGCTGGCTGTTCGCCGCGAACGCGGGGGAAGCCAGCATGCCGCCGAGGAGCACTGCGGCTACGAGCGATTGGATTTTCATTTCGACACTCCCATGGGGTGAATTGCGTGTTATCGATGCCGTCACGAAGCACGTTGCGATGAGGATAGGGCCACATCGCACCGCGCGCTCCGATTATGGCGAATCAATGTGAAAAACACCGAAACGGCACTTCCTATAACGTTGCGGGCGCCGCGGCCGTTGACGGCGCGCGCGACCGGACGATCGGGACAAACCATGATGCGCGGCGGCCGGCATCGGCCGTGGCGCCGGAACCTGCCGGATCCCGGCCGCGAGCCATTACAATCGCGGCCATGAATACTCCGAATCCCGCATCCCCCCCGTCCGCGGCGGCCCTGCCGCGCATCGCCGTGCTGGCCACCGGCGGCACGATCGCCGGTGCCGCGCCCGACGCGGCCAGCACGGCCGGTTACCAGGCCGGCGCGCTCGGCGTCGGTTTCCTGGTCGACGCGGTGCCGGCGCTCGCGTCGGTCGCACGCATCGACGCCGAGCAGATCGCCAGCATCGACAGCAAGGATCTCGCACTGCCGCTGTGGAACACGCTCGCCGCGCGGATCGACGCGCTGATGGACGATCCGGCGGTCGACGGCATCGTGATCACGCACGGCACCGACACGCTCGAGGAAACCGCGTATGCCCTTCACCTGGTCGTGAAAGGCGACAAACCGGTGGTGATGACGGCCGCGATGCGGCCGGCGACCGCGCTGTCGTCCGACGGCCCGCTGAACCTGCTGAACGCGGTGACGGTGGCCGCGCATCCGGCCGCGCGCGGGCAGGGCGTGCTGATCGCGTTCAACAACCGGATCCACGGCGCGCGCGACGTCGTGAAGACGAGCACCTATGCGGTCGACGCATTCCAGTCGCCGGAACTCGGTGCGCTCGGCTGGGTGCAGGACGGCCGCGTCGAATTCGCGCGCCGCGTCACGCGTTCGCGCGATGCGCAACTGGCGATCGCCGCAACGTGGCCGCCCGTCGAAGTCGTCGCGAGCTACGCGGGCGTGACGCGCACGGCCGTCGATGCGCTGGTGGCGACCGGCGTGCGCGGGCTCGTCGTGGCCGGCACCGGCAACGGGTCGATCCATGCAACGCTGCAGGCGGCGCTCGCCGATGCGGTGAACGCGGGCGTTGCCGTGATCCGTGCGTCGCGCGTCGGCTCGGGGCACGTGATGCGCAACGGCGCGGCCAACGACGACGCGCTCGGCTTCGTCAGTGCGGGCTCGCTGAATCCGTTCAAGGCGCGCGTGCTGCTGATGCTCGCGCTGGCGAACGGCATCCGGGCGCGTGACGAACTGCAGCGCGTATTCGATACGTTCTGACCGATGTCCGTCCGCCGCTCGGGCGGTGCGGCATTGCCAAAGAAAAAGGCAGGCCGGATGGCCTGCCATTTTTTGTTTTTCAATCCTGCGCGGATGCTCAGGACTGCGGCGGAATCACGAGCTTCTGGCCCGGGTAAATCCGGTCCGGGCTCGACAGCATCGGCTTGTTCGCCTCGAAGATCGCCGGATACTTGTTCGCGTCGCCATACACTTCCTTGGCGATCGCCGACAGCGTGTCGCCCGGCTTCACGTCGTGGTATTGCACTTCCGGATCGTCCGGCTGCAGATCGTCGTCGTTGACGCCCGCGACGCCCTGCACGTTGCCGGCCGCGACCTTGACCTTGGCCTTCGTGTCGAGATCGGCGACGCTGCCCGACAGCGTGACGGTGCGCGATGCGCCGTCGAACGCGACCGTCAGGTTCGACGTGTCGAGACCCTGCGTGCTGATGTAGTTCTTGATCGCATCGGCCGCGGTCTGGTTCGCGGCATTCGGATCTTCCGCCGCTTGCGCGTCGGCATGACCCAGCAGTTTTTCACCCGCCTCTTTGATAAACGAAAGAAGACCCATCGCTGCACTCCTTAGGTGGTTGAAAAGAAAACGCGCCATGAAGTGGCGAAAAAAACACCGCGCTGGACGCATTCACCGGAGTGAACGCAAGCGCGGCGGTTTTCTCGAAAGGCGTGGCGAAAGTGTAGGCGTTCAGCGCGACGATTGCATGAAAAATCGCAAGCTCGAACGTAAAGAAATGTAATACGCGAAATCCGACAGGCGGACACCCGACGACGACGTCTGACCGACCAAGGCTTCCCCGGCGCCGCCGGGTGCCGCTGCGGACCCCACCACGCCGCTCTCAGCCCAGAGCGGCGTTTTTCGCCCCGTCGCGCATGCGGTTGGCGATGCGCGGCGGGGCGCCCCACCGTGATGCGCGCGTGCGTCGCGCATCGATGCGACCGGCCGCGGCCGGATCGCGCGTGTTCCTCGCGCGCGTCCGCCATTGCAGCGGAACCGCGCGTTTTTTGCGTCCGCGTTACGCGGCCGGCGTCTGGCCGATCTCGAAGTTCGACATGATCTCGAGCGCGCGCACGAGTGCCGAGTGATCCCATGCCTTGCCGCCGTGCGATGCGCACACGCTGAACAGCTGCTGCGCGCTCGCGGTATGCGGCAGCGCGAGGCCGAGCTTGCGTGCGCCGTCGAGCGCGAGGTTCAGGTCCTTCTGGTGCAGCTCGATGCGAAAGCCCGGATCGAACGTGCGCTTCGTCATCCGCGCACCGTGCACTTCGAGGATGCGCGAGGCGGCGAAGCCGCCCATCAGTGCCTGGCGAACGCGCTCCGGATCGGCGCCCGAGCGTGCGGCGAACAGCAATGCTTCGCCGACGGCCTCGATGTTCAGCGCGACGATGATCTGGTTCGCGACCTTGCAGGTTTGGCCCGCGCCGTTGTCGCCGACGAGCGTGATGTTCTTGCCCATCTTCTCGAACAGCGGCTTCGCGCGCTCGAAGGCCTGTTCCGGGCCGCCGACCATGATCGTCAGCGTCGCTTCGCGTGCGCCGACTTCGCCGCCGGACACCGGCGCGTCGAGGTAGTCGCAGCCGAGCGCGTTGATCTGCTTTGCGAATGCCTGCGTGTCGAGCGGCGAGATCGAGCTCATGTCGATCACGAGCTTGCCGGCCGTCAGGCCCTTCGCGACGCCGTCGTCGGCGAACAGCACGTTACGCACGTCGGGCGTGTCCGGCACCATCGAGATGATGATGTCCGCGTTCTGCGCGACTTCGGTCGAGTTCGCGACGACCTTGGCGCTCGCGCGCAGGTCGTCCGGGATCGGGAACGCACCGTTCACGACGAGCTGATGATCGCCCTTGAGCAGGTTGCGCGCCATGTGCGCGCCCATGATGCCGAGGCCGATGAAACCGATGGTTGCCATGTGAAAGTCTCCTATAGGGGCGAAAGCGGGAAGGGCGGATCTCAGGCGGCGCGGCGCGCCGAGCCCGGCGCGCAGCCGGCGATGCTGTGCAGCCAGCCGAGGCCTTCCGTCGTGGTGGTGCGAGGCTTGTATTCGCAGCCGACGTAGCCGTCGTAGCCGAGCCGGTCGAGCAGCGCGAACAGGAACGCGTAGTTGATCTCGCCCGTGCCCGGCTCGTTGCGGCCCGGGTTGTCCGCGAGCTGGACGTGGCCGATCGATGCGAGGTTGCGTTCGATCGTCGCGGCCAGTTCGCCTTCCATGCGCTGCATGTGATAGATGTCGTACTGCAGGAACAGGTTGTCCGAGCCGACCGCGCGGATCACGTCGAGCCCTTCGGACGAGCGGTTCAGCGCGAAGCCCGGGATGTCGAAGCTGTTGCACGGCTCGACGAGCAGGCGGATGCCTTCGCGCTTCAGCGCATCGGCCGCAAAGCGCAGGTTGTCGACGATCGTGACGAAGGTCTTGTCGCGCGCGGTGCTGGCCGACGGGATACCGACGAGGCAGTTCAGTTGCGGCACCTTCAGTGCCTTCGCGTATTCGATCGCACGGCCGACGCCTTCCTGGAACTCGCCGACGCGATCGGGCAGGCACGCGATGCCGCGCTCGCCCTGGTCCCAGTTGCCGGCGGGCAGGTTGTGCAGCACGAGGCGCAGGCGGTGCGTCTCGAGCCGCTCGGCGAGTTCCTCGTTCGCGTACGGATACGGGAACAGGAACTCGACGGCGTCGAAGCCCGCGTCCGCGGCCGCCTTGAAGCGGTCGAGGAACGGCACTTCGTTGAACAGCATGGTCAGGTTTGCAGCAAACTTCGGCATGAGCTAAGCCTCTTCGGTCGGTCAGTCAAAAATGTCCTGCGGATCAGTCGAGCATCGAGATGGCGGTCGGTGCGTGCTCGGCCTTTTCGGCGAGATCCTCGAATTCGTTGATAGCGTCGATTTCGGTGCCCATCGAGATGTTCGTCACGCGCTCGAGGATCACTTCGACGACCACCGGCACGCTGAACTCTTCCGCGAGCGATTGCGCCTGCCGCAGCGCCGGCTCGATTTCTTCCGGCTTGAACACGCGCAGCGCCTTGCAGCCGAGGCCTTCGGCGACGGCCACGTGGTCGACGCCATAGCCGTTCAGTTCCGGTGCGTTCACGTTGTCGAACGCGAGCTGCACGCAGTAGTCCATGTCGAACGCACGCTGCGCCTGGCGGATCAGCCCGAGGTACGAGTTGTTCACGACGACGTGCACGTACGGCAGCTTGAATTGCGCGCCGGCTGCCAGCTCCTCGATCATGAACTGGAAGTCGTAGTCGCCGGACAGTGCGACGATCGGGCGGCTCGGGTCGGCTGCACGCACGCCGAGCGCGGCGGGGATCGTCCAGCCGAGCGGGCCGGCCTGGCCGCAGTTGATCCAGTTGCGTGCCTTGAACACGTGCAGGAACTGCGCGGCGGCGATCTGCGACAGGCCGATCGTGCTGACGTAGCACGTATCGCGGCCGAACACCTTGTTCATCTCTTCGTACACGCGCTGCGGCTTGACCGGCACGTTGTCGAAGTGCGTCTTGCGCTGCAGCGTGCGCTTGCGTTGCTGGCATTCCGCGACCCATGCGCTGCGGTCCTTCAGCTTGCCGGCGGCCTTCCATTCCTGCGCGACGGCGACGAACAGTTCCAGCGCGGCCTTCGCGTCGGACACGATGCCGAGATCCGGGCCGAACACGCGGCCGATCTGCGTCGGCTCGATGTCGACGTGCACGAACTTGCGGCCCTTCGTGTAGACCTCGACGCTGCCCGTATGGCGGTTCGCCCAGCGGTTGCCGATGCCGAGCACGAAGTCGGACGCGAGCATCGTTGCGTTGCCGTAGCGGTGCGACGTCTGCAGGCCGACCATGCCGGCCATCAGCGGGTGGTCGTCCGGAATCGCGCCCCACGACATCAGCGTCGGGATCACCGGCACGCCGATCGTTTCGGCGAACCGGACGAGCAGGTCTTCGGCCGCTGCGTTGAGCACGCCGCCGCCCGACACGATCAGCGGCTTGTCCGCGTCGTTGAGCATCGCGAGCGCCTTCTCGATCTGCGCGCGGGTGGCCGCGGGCTTGTAGACCGGCAGCGGTTCATACGTGTCGATGTCGAACTCGATTTCGGCGAGCTGCACGTCGATCGGCAGGTCGACCAGCACCGGGCCCGGACGGCCCGAGCGCATCAGGTGGAATGCCTGCTGGAACACGCGCGGCACCAGCGCCGGCTCGCGCACGGTGACGGCCCACTTGGTGACCGGCTTCGCGATCGACTCGATGTCGACGGCCTGGAAGTCTTCCTTGTACAGGCGCGCACGCGGTGCCTGGCCCGTGATCGCGAGGATCGGAATCGAGTCGGCCGATGCGGAGTAGAGGCCCGTGATCATGTCGGTGCCGGCGGGGCCCGACGTGCCGATGCACACGCCGATGTTGCCCGGCGCGGCACGCGTGAAGCCTTCGGCCATGTGCGAGGCGCCCTCGACGTGGCGGGCCAGCACGTGGCTGATGCCACCCGACTTGCGCATGGCGGAGTAGAACGGGTTGATGGCTGCGCCCGGCACGCCGAACGCGGTCTGGATGCCTTCCTTCTCGAGCACGAGCACTGCTGCGTCGACGGCTCTCATCTTGGCCATGAATGTCTCCTTTAATGTGGCGGATCGTGCGAATCGGTCTGTTGGGGACACTTTAGGGATGCAGGAAAGGTTTGATAAGATCAGCCGGAGTCGCTTATTTCGAAACTAAAAGTATGGAATGACGGCCGGGCGGGGTTTCCCGCCGGTGTCGGAACGAAGACGGAGACGGCAGATGGATCGCTTCAAGCAGATCGAGACGTTCGTGCGGGTTGCCGATGCCGGCAGCCTCGCGGCGGCGGCACTCGAGGAGGGCGTGTCGCCGGTGGTGCTCGGGCGGCGCATCGACGCGCTCGAGAAGCGCCTCGGCGTGAAGCTGATGTATCGCTCGACGCGGCGGCTGGTGGTCAGCGAGGAGGGCGCGGCGTTCCTCGAGCGCTGCCGCGGGCTGCTGTCCGAATGGGACCAGGCCGAGAACGAGCTGGCCGCCGGGCGGCGCGCGGTCAGCGGGCACCTGATCGTGTCCGCGCCGGCCGCGTTCGGGCGCAAGCACGTCGCGCCGCACGCGCCCGGCTTTCTGGCCGACAAACCCGAGATGCAGCTGTCGTTCAACCTGACCGACCGTGTCGTCGATCTCGTGCGCGAAGGCTACGACCTGTCGATCCGGATCGGCGGCGCCGTCGACCCGAACTTCGTCGCGGTGAAGCTCGCGTCGAACCGGCGTGTCGTGTGCGGCACGCCCGACTATTTCCGCCGGCACGGCCGGCCGAAGTCGCTCGACGACCTGCTGAAGCACAACTGCCTCGCGTTCAACCTGCAGGGCGGGCAGAACCGCGGCTGGTATTTCCAGCGCCACGGCAAGATCGCGACGATGCGCGTCGCGGGCAATCTCGACTGCAACGACGGCGAGCTGCTGCACCGCTGGGTGGCCGAAGGCCTCGGGCTCGGCTGGCGCTCGACGTGGGAAATCGCCGCGCAGCTCGAAACGGGCGAGCTCGAGACCGTGCTCGACGAGTATGCGCTGCCCGACTACGACATCCTCGCCGTCTACCCGCAACAGCGCTACGTGCCGGCACGCGTGCGCTATTTCATCGACTACCTGCGCGACGCGTACGCGCGCCCCGGCTACTGGAGCACCACGCCGTAACGGCGGCGGGCGGCACGGCCACACGGCTGACCATGGATTTTTTACGCTTCACGTGCGTTGCGCGGGAATAAACTCGACGCAACGACGGTAAGGTCAT
Organism: Burkholderia sp. IT-111MI5; assembly: GCF_949752865.1. NCBI lineage: Bacteria > Pseudomonadati > Pseudomonadota > Betaproteobacteria > Burkholderiales > Burkholderiaceae > Burkholderia > Burkholderia sp. IT-111MI5. The sequence continues at coordinate 6,685 of NZ_CATKIF010000003.1, read as the reverse complement.
CGAGCGCGCACGTTGCCGGTCTGTCCGGGCGCCATGCGCGGAACGGGCGCGGTTTCGGCCGCCGGGACCAGGGAGGCCATGTGGGGCAAGCCGGACAGGCGGTCGATGAGCAGGCGGCGGACGACGCGGTAGCGCGCGGCGAGCGGTTTCGTACGCTCGTGCTGCCGCATCTCGACGCCGCGTACAACCTCGCGCGCTGGCTGAGCGGCAACGCCGGCGATGCGGACGACGTCGTCCAGGACGCGTGCATGCGCGCGCTGCGCTTCATCGATTCGTGTCGCGGCGACAACGCGCGGCCATGGCTGCTGACGATCGTGCGCCACACCTGGTACACCGAGTGGCGGCGCCGTACGCACGCGCACGAGGTCGCGCTGCCCGACACGCTCGACGACACCGACGTTCCCGACGACTGGCAACCGGCGACCGAGGATCCGCTCGCGCAGTTGCTGCGCGGCGAGAACGTGCGGCTCGTGAATGCAGCGCTCGCGAAACTGCCGCCCGAATACCGCGAGGTGCTCGTGCTGCGCGAGATGGAGGACCTGAGCTACCGCGAGATCGCGGCGATCGCGGACGTGCCGGTCGGCACGGTGATGTCGCGGCTCGCGCGCGGCCGTCGCAGGCTCGCCGTGCTGCTGGGCGGCGAGCCCGCGCCGGCGGCCAAAGGCAGGCCGGGCCGTACGCCGGCAGGCGGAACCGCATCGGAGGCTATCGATGGACTGTAACGAAGCGCGAGCATTGCTGGACGCGGACGTCGACCGCGAACTGTCGGCGCCCGATGCGTTGCGCGTCCAGCAGCATGTCGACGGGTGCGACGCGTGCCGCCGCGATCGCGCGCGGATCGTCACGCTGGTGCAGGCCGTGCGGCAAGCCGACTATCACCGCGCGCCGGAGACGCTGCGGGCGAGCATCCTTGCGAGCCTGCCGGCAGCCGGGGACGGGCGGGCCCGCGGGCAATCCCGGGCGGAACCCGAGCCTGAACCCGCGCCGCGATCGCAGCCGCGCCCGCGCGGCCGTCGCTGGTTCAGCTGGCTGGGCGGCGGCGTATCGGCACGCCCGGCGCCGACGGGCCCGGGGCCGCGTGTCGCCGCGCTACCCGGGCTCGGCTGGGGCGTGGCGCTGATGGTCGCGCTTGCCGCGGCGGCCGGGATGGCGCTGTCCGCGCGCCACGCCGACACCGACCGCACGGTCGACGAACTCGTCGCGAGCCACGTGCGGGCCGACCTGTCGGCGCGCGCCATCGACGTGATCTCGACCGACCGGCATACGGTCAAGCCATGGTTCAACGGCCGGCTCGACTATGCGCCGCCGGTCGAGGATCTCGCGGCGAGCGGCTTCGCGCTGGTCGGCGGCCGGCTCGACTACGTCGGGCGGCGCCGCGTCGCGGTGCTCGTCTATCGTTACCGGCAGCACGTGATCGACGTCTACGTGCGGCCGGCAGGCGTTGGGCCGGCGGCCCCGTACGCGACCGTGTCGCAGGGCTATGCGCTCGACCGCTGGGACGCGGCCGGGATGACGTGGTGGGCCGTGACCGACGCGGAGCCGTCGGCCCTCGCGGCGTTCAGGACGGCGCTCGACGCGCGGCTCGCCGGCACGCATAGCGAGTGACGGTGCGCCGGGCCGCGGCCCGGTGCGCTTCGCTTGCGTCCCGACCCCGATCGGAAAAAAGGGCGACGGGCGGCCGATTGTGCAGGCCCGGCCCTTCAAGTCTTTGAAAACACGGCCGAATCCGGCCGAGAATCGTTGATTGGCCTTGCATGCGCCCCGTATCCGGGTTAGAATCTTCGGCTTCTCACTTGCCACACCGGTTCAGACGCCCGGGTGGCTTTAATCCACAAGGAGTGTGTAATGCGTCATTACGAAATCGTATTCATCGTGCACCCCGATCAAAGCGAGCAAGTGCCCGCGATGATCGAGCGTTACAAGTCCACGATCACGTCGCACGGCGGTCAGATCCACCGTGTCGAAGACTGGGGCCGTCGCCAACTGGCCTACATGATCGAGAAACTCGCGAAGGCTCACTACGTCTGCATGAACATCGAGTGCGACCAGACGACGCTCGACGAACTCGAACACGCGTTCAAGTTCAACGACGCCGTGCTGCGCCACCTCATCGTCAAGATGAAGAAGGCCGAAACCGGCCCGTCGCCGATGATGAAGGAAGTTCAGCGCGAAGAAGCCAAGAAGGCGGCTGCAGCTCAGCCGACCGAAGCGCAGGCTTAAGTTCGTCATTCATTAAGCCATCAAGGAGCGCGCCACTCACGTGAACAGGTTGCAATTGACGGCGAGCGTCGTCGAACGCGCACCGGTGCGATATACGCCGGCAGGTGTTCCGATCGCAAGCGCCACATTGCATCACCGCACGGAAGTCGTCGAAGCAGGCATTCCCCGTCAGGTCGAAATGACGATCGAGGCGGTGGCGGCCGGTGAGGCGAGCGGCAGGCTGGAAAGCCGTGAAATGGGCGTCGAGACGCTGTTCACGGGCTTCCTGGCAAAGAAAAGCCGCAACGCGAGAACCTTGGTGTTTCACATCACTGCATTGCAGGACATTGGAAAGGACTGAAATCATGGCCCGCCCGACTGGTAAAAAATTCGACAAGCGTCGTCAGCAACAAAACCCGCTCTTCAAGCGCAAGAAGTTCTGCCGTTTCACGGCCGCCGGCGTCGATCAGATCGACTACAAGGACACGGAAACGCTGAAGGACTTCATCGGTGAAAACGGCAAGATCACGCCGGCTCGCCTGACGGGTACGAAGTCGCACTATCAGCGTCAGCTCGACACGGCAATCAAGCGTGCGCGTTTCCTCGCGCTGCTGCCGTACACCGATCAGCACAAGGCGTAACTCGGCGACGCCATAAGGAGAATTCGAATGCAAATCATTCTGTTGGAAAAAGTCGCCAATCTGGGTAACCTCGGCGACATCGTCAAGGTCAAGGACGGTTACGCTCGCAACTTCCTGATCCCGAACCGCAAGGCTCGCCGCGCAACGAAGGAAGCGATCGCCGAATTCGAAGTGCGCCGCGCTGAACTCGAAAAGATCGCCGCTGAAAAGCTGGCAGCGTCGCAGGCAGTCGGCGAGAAGCTGAACGGCCAGGCGTTCGAAATCACGCAGAAGTCGGGCGTTGACGGCCGTCTGTTCGGCTCGGTCACGAACGGCGACGTCGCGGAACTGCTGAAGAAGGCAGGTTTCGAAGTCGAGAAGCTGCAAGTTCGCATGCCGGAAGGCCCGCTGAAGATGATCGGCGAGCACAACGTCCAGGTCGCACTGCACACGGACGTCGTCGTCGACGTCACGGTCAACGTGATCGGCGACCACGCGTAAGCGTACGCAAGCTTTCCGGGCGGCCTCCGCTGTCCGGACAAGGGCAGGCGCCCGGGCAACCGGGGCCTGCCTTTTTTATTGCCGCATCACTGGCGGCCGGTATGGCGTCGTCCTGTGTAATTCGCGATAATCCCAACCCATGAACGCGCCGCAAGATCCTCAAATCGAATCGCTGAAAGTCCCGCCGCATTCGGTCGAAGCCGAGCAGTCGGTGCTCGGCGGCCTGTTGCTCGACAACGCGGCCTGGGACCGGATTGCCGATTTCCTGTCGCAGGGCGATTTCTATCGCTACGACCACCGGATCATCTACGAGCACATCGGCCGGCTGATCGCGTCGACGCGCCCGGCCGACGTCGTGACCGTGTACGAAGCGCTGACCACGTCCGGCAAGGCCGACGACGTCGGCGGGCTCGCGTACCTGAACGCCCTCGCGCAGAACACGCCGAGCGCGGCGAACATCCGCCGCTATGCGGAAATCGTGCGCGACCGTGCGGTGCTGCGCCGGCTCGTGTCGGTCGCCGACGAAATCTCGGCCGACGCGTTCAATCCGCAGGGCAAGGAAGTCCGCCAACTGCTCGACGAAGCCGAGTCGAAGGTGTTCTCGATCGCAGAAGAGGGCGCGCGCGGCAACCAGGGCTTCCTCGAGATCGGCCCGCTGCTCACGCAGGTCGTCGAGCGCATCGACACGCTGTACCACACTGCGAACCCGAGCGACGTCACCGGCACGCCGACGGGCTTCGTCGACCTCGACCGGATGACGTCCGGGATGCACGGCGGCGAACTGATCATCGTGGCGGGGCGCCCGTCGATGGGTAAGACCGCATTTTCGATGAACATCGGCGAATATGTCGCGGTCGAGTACGGGCTGCCGGTCGCGGTGTTCTCGATGGAAATGCCGGGTACCCAGCTCGTGATGCGTATGCTCGGCTCGATCGGCCGGCTCGACCAGCACCGGATGCGTACGGGCCGCCTGACGGACGAGGATTGGCCGAAACTGACGCACGCGGTGCAGAAGATGAGCGAGGCGCAAATCTTCATCGACGAGACGGGCGGCCTGAACCCGATGGAATTGCGCTCGCGCGCGCGGCGTCTCTCGCGGCAATGCGGCAAGCTCGGCCTGATCATCGTCGACTACCTGCAGCTGATGTCGGGTTCGTCGCAGGGCGAGAACCGCGCGACCGAAATCTCGGAAATCTCGCGGTCGCTGAAGAGCCTCGCGAAGGAACTCGACGTGCCGGTGATCGCGCTGTCGCAGCTGAACCGCGGCCTCGAGCAGCGCCCGAACAAGCGTCCGGTGATGTCCGATTTGCGCGAATCGGGCGCAATCGAACAGGACGCGGACGTGATCCTGTTCATTTATCGCGACGAAGTCTACAACCCGGACAGCCCGGACAAGGGCACGGCCGAAATCATCATCGGCAAGCAGCGTAACGGCCCGATCGGCCCTGTTCGGCTCACGTTCCTGGGTCAATACACGAAGTTCGACAACTTTGCCGGGGCGCAGACCTTCTACGGCGAGTAGCGCCGGATGTAAACTCTTATTTCGCCAAGCGTTGTATCCAATCCCGGCGTGCGCATATGCGCGCGTCGCGGCGCGACCGAAAACGGTACAATGTCGCCCGTTTTCGTGACAGTAGTTTGACAATCTCTCAGGAATCCCATGTTCGGTCGATTCATGCCCACCGAGGGCAAGTTCTTTGAACTCTTCAACGCGCACGCGAAGCACATCGTTGCCGGCGGACGCGAACTCGAACTGCTGATCGACAATCTCGCCGACGCCGAGATTCACAAGCAAAACGTGCAGACGGCCGAGAAGGCCGCCGACAAGCTCACGCACGAAGCGATCGATCTGCTGCACAAGACTTTCATCACGCCGCTCGATCGCGACGAGATCCACAAGCTGATCACGACGATGGACGACATCCTCGACCTGATGGAAGACGTCGCGACGGCCGTGTCGCTGTACGACGTGCAGGCCGTCACGTCCGAGGCGAGCCAGCTCGCGCACATCGTCACGCAGTCGGCGCAGCACGTGCAGCAGGCGGTCGGGATGCTGTCGGACATGAAGCAGTCGGCGCAGATCCTCAAGCAGTGCGAGGAGATCGACCGCTGGGAGTCGGAGGCCGATCGCGTGCTGCGCGCCGCGATGTCGAAGCTGTTCCGCGAAGAAGACGACGTGAAGACGCTCATCAAGCTGAAGGCGATCTACGAGCTGCTCGAAGAGATTACCGACAAGTGCGAGGACGTCGCGAACATCATCGAAGGCATCGTGCTGGAAAACGCCTGAGCGGACCACGATGCATTCGATACAACTCGCCCTATGGATGGTCGCGACGCTGGTGCTCGTCGCGCTCGTATTCGACTTCATGAACGGCTTCCACGATGCGGCGAACTCGATCGCCACCGTCGTGTCCACCGGGGTGCTGAAACCCCAGCAGGCCGTGGTGTTCGCGGCGGCGTTCAACGTCATCGCGTATTTCATCTTCCACCTGAAAGTCGCGCAGACCGTCGGTAAAGGCACGATCGATCCCGAGATCGTCGACCACTACGTCGTGTTCGGCGCGCTGGTCGGTGCGATCGGCTGGAACGTGATCACCTGGTACTACGGGATTCCGTCGAGCTCGTCGCACGCGCTGATCGGCGGCCTCGTCGGCTCGGCACTCGCGAAGTCGGGCTGGAGCTCGCTGAACATAGACGGGCTGATGAAGACCGTCGCGTTCATCTTCATTTCGCCGCTGCTCGGCTTCATCCTCGGTTCGCTGTTCATGCTCGGCGTGTCGTGGCTGTATTTCCGTACCGCACCCAGCAAGGTCGACCGGCGGTTCCGCCGGCTCCAGCTGCTGTCGGCCGGCCTGTACAGCCTCGGTCACGGCGGCAACGACGCGCAGAAGACGATCGGCATCATCTGGATGCTGCTGATCGCGTCGGGCTATGCGTCGGCGACGGGCGATGCGCCGCCCGCATGGGTGATCGGCGCGTGCTACCTGTCGATGGGCCTCGGCACGCTGTTCGGCGGCTGGCGCATCGTGCGCACGATGGGCCAGAAGATCACGAAGCTCAAGCCGGTCGGCGGTTTCTGTGCCGAAAGCGGCGGGGCGATCACGCTGTTCATCGCGTCGTTCCTCGGCATCCCCGTATCGACCACGCATACGATCACCGGCGCGATCGTCGGCGTCGGCGCGACGCAGAAGCTGTCGGCCGTGCGCTGGGGCGTCGCCGGCAACATCGTGTGGGCGTGGGTGCTGACGATTCCGGCGTCCGCGCTGATCGCGGCCGGCGGATGGTGGCTCGGGCACCAGATCTTCTGATCGCCAACGCTGTCGGTTCGACATGAAATGCGCCGCAAGCCGAAAGGCTGCGGCGCA
>NZ_CATKIF010000002.1:0-239020 GCF_949752865.1 Burkholderia sp. IT-111MI5 | reverse complement strand
TGAGGACGTCAACGTCATCCTCCATGTGATGGACCCCGTCGGGCACGGGGCCGTCGGCTTCAAATTTTTAAGCGCTTAAATTTCAGGCCTCGATACGAGGCCGGATCGAGCGTAGCGCACCCGCCGTCGCACACGCAAAGAACGCATGCGTTGCCTACTATCTGGCGAGGTACGAAAGGACGCGCATTCCCGGGGCGTCATGTCACGCGCGCGAAAACGGGTACTTGACGTACGTCAGGAATCAGGACGATGCCACCTCGGCTCATAGGGAAACGGGCCATCGGTGCGCGTCGTGGCGCCGGGATGAATGACGGGTCCTCGATTGCAGGAGATGCGCATGAAAATCAGCGAACTGACGCGGGCGCCCCTCGGCGCCCGACACGCTTGCGTTGCCGCAGCTCGGCCTGCGGCCGTTCTATCTATCCGGCGGCATTCGTCGACAGCGCCGCTTGACGCGCATCACGCGCGCTGCGCGAGCGCCTTCACCTGATCGGCCGACATCGCGCCGCGATAGATGCGGAACTCGTCGATCGAGCCGCTGAAGAACGGATCGCCCGGATATTGCGAACGTCCGATCCAGTTCTGCGCGGTGTGCCCGATGCGCCATGGCGCGAAGATGACGTCTCCCGCCGTGCCGATCGCGTTGCCGTTCAGATAGAGCGTCGCGGTCGTTGCCGCCAGCGTGACGGCCACGTGCGCCCATTGTCCGGCCGGCAGCGCGGCGTTGCCGTCGATCGCGCGTTCGCCGTGCCCGCCGTTGGTCGTGATCGCAAAGCGCATCGTCCCGCGATGGTTCCTCGGCGTGACGTACAGATAGCGTCCGGTGCCCGAGCCGAAATCGAAGAGGCGCGCCCACGTCTGTCCGCCGTTCCAGTTCACCCAGGCCGCGATCGTGAAATCCGACACGTCGGCGACGATGTCGTTCGGCAACGCGACGTAACCGGTCGAACCGTCGAGCGACACGGCGTTGCCGGTTTTTCCGGGCCCGCGCGAAACGCCGCCGGCGAGCGTGCCCGCATGACCGTTGCCGGACGCGTCCGCGGCGGCCGTGCCGACCGTCTCGTCGAACGTCAGCAGCGTATGCAGTTGCAGCGCCGTCGACGCGGCGACTTCCGCCGAATTCGCGGTTTCGCCCGACGCGGTATGCCCGCTGATCACGTAGTACCAGGTGCCCGCCGCCGGGCTGTCCGTGTACGTCAGCGGATCGGCGATGCCGCTCGCGACGGTCGTGTAGGGGCCGCCCGATTTGGACGCGCGCTTCACGTTGTAGCTTGCCGCGTTCGCGACGCCCCACCACGACAACACGACCCGTCCGGCACCCGGCCACGCGGTCAGCCCGCTCGGCGCGGCGGCGGGCGCGACGGGATCGCGCGTGCAGGTGAGCGTGCCGTAGCCGAGCTGATCGTAGCCGCCGCTCGCTTCGCCGTAATTGCCGCCGCCGCCTTCGGGCTGGATCGCGTGCGCGAACTTCGTCGACCACGGCGCCGACAGCCCCTTGCGGTTAACGTAATGGTTGTGGACGAGTGCCCAGCATGGGCGGATCGTGCCCTGGCCGGCGGTCGAGAATTGCGTCTGGGTCACGTCGACATTCGAGTACGACGCGTACGGCACCGGCAGGAACGTGCCGTCGGGCCGCACGAGATTCGCCTTCGCGACATATTCCGCGCCCGCGAGGAAACGGTTGTTGTCGTGACCGTACAGGTCGATGCCCTGGTTCCACGCCATTTCGCAGATCGCGCCGCCCAGCGCGATGCCGAGCGTGTTGTGCCCCTGGTCGCGGCCCGACTCCTGCCATTGGCCCAGATGGCCGGGGTGCACGTAGTAGACGGCCTGCGCGATCGCGCCGTTGCCGGGCCCGTCGATGAAATAGTTGACGGCCTCGTCGAACTTCGCGTGGTCGTCGCACAGCACGCCGATCGCCATGACCGATGCGAGGTTGCACAGATCCCAGTTGGCCCAGTAGTGCGTGATGTCCGTGTTGTTGTGGCGATTCAGAAAGTCGGCGTTGATCGGGTAGAACTTGTCGGCCATCATCGCCTGGAACGCGGCGAAGTCGGCCGCCGCCCAGCCGGGATAGGTGCGCATGATTTCGCCGGCGTTGGCGAATTCGTAGCCGTAGATGCCGGCTGCCAGATCGACGTTCGAGTCCCCGGCGAGGTTCTGCAGCGTCGACGACCACGCGTTCATGATCTGCACGGCCTTGTTCGCATACGCGACGTTGCCCGAGATCTTCCAGCGCAGCGCGCACGCATAGGCGGCTGCGATGTCCTTGTACAGCACCGGGTAGTTTTGCGCGCCGGTGCCGCCGCGCGTCACGACGGCCTGCGGTCGCGGCGACCATGACAACTGTGCATGACCGTTCGTGACCAGCCGGTTCCAGCCGTCGAGCCAGGGCGACGCGGCGGTAGATACCTTCTGCGCGATCCGGTCGAAATCGGCTTGCGTATGCAGCAAGCCCGGATGCGCGAACGCTTCGCGCGTCGCGACGGTCGCGGTACCCGTCGCAACGCGTGCGAGCGCGCGGTTGCCCGCCCCGGAAGTTGCGATGCCGGTGACGCTGCCGCTCGCGTTCGTGCTGCCGCATGCCGACAGCGCGAGCGCACCGACGCTGTAAAGGAAGGTGCGCCGGGAGATGCCTGCGCCGGATCCGGGCCCAAATTGCGTGTCGTTCATGATTGCATCGTTCCTTGACGAGACCCGCTCGCGAGCACCGAGGGCGAGCGGGGCGACCGACCGCCGAGCGTCATCTTGAGCGCGGTCGAAATCAGTCATCGCATAACGACGCGGAGTGTAGCGGACGCGTCATCGTTTCGGAATAAAAAGTTGTCACGAAACAACTCGTCGATCGGATAGTGATTGCTGCAAGCAAATTGATTAACATGCTAATAAAAATGGGAATAAATGGTGATTGATACGCTTGCGAGATATTATCGTCGCCGGCACAGCGAGCAGGAGGCGCTTCACGTATGTGGATCGATGGCGGTGCGCTATTTTCTTTGTTGTCATACAACTGACAACTTGTGATGTTTTGCGTATCGCATGCCGGTTTGCGGGCCGATACGACTTCATGCCGGCGCAGCAACGCCGGTGTCGCTCGACGGATGAAAAAAACGGAGAACAACACGATGACGAGCAGGATCGCAGTCCTTGACGATCGATTCGCGCGATGCGCGGTAGGTTCTCCAGCACATCGACCGGCACGCGGTATCCGGATTTCACGAACGTCGCGGTCCAGGACTTTCACGACGTCGTCAGCGCGAAATTCGGCGGCGGAAAGATCATGTTCTCCGGCTATGAAGCGAACGGGCGGCACTTTCCGCTCGGCATCGCGCAGAACAACGTCGTGTTCGACGGCACGCAGCCGACGTTCGAGAAAGGCGCCGCGACGCACGACACGCCCGGGCCGGGCGCCGTGAGTTTCTCCGGCTCGATCGTCACGTCGAGCGCGAACGACGTGACGGTCACCGGCACGCCGGGCACGTCCACGCCGTACGACTGCAGCGCCGCGTTCACGACGCTGAAATCCGTCGCGCCGGCTTCGCCGATCCGATCCGGCCGGCATGCGCGCCACGCCGGCGATGGCGTGGCGCACCCGCCGCCCGTTCGGCGTGTTCTCCGTCGAACGGGTCCGTTACGCTTTCGGCTGCGCGGCATTCCAGGTACCGGCGCGTGGCTGCGGATCGGTTTCGATGCGCATGTTCAATTTGCCCGGAACGTTCGCGATATACGGCTTCGCATGACGTCGTGCCGCGATCGGCGACGGCATGACTCGAAGCGTGCGGACTTTCAAACGCCCGCTCAGTTTTTTTAAAGACCGCGCCACGTTCGACCGGTATGATCGCTGCGCTCGCGAACGGCGCCACTGGACAGTGCAGGCCGGTGCATGCCGACCCGCGCGCAACCGACATCACGAGCACGACAACACAGGACGGCCGCGGCGACGCACCGCTCGTCGCCGGGGCCGAACGGGCCGAGACAGCACGACGGAGTATTGAAACAATGTTGACGGAGACAGGGGCGGTGCGACGCACATGGGCGATCGCTGCCGGGGGAGCGTTGTGCGTGGCCGCAGCGGGCGGCGCGCACGCGCAGGCGTCGAACGCAGCGGCGGCGGCGCAGGCCGGCACGGCGGCGGCCGTGCTGCCGCCGATCGATGTGAAAGGAACGGCCGGCGGATCGTCCGTCGGGCTCGTCGGGCTGCGCACCACGGCCGGCACGAAGACCGACACGCCGGTGGCCGAGATCCCGCAGACGACCAACATCGTGACCGCGCAACAGATCGAGATGACCGGCGCGGCCGACCTGAACCAGGCGCTGCGCTACGTGCCGGGTTTCGCGACGTTCGGCTCCGACAGCCGGACCGACTGGTATGCGGCGCTGCGCGGCTTCACGCCGACGCTGTACGTCGACGGTATGCCGACGCCGAATACGGCCGTGATCGCGAACTGGCGCGTCGACCCGTACACGATCGACTCGATCGCGGTGCTGCGCGGGCCGACGTCGGTGCTGTACGGCGCGGGCGAGCCCGGCGCGATCGTCGACGCGCACACGAAACTCGCCGACGGCGAGCGCGTGCGCGAAGCCGGCGTGCAGATCGGCAACGATGCGCGCAAGCAGTTCATGCTCGACGTCGGCGACCGGCTCGACCCGGACGGCCGGTATGCGTATCGCTTCGTCGGCGTTGCACGCGACGGCAATGCGGTGACCGGCCCGAACGGCGACCGGCGCGTCGCGCTGGCGCCGTCGTTCCGATGGCGGCCGAACGCCGATACGTCGCTGACGTTCTCCGCGTCGTTCCTGCAGGACAGCGGCGACATCACGTCGAACTTCCTGCCCGCGTCGGGCACGGTGCTGCCGAACCCGAACGGTCGCCTGTCGCCGGACATCTACATGGGCGACCCGGCGTTCAACGACTACCGGAAGAAGCAATGGTCGCTCGGCTACGCGCTGGAGCGTCGCGTGAATGCGATCTGGACGCTGCACCAGGACGTGCGCTGGTCACACCTGTCGCTCGACGACGCAACGGTGTTCGGCGTCGGCCTGGCGCCCCGCAGCACGACCAACATGATGCGGTTCGCGGGGCTGTTCCAGCTCAACTACAGCCGGCTCGATATCGACAACCGCGCGCAGGCGCGCTTCGGCACGGGGCCGCTCGAACACACGCTGCTGTTCGGCCTGCAATTCGACCGGCAGACGACGACCAACAGCGTGTGGCTCGCGCTGGCGCCGTCGCTGAACCTGTACCACCCCATCTATCGGCCCGTGACGGCCGCGATCTTCTCCGGCCCGACGTCGCTCGGCCACGTCGACCAGTACACGGCGATGAACGCGGTCGGCGTGTACGCGCAGGACCAGATCCGCTGGCGGCGCTGGACGCTGACGCTCGGCGGCCGCGAGGATCGCGTGAATGCGCGGTTCGACGACCGGACGGCCGGTACGCAAACGCAGACGGCCGGCACGCAGTCGCGGCAGGACGTCAGTGCGTTCTCCGGGCGCGTCGGGCTCACCTATCAAGGTGATGCGGGGCTGTCGCCGTATGTGGGTTATTCGACGTCGTTCGATCCGGTCATCGGCGTGCGGATGGCCGGCGGCGGTTTGCCGAAGCCGACGCGCGGCACGCAGACGGAAGCCGGGCTGCGCTGGCAACCGCCCGGCCGGAACCTGATGCTGAACGCGGCCATTTACCAGATCGACCAGACCAACGTCGTGACCCCGACACCGGTGAATCTCGATCCCACCGGCACGACATCCGTGCAGACCGGCAAGGTGCGCTCGCGCGGCATCGAGCTGAGCGCGGTCGGCAAGCTGACCCGCGAGCTGTCGGTCGTCGCGTCGTATATGTATCAGGACGTCAAGAACGTGCAGGCGAACGACGCGTCGCTGAACAACTGGCCCGTGTCCGTGCCGCTGCCGCGGCAGATGGCGTCGATGTGGGCCGACTGGACCTGGCATACGGGCGCGCTGGCGGGCCTCGGGATCGGCGCCGGCGTGCGCTACCAGAGCGCGTCGGCCGGCGCCCCCGACAACTCGCTGACGGTGCCGAGCACGACGCTGTACGACCTGGCGATGCACTACGAGATGCGCCACTGGCGGTTCGCGCTGAACGTCGCGAACCTGTTCGACCGGCGTTACGTCAGCGGCTGCACGTCGTACACGGTGTGCGTGTTCGGCAACGAGCGGACCGTGCTGGCCAGCGCGAAATACAACTGGTAATCGCGCTCGCGCCGCCCCGGCCTATGCGCCGCGCTGCGGATCGCGGGTCGAGGCGCGACGGCCCGCATGGCGCTGGCGCCGCCATTCGGTCGGCGTGATGCCGAAACGTTCGCGGAAGGCGGTCGCGAAGTTCGCCGGCGTGGAAAAGCCGATTTCCTTCGCGATGCTGGCGATGCTGAGCGACGTCGAATCCAGCAGATCCTGCGCGATCCGCAGCCGCTCGTGCCGCAGATACTCGAACACCGTCTGGCCGAGATTGTCGCGAAACGCGCGCGACAGCCGCTTTTCATGCGTGCCGACCGCGCGCGCCAGTTGCTCGACCGTCGGCGGATCGTTCAAGGTACGCGACAGGTGGCGAATGGCCGCGCGCACGATGATGTCGTCGTCCTGGCCGGCCGCGAGCGGGCTTTCCGTGTCCGACGGCAGCTCGCGCTTCGTCCGCGCGAGCTGCACGCGAATCCGCGCGAGCACTTCGGCCGGCTCGAACGGCTTCACCACATAGTCGACGCCGCCGATCTCCAGCCCCTCGAGGCGTTCGTGCAATTCGCCGGCCACGGTCAGGAAGATGACCGGAATCGCGCTCGTCAGCGGATCGGCGGCCAGCAGCCGGCACGCGGTAAAACCGTCCATGCGCGGCATGCGGACATCCATCAGGATCAGGTCGGGCATCAGCGCCTGCGCGCGCTCGCACGCCTGCGCCCCGTCGGATGCGATGCTGATCCGGCAGCCGGTGCTGCGCAGGATGTCGATCAGCAAACGCAGCTGGTCGGGCTGATCGTCGACGATCAGGAGATGGGCGTCGCTCAATGCGGAGATCGATGGAGACATCGTGCACCTGTTCTGGAAAGGCGGTTGGCCGCGATCCCGCGGGTGGCCTGCCCGGTTCGGGGAATCGTCGGATGCCGCTCTATGACGACGCGCAAACGCATCGCACGCTCGCATCGACAATCGGATCGGGCCGGACTGCGCGGCACGCAACCGCCCGGCGCAATACCCGGCGTTCGTTGTTTTGATCGCTGAGCCGGTAAAGGCGCGGACGATTGCCGCGGTCGCGTCGTGAATGGTCGCGGCTGCCGGTATCGATGCGAGCGGAATTGTAGGAGCATATTTCGAATCCCGCCAGATGGCTTGTCGATATTCGTGCCATGCCGTTTTACGCATTTTCGGGGTGTGCTGCGGTTTACGTCTGCTGTCTGGTCGACTTTCTGGCTGCGAGTCGTTCGATTGCATTTAATTCAAATCCGCTTCGGCAAAGTATTTATCTGCCTCAAAAAACATTCCGATTAAGTGCGACAATGCGCAATCGTTTGCGAGACGGCAATATTTTAAGTAACGCATTGAATATATTGGATTTTGCAATCTATAAACAATGTCGCCTTTGATAATCATCGATCGTGTCTCATAATTCGTCCGAACTTTGAGCGCCGGATGGCATGGAACAAACGAGGGCTCCGCGAACCGCGACGGACGTTGCGCGAGTCGAGTCCGAAGCATCAGTCGATGCATGCCCGAGCGAATGTCCTGGGCATCGAAACGGAAATCCGGTTGCCGGAGATGAAATAAAAGAGACGAGGTTGGTCGCGGTCGGCGCGACGTCGGATTCGGGGTGGTTATAAAGACGGGTTGAATCTCCGGATTCAGTCGGGGGAGAGCTCGTCCATAAATAACACTACGTATTCCTAATGTATGTAACGGATTAACGGAACGGGCCGCAAAGAGACGGCGTGCCCGGGCTATCGGACGCCCTGTCGATTTGCGCGGTCGGTGCGTGTCACGTTCGACACGGCCAGGCCGGGCATCGGGAACAGGTTCCGCACTGAAGTCGCAATCGCAGTCGAAGTCGAAGCTGTCAATAAAAGTAAGTAGTCCATATTCAAACCAGACGCTACAAAACGGAGCAGAACAGCATGAAGAGGAATCAGATTTCGGCGCTTGCCGCCGCCATGTTCACGGGTGCAGGTGTGCTGATCGCGGGAGTCGCGCACGCGGACAATTTCGTCGACCGCGGCAACCCGGACAACGCGCTGAACGGCCAGTGCATCGACGGGACCAACCCGCTGTGCGTGGCAACGAAGAGCGGGAGCTACGTGGCGGTGAGCACCTCGAACGTGACACAGGGAACGAATGCCAGGGCCGGTACCAGCGGTATCGCGATCGGCGACCAGTCGAATGCAAGCAGCAAGGGCGGCAGCAGCAGCGGCGGTGCAATCGCGATCGGCGTCGGCTCGCAGGCGCTGGCGAACTCGGCCATGGCGATCGGCACGGTGGCGGTCGCGCAAGGCAATACGTCGCTCGCGGTCGGCCGCCAGTCGGCTGCGGTCGGCGATTTCTCGATGGCGCTCGGCAACGTCGCGGATGCGCACGGCACGAGCTCGATCGCGCTCGGCCACTCGGCGCTGGCCAGCGGCGATCGCTCGATCGCGATCGGCGGCGCCAACCCGACGTCGAGCGACGGCGTATCGAACGGCGCCGCGTACGACGCGGCGACGCAGACGCGCGCCGGCGGCACGCAATCCGTGGCGATCGGCGCGGGCGCGCAGACGAACGACAACAACCAGGTGGCGATCGGCTCGGGCAGCGTCGGCGCGAACAACGGCGGCACGCCGGTATTCGGCGGCACGGCCGCACCGGTCGGCGGCGCGGTGTCGTTCGGCGCGATCGGCAGCGAACGCCAGCTGAAGAACGTCGCGGCGGGCGCGGCCGATACGGACGCCGTCAACGTCCAGCAGTTGAAGAACGTGAACAGCACGCTCAGCACGGGCATCGGCAATGTCGACGCACGCGTGACGTCGGTCGGCAATTCGTTGTCGACGTCGATCACGAATGTCGACCAGCGCGTGACCAATGTGGGCAACAGCCTCAGCACGAGCATCGTGTCGGCAACGCAGAACGTCGTGAAATACACCGACGATTCGCATGCGGCGATCGCGCTCGACGGCAGCAACGGCACCACGATCGGCGGCGTCGCGGCCGGCGTGGCCGATACCGACGCGGTGAACGTCGGCCAGTTGAAGGGCAGTGTCGCGCCGCTGCAAACGTCCATTTCGACGGCGGCTTCGAACATCGCGAACCTGCAGAACAGCGTCTCCGGCATCAACACGTCGCTGAGCACGGCCGCCTCGAACATCGGCAACCTGCAGGCGGCCGATACGCGCAACGTGAAGTACGACGGCGCGAGCGGGTTCGACTCGGTGACGTTCGCCGGCACCAACGGCACCACGCTGCACAACGTCGCGGACGGCAAGGACGTGCACGACGCCGTCAACGTCGGGCAACTGAACGGCGGCCTCGCATCGCTCAGCACGAGCGTGACGAACAACCTCAGCACGACGCTCGGCAACCTGAGCACGTCGATCACCAGCCAGATCGGCGCCGCGACGAAGAACGCCGTGCAGTACGACGACGACGCGCACGGCGGCGTCACGCTCGGCGGGCAGGGCGCGCAGGCGCCGGTCGGCCTGCACAATGTCGCGGACGGCATTGCCGCGGGCGACGCGGTGAACGTCGGCCAGCTCGGCAAGGCGACCGACACGCTCAACCAGTCGATCACGACCGTCGGCAACCAGGTGACGACGAACACGGGCAACATCGCCGCGCTCCAGCAGGATGAGCTCCAGTGGAACGCAAGCCTCGGCGCGTACGACGCGCGCCACGGCGGCAACGGCCCGCAACTCATCAGCAACGTCGCGGCCGGCAAGAACGGAACCGACGCGGTCAACGTCGATCAGTTGACCGCAGCGATTCACGACGGCACGAGCCAGCTCGATGCGCTGGCCGTGAAGTACGACGATGCGAGCAAGCGGCAGGTTTCGCTCGGCGCGGGCAACGGCGGGAGCCCGGTGCGCGTGACCAACGTCGCGGAAGGCAACGTGGCGTCCGGCAGCACGGACGCGGTGAACGGCGCGCAATTGCGCCGCGCGATCGACGGCACCGCGGCCGCGCTCGGCGGCGGCGCAACGGCGAATCCGGACGGCTCGATCGGCGCGCCGGCTTATAAGGTCGGCGGCGGCTCGTTCAACAACGTCGGCGACGCGCTGACGAACCTCGACGGCCGCGTCGGCAGCAATACGACGACGCTCGAGAATCATGAAACGCGCCTCGGCAATGCCGAAACGAACATCGCCGGCAATACGGCCGCGATCGCCGGGCTGCAGCAGGACGCGCTGCAGTTCGACCCGAAACTCGGCGCCTACAGCGCGGCGCGCGGCGGTGCACCGACCAAGCTGACGAACGTGGCCGACGGCAACGTCGCCGCGGGCAGCACGGACGCGGTGAACGGCGGCCAGCTGTCGGGCGTGAAATCCGCTCTCGAACAGCAGATCACGCAGGTGTCGAACCAGACCGGCGAAGCCGTGAAGAACGTCGTCAAGTATGACGTCGACACGAACGGCAACCGGCTGAATTCGGTTTCACTCGTCGGCGGCGACACGAACTCGGCCGTCGTGCTCAAGAACGTCGCGGCGGGCACCAGCGACACCGACGCGGTGAACGTGAAGCAACTGAAGGACGTGCAGTCGAATCTCAATCAGCTCGGCGCGCTTGCGGTGCAGTACGACGACAGCTCGAAGAGCACGATCACGCTCGGCGGTGCCGGCGGCACGCGCATCACCAACGTGCAGGCAGGCACGCTCAGCGCCACCAGCACGGATGCGGTAAATGGCTCGCAGCTCTACGCGACCAACCAGCAGGTGTCGAAGAACACGACCGACATCTCGAACCTGCAGGGCAGCGTGACCAACATCGCGAACGGCAAGGCCGGCCTCGTGCAGCAGCAGGACCCGAACGGTGCGATCACGGTCGGGAAGGACACGGGCGGCACCAGCGTGAACTTCTCCGGCACGGCGGGCGACCGTACGCTGACCGGTGTCGCGGCGGGCGTGAACGACAACGATGCGGTCAACGTCGGCCAGTTCAACAATGCGATGAAGAGCGTGGCGGCCAACGACAAGATCCGCACGGCGGCAACCGATGCGAACACGACGTGGATCGCGCGTGCCGATGCGGGTTCGATCGGGTCGACGGCGACCGCGACCGGCAAGAATGCGGTGGCGGTCGGCCAGGGCTCCGTCGCCGATCGCGACAATTCGTTCTCGGTCGGCGCGAAGGGCAGCGAACGCCAGATCACGAACGTCGCGGCCGGAACGGCGCCGACCGACGCGGTGAACGTGCAGCAGCTGAACGACAACCTCACGGCCGCTTCGACGCAGGCGAAGAGCTACACCGACCAGCGCATCGGGCAGGTGTACAACTCGTTCAACGACCTGAAGAAGGACATGTACGGCGGCGTCGCGTCGGCGATGGCAGTGGCCGGCCTGCCGCAGCCGACGGGTGCGGGTCGCTCGATGGTGTCGGCGGCAACCGCGAACTATCACGGTCAGCAGGGTTTTGCCGCCGGCTACTCGTACGTGACGGAGAGCAACCGCTGGGTCGTCAAGGCATCGGTGACGGGCAACAGCCGGTCTGACTTCGGCGCGGTGGTGGGCGCGGGTTATCAGTTCTGACGTCGTTCGCGCGGCGTAGCGCGATCGGTGGTGCCGGGCAATGCATGCGATGCCCGGCACCCCGGCGGGACATCCCTGGCCCGGGGTCTGTCGGTTGACCCCGGGCCATCGTTGTTCGACGCGTCGCTCAAAATCACCGCCCATGTTGTTACGTGGAGGTTCATTCGCGCCGCCCCCGCCTAGATTCGCGCGAGCGTGTCGTGATCGGCCTCACCGCCGAAATATTTCTCGAGCGCCTCCACGAACACCGCGTTGTCGGCAGTCGCATGCGCAAACAACGTGACCGACGACCGGAATTTCAGGTAGTCCGGATACCCGAAAATCGTCTGGATCGAACTGCCTTCGACCTGATTGACCAGCCGTGTGCATTCCCGCAGCCTTTCGCCGAGCAGCGGATGCTGAAGATACGCGACGGCTTCGGCCAGTGTCGCGATCGCATACCGTTGCGCCATCGCGCTGTTGCCAAGCCCTTCGATCTGCGGAAACACGAACCACATCCAGTGGCTTCGCTTGTGTCCGTTCTTCAGCTCGTCGCATACCTGCGCATACACCGAATCCTGTGCGTCGACAAAGCGCTGAAGATCATGGGGATCGTCCATTTCGCCCTCCGTCCGTTCCGGCGCGGCAAGCCGCCCGAACGCTCATTGTGAGCGTGACCCGGATGGCGTGCAAACGCCCCGTTGATCGTGTGCTCACCCGGCTTCGCATCGCGTCCCGCGAGTGGGAGCGAGCGGATTTGCTGCAGTGCAGTGCACTGCGATCGATCGCCCGCGAGTGACGTCGCGCATGCCGTCGGATGGCGACGTGCCGGCAACGAGCGTA
The DNA here is from genome assembly GCF_949752865.1 of Burkholderia sp. IT-111MI5. Taxonomy (NCBI): domain Bacteria; kingdom Pseudomonadati; phylum Pseudomonadota; class Betaproteobacteria; order Burkholderiales; family Burkholderiaceae; genus Burkholderia; species Burkholderia sp. IT-111MI5. The sequence goes on along the minus strand of NZ_CATKIF010000002.1, from coordinate 226,484 downwards.
GCATTCAGACATGCGGCCGGCCGCGATCCCGACCGACGGATCGGCGGCACACCCCGATCCGGCCGCAGCCGGCCTCGCATGACGGCCCGGCAAAGGAGCATCGATGCGCTCGCAAGCAATGTCCGTCTCGCGCCTGAGGCGCTATGGGATCATGGCTGCGGTCGTCGTCGCGTGCCTGATCGTCATCGGGCGCATCACCGGTATCCTGGTCGACTGGCTTTGGTTCTCGTCGATCGGCTATGCCGGCGTCTTCTGGACGATCCTGTCCGCGAGGGTGCTGCTGTTCGTCGCGGTGCTCGCCGTGTCGGCGGCCGCGATCGGCGCGTCGGGGTTGCTCGCGCATCGTTTTGCAAGGCCCGTCGATGTCTGGCAGGTAGAGGAAGCTTCGTCGACGCGTGCGGAGGATGTCCTTCGGGCGCTTGCAGCCGAGGTCGCATCGCGCGTTCCATGGCGCGCGGTCATCGCCGCGGGTGCCGTCTTCCTCGGGCTTGCGATCGCCGCCGGTGCGATGTCGAGCTGGGATGTCGCGCTGCGCTTTCTGCATCGGGTGCCGTTCGGCGCGCGCGATCCGATCTTCGGCAACGACATCGGTTTCTATCTGTTCGCGCTGCCCGTCTGGATCGTACTGAAGAACCTGCTGCTGCAAGTGGTCGCCTGCTGCGCGATCGTCGCAGGCAGCGTCTACTGGCTGCGCGGCGACATCATGCTGCGCCCGCAGAAGGGGCTTTCGTCGGCTGCCGCCGTTCACGGCTCGGCGCTGCTGGCGCTGTTCTTCCTGCTGAAAGCCTGGTCCTGGTGGCTCGAACGCTTTCTGCTGCTCTACGACAACAACGGTGTCGTGGTCGGCGCCGGTTATACCGATATCCACGTGATGCTGCCGGTGCTGTGGCTGCTCGTCGGCCTCGCCACTGCGTCGGCCGTTGCGATGCTGGTCAACCTGCGCCGGCCCGGCTATCGGCTGCCGGGCGCTGCGGTGCTGCTGGTGTTCGGCACGTCGTTTGCGCTCGGCATCGTCTATCCCGCGCTGTTCCAGCGCTTCTACGTCAAGCCGAGCGAGCTGCAGCTCGAGACGCCCTATATCCAGCACAACATCGCGTTGACGAGGCAGGCTTACGGTCTCGCGCAGATCGAGGTCAAGCCGTTTGCGGCCGGGCAGGGCCTGAATCTCGCGTCGCTGCAGGCCAATCGCGCGACCGTCGACAACATCCGGCTGTGGGATGTGCAGCCGCTGATGGATACCTATGCGCAGTTGCAGGAGATCAGGACTTACTACAAGTTCTTCTCCGTGGATATCGATCGCTACCGGCTCGACTCCGGCTACCGGCAGGTCATGCTGTCGGCGCGCGAGCTGGAGCAGTCGATGCTGCCGGAGAACGCCCGAACCTGGGTGAACCTGCATCTGCTGTTTACCCACGGCAACGGCGTCGTGATGTCGCCGGTCACCGAGAAATCCACGGAAGGCCTGCCGTCGCTGTATCTGCGCGACATTCCGCCTGCCGCGGACGGCGGGCCGGCGATCCACGAACCGCGCATCTACTTCGGCGAAGGCGGGCAGGGTTATGTGATCGTGAAGGGCAGCATGCCCGAATTCGACTACCCGAAGGGCGACAGCAACGTCTACACGTCCTACAGCGGGCGCGACGGTGTCGCGATCGGCGGCGCGGCGCGGCGCGGCCTCTTCGCATGGCAGTTCGGCGATCCCAACATCCTGCTGACGCACTACATCACGAACGACAGCAGGATCCTGTTTCACCGCAACATCCGGGACCGGATCCGCACGATTGCGCCGTTTCTCGCGCTCGACCACGACCCGTATGTCGTGGCAAGCAACGGACGCCTGTTCTGGATGCAGGACGCCTATACGACCAGCCGCTGGTTTCCGTATGCGCCGCCCGGTGTCGGCGACGGCGCCAACTACATTCGCAACGCAGTGAAAGTGGTGGTCGACGCGTACAACGGCACGGTCGACTTCTACGTCAGCGATCCTTCCGATCCGCTGGTGCGGACTTACGCGCGCATCTTCCCCGGCATGTTCAAGCCGCTCGACGCGATGCCGCCGGATCTTCGGCAGCATATCCGCTACCCCGAGGATCTGTTCCTGATCCAGGCGAACCTCTACCGTGCTTATCACATGGATGCGCCGGAAGTGTTCTATAACCGCGAGGACCTCTGGCAGTTTCCTCGCGCGCTGGGCGATATCGACGGGGGCGACGCAGCGAACGCGCAGATGGCGCCGTACTACACGATCATGAGGCTGCCCGGCGACGCGCAGGCCGGCTTCGTGCTGATGCTGCCGATGGTGCCGAGCCAGCGCGAGAACATGATCGCGTGGCTGGCCGCACGTTGCGATCCGCCCGGGTACGGCAAGCTGATCGTCTACGCGTTCCCCAAGGACAAGCTGATCTACGGGCCGTACCAGATCGAGGCGCGCATCCAGCAGAGCACGGAAATCTCGCAGCAGATCTCGCTGTGGAACCAGATGGGCTCGCGCGTGATCCGCGGCCATCTCGTGGTCGTGCCGATCGAGAATTCGATTCTGTACGTGTCGCCGCTTTATCTGCGCGCGGCGTCGGGCCAATTGCCCGAGCTGAAGCGGGTGATTGCGGCCTACGGCGATCGCGTCGTGATGGAGGAAAACCTGAGCGCAGCGCTCGCGGCGCTCTTCAAGGAGACGGGGCCGGGGCCGGTGGCGGCGCCGGCCCGCGGCGCGGCGGATGCACGCGCCCGCGAAGCGCTGGCCCATTACGACCGCGCGATCGAGCGGATGAAGGCGGGGGACTGGGCCGGCTTCGGCGCGGAACTCGATGCGCTCCGGCCGTTGCTCGAAGCGCTGGGCGCCGTTCGCGCGGACAACAAGAAGTGAGGGGCGCGCGGCCGGGCCGTCAAGTTACCGGCGGCGCGTGTCCGTGATCCCCCAGATCCCGCGCTTCGTCGTATTCCCGCGAAATATCCTTGTTCGTGTAATCCCCGAGCTTCGACGCGGCGACCAGGCTCAGCACCGCACACACCAGCACGTACACCGCGATCGCATACCCCGAATGGTAGTAGGCAAACAGCGCCGTCGCGATCAGCGGTGCCGGGCCGCCTGCGATGACCGAAGCGAGCTGATACCCCATCGACGCACCGCTGTATCGCAACCGCCCGGTAAACGACTCGGCAATCAACGCAGCCTGCGGCCCGTACATCATCGAATGCGGGACCAGAGACAGCACGATGGCCGCGAAGATCCATACCGGATTCCGGCTGTCGACCATCGCGAAGTAGAGGAATCCGAACACACCGACGGCAGCCGCGCCGATCATGTACATCCGCCGCCGCCCGATCAGATCCGACACGTGCCCGAACAGCGGGATGGTGACGAATTCGACCACGGATGCAACCAGCACCGCCGTCAGCAGCAGTTCGCGCGTGACGCCGAGCGCCGTGATCCCGTAAGTGAACACGAACGCCGTAAAGATATAGAACGGCGCCTGTTCGGCCATCCGCGCGAACGCCGACAGCACGATATCCCTCGGCTGCTTGCGCAGCACTTCGAGCATCGGCGTCTTCTCGATCCGGCGCTCGGCCAGCAGCTTCGCGAAGATCGGCGTCTCGAGAATATTCAGGCGGATATAGAGCCCGATCGCGACCAGCAGGATGCTGAGGAAAAACGGCACGCGCCAGCCCCACGCGAGGAAACTGCTGCCGGAAAGCCAGCTCATGGCCAGCACGGCGAGGTTGGCGAGGAACAATCCCGCCGGCACGCCGAACTGCGGCCACGACGCGACGAAGCCGCGATGCGCATTGGTGCGCGCCCATTCCATCGACATCAGGACCGAGCCGCCCCATTCGCCGCCGACGCCGACGCCCTGGATGAAGCGCAGCACCGTGAGGAGAACGGCGCCCCAGATGCCGATCGTCGCGTAGGTCGGGACGAAGGCCACGGCGAACGTGGCGAGCCCCATCAGCAACAGGGTCACGATCAGGGTGGCCTTGCGTCCGATGCGATCGCCGTAATGGCCGAAGATCGCGGCGCCGACCGGCCGCGCGACAAAGCCGACCGCATAGATCAGGAACGCCTGCAGCGTGCCGACGAGAGGGTGGGACTGCGGGAAATAAAGCTTTGCGAAGACCAGGCCGGTGACCGTGCTGTAGAGGAAAAAGTCATACCATTCGATCGTGGTGCCGATCGTGCTGGCGATGACGGCGCGGCGCAGCTGGCGCCGGGCTTCCTCGTCGGAGAGGGGCGTGGCCGCGGATTGCATGGCAGCCATTTCGATATCTCCCCAAAAAGGGCGACAGAGAAATAAACCATACGCCCGGCGATGGGTTCCGGCAAGGGCAGGCCGCGAATGGTTTGCACGGCGTCCGGGACTTTCAGTCAGAAGTCCTGATATATCGAATGCTCAACTGCCGGCGCGGGCGTGCCTTTCGATGAACGCGCGGGTACGCGATGGCCCGGTGATCTCCGTCCATTGCAGATGCGCGTATTTCGGATCGTCTCGCAGGGCGGCGAATTTGACGCGGTTCCTGGCGAAGGTGGTGTATGACCACAGCAGTACCGAGTCTTTGGAGCAGAACGCCATCCGCAGCGACTCCCGGTTGCCGTGAAAAAGCTCGGTGCGCATGAGCCCGCGGCTTAGCGTGCGCCAGAGCACCCGGGAGAACACAGTCCATCGCCCGAAGTTGAGCCAGACGACGTGCGTGGCTCTCGACCAGAGCACGTCGCGTACGGCGCTGTAGTTCCCGTCGGCGACCCACCGGTCGCCTGCCGTCGCGGCAAGCACGGCATTCTCGAACTGTTCGGGCGGTACGGCTGTCCAGTCGGGGCCCCAATAGAGTTGATCCAGTTCGATGTATGGGCAACCCGCAGCGGCCGCCAGCGCACTGGAGAAGGTGGATTTCCCCGACCCGCTTGTTCCGACGACGACGAAGCGCATGTGTTTGACCGCGGTCGAATTTCTCAGCCGCGTATTGTGCCTGATGCGTCGAAGCGGCGGATCGTCACCGATCGGTTCCAGGCCATTCGAGAAGTCACCACTAAACCTGCCCCGAAGACTGTTCTTCAGCGTACCGACTCACCGGGCGGTCGCGATGCACGATAACGTTCGTCGCATTCTTCTGTCTGGAGCGGTTCATGAAATATCCGATCTATATCACGCGGCACGGGAATCCCCGCTATCGCGGCGCGCTTGCGGATTTTCCCGAGGTCGACGTGGAGGGCGACTCGTATGGCGAGTTGCAGGCGGCCGCCGCGCAGCGGGTCGTGGCCCGTTATGACCGGTCCGCGCGTCTCATTCCGCCGCCGACCACGGACATGTCCGTATTGCAGGCGTCGGAGGTCGATGCCGGCGACGGGATCTGGCGGTTCTTCGACATCGACCTGACCGGGGTGACGTCGAGTTCCGTGCGGATCGAGCTGTGCCTGCCGAAGCGCATCGTGCACGACATCGATCGGACGGCGGGCGCGCTGCACACGACCCGCGATGCGTTCGTGTCGATGGCGTGCGAGCACGCCGTCGACCGATCCGCGCAGCACGGCGGCTTGCGTGGCGAACCTGTCGCGACATCGCTGTCGGAAGCGGTTTGACGGCCCGGGCGCGCCTGGCCGAGCGGTGCAGCCATCTGGGAGAAAGCCTGTTGAAGATTCACGTTGCGCGCGTTTCGCGACGCCGGACCTCGCCGTGGAGCAATGCCCGGCCGATTCGCGAGGAGTTCTTCGGCGACGAGCGACTCGCGCAGCATGCGGGCAGCCTGGCTCGCGCGCAGAAGGTGTTGCCCGGTGCGGCGTCGGGCCCCTCGCTGGCCACACGGCTGAAGGACAATGCGGATCATCTGCTGAAGGCCTACCGGAACACGGTGGCCGCAGATGCGCGCGGCGAGGAAATCACGCCCGCGGCGGAGTGGCTGCTCGACAACTACTATCTTGTCGCGGAACAGGTGCGGCAGATCCGCGACGATCTTTCCCCTCGCTATTACCGGCAACTGCCCAAACTGAGCAACGGCCCGTTCGCCGGTTATCCGCGCGTGTTCGGGATCAACTGGTCATTCGTCGCCCATACCGACAGTCGTTTCGATCCCGATGCGCTATGCCGTTTCATGCTTGCCTACCAGGCCGTGGAACCGCTGACGATCGGCGAACTGTGGGCGGTGGCGATCACGCTGCGGATCGTGCTGATCGAAAACCTGCGGCGGCTCGCGGATCAGATCATCGACGACCGGCGCGCGCGGCTCGATGCCGACGCGCTCGCCGATCGCCTGCTCGGCGAAGGCGGGCAGGCGCGGCTGGAGACGGCGCCGCTCGTCGCCCGTTATGAGCAGGCCGTATTGCACGATGCGTTCGCGGTGCAGCTGATTCAGCGGCTGCATGATCCCGATCCGGCCGTCGCGCCGGCACTCGCGTGGCTGCATCGGCACCTGGCGGCGCGCGGCGCGACGCCGGACCAGATCGTTGCGTCAGTCAACCATCAGCAGGGCGCCGCCAGCCTGACCGTGCGCAACGTGATCACCAGCATGCGGCTGATTTCGGAGGTGGACTGGACCGATCTGTTCGAACGCATCAGCCTGGTCGATCAGGTGCTGCGCAGCCACCCGGGTTTCGCGGAGATGGATTTCCCCACGCGCAACCTGTATCGCGACGCCGTTGAAGCGCTTGCGCGCGGCGCGCCGGTCAGCGAGCTCGAGATTGCCCGCCGCGTCGTCGCCGATGCGGCAGCCCGCGCACCGGCCGCAGGCGCGGTGCCGGGCCGCGAGACCGACCCCGGTTACTACCTGCTGGCCGACGGCCGCGCCGCACTGGAAGCGGAGATCGGCTATCGGCCGCCCGTTGCGTTGTGGTTGCGGCGCCTGACGCGCCACGCCGGCCTCGGCGGTTATCTCGCCCGTATCGGGCTGATCGCCGCACTGCTGCTGGCGGGCATGCTGGCGTGGCTCACGCGCGTCGAACCGCCCGGCCACTGGCTGATCTGGCTCGGCCTCGCCGGCCTGCTGCCCGCGCTCGACGCCGCGCTCGCACTCGTCAATCGCAGCGTGATGCGCGATGTCGGCGCGAAGATCCTGCCCGGCCTCGCATTGCTCGACGGCATCCCGCCGGACCTGCGCACCCTGGTCGCCGTGCCGGTGCTGCTGACGACGGAAGCGGCGCTCGCCGAGCAGATCGAGCAACTGGAAATTCACCATCTGGCGAGCCCCAACGGCGCGCTGTACTTCGCCTTGCTGTCCGACTGGGTGGACGCGCCCGCCCCGCACGCCGACAGCGACGACGGGCTGCTGGCATTCGCGGCGGCCGGCATCGACCGGTTGAATCGCCTTTATCCGGCGGCACCGGGTGAAGGCGAGCGCTTTCTGCTGCTGCACCGCAAGCGCGTGTGGAACGACGGCGAACGGTGCTGGATGGGCTGGGAGCGCAAGCGCGGCAAGCTGCACGAGCTGAACCGCTTGCTGCGCGGAGCGCAGGACACGACGTTCGTCGCGCGGGAAGGCCGGCCGCCGCGCGTGCCGCCGGACGTGCGCTACGTGATCACGCTCGATGCCGATACGCGGCTGCTGCGCGATACCGTGCGCCGCCTGGTCGGCAAGATGGCGCACCCGCTCAACCGGCCGGTATTCGACTCGGCGAGCCGGCGCATCGTCGAAGGCTACGGCGTCCTTCAACCGCGCGTCACGTCATCCCTCGCGAGCGGCGACGAGGGCTCGCTGTTCCAGCGCGTGTCGTCGAGCGCGCACGGCATCGATCCTTACGTGTCGGCCGTATCGGATGTCTATCAGGACCTGTTCGACGAAGGCTCGTATGCGGGCAAGGGCATCTACGACGTCGATGCGTTCGAGGCAGTGCTCGCCGGCCGCGTGCCGGAGAACACGGTGCTCAGTCACGATCTGTTCGAAGGCATTTTCGCGCGAGCCGGGCTGGCGTCGGATGTCGAGGTCGTCGAAGCGTCGCCGTCCCGCTACGACGTCGCGGCCGGGCGCCTGCACCGATGGGCGCGCGGCGACTGGCAGCTCCTGCCGTGGTTGATTTTCGGCCATGAGCCGCTGACGGCGGTCGGCCGCTGGAAGATGCTGGACAACCTGCGCCGCACACTCACGGCGCCCGCGATGATGGTCGCGCTGCTGGCTGGATGGATGCTGCCGCTGCCCGTGTCGCTCGCGTGGAGCGCGTTCGTGCTGACGACGATCGCGCTGCCGTTCCTGTTGCCCGTGTTGAGCGGGCTGGTGCCGCGCTGGCGGCGCACGCACGTCAAGATGACCACGCGCAGCGTGCTCTATGCATGGTCGATAGAGCTGCGGTTCGCGTTGACGCGGTTCGGCCTGTCGATCGTCATGCTGCCGCAGCAGGCGTGGTCGATGGGCGACGCGATCGCGCGCACGCTGTTTCGCGTGGGGATCAGCCGTCGCCACCTGCTCGAATGGACCACGGCGGCCGAAGCCGGCGCGCGCGAGCGGCGGACCCTGGCGTTCACCTATCTGCAGATGCGCGGCGGCGTGACGCTCGCGCTGCTGGCTGCGGCTGCCGGCCTGGCGGCGGGCTGGCGCTTCGATCGTGATGCGGGCTGGCTGGCCGTTCCGTTCGCGCTGGTCTGGCTCGCGGCGCCCGCGATCGCCTACTGGCTGAGCCGCGCACCGCGGCCGGCGGGCGAGCTCGCGGTGGCGCCGCACGATGCGCGCCAACTGCGGCGCGACGCGCGCCGGACCTGGCGTTATTTCGAGACCTTCGTGACGGCGGACGATCAGATGCTGCCGCTGGACAATTTCCAGGAGGACCCGAAGCCCGTTGTCGCGCACCGGACCTCGCCCACCAATATCGGGCTGTACCTGCTGTCCGCCGTCAGCGCCCGCGAGTTCGGCTGGCTCGGCACGCTGGACGCGGTGTCGCGGCTGGAGGCGACCCTCGCGACGATGCGGCTGATGGCGCGCTATCGCGGCCATTTCTACAACTGGTACGACACGCGCGACCTGCGGCCCCTCGAGCCGCGGTACGTGTCGTCGGTCGACAGCGGCAATCTCGCCGGCCACCTGATCGCGCTCGGCAACGGTTGCCGCGCGTGGGCGAATCAGCCCGCCGGCGTGGGGCGGCAGGCCGCGTATGAAGGGATCGGCGATACGCTCGCGCTGCTGCGCAACGCCGTGTGCCGGGAAGGCGACGCCCGCACGGCCTTGCACGGCGAATTCGAGCGGGCCGCGACCGAGCTGGAGGAGGCGCTCGCCGCGCCGGCCGGGGACGACGCCGCACCGGACGGCCGCGCCGCGCCGGAATGGCCCGCGATCACGGTCCTCGCCGCGACGGTCGCCGATGTCGCGCGCGCGCTGATGGACGATATCGGCAGGGTGCGGGGCGGCGACGTCGACGACGTGCTGTTCTGGGCGCAGGCGCTGGAGCACACGGTGCAGGGACATGGTCGCGACGCGACGCGCACGCCGGACGAAGCGGACGTGTTGAACAAGCGTCTTCATGCGCTGGCCGATACCGCGTTGCAGATGGCCTATGCGATGGAGTTCGGCTTTCTGCTCGACCCGGTGCGGAATCTGCTGTCGATCGGTTATGCGGTGGCCGACGGACGGCTCGATCCGGGCAACTACGACCTGCTGGCGTCGGAGGCTCGGCTGGCGAGTTTCGTCGCGATCGCGAAGGGCGATGTCCCGGCGCGGCACTGGTTCCGGCTCGGCCGCCTGGCGACGCCGATCGGGCACGGCGCGGCGCTGATCTCGTGGTCGGGATCGATGTTCGAATACCTGATGCCGTCGCTGGTGATGCGCGCGCCGGACAGCAGCCTGCTCGCGCGCACCAATCACCTGGTGGTGCGTCGGCAGATCGCCTATGCCGACGGGCTGCGCTTGCCGTGGGGCATGTCCGAATCGGCATACAACACGCGCGACATCGAGCTGACCTATCAGTATTCGAGCTTCGGCGTGCCGGAGTTGGGGCTCAAGCGCGATCTCGACCAGAACCTGGTGGTCGCGCCCTATGCGACCGCGCTCGCGGCGATGGTCGCGCCGGACGCCGCCGCGCGCAACTTCGAGCGGCTGCGCGCGGCCGGCGCGTGCGGGCGCTTCGGCTTCTACGAAGCGCTCGACTACACGCCCGCACGCGTGCCGGAAGGCATGCCGGTGGCCATCGTGCGGGCGTTCATGGCGCATCACCAGGGCATGTCGATCGTGTCGATCGCCAATGCGCTGCTGGGTGGACGCATTCGCGCGTTCTTCCATGGCGAGCCGGCCGTCCGCGCCACCGAGCTGCTGTTGCAGGAGCGGGTGCCGGGCCGGGTCGCGGCAGGGCGGCCGCGGGTCGACGCGAGCCCGGCCGGCAGGATGCATGGCATCGATGCCGGCGTCGCGCGGCGCCTGCTGTCGGCGGACGATCCCGCGCCCGTCACGCATCTGCTGTCCAACGGCCGCTACGCGGTAATGCTCACGGCCGCGGGTTCCGGCTACAGCCGCCGCGACGATCTGGCCGTCACGCGCTGGCGGGAAGACGCGACGCGCGACGATTGGGGCAGCTATCTGTATCTGCGCGACGTCGACAGCGGCGACGTCTGGTCGGCCGCATGGCAGCCCACCGGGGTGGTGCCGGACAGCTACGAAGTGACGTTCACCGAGGATCGCGCCGAGTTCGTGCGGCGCGACGGCACCTTGACGACGTCGCTCGAGGTGGTGGTCTCCGCCGAGGACGACGCGGAGGTGCGGCGGGTGTCGGTGGCCAATGCGGGCACCCGGGCCCGCGTAATCGAATTCACGTCCTACGCGGAAATCGTGCTCGCACCGCCCGCCGCCGATCACGCTCATCCCGCGTTCTCGAAGCTGTTCATCGAGACCGAGTACGTGCCGGCGTCCGGCGCGATTCTGGCGACGCGGCGCAAGCGCGCGCCGAACGAGGCGGAGGTCTGGGCCGCCCATCTGGCGGTGACGTCCGGCGAAACCGTCGGCGCGGAAGAATTCGACACCGATCGATTGCGTTTCATCGGGCGCGGGCGCGGCGTTCGACTGCCGCTTGCGCTGACCGAACGGCGTGCGCTGGGCGCTTCCGAAGGCGCGGTGCTGGACGCGGCGTTCACGTTGCGGCGGCGTCTGCGCATCGAGCCGGGCGCGAAGGCGAGCATCGTCTACTGGACCATCGTCGCGGATTCGCGCGCGCAACTGCTCGACCTGGTCGACAAGCATCGCGACGGCGAATCGTTCGCGCGTGCGGCGATGCTCGCGTGGACCCAGGCGCAGGTGCAATTGCGGCATAGCGCGGTGAGCCTCGACGAGGCCGCGTTGTTCCAGCAGCTGGCCGGATACATGCTCTACAGCGATGCGTCGATGCGGCCGGGTTCCGCCGCACTGCTGCGCCATGCGGCGGCGGTGTCGGCGGCGGGCGGCGTGGGCGCGTCGCCGCTGTGGACGCATGGCGTATCCGGGGATCTGCCGATCCTGCTGGTGCGGATCGACGACATCGAGCACATCGCGATGGTGCGGCAGTTGATCCGCGCGCACGAGTATTGGCGGATGAAGCGGCTCGAGGTCGATCTGGTCATCGTCAACGAGCGCGCGGCGTCGTATGTGCAGGATTTGCAGGCGGCGCTCGAGGGGCTGGTGCGGGCCCGGCAGCAGCCGGACGAAGCCGGGCGCGGCAGTATTTTCGTGCTGCGCGACGACCTGATGGCGGCGGCGGCGCGCGCGCTGTTTCCGTCGGTCGCTCGCGCCGTGCTCGCCGCGCGCAACGGCCGGCTGGTGGACCAGTTGCGACGGCTCGCGGGTTCACCGCTGCCCGCCCGCGCGGATGCCGCGCACCCGCCGCTGCCGCCCGCGTTACTGCCGCCGAAGGGGGCGCAGGCCGGCGCCGGTCTCGAATACTTCAACGGCATCGGCGGTTTCGCGCGCGGCGGCCGCGAATACGTGGTGATTCTGCAACCCGGTCAATGCACGCCGATGCCGTGGGTCAACGTCGTCGCGAACCCGTCGTGCGGCTTCCTGAGCTCGGCGGAAGGGGGCGGCTATACCTGGGTGACGAACAGCCGCGAGCATCCGCTGACGCCATGGTCGAACGACCCGGTCACCGATCCGCCCAGCGAGGTGTTCTATGTTCGCGACGACGAAACCGGCATGCGCTGGGGGCCGCAGGCGAACTCGATCGGCGACGATGCGCCGGGTGCGACTCCGTTCGTGGCGAGCCATGGCCAGGGCTACAGCCGGTTTGCGCATACCGCCGCCGAGGTCGCCGTCGAATTGCTGCAGTTCGTGCCGCTGGCCGATCCCGTCAAGATTTCCCGCCTGACCCTGCGCAACCTGTCGGACCGGACCCGCCGGCTGTCCGTCGCAACCTATGCGGAGTGGGCGCTGGGCGCGTCGCGCAGCGCCGCGGCGCCGCACACCGCGAGCGAGATCGATCCGGCCACCGGCGCGCTGTTTGCCCGCAACGACTGGAGCCACGCGTATCGCGGCAGGGTGGCGTTCGCCGATCTGTGCGGCCTGCAAACCGCCTGGAGCGCGGACCGGCGCGAGTTCATCGGCCGCAATGGCGTGCTGAGCGATCCCGCCGGTTTTCCGGGCAGCGTCGGCGCGCCGCCGCTGTCTGGCCGGGTCGGCGCCGGGCTCGACCCGTGTGCCGCGTTGCAGACCACGGTCGATCTCGAACCCGGCGGTGTCGTCGAAATCGTCTTGCTGCTCGGCGAAGGCGCCGATGCGGCGGCGGCGCGACAGTTGGTCGAGCATTACCGTCAGGCGGATCTCGATGCGATATTCGCCGCGGTGACGGCGTTCTGGGACGAGACGCTCGGCGCGCTCCAGGTCGAGACGCCGGACCGCGCGATGGATCTGATGCTGAACCGCTGGCTGCTGTACCAGACGCTGTCGTGCCGGATCTGGGCGCGTGCGGGCTTTTACCAGGCCAGCGGCGCGTACGGTTTTCGCGACCAGCTGCAGGACGGCATGGCGCTCGCGGCCGCCCGCCCGGCCCTGACGCGCGAGCATCTGCTGCGGGCGGCGGCGCGCCAGTTCCCGGAGGGCGACATGCAGCACTGGTGGCTGCCGGAAAGCGGCAGCGGCGTACGCACGCGGATCTCCGACGATCGTGTCTGGCTCGCCCATGCGGTCGCGCACTACGTCGACGTCAGCGGCGACCGGGCGATTCTCGATGCGTCGATCCCGTTCATCGACGGGCGACCGCTGGCGGCGGACGAGCAGGACGCGTTCTTCGTCCCGCGCATCTCGGAAACGAGCGCGTCGCTGTTCGAGCATTGCGTGCGCGGGCTGGAATCCAGCCTCGCGCATGTCGGCGAGCATGGCCTGCCGCTGATCGGCACGGGCGACTGGAACGACGGCATGAACCGCGTCGGCGAAGCCGGGCGGGGCGAAAGCGTGTGGCTCGGGTGGTTCCTGCATGCGACGCTCGCGGCGTTCGCGCCGCTCGCCGCGGCGCGCGGCGCGGGCGAGCTGGCGGCGCGCTGGCTGACGCGCGCCGACGCGTTGCGCGACGCGCTCGCCGATGCGGGATGGGATGGCGAGTGGTATCGGCGCGGCTACTTCGACGACGGTACGCCGCTCGGCTCGGCCGGCAACGCCGAATGTTCGATCGACGCGATCGCGCAGTCGTGGAGCGTGCTGTCGGGCGCGGCGGACCCGGCGCGCGCCGCGCAGGCGATGGATGCGCTGGACGCGCGGCTGATCCGCCGCGACGATGGCCTGGCGCTGCTGTTCGCACCGCCGTTCGATCGTTCGCCGGTCGATCCCGGCTATATCAAGGGTTATCCGCCGGGCATCCGGGAAAACGGCGGCCAGTACACGCATGCGGCCACGTGGTCGGTGCTCGCGTTCGCGCAAATGGGTGACGGCGATCGCGCCGCGAAGCTGTTCGCGCTGCTCAATCCGGTCAATCGCAGCCGCACGCGCAGCGGCGCGAATCGCTATCGGGTGGAGCCATACGTGGTCGCGGCCGATGTCTATTCGGTCGCGCCGCATGTCGGCCGCGGCGGATGGACCTGGTACACCGGCTCGGCGGGCTGGCTGTATCGCGCGGGCGTCGAAGGGCTGCTCGGCCTGCGCAGGCATGGCGACATGCTGTCCATTCAACCGTGCATCCCGCGATCCTGGCCGGGCTTCCGGGCAACGCTGCGTCATGGCGCGTCGCACTACGACATCGTCGTCGAGAATCCGGACGACGTCAGCGGCGGCGTGTCGCGCTTCGTCGTCGATGGCGTGCGGCTCGCCACCGGCGAAGCGGCGGTGCGGCTCGTGGACGACGGTCGGCGGCACAGCGTGGTCGTGACGCTGGGGGCTGCGCAAGCGGTGCTGCTGTGAGCGGCAGGCCGGCATCCGGGCCGGTACGTTAGCGGACGGACTGTGCGCGATTCACCGTCCATCATGAACCGACGTCTCGAATTCCATCGGGATGTCGGCGCATGGGTTTCCATGCGTCGTGCCGGATCGGCCGACGCGGCGGCAACCCGAGGAGATGATCATGAGAAAGCTACATTCCGTTGCAGTCGAGATGACGATAGTCACCATGACGATTGTCGTGCTGGCGGGTTGCGGCGATATGTCTCGCCGCGGAAGGGATACCGTGATCGGGGCCGGTGTCGGCGGCGTCGCCGGTGCGGTCCTGACGGGCGGCAGTGCGTTGGGCACGGTGGGCGGCGCGGCCGTCGGCGGGGTTGTCGGCAATCAGGTCGGGAAATAGGCCGGCCGGTTGAAGGGCAGGGAATCGGCACGCGCATGCGCCGTTACGGCGAAGCGCGCGCGATACGCGCGTGGCTTGGAGTACGACCGGTATGTCGGCATTTCTCCTGAACGGCGAGCTGAGGCTGTCCTGGTGGCAGCTTGCGTGGGTCGTGCTCGCGCTCACGCATGTCACCATCATCAGCGTGACGGTGTACCTGCACCGCTGCCAGGCGCACCGGGCGCTGGATCTGCACCCGGGCGTCAGTCACTTCTTCCGGTTCTGGCTGTGGTTGACGACCGGCATGCTGACCTCGCAGTGGGTCGCGGTGCATCGCAAGCATCACGCGAGGAGCGAGACCCCGGAAGATCCGCATAGCCCGCGCACCCGCGGCCTCGCGGCCGTGCTGCTGCGCGGCGCGGAACTGTATCGGGCGGAAGCGCGGAACGAGGAAACGCTGCGCAGATATGGCTCGGGTACGCCGGACGACTGGCTCGAACGCCATGTGTATGCCCGCTATCCGAATCTCGGCGTCGGGCTGCTGGCCGTGCTCGACGTCGGGCTGTTCGGGCTGCCCGGCGTCGCGGCGTGGGCGATCCAGATGATGTGGATTCCGTTCTGGGCCGGCGGCGTGGTCAACGGTTGCGGCCACTTCAGCGGTTACCGGAATTTCGCGACGCCCGATGCGAGCACCAACCTTTTCCCGCTGGGCATCCTGATCGGCGGAGAAGAGTTGCATAACAATCACCACGCATACGTGACGTCCGCCAGGCTGTCGAACCGCTGGTTCGAGTTCGACATCGGCTGGCTGTACATCCGCCTGCTGGCGGCGTTGAGACTCGCGACCATTCGGCGAGTCGCGACGAAGCCGCGCCTGCTCCCGCACAAGGCGGTGGCCGACGACGCGACGCTGCAAGCGATCATCCGCAACCGGCATGCGGTGTTGGCCGCCTATGCGCGCATGCTCGAGCCGGCCTGCCGGCGGGAGCTGCGCCGCATCGAGGACATGAGCCGCGACGACAAGCGCGCGTTCGCGCTCGGCATGAAACGCTGGCTGCGCCAGGCCTGGGGCCATCGGGACAAGCCCGATCTACGGGCGCTGACGAGCCCCAATGCGAACCGGCGAATACGCGTGTACGTGGATATGTACGAGACGTTGCTCGAGCTATGGACGTGGTCGCACGCGTCGCACGAGCAATTGCTGGTTCAGTTGCAGGATTGGTGCCGTAGTGCGGAGCAGAGCGGCATCAAGGCGATCGCCGATTTCTCGATGCGCCTGCGCCGGTATGCGTGATCGCGGCACGCCGGCGTGCCCGCGATGCGGGATCGGCGTGCAACGGTGCGCAGTTCATCTCGCCCGATTGTCGGGACGCGAATAACGCCACTTGCTCGCATTGGAATCGATGCCGGCATCGTGTCGGATGCGCTTTTCGGCGCGTTCGACGTCGGCACGGGCCAGATCGTCCCGCTGCTTTTGCCGGGTCGCGTCATCGCGCCGGTCCATCGAGGGGCCTGAGTAAGATTTCATGGATCGCTCCTGAGTGAGGTGTGCTCGCGTCGCGAGACGCCGCGTCGAGCCGGATGCGGCGGACGGATCAGATCGCCGTAGCGGCGATCTTGCCGTCCACGATGTCCTTGCCGAATTGCATCGCCAGGTCGAGTGCGAGCGCCGCCGTTTGCGGAGCGCCATGCTCGAAAATGGTCGAGTAACGCGGTGCCGTTGCCGAGGTCGCCGGAATCGTGTCGATGCGCACGATCGAACCGAAGCGCTTCAGGCCGGGGGCGTGGGGATCGCCGAACGGCGGGAACAGGATTTGCGAATAGACACGGAGTTCACGTCCGCGATATTCGAGAGTGGGGATGGTCATGATGTGCTCCTGACAGAGCAACCGTTGGCGCCGAAGGATTCGAGGGCGCCGATGCCTTGACAACATACCGGCAGGTGTCTTCAGTGTGCGCGCTCAATACCGGTTTGGCAACGAACATATCGGATGCCGAATCATATTTCGATGCAGATGAATCACCGGTTTGCAATAGGCAGTCAATTGCGCTGCAGGAATACCCGATTCCGAATAGTCGATACCGTACAGACGCCGGCGTGTCGTGCGGTTCACGATGAACTCAACACCGAGGAGGCAGCCATGTGCATCCCACTTTCACCCGAGGTCGTCGAGACCCTCAAATCGCTTGATCGAATTCCGGATTCCCAAGCGGATATTCCACGCACCATAGCCAACGAACTGTTGACTCACGGGCTTGCATACGAGTCGCGCACCGGCGGCTCGATCAATATGACGGCCGCAGGCCGGCTATGGCTGAATCGGTGCGCCGATTAGCGCGCGCATTGACCGGACGAGACGGGAGTTTTGTCGCGTACAACGCTCCAATGGACAAGTGAGGCAATGATGAAAATCCAATCTACACGATGGTTTCCGCTGGACCGATATGCACCGGTTCGCGACGGATGGTATGAGGTTCGACTGGTGAGCGGCGACACGGCATTTGCGAAGTTCGGCGGCGGCGAATGGACCGAAAAGCCGGTGCTCGCCTTTACGCGCTGGCGAGGCTTGTGCTCCGATCCGGCCAAGTCGGGCGACCAGGAGACGTTTGCCGCGGATGCGACCGCAGCGAAAGGTGTCCGGGACGCGTGGGATGCATTCTTTCCCGGCGTCGGAGACGAGCAGCACAAACCACGTGCCACGCACGGCGATCACACCTGACGCATTGCGGCATCGTGACGCTCGGTCGGGAAGCGGGTATCGCCGGATGCATGCACGCACGCGCCGTCGACGCCCGCCGAATCCGCGGCATGCTGCCCGATCGCGCGGCGCTTCGGAACCGTTCGCGCGAACGCCCTACGGCCGCTTCTTGAAGTGCTCTTTCGCGTCGCCGAATGACGCCTGTGTCTTGCCGACGACCTGCTCGACCTTGCCCTGCATTCTGGTCGAGCGATTTCCCATGACCTTGCCGACCATGACCTTCAGCTTGCCTTTCGCTTCCGCGATGCGGCCTCTCACCTGATCCCTGTTCATGACATTGCTCCTTGACATGGGGCGCCCGTTTCACCGGTACGAAACCCGGAACCATCGAAGCGTCGTATCGGGCGCTTTGGCGCGGGACACTCAGGACGCCCGAAAACACACTGCGCGCGATCGTGACGGAAGTCGGTACGATGCCGTACGCGAGTCGGCGCCGGCGCACCAGCGGATGCATGCGGGCGGCGATCGGGGCGATCGCCGCGACGAGGGCTTGTATAGGTTGTCTGTTTTAGCACGCTCGGTACGCTTTCGTACCGCATTCGCATTCGCCCGTGTGTAGCGTCAGTATATCCACGAACAATCCGTGGCGAATCAGGCTGCGACGAACATTTCCATGAGGTGCGCCGGGATCGATCCTTGCTATCGGTGTAGTAGTTCCGGGATGCACGACGACCGGCACCGCCGACGCCAGTGGCAGCCAGATCGACCAACGCCACACCATCGACGCGGGCGCCGGCCCGACCCTTGCGCACCGTTGCACGACTGCCGAAGGCTCGCGTGTCGCCGGGCTCGAGCCGCTGTCACGAACGTCGGAGGCGGGGCGGCTTTGTATTCATGTGTTGTTTTCAATCTTGCGGAGGGCGTATGAACATCCTCACGAGCGCGGGACCACTGGTTTCGCTGATCGCCGGCATTCTGATTCTTGTGGTGCCCCGTCTGTTGAATTACATCGTCGCGATCTACCTGATCGTCATCGGGTTGCTCGGGCTGTTCGGCGGACATATCCACTGAGCCGGGCCAGCCACGAAAAAGCGGGTTTCGAACCTTGCAGGCGGCACCCGCGATCGTCGAACCGCTGCCGTCGCCAGGTCTGCACGGAGTCGACCGCGCAACGATGTGCCGGTGCGTTGCCCGGTTGCGCCGTCGCGTGCCGATTGCAATCGAGGTCGCGCGGCCGGAATGATGCGCCGCGACGTTCGCGATTTCACGCATAGCGGCGCATCAGCGGCGCCGCTGAAATGCCGTGCAGCACGATCGACACGGCGATGATGGCCAGCACCCACGGCACCAGCGGCAACAGGTCCGCGCGCGGCCCTTGCTCGAGGGCCAGCATCAGGTAATACAGCGAACCCACGCCGCGAATGCCGAACCAGCTGATCAAGCGGCGCTGGCGGTGCGACGCCCGGGACCCGATCAGCGCGAGCTGGATGGCTGCCGGCCGGATCACGAACAGCAGTGTCGCGACCACGGCCACGCCCGTCCAGGTCAGCATGCCGGCCCAATAGCGGGACACGAGCGCGCCGATCAGCAGGATCAGCACGGCTTCGGCGATGTGTTCCAGCTCGGCCGTGAATCCCATGACCGATTCCGCGACGAACGCATGGGCTTTGTCGGGATCGGTGGCGGTGGCTTCGACATCCTCGCTGTCCACGACGCCGACCGTCTCCTTCGGCGTCTTCCGGCCGCTCGTTCGATGCTCGACGCGCCGCATCGCGACGCCCGCCGCGAATACGGCCAGGAACCCGTAGCCATGAATGGCGAGCGTCACGCCGTACGACAGCATGATCAGGCCCAGCGCGAAGAACCCCTCGAAGCCGAGCGCCTGGCCGTGACGGCTGCGCAGGAATGCGACGAGCCGGGCGGTGACGAAGCCGAACAGCCAGCCGGTGCCCACGCCGGACGCGATGCCCCATGCAATGCCGCCGACCATGCTCCAGTGAAGCGCCGACGTCGTGCCGGAGCTGCACAAAAGCAGGCCGAGTACCGCGCACGGGTAGGCCGTGCCGTCGTTGATCCCGCCTTCGCCGGACAACGAAAAACGCACCAGCTCGACGTCGCCCGCGTCGCGCACGCCGACGTCATGAGCAAGTACCGGGTCCGTCGGCGCGATCATCGCGCCCAGCAGTACCGCGACGCCGACACTCAAATGCAACACCAGCACGCCGAGTGCGGCGATCGACGCGACGGTGAAGATCATCGCGACGACGCCGAGTCGCAGCGGCAGCATCCAGCGGCGATCGGCGGGCGGGACACGCAGCTTCAGGCCGATCGCGAACAGCGAGATCAGCAGGCCGATTTCGGCGGCGATGCGCAACCGCGCGACGTCGTCCGGCAATGTCATGGACAGGATGCCGATGCCGGCCGGGCCGATCAGAAAGCCGATCCCGAGATACACCATGGCCGCACTCAGCGGCAGGCGCTCGAGCGACGATCCGATGAGTCCCATGAAAATCAGCAGGGCTCCGAAGATGAGGCATCCGATCGTTTCGGTCAATTTGCATTCCCCGCATGAATAACGTCGCGCTCGCCGCGCTTCGGTTGCAGGTCGCCATGTGGCGTCGTGGAGCTGTACGTGGGGCACGCTCGGGGCGTCGAGGCCTCGCACTCATCGCACAGTATCGCGCCGATCGTCCCACGTTCGCAGCGAGGCGGTTCGGCGTCGGTCGGATGGCGGACAAAGGACCGGGCATGACCATTGCATTCGCCGCCACGCGTGCCCGCGGCTGAAGCGCTCGGGAACGCGTACCCGAAACGGCACGCATACGATGTACGGTAGCGGGCAGAGCGGCGCCGTGGGTCGTCATAGACTGTTCCCCGACCCTGACGACCACCGGAGCACTGCCATGGCCCACACAGCAATCGAGGGAGACCTGCGTTCGCTCGAACGACTCATTGCACGCGTCGCGCCCGGTGAGCCTGCGCCATGGGCACTCTGGCGAATCCGGCTGGAATCGATTCTGGAACACGGCAGTCTGACGCCGTCGGAACGCACGCATTTCGTCAGCATCATCGCCCTTATCCTCATGCTCGAGCGTCGAGCGGGCAAGCCGGCCGCGCATTGAGCACGGCCGGCCATCGGGTACCGGGGATCTCTATCGCCGATGGCTCAAGCGAGCAGTTTCATCGCGCGGTCGCAGACGTTTTCGACCGTGAAGCCGAAATCGCGCATCAGCTCGGCGCCCGGCGCCGACGCGCCGAAACCCGCGACGCCGAGCACGTCGCCACGATCGCCGACATAGCGGTGCCAGCCTTGCGACACCCCCGCTTCGATCGCCAGCCGCGCGCCGACCGCCTTCGGCAGCACGGCGTCCTGATACGGCTGGGGCTGGGCGTCGAACAATCTCCAGCAGGGCAGCGACACCACCCGAACCGCCACGCCGCGCGCGAGCAGTTCGACTTGCGCCGCCAGCGCCAACGCGACTTCCGAGCCCGTCGCGATCAGGATCAGCGCGGGGCGGCCGTCGGGGGCATCGGCCAGCACGTAGCCGCCGCGCCGCAAGCCCTCGGCCGGCGCGAAGCGGAGGCGATCGATGGTCGGTACGTCCTGACGGGTCAGGACCAGCGCGGTCGGCCGCTCCCGCGCTTCGAGCGCCACCCGCCACGCGACGGCCGTCTCGTTGGCATCGGCCGGTCGAATCACCAGCAGGCCCGGGATCGCGCGCAGGCCGGCCAGCTGCTCCATCGGCTGATGCGTCGCCCCGTCCTCGCCGATCGCGAGGCTGTCGTGCGTGAATACATAGATCACCTGCAGGCGCATCAACGCGGCGAGCCGGATCGGCGGCCGCATGTAGTCGGAAAAGATCAGGAAGGTCGCGCCGAACGGCAGGATGCCGCCGTGGGTCGCCAGGCCGTTCAGGATGGCGCCCATCGCATGCTCGCGCACGCCGAAATGCAGATTGCGGCCGCTGCGGCTCCAGCCGCCGCCGTCGGAGCCTTGCCGGTCGAGCGCATTCATGCCGGCGGCCTCGAAATCGCCGTGCCCGGTCAGCGCGGTGAAGGTGGAGGGATTCAGATCGGCGGAGCCGCCGACCAGCGACGGTACGCGGGAGGCGAGGGCATTCAGCACCTGGCCGGATGCGACCCGCGTCGCGATGCCTTTCGGATCGGCCGGAAAGACCGGGATATCGCGGTCCCAACTGTCGGGCAGCGTGCCGCGCACCGTCTTCAGCAGCATCTCGGCCAGCTCGGGAAACGCGCGCGCATAGGCGGCGAATCGCGCGTTCCAGTGATCTTCCCGTGCCCGCCCCTCCGTCAACGCACGACGAAAATGCGCGAGCGCCGGTGCGGGGATATGAAATGCGGGGTCGGGCGGCCAGCCGAGGTTGTGCTTGGTCAGGCGCACCTCGGCATCGCCGAGCGGCGATCCGTGAGCCTGGTACGTGTCCTGCCGGTTCGGCGAGCCGTAGCCGAGATGCGTGCGCACGAGGATCAACGACGGACGCAGCTTCTCCGCACGTGCGTTGGCCAGCGCCGCGTCAATGGCGGCCAGGTCGTTGCCGTCGTCGACCGTTTCGGTATGCCAGCCGTAGGCGTCGAACCGTTGTGCGCGATCTTCGGTGAAGGTGATCGCGGTGCCGGCGGACAGCGTGACGCGATTGTCGTCGTACAGGCAGATCAGCTTGCCGAGCCGCAGATGGCCGGCAAGCGATGCGGCTTCCGCTGCGACGCCTTCCATCAGGTCGCCGTCGCTGACGAGTGCGTAGGTGTGGTGATCCACGATCTCGAAGCCGGGACGGTTGTAGCACGCGGCGAGCTGCGCTTCCGCCATCGCCATGCCGACGGCGTTGGCGAAGCCCTGGCCGAGCGGGCCGGTCGTCGTCTCGACGCCCGGCGTGAGGCCGCGCTCCGGATGGCCGGGCGTGAGGCTGCCCGATTGCCGGAAGCGCCCGATCTGATCGAGCGGCAGGTCGTAGCCGGTCAGGTGAAGCAGGCTGTACAACAGCATCGAGCCATGTCCGGCCGACAGGATGAAGCGATCGCGATCGAACCACGCCGGGTTGGCGGGGTGATGCTTGAGATGGCGCATCCATAACGCATAGGCCATCGGTGCGGCGCCGAGCGGCAAGCCTGGATGGCCGCTCGCCGCTTTCTGCACGGCATCGATCGACAGGAAGCGCAGCGTATTGATGCAGAGTGCATCGAGTGCCGAACCTTCGGTTGGCGGGAAATCGGTTGAGGTCATGCAGTTGCTCCCTGGCGTCCGGTCACGGGATATCCCGCACGGGATGGTGGTTGCGTTGGCTAGCCATTGCGCGGGTCAGCGTTATCGGTCGCCGTGCCAATAGCCGTGCTTGCCGTAGAACTCGTGCAACTCGATCTCGTAGCTGCGATGCACGAGCTGCGAGTCGTCGTATGGAGGGCTGCGGCGGATCGCGTCGCGCGTGAGCGTGGTCGATACCGTTTCCGTCGGCCAGTCCACCTGGTCGAGCCAGTGAGTCGCGATCAGCACTTCCTTGCCGGTCGACCACCAGCTCGACGTGTCGATCGCCAGATAGCGGATCACCCAGGCTTCATCGTCGTAAATGAAGTCGGACACGTGGCCGATATGTCCGTCCTTGACTTCGAGCCGATATCCGTCGACCTCGCGGGTGCTGTGCAGATGCGTATCCGCCGCTGCGCTGGCCGGCGCGGTGCGAGAGACGAGCGGATCGCCCGCTTCAGGATCCTGCGACGGCCCGGCGGGATCGAAAGCCGGATACGCGCCCATCCCCCAAAGGTTCGGGCCGCCCCAGTAAGTCGGGTAGTTGTAGTAACGCAGGTACTCGATCTCGTGCTGGCGCGATACCGGTTTGTGCGTGTCCACGTTCGGGCTGTCTCTCACCTGCTGTTGCGTGAGGCTGACGTATAGCGTGCGGGTTTCGGGGTCGGCATGCGTGACGGAATACGGCGAGACCAGCACCTGCCTGTCGTGCAGCCAGTCGCCCGTCTCGACGACGAGGTAGCGGATGCACCAGTTGTCGTCGTCGAAGTAGGCCTGGTGGATGCGCCCGATATCGCCGTCCTTCGCTCGAACCGTGTCTCCGTGCAACCTTCGGATGCTTCGTAACATGATGTCCTCGCCAGATCGATGCTCGGCACGTCGGTGATCCGGCTGGCATGCCTGCCGTGCGGCGGCGTCCAGCCGTTCGTCCGTCGGTGCGGAGCGATTCCTGCCGAGCGCGTCCCCTCGGATGGCCGGCATGCTTGAGACGCTACACGCGACGAATGGCCGATGCGGTACGAAACCGTACAAAGCGTGTGCGGGGGCGATCCGGCGGCGAACCGTCCCCCTCCCGACATGTCGCGAAACATCCTGTCGATTTTTTGTCATCAGGATCACGAAGCGGTGAAGATCGCCGGGGTCCGCTCGTGCCCTGCGTAATTTTCAAATGGGGCCTATGCTGGCGTCGTGACCGGCGGTATTCCACATTGGCGGGCCGGCCGCAGGCGGCCAGTCGAATCCGGGGCAGCCCGGTCCGACCATCAGCTCCATGGAGGCGGTTATGCGCAGCAGGTATCGAGAGCAGCATACGAACGGCAGCAAGAGCGAGCGCAATGTCGACGACGCGGTCGAGGGGACGTTCCCCGCCAGCGATCCGCCGTCGATAGGCGGTGTCACCCGGATGATTTCCCGCCCGGCCCATCGAAAGCATCACCGGAAATCGTCACACATCAAGCACCGTTAGCGCAGGTTGCGCGATGCGTGCCAACGCCTTGCGTGACCGGGATCCATCGAGTCGTCGCCGGCATTTAGCGATATCGATGAACGCGGAGGCATCAGTCAGAGCGACGGCGAGCCGATATTCCCGGTCTTCCCGGGTACGGAACCGTACCGACTTCCGATGCCGGTGCGCGCAGCGTTTTCTCGTGCGTCGAGTGTCATTGTCGATGTCGACGCTGCGCACGAGACGGATATTCCCGGATCTTGTCCAAGGAGGACATCATGACGACGCTTCACCCCCCCGATCGACCTGTGGATGACGGCAACGGGGGCAAGCTTGTCGAACGCGATTCAGGCGACGAGCCCGGTCCTATGGTGAGGACTGCGGATGTACTGAAGGGCAGCAAGATCGTTGCGTCGGACGGTGAGGATGTTGGAAGTGTTTTCGACATCGTGCTCGACTTGCACCACGGCAGAATTGCCTATGCGGTTGCTTCCAGCGGAGGAACGGGCGAGATGCTTTGCGCCATTCCGTGGAGTGCGATGAAATACGATATCGGCGACAAATCTTTCCATCTGGATGTGACCGCCGCGCATGTCAAAGGCACCCCGGGCTTCGACGACGAGCATTGGCCGGTGATGACGCAATCACGGTGGGGAATGTCGCTTCACCAGTACTACAACCGGACGCCGTACTGGGTAGCCGGATGAAACGATGTCACGCAGAGGTTTCGTCGCGCCGACAGTCGTATGCTCACTGAATATCGCATTCGGGCCGTTCGCGCCACGGTGCGTCGCAGTCGCGGCTAGAGGCGCTTCAGATCAGGAAGCAGGCGATCGAATTCGCGTTTGACCACGCTGTAGCATTCGCACACGCGCTTTTCGAGCCCCGGCCGATCCAGCACCTCGATATGACCGTAGTTGTAGCGGATGAGGCCCGCGTCCTGCAGCTTCAATGCCGCTTCCGTCACGCCCGACCTGCGCACGCCCAGCATGTTGGCGATCAGCTCCTGCGTCATGCGCAGCTGGTTCGACGGCAGACGGTCGAGGCTGAGCAGCAGCCAGCGGCACAGTTGCTGATCGATCGAGTGATGCCGGTTGCATACCGCGGTCTGAGCCATCTGCGTGATCAGCGCCTGGGTATAGCGCAACAGCAGGCGCTGCATTGAGTTGCCGCGCCGGAATTCTTCTTTCAGGATGCCCGCGTCGAGCCGGTAGGCCTGCCCCGCGCTTTGCACGACGGCTCGGCTCGGCGTCGTTTCGCCGCCCATGAACAGCGACACGCCGATCATGCCTTCATGGCCGACGATCGCGATTTCCGCGGACGAGCCGTCCTCCATCACGTACAGCAGCGACACGATCGACGTGGTCGGAAAATAGACGTGATGAAGCTGGCCGCCCGACTCGTACAGCACTTTCCCCAACGGCATGTCGACGAGCGTCAGGTGTGCGGCGAGGTGGGCGCGCTCGTTTTCCGGCAGCGCGGCAAGCAGGTGGTTTTCGATAATGGGCGGGTTGTCCTGCATGCGTGGCTCCTGCGCTTGCACTCGGTTGACGATGGAGACTCCGGCCGACGTGGATGCAGCGGGAATCGGTGGGAGCGGCCAACCATCATACGTTATCGATCCGGCGACCGGACGGGAGGGTGACGACAATGTGTCCCTTTTCCCGATGAGTTCGGGATGACCGACCGTTCGAATGCGAATCGACCTTCAAAAATTATAGTGCCGATACATGTCTCATCAAGGTACGCGCAATCGCGCGCGCTCGATACGGAACCGATATCTCACGGCGCGATTGACGGGAAATCGCGGTCGCCAGGCCTGGGCGGCGTCGACCGCGGAATGACGCGCCGCGATGATTCGCGTGCATCAGGTACATTGCCGGACAAGCGCCACGCACGAACACGCTTGCGCTTACGTGCGTATCAGGCGAGTTGAGTCCAGATTCGCCGCCGCGTTGGCCGCTCGTTCGCCTGGCTGGCTTTTGAGCGCTACAGCGCCGTCAGCTTGGTGATCTTCGTTCCTTCAAGCGTCACACCCGCCATCAATCCGCTGTTCGTCAGCACGAACGCTTCGATCGGCGCGGTCGCGGTGCTGGTGTCGATGTTGCCGTTCGCGCCGACTTTCAGTACTGCCACCGATGCGTCGCCGCCCACCGACCAGCCTTCGCTGTTACGGAACCGGTCAAGCGCGTCCTGGGTCATGAACAGGAAAATGATGGCCTTCGATTGCGCGCCGATCTGCAGCCCGATCGAGCCGGTCGTGGTGCTGTAATACCCGACCGTGCTGCCGGCAACGCGCAGCGAGCCTTCGCCGTACTGACCGCCGATCCAGAATCCGGCCGCGATGACCGACGGGAACACCAGCACGCCACGCGCCTTGCCGACGAGTTCGCGCGAGCCTTTGGCGCTGGTGTAAAGACGTGCGAGGGTCGAGTCGACGCCTGCATCGATGGTGTGGCGCTTGTCGACCTGGTGGCCGCTCGCGTCGGATGTACCGGTCGTCGTGCATCCCGAGACCGCGAGGCCGATCGCCAGGATGGATCCCGGCGTGCCCCACAGGAATGTTCGTCGCAGCATCATCGTCTCCTGGTTGTTCGTGGAGCTTCGACGCTACGCCAGGGCGGCCGCGGACGCGGTACGACAGCGTACAAAGACGCGACATCCGCGTCGGCCGGTGTGTCGTTCAGCTTCGCAGCACGTGCGTCGTGTGCGGGTGAATGTCGGTCGATGTCGCGCAACCGGCCCGCCTCCGCAAGCGTCCTTCACCGTACAGACACGCGATCTCGTTGACCGGAGGATATCTGCTGAAACCATCCATTCGTGCGTGATCTTTTCACGAACATCGACGTGGGTCACATCGGCGGCGAACGATTCCGTCATGCGTCTCCGGTCGATCGAACGAAGCGCCACACTCGAATGCGACTGGCAAGGAGAGCAACATGCGTGCGTCTATCTATGTCTGTCTTGCGGCTATTGCAACCGTGCTTGCCGGATGCCTTTGGGTACCCGGCGACGGCTATCGCGGTGATCGAAATGGGGGGTACGGCGGCGCGTACGGCGGCGGTTACGAAAGCGGATGGAACCGAGGCGGCGCTTCCCGCGACCACATGAATCATTCCTGGCATCCCGATGACCGGTGGCCGCATAAGGACGGGCAGCGGGAAGGATGGTAGGTCGGCCGCGGTCATCACATGAACATCGCCGGTCAGCGTTCGCCCGGCGCGCGTCATCATGACCGATTCGCGTCGTTTCGCGACGCTGGCGAACCTGATGCCCCATCGCTCACGTCCTGCCGGACTCGAGCAGGTTCTTCAGCGCCGCCATCTGTTCCTTCTGCATGTTCAGCAATTCAGTCCATTGCTCCTCGCGCAACCCGTCCAGCTTTTCATGGAGCAACATGATCTCGAGTTCGGCCTTCAGATTGATTTCGTAATCATGTTCGGCAGACACCCGGTCCTTGTATGACTGCCTGTTCTGGGCCATCAGGATAATGGGTGCCTGGATCGCTGCCAGCATCGAGAGAAACAGGTTGAGCAAGATATACGGGTAAGGATCGAAGGCCTTGCTGTACGTTGCCAGAATCAGCGAATTCAGGCCGACCCACACGACCATGACGACAATAAAGCACGTGATGAATATCCACGACCCGCCGAAGGCGGCAACGGCATCTGCCGCGCGCTGGCCGCGCGTTGCCGCTGCATCCAGTTCTTTCGTGGAGTCTCTCGCTATGCGCTTTCGTTCCGAAACGAGACGTGCAACATTCTTCGCGCGCTCGTCCAATGATTCATAGGGTACGCCAAAGAATTTTTCGGCAAGCTCCGCAGGTTTATGCATGTTGTCCTCCGCGCGGTCGCGCAATCCGAACAGAATGGAATCGCAATAAGGTCACCGCAAAAGGCTGGTTGCGCGGCAATCGCGAAGCAAAGAAACCGAGACAGCCCGAACAGCGGTCTCTCCCGGTTTCGCTGCCATCCGACCCAGCGGACAAAGCCCCGTGCGATCCCGCACCCTACCGGAACCGGAGCGGTATGAACAGGCTGACGCCCGGCGACGACTGCGGGGCATAGACCACGGGTGGTGGCGCATACACCACGGGTGGTGGTGCATACACATAGTCCCGGTTGTCGTAGTAGTCGCCGCGACGGTAGTCATTGCCCGGATGTCGATAAACCTGCCGATTGCGGTGATCCCACTGATGCCCGTGGTTCTGCCAATAACCGTCACCCATGCGATGTTGCTGTGGTTGGCTTGGGTAACGCTGATAGCCGTCATTCGCGCCATACTGCTGTTGGTTCTCGTAGTTGCCGTAGTCTGCGCCGAAAGCCGGCGCCGTGGACATGCCGCCGATAGCCAGGGCCAAGCCGACCGTCGTCATGATTCTGGTCGTCATCGAGCCTATGAACGCGGTGTGTACTTCTGGGATTTTCATGATGCTCTCCTGTCTGAGATCCGGAACCTGACTGCGGCGCCGGTCCGCTTCCTGCTGCGGGTATCTCGAGATCACCCCTTCTTTGCGGAGTGTTGATGGTCAGTCCGGAAAATCAGATCGGCATTCTTCTTCTGGGCGTCGGACATGCTGTCGTACAGCGCCTGAAACGCAGGAGTGAGCTTTCTGATGCCGTCCGCATGGGCGTCGGCGACCTGGCCATAGGACTTGAGATCGTCGACGGCGCTCATGCTGTTGGCGTGACTGGTTCGCGCCTGTCTGAGCGAGTCCATCGTGGCCGCGTTTTCGCGCATGACCTGCGCGACCTTGCGCCAAAGTTCTTCCTGCGCGGCGGTGATCTGAAGCCTGTCGTGAAGGTTATTGATGCGTGTATCGATCTGGTCGTGGGTCGCAACGGTCATCGCGCTTGCAGGTGCTTGAGTCTGCACGGTGGAGGCAGCGTTCGCAGGATTGGCGAATGCCGTTATCGCGAGAAAAACCGCTATCGCGAGCGCCGATGCAGTTCGCGGTCGGGATGGGGGGGCAATGAGGCTCATGATCGATCTCCAAAGGAATTCGATGGACTCGCGAAGGGATTGCCGTCATTGCGCGCGAGTTCGATCGAATAGATCATCTGTGCGCCGACGCCCGACCGGCGTCTGTCCGGTGCCGGACGCTTGCGCGCCGCCGTTGCACGACCGGATCGACGGAGCAGCGCGTGACCCGACTCGAAGACCGGCGCTTGCGCCGCAAATGCAAGCAGCCACACGTCCTTGTCGCCGTATGCCAGTTACGCTGCAACGCCGTCAGGCTTCGGCTCGGGTCCGAACACGCTTGCCGTGCCGGTCGAGACAATGCATGCGTCGACCATATCCCTGATCGAAGTGGCATAGTGATCGGCGCCGATCGCACTCTGGAGATCCTCGGGCCACTGATCGGTATCGCCTGCCTGCCAGAGGCCGACGACGATCAACGCGTCCGGCAAGCGCTGCCGCACGCGTCGCAAAAGGTAACGCAGGTGGGACGGGATTCCATTGATGTCTAGATAAAAAATGCACACTATCGTCACTGCGGTGACGTCCAGATCGTCGATCCGGACGCGCGAGGCCGCGTCATGGTTGACCACCCGGCAATCGAGATCGTGCTTGCCGAGAAGCTGGACGAGAATGGCCGACGCCAACTCGTCGAGCGGCCCCCGGCCTGCTATGCAAAGGACCTGATTGTCAGCATGCCGAACCGGGCGAGCTTCGATGCCA
This sequence comes from Burkholderia sp. IT-111MI5, assembly GCF_949752865.1. Lineage (NCBI taxonomy): Bacteria > Pseudomonadati > Pseudomonadota > Betaproteobacteria > Burkholderiales > Burkholderiaceae > Burkholderia > Burkholderia sp. IT-111MI5. The sequence goes on along the minus strand of NZ_CATKIF010000002.1, from coordinate 196,791 downwards.
GGCGAAGGAACGTTCTGAGCCGGTTGGCACGATGCCTTTTGTCCGGCAGCAGGCGCAGCCGGTGTGCCCCTGTCGGCTGCTGCTGCATCGATAGCCGGATCGGTGTCCGCGAAACCATCGAGGCCCTCGATGAGGTCGTTGACCGTAGTCTCGATTCGCGCCAGTTGTGCCGGCGTTACGCCGCCGCGCAAGACATCGTCGGCCGCAAGCTGCAAGCCCTTGAGAACGATTTCATCGTAATAGGAGGATAGCGGCCGGTCGCGAAGCAGTATCCCGGCTTGCTCTACTGCGTCATCGGGGTCGCCGGCGAGCGCTCGCTGGTAGAAATTTTCGACTGGAGACAGCGCGGGCTGGTCGCCAAGCAGCACGTCGAGAAATTCGAGCCGCGTTACGTGGCGACCGAGGACCAGCAGGCAAAGTGTCAGCGGAGTGGACAGGATGAGCCCGATTGGCCCCCATATCCAGCTCCAGAAGATTGCAGCGACGACGACCGAAAACGGGGAAAGGCCGGTGCTATGGCCGTACAGCAGTGGCTCGACGGCCTGACCGGCCAGCAGCTCGACGGTCACGAAAAGCACCATCGACCAGATCGCCATCGTCCATTCCGGACTGACGGCTGCGGCGAGTGCGGTAGCCAGAATGGCGGAGATCCAGATTCCGACGTAGGGGACAAGACGCAACAGCGCGGCCAGAATCCCCCACAGCACCGGGCTGGGTACGCCAATGATGAACAGCCCGGTTCCGATCACGACGCCCACGCCCGCATTCAAGCCGAGTTGCGAAACGAAATATCGACTGAGGCGCCGCGCGGCTTCGTCCATTGCGGTGGTGGTCCGATGGAGATCTCTCGAACCGAACAAGCGGATAGCCCGGTCCCGAAGATCATCGCGCTGCAACAGAATGACGATGGTGACGACAAATACGATGAAGGCCGTCTCGAGTGGACTGACGACGGGAGACAGTATGCGCCGTGCAAGCTGGAATGGTGTCTGGGCCGGCTCGCGCACCTCGACGGGAAGCGCCGCAGGCGGTTGGGCGCCGAACGAGGATGACGAAGATTCGCGGATCGTTTTCGGCTGATCGACGGTTGCCCGTTGAAGCGCCTGACCGGCGGTACCCGCCAGTTGGTTCAATTTTCCGACCGTGAGCCCATGCACGACAGAGATCTTCTTGTCGATCGTCGCTTGATAACGGGGGATGCCGACAGCGAGGTCCGTGATCTGGGTGGCGATTATCCCCCCAAGCACGACGATCACCGAGACCGACATCGTCACCGCAAGGAGAACCGAGGCCACGTGGCCAAGCTTGATGCGGCCAAGAAGATTGGCGAGGGGAGCGACCAGGAAGCTGAGCAGAATCGCCAGCGTGAACGGGATCAGGATCTCGCGCGCAAAATAGAGCGCGGCGATGACCGTGACGCCAACGGCAAGCGTAATCAAACCCTGCACGCTGGGTGTTTCAGGAGGCTCGATGCGCGCTGCTGGCCTCGCGGGGCGCAATTCCTTGAAATCGAACATGACGGCTAACGCCCGCGATATCGTCCATTCTGATGGGTGCTTTCGGCGCGGATGCGTCCCATGCAGGCCGAAAAACTCGACTTGCCAACCCAACCCCATTGGCGATCGGCCCGTCGATTCAGACACTGCGACGGGCGATCGACGCGTTGCGTCAGCGATCACTCTCGTGCATGTCACGCGGCGCGGCGTGGCGGGAACGATGAAAGTAAGACGGGACGATACGTATCGAACGCGATAAAACAGACACTTCGAGCGTACGGCCTACGTTGCTCGCCGTCTGGATTGAAGTCGGTACGGTGCCGTACCCGGGACACAGTCATGCCAGCGCACGCTGACGACGCGAGGAGTCGAGTTCGCTGCGGCGTTGCTGATCCCGGGGCGGCAAAACGGATATCTCGATGTCCTCCACCGTACCGACTGCGTGGCTGATCGATGTCAATTTCACTTTGCCGGGCAGGTTTCTCACACACATTGCAGATGTCCAACGGCATCAAATTGAACTGTGCGGCGATACCTCGCGCAAGGCCCGGAAGGTTCCGGGTCCCAAGCGCGGGCGGCGACGGGTTCGTCGAAACACTCAGTCGAAAGGAGAAGGTCCATGTTGGGAACAATACTGATTGTCGTGCTGGTGCTCATATTGATCGGTGCGATGCCGACCTGGCCGCACAGCCGTTCGTGGGGCTATATGCCCAGCGGCCTGCTGGGCGTGGTGCTGCTCGTCGTAGTTGTGCTCCTCCTGCTGGGGCGGATATAGGAGGCTCGAGAATCCTGTCGGGAAAGATCCCTTCGTGGATCATCGTTGGCGTACCGTTGCATCTCGAAACGGGTGGCCGCCGCGCATCCGTGAGACCGGGTCGGCGCGCTTGCGGTTGCCGGGTATGACGCGGCAAGCGCCGCCTTGCGCAGATCGCCCGCAATCGATTCCGACGCAAGGCGGCCGGGCAGGTGGTACGGCTAACGAGCATGGCGGACTTATCAGGTCCGCGCAGACTGTCATGAGAAAAACCCTCCTCAACGCGCTGGCCGCATGCTTTGCAGGCGGAGTCGGGCTCACCCCCGCGCCGAGCCAAGCCTATGCGCTGGACGCGCAGTTCGACTGCACCACCGACGCGCACGCGTTCATCGTGCGCCTGTTCAATCACGGCTATATCGATCGCGATCCGATGCGGGTCGAACAGAATTCGGTCAACGCGTTCCGACCCACCCGCGACGCAGCGCTCACGGTGTTCGGCTTCAGCGTCTATGCCGTGTTCGCCTATGCGCAGTATGACGCGCTGTTCAGGCAGGGAACCGGTCGACCTCTGCCGGGTTCGATTTACGGCGTCGTCGTCAAGGCGCCGATCGATTCGGTCGAAGCGCATTCTCGGTTAGCGGGCAGCAAGGCCGTCGCGCATCAGGTCATTCCGTTCATCCTCACTGCCGTCGTCTGTGCAAGGCCCTGAGACTGGCCGGTTCGAGCAAGTACGGAGTCCGCTCCGGTTCCGCGCGCCGCGCGCGCGAGCAAACCGTCCGGCATTGGACAGACTGAGCCCGTACATCCCGTGCATAACTACGCGCCGGACCGAGATTGGCTCGCAGCGATGCGATTCTGTCGTCACGAGATCCGCGAGGATTTCGCCGCTGCCAACGGGCTGCGGCATCGCTGCACATCGGATGCCGATTGAACCGTACGTTTCGATACCGGGAGATCGTGCATGTTGTTCGGATCAAGTCGTTCATACGACGCATTGGAGGCAGCTCGTGAAAAGGATCTTGTCGAGTCATACATCGATCCGCACTGCACTGATTGCAGTCGGGCTGGTGGCCGGTTTGGGCACCGGCGCGGCGTGCTTCGCTGCCGGCGAAAGTTCGATGTCCAAAACTGCCAGCAGCGTCGGTACCGCGATCGACGACACCGCCATCGCGGCGAAGGTCGAAGCCAGGCTGATGGGTGAAGAGGGTCTCGGAAAATCCGATATCAGCGTCACCACCGTCGACGGCGTGGTCACACTCGACGGAACGGTAAGCAGCTTGCACGCGAAGTCGGTGGCCGAATCGGCGGCCCGGTCGGTCGACGGGGTTCAGCGTGTCAGTGACAACCTCGCGGTGCCGGTGGATGCCGGCAAGCCGGCCAAACCTGGCGCCGTCGCGAAGACGGAGCGCGCGGTGTCCGATAGCTGGATCACCACCAAGGTGAAATCCAAGTGATCGCTATGTTCGTTTTCATCTGAGGATCGGCTCCGATCGGCATGCGGTCGAGTGGGGGCGCCGATCGTTATCCAGTGCGTCTGTCGAGCGAGCGCCTCTCAATCGCTCTGGCGGAACTCCGGCTACAAGCTCGGTCCACTCGTGAAGAAGCAGTGCTCGAACATCCGATAGCTGAACTTGGCCGATGCTCGAACGTCGGCATGAACGCTCGGCCCGATGACCGAATCCGGCTGCGGATTCAACCGCCCGCTCTCCCGTATTGTCCTCACGGCAGACGTCGCCGCTGCCATGCTGTTGTGGATCCGCCAGTTCCTTTTCGCGGCCCCGTACGGCGCCGTACCGACTTCCTATCCTGGCTACGCGCATTGTTGCGATTCGCTCTCCATCTTCAATGTCCTGGATCTCCCACGTGAACGGCGGGCGCGCAGTGCACAGGGCGGCGAGATGCGATGCCTGTACGACACGTAACCGTCGGCATTGTGTGTACCCGACGCCATCACGGCCGGGACAGCCGGCGAATTCTGATGCCGTCGTCAACGGCAGGTCTGCAAACCGGGCGGTGGGCAACGACTGCTCCGGTAGCGCGTGCCGCTGCGGAAAGGCTGTTTGAACGTAACACTCGATCTTGCTCGTGTAGTGGCGGGCATTGGCAGACGACGCGAACGGCGGCCATGCGACGCATATCGCGTGACCGGTGTGTGTGCCGTCCATCACGGCGAGCCGGCGATCCGCGCCGGCGTTCCGCGAAACGAACCCAGGAGGGAATCATGACGATACCAGACCAGACCCATCGGTCATCGACCAGCGATACAGGTGCCTCGATTGTCGGCAGCGGGACCGGCGAGGGACCAGGCCCCAACGTGATGGAGGCCGATACGCTCAAGGGCAATAAACTCTTCACGTCCGACCGGGTGGACATCGGGAAGATTACAGAAATCATGCTGGACGTACGCAGCGGCCGGATCGCGTATGCCGTGCTGTCGAGCGGGGGCTTTCTCGGCATCGGCGGCAAACTTTACGCGATTCCGTGGAGTGCGCTGACCCTGGACACGGACGAAAAATGCTTCCGGCTCGACGTTACCGCGGACCACGTAAAAAATGCCCCCGCGTTCGACAAGGACCATTGGCCGTCGATGGCGGACGAGCAGTGGGGGGCGTCGCTTCACAAGTTCTACGATCGGCAGCCGTACTGGATAGCGACGCGCGACGTTGTCACGAATCGTCCGCCGCAACACTGAAGCGCACTCGCCAGCCGGGCGAACGATCTGGATAACAGAGGATTTTCATCGAATGCCGACCCATCGGTCGGACCGTGTCATCACCCGACGGCAAAAGATCGCTGCATCATCCACGAACCCGTTACGTATTGGAGCTCTACCATGAACAAGGATCAAGTCAAGGGAACTGCCGAGAAGGTAAAAGGCAAGGTGAATGAAGTCATTGGCCGGGCCACGCACAACACGAAACAGGAAGTCAAAGGCGATCTCCAGCAAGCGGCCGGCCAGGCCCGAAAGAATCTTGGCGACGCGAAGGAATCTGTCAAAAAGACCTGATTGAATACGGGGGCTTCACGGGCGGGGGGGCATTCCCCCTCGCACCGTGCTTCACGAAACGGGTTACATCCGACTGGCATGGGGTCGGCCGTGTGCGATCGAACATCGCGACGCGAATCGGAAGAATAAAAATAGAAGCCCCCGGCTCGGCAACGGCAGCGGGACCAGGCACCACATCGCGAATATGCGTCGTCGACGAGCGCCGCATGCTCCATTGACGCAGCCGGCCGTCGGTCATGGCCATTCGGGTTCGTATACCTGGCGAGGGATGCGCTCAAACCGAGTTGGCGAATGCATATCGTACGGAACGCATCGCGACCTCACTTCCGCTACTACCGTACAGACATACGCTGCCGCATGCGAGAACGTGACGTTGCGTCCTTCGCGCACCGGGATTCCAGGATCTCGGTCGCGAGGCGCGCATTTGAACCGATAACCGGCGCAACCGCGCAAGCCTTTGTTGCGGCAGAACGCCGGGTATCGCTGCAAGTTCCGCCCGTGTGGCCCAGTGGCCCACCAGTCGCGCAACCGAGCAGGCCAGTGTCTAACTTGAGGGGAGGTTTGTCATGTACAACATCGTCTGGCTCGTTGGAGCCGTGGTCATCGTTCTGTTCGTCCTCGGCTATTTCGGATTGAGATAGGGCGTCGCGTTCACGTGCTCGTCATGCGATGGCTGGTCAACGGCGGCGATCTCATCCGTGGCAGTGAAGCCGCAAGATGATTCAGATCGCGACAGCCATCGTTTATGGCAGGAGGCGAAATGAAGACGCTCAGGATCATCGGCTACGCGGGCCTCATGGCAGTCGCGATCATGTTGTTCGTCGCGATGTGCGCGGTCCTGGAGGACGGCATGATTTCTAGCGATGCGCATCGACAGGGGCTGACTGGCAACACGCTTTCCAGCCCCGGATCGCTGAATCGCTTCAGTTAAGCCGCCGGTCACCGATTTGCCCGACATATTTGGAGCGACTCAGGCATTCGAGGGGCAGAGGCGTGTGCGCCATTCTCGATGTCCGCATGCGTCGAAAATCGGCTTGCCATTTGCAACCGACGCTTGAGGCCGCGACAGCGCCGCCACCGGCGCCGCGATCGCCTTACCGCTGCTCCCCGCATGGGTACGGCAGCGTACCGACTTCAGGACTGGTCGCGCATAGGGTAGGTTGACCTGATTCGAACGCATGTCGCGCCAGTTCGGATGTGTCCTCCTGCCGCATACGCGCGATGCGAACAGAACACGCATCGGTGCAGAACACCTTCGACAGGGCACCTCGACGAGCATCGTTCATGCGCCGCGCTTCCAATGTCATCGCCTCGACAACTACGGATACCGGGACCGCGAAACGATGGCGCTCAAAGCGATGCTCGGGCTGTGAGCAGGTCACGGCAACCCGCGCGCATGCCGGCACGAAACACTCGAATCGGGCATGTTTTTCGGCCCGCATGACGGCGGCCGATTGCAGGCGAAGCGTGCGGCGCGCTGGCTCGAAACAGAGCCGGATCGGCGCGAGCGTCGCACCGTCACGCTAGCCGGCGACGCGCGCCGGCATTTCGCGCAATGAACACAGGAGCAGGTCATGACACTCGTTTCTCCCAGCAATCAACCGCCGAGCAACAGCAGCGGCGCCCGGATCATCGGTCACGCAACCAGCACAGGCGGGGCCGGCCCCAACGTCATGGCGGCTACCACGCTGACCGGCGACAAGGTTCTATCGTCCGATGGCAAGGAGATCGGAAAGGTTATCGACATCATGCTGGACGTATGCAACGGCCGGATTTCGTATGTCGTGCTGTCTTGTGGCGGCTTTCTCGGGATGGGCGACAAACTTTTTGCCGTGCCTTGGGGAGCGTTCACCCTGGATACCGACGAGAAATGCTTCCGGCTCGACGCAACGGAAGAGCGGATGAAGAGCGCCTCCGGATTCGACAAGGACCATTGGCCTGCGATGGCGGATTCGCAATGGGCGTGGGCGCTTCATTCGGGTAACACGCCGCCGATGTAGTGGTACGCCAGCAGCAGGCTTGGCCGGCTTTCCGCCATGCACGCGTCAGCGTGACTGCGGAATGCAGTGAGCGATTGCTGATTTTTTCAGATTCTGCCGTATCGCGCGCATCGCTCAACGCGCTGCTCGCGACGGGCGGCAGATCATCCAGGCAACAGGTGTAACCGGAGCGTTCATCATGAACAAGGATCAAGTCAAGGGTGTCGCAGAGAAGGCGAGGGGCAAGGTCAACGAGGTAGTTGGCCGAGCCACTGGCGACACGAAGCAGGAAGTCAAAGGCGATGTCCAGCAAGCAGTTGGCGAAGCGCAGAAGAAGTACGGCGACGCCAAGGAAGCGATCAAAAAGCAGGCGAAGAAGACGCATTGATCGCAGCGTCAGTCGCGATACAGGGACGCCGCGATACTGCGGCATCCGATCGCCGCACAATACCGTCGCGAGCCGGAGCATAACGAATGAGTGCATCTGCCGGAAACCCAGCCAGCCACGCGCTACGCAAGGCGGCGTTGATGGCGTCCGTGCTGATGGCGTGCTCCCTGCCATGCATGGGAGGGACGCCTGCGGACGGTGCGGACGAGGCGGCCAACTTGCGCGAAGCGTACCGGAAGCTGATTCCCCGGCTCGATCACAACCAGTTCAAACGCCCGTTGTATCTCGATTCGGAAGAATCGTCTTCCACGCTCAAGGGCGAGGTCTACGCGGTGATGGCCTACCCGTTCGCGGCCGTCAACGGCGCGTTCAACGACCCTTCGCGCGGCCCGTCGAACTGGTGCGACGCATTGATCCTGCACCCCAACATCAAGTATTGCCGAACCACCAGCGGCCGCGGCAGTACGCTGATCGTGAACGTCAGCGAGAAAGAAGTTGCCGAAGAACTCGGCACGACCTACCGGGTGCAATTCGAATACGACGCGGCGACCACCGGCCCGGGCTACTTGCAGGTCAAGCTCCATGCGGACCGAGGACCATTGAACACCCGCGATTACCGGATCGCGCTGGAAGCGCTGGCGCTTGACGGCAACCGCACGTTCCTGCATCTGACCTACGCCTATAGTTACGGCGTGATCGGGCGTCTTGCGATGAAGGCCTATCTGGCCGCCTTCGGTCGCGGCAAGGTCGGCTTCACCGACATCGCCGATCCGTCCGCGGCTCAGGCGGAATACATCGGCGGGGTGCGCGGCCTCATGGAGCGCAACACGATGCGCTACTACCTGGCCATCGATGCGTACCTCGGCGCGCTGTCCAGCCCGCCCGACAAGCGGCTGGAGCAACGCCTGACCGACTGGTTCGACGCCAGCGAGCGATATCCGCGACAACTGCATGAAATGGATCGGCAGCAGTACATGCAGATGAAATACGACGAATACCAGCGCCAGCAGACCAAGCAGTAGCTTCGGGTGGACGAGCCGGCGAGATACGCAGGCGCCGGCCCCGGTGCACTGCGATTCGTCATGGAAATTGACGCGCAAATGCGAGGATGGCAGGTACGTTGCCGCGTCGTGCGATGAGATAAAGCCAGGCACGCCGCACCGGTTTTTCGGAACAGTCGATGATGATTCGCGCACTGACAGGGATTGCGACAGCCGCCTGCGGCCTGGCGATCGCAGGCGGTTGCACGAGCTTGCCCGATACGCAGTTCCTGAGCGGCCGCTACGCCACCCAGGCGGCACGCTTTGAAAGCGCCTGGGGACCGTTATCGGCGAAGCGTAGCGCCACCATCGTCAAGGATCTGAAGCGCAGCGCCGGGGGCACAGTGCTTCTGGACAAGCAGATCGCACTCGAGCAAGCCATCAGTGGCAGCCCGCTCGTGGTCGGCAATGAGGTCCGCTTGTTGCAGGATGGTCCGGCAACGTACCAGGCCATGTTCGAGGCCATGGCCGCGGCGAAAGATCACATCAACCTGGAGACCTTCGGCATCGACGACAGCGACGTAGGGCGGCAATTCGCCGATGCGATGATCGCGCAGCAGTCGCGCGGCGTCCAGGTGAACCTGATCTACGACAGCGTGGGTGCACTCGGCACGCCCAGCACCTATTTCGATCGTCTGCGGGCCGCCGGAATACGGGTACTGGAATTCAATCCGGTGAATCCGTTGTCGACGCGCAAGCCCTGGGCGTTGAATCATCGCGATCACCGCAAGCTGCTGATCGTCGATGGGCGTACGGCATTTCTGGGTGGCATCAACATCAGCAGCGTCTACTCGAGCGGCTCATCCGGCAGGCATCGTTCGGCCTCGACCGACGAGGCCGGCGCGGCACGCGGGTGGCGCGACACCGACGTGCAGATCAGCGGCCCGGTCGTCGCCGAATTTCAGAAACTGTTCCTGCAGACCTGGAGCACGCAGAACGGAAAACCGCTGGCCGAGCGCCACTATTTTCCCAAGTTGCGGCCGCAAGGTCCGGAAATCGTTCGCGCGGTCGGAAGCACGCCGGATGATCCGTTCAGCCTCATTTATCTGATGCTCATCGCGGCGATCAGCAATGCGGAGCAACGTGTGTATCTCACCAACGCCTACTTCGTCCCCGATCCGCAACTGGTCAACGCGTTGGTCGACGCGGCCAAGCGTGGCGTCGACGTCCGAATGATCCTCCCCGGCCGCTCCGATTCGGCATTGGCATTTTATGCCGGCCGCTCGCACTACGAGGATCTGCTGGATGCAGGCGTCAAAATCTATGAGAGGCGGGGCGCGCTGCTGCACGCCAAAACCGCGATCGTGGATGGCGTCTGGTCATGTGTCGGTTCCAGCAACCTGGATTGGCGCAGCGCGTTGGACAACGATGAAATCAATGCAGTCGTCCTGGGCCAGACATTCGCACAACGAATGGAGAGCGCTTTCGACGAGGACATGGCCGCTTCCGACGAGATCGGCAGGGAAAGCTGGAAGCACAGGTCGCTGCTGCTGCGCGTCAAGGAGTGGACAGCCCGGCTGTGGGGCCATTTCTTGTAGTCGCGCGAGGGCGTGGCGTTCGCCCGGCAATCCACCGCCTTCACGCCTGCGCCGGGCTCCTCGACACCTTTCGGATCCCGGCGGCGGCCGCTCGATATCGACAGATGACATCGTTCCGGGCGGCCCGCCCGCCGCCTTCAGTGCGATTCGACGAGACGCGGATCGATATACGCGTCGATGTCCTGCGACTGCTTGTAGACCGCGTTGCGCACGTTGAATGCATTCGCGTTGCGGGTCGATCCGTAGATCGAATCGAGGCCGTCGCCCTTGCGGAACGCCTGCTTCGCGGCCGCGGCATCGAGCAGGTGCGTGCCCTTCAGCAGCGGCAGATACTGCGCCGGCGCGAGGCCCACGCGGGCGGACATGATCTTCACCGCGTCGGCCTGCGTCTTCGGATCGTTGATGTAGGCCACGCAGCGATACCAGACCTTGACGACCTTCGCCCAGTCGGCCCGGCGCGCGGCGAGGCTGGTCGGCGTCACCGTGATCGCGTCGTAGATCAGCCCCGGCGCATCCGCCGACGTGAAGATCGCGCGCGCACCCGGCGCGCGTTTCAACGCCTCGCCGGCATTCGGCTGCCACGCCGCGACCGCCGCGATGTCGGACGATGAGCCGAGCACCTGCGGCAGTTCGTTGGTCTTCGCGTTGACGAGCGTGACGTCGCCGTCCTTCAGCCCGTGCTTCTGCAGCGCGGTTTCGAGCAGCAGGTGATCGACGAGCCCGAGCTCGACGCCGACCTTCCTGCCCTTCAGGCCTTCGACGGTCCGCAGCGGCGGCTTCGCGATGATCATGTCGTTGCCCGCCGAATAGTCGGTGAGCAGGATCATCACGTTCTTCGCGCCGGACGCGCCCGTGACGAGCGCATCGCCGTTGGTCACCGCGACCGCGTCGAGCTTGCCCGCGGAGAATGCGTCGAGCGACGCCGAGTAATCGAACCATTCGAAATCGACGTCGACGCCGGCTTCCTTGAACCAGCCCTTGTCGAGCGCGACCTGGAACGCGACCCAGCCGGGCCAGTCGCTGTAGCCGATTTTCAGCGGTGGAGCCGCATGCGCGGCGGGCGCGGCGAACAGCGACGTCGTGACGGCGACGGCGGCAAGCGCACGGTGGACGGAACGAAGGTGCCGGGAGGACAGCAGGCGGCGGAACGGCGAGGCGAGGCGGGTCATCGTTTTCTCCAGGAGACCGGGATCGGGATCGTCGGCACGGGTCGCGCCCATGCGCGATCCGGCCGCGTGACCGGTTCCTGCGGATGCGGGACGAACGACCGGCCACGGAGAGGCGCGACGGCCGTCGCCATCGCCAATCTCCCGGGCTTTTGTCCCGCCGTGTAGCGCCATGCGCGCGCGGTCAGACGACCGTACGCACCGACGCCGGGCTGCTCTCGGACCAGACGTTCGACGAACCGGAACCCTAGCATCCCTAAGATGCGACTCCGCCGCACCTCTCGGCATCGGAGCGAGCGAGAAGCATGCCAGCGATGTGATCCGGCCGCTGACGTGCGTCGGAAACGCGCCGTTCAGCGACTGCGCGCCGCACGCTGAAGTTCGATGAAACGCGCGGAAAACAGCGCGGCCAGCGCGCGCCGAAGCAGGTCGAGTTTGTTCATGAGCGATCGGTGGACAGAGTGACGGTGTGCGTATTCAGCAATGGCCGTGCCATTGCGATCGCACGCGGTGCGCGTGCGTATTGCTGGCCCGCGGCTGCCCCGCGCTGGTGCCGGCCGCGTTCGAGTGGTGCGCACGCTGCCCAACGGGAGGGCGGGCCGATGCGCGTGCATGGCGCGCCGTTCGTCCTCGCATGCCCCGCCGAACGGGGCCGCGCGTGCTCGGATGCATGCGCTGGCACGCAACTCGCTTATTCACCGTCCGAGAGGTGCGAAGCAATTTGCATCATCTTCAGGATCGCTAGGGTTCCGGTCGCAAGGCGTCACACGCCGCGCGATGCCTGGTCCGAGAGCAATCCGGTCTTGCCGCCTGCCTTGTCACGAGGATCCGGCGAGGCTCCACGGAGGGACAAAAGCCCGGGAGGTCGCGATGTCGTTCGGTCGCCCTCTCACGCCTTTTGTCCAACCGATCCGAGGAGCCGCCATGTCGCCGAGCCCCCAAGCCCCGCTTGCCCCGTTGCCGCACGTCGTGTGGGAAACGGTCGTTCCCGCCGGAACCCACTGGTCCGGCATCCTGCGCCGCGGCCTCGCGCTGCGCGTCGTCGATCTCGACGGCGGCGCGAACCTGTCCGCCGTGTTTCATCGTCACGAAGATCCGCTCGAACGCTACAACATGGCCGATACGCTGAAGGCGCAGCACACCGCGCACCTGACGCGCGGCCACGCGCTGTATACGGACATGGGCCGCGTGATCGCATCGATCACGGCCGACACGCTCGGCTGGCACGATCCGCTCGGCGGCATCGGCGATGCGCGGCTGTTCGCGCGCAAGTACGGCGAGTCGTCGTATCAGGCCGATCGCAACGCGATGATCCGCAACGGCCGCGACAGCCTCGTGCTCGAACTCGCGAAATACGGGCTGTCCGCGCGCGACCTCGTCGCGAACGTCAATTTCTTCAGCAAGCTCGCGCCGCGCGACGACGGGTCGTTCGACTTCGTCGCGGGCCACTCGCCGGCCGGCAGCGCGTTCGACCTGCGCTTCGAGATGAACACGCTCGCCGCGTTCTCGACCGCGCCGCATCCGCTCGATCCGCAGCCGGCCTATGCGCCGAAACCCGTGAAGTTGATCGCATACCGCGCGTATCCGGCCGACGGCGCCGCGCCGGACGACGATCCGTGCCGCACCGCGTGCGCGGAGAACACGCGCGGCTTCGTCAACACCGACCGACTGTTCGCTTGAGGAGACCCGACATGCCGATCATCGAAAGCCGCCTCGACCCGCGGCACGCGATCTACGACACCACGCTGAACGCCGGCGAACCGTGGCTGCACGACGTGAAGCGCGGGCAGGTGCTGCGCATCCTCGACCTCGAAGGCAACCAGGCCGTCGACACGCTGTTCTATCGCACCGACGCACCCGACGAGCGCTACAGCGCGCAGGACACGATCCGCGAGCAGCGCAACCTGTACCTGAGCGCGGGCAGCGTGCTGCTGTCCAGTCTCGGCAATCCGATGGTGACGATCGTGGCGGACACCTGCGGCCGCCACGACACGCTCGGCGGCGCGTGCGCGGCCGAGAGCAACACGGTGCGCTACGCGCTCGACAAGCGCCACATGCACAACTGCCGCGACAGCTTCCTCAACGCGATCGCGCACTGCGCATGCGGCACCGGCGCGCGGCTGACCAAGCGCGACCTCGTCGGCAACGTCAATTTCTTCATGAACGTGCCGGTCACGCCGCTCGGCGGGCTGACGTTCGAGGACGGCATTTCCGCGCCCGGCAAGTATGTCGAGATGCGCGCGGAGATGGACGTCACGGTGCTGATCTCGAACTGCCCGCAGCTCAACAACCCGTGCAACGGCTACAACCCGACGCCGGTGCGGCTGACGATCTGGGAGGCATGATGAACGACCCGCACGCTCACTATTTTTCGCTGCCCCCCAAGGGGGCGGTTGCCTGCCTTGGGGCGGCCCGGCGGGAGGCAACATGAGATTCGCAAAAGTCCTCGTCGCGAACCGCGGCGAAATCGCCTGCCGCGTGATCCGAACGCTGAAGCGGCTCGGCATCGCGTCGGTCGCGATCTACTCGGAAGCCGATCGCGATGCGCGTCACGTGACGCTCGCCGACGAAGCCGTCTGCGTCGGCGCCGCGCCGGCGGCCGACAGCTACCTGAACGTCGCCGCGATCCTCGCTGCGGCGCGCGCGACCGGTGCGCAGGCCGTGCATCCCGGCTACGGCTTTCTGTCGGAGAACGCCGAGTTCGCCGACGCATGCGAGGCCGCCGGCCTGCGCTTCATCGGGCCGAGCGGCGCGCAGATGCGCGCGTTCGGCCTCAAGCACACCGCGCGCGAACTGGCACGCGAGCACGACGTCGCGCTGCTGCCGGGCACCGGGCTGCTCGCGGATGTCGCGACGGCGCTCGCCGAAGCCGATGCGATCGGCTATCCGGTGATGCTGAAGAGCACGGCGGGCGGCGGCGGCATCGGCATGTCGCTGTGCCGCGACGCCGCGCAGCTCGCGGCGGCGTTCGAATCCGTCGTGCGGCTCGGCAGCGCGAACTTCGCGCACGCGGGTGTCTATCTGGAGAAGTTCGTCGAGCACGCGCGGCACATCGAGGTGCAGATCTTCGGCGACGGGCGCGGCGGCGTGATCGCGCTCGGCGAGCGCGACTGCTCGGTGCAGCGGCGCAACCAGAAGGTGATCGAGGAAACGCCCGCGCCGGATCTCGCCGACGGCGAGCGCGCCGCGCTGCACGCAAGCGCGGTGCGGCTTGCGCGCGCGGTCGCCTATGCGTCGGCCGGCACGGTCGAGTTCGTGTTCGATGCACGCGAGCGCCGCTGCTATTTTCTTGAGGTGAATACACGGCTGCAGGTCGAGCATTGCGTGACGGAAGCCGTGACCGGCATCGATCTCGTCGAATGGATGATCCTGCAGGCCGAAGGCGACCTGCCGCCGCTCGATATGCTCGCCGTCGCGCCGCGCGGCGCGAGCATCCAGGTGCGGCTCTATGCGGAAGACCCCCACCAGCAGTTCCGGCCGAGCGCGGGCGTGCTCACGCATGTCGCGTTTCCGGATGCAGTGCGCGTCGATACGTGGATCGATGCGGGCACCGAGGTCAGCGCGTATTACGATCCGCTGCTCGCGAAACTGATCGTGCGCGGCGATACGCGCCGCGATGCGCTCGCGGCATTGCGCGACGCGCTGGCCGCCACCGAGCTGTACGGGATCGAGACCAATCTCGACTACCTGCGCGCGATCGCCGGTTCCGACACGTTCGCGCGCGGCGCGCAGACCACCGCGTTCCTGTCGCGTTTCGCGTTCGCGCCGCACACGATCGACGTGCTCGACGGCGGCGTGCAGACGACCGTGCAGCAAACGCCGGGCCGCGTCGGCTACTGGGCCGTCGGCGTGCCGCCGTCCGGGCCGATGGACGATCGCGCGTTCGATCTCGCGAATGCGCTGCTCGGCAATCCGCGCGACGCCGCCGGCCTCGAGTTCACGATGGTCGGCGCGACGCTGCGCTTCAACACCGACACGCTGTTCGTGCTCGGCGGCGCGCCGCTCGCGGCGACGCTAGACGGCGCGCCCGCACCGTTCTGGCAGGTGCTGCGCGCGGCGCCCGGCGCGGTGCTGAAGCTGGGCGGCGTGACGGGCGCCGGCGTGCGCGCGTGTCTCGCGGTGAAGGGCGGGCTGCAGGTGCCGGACTATCTGGGCAGCAAGGCGACCTTCACGCTTGGCCAGTTCGGCGGCCACGCGGGCCGCGCGCTGCGCAAGGGCGACGTGCTGCACCTGCATGCGGATGCGGGGCGCGGCGAAGCCGGCGCGACGCTCGCCGAAGCCGACCGGCCCGCGCTGACGCATGCGTGGACGCTCGGCGTGCTCGACGGCCCGCACGGCGCGCCGGATTTCTTCACGGCGGACGACATTGCGATGCTGTACGACACGCGCTGGACGGTCCATTACAACTCGAGCCGCACGGGCGTGCGGCTGATCGGCCCGAAGCCGCAATGGGCGCGCGCGGACGGCGGCGAGGCGGGCCTGCATCCGTCGAACATCCACGACAACGCGTATGCGATCGGCGCGGTCGATTTCACCGGCGACATGCCGGTGATACTCGGGCCCGACGGGCCGAGCCTCGGCGGCTTCGTGTGTCCGGTGACGGTCGTGCGCGACGAGCTGTGGAAGCTCGGGCAGTTGCGGCCGGGCGACACCGTGCAGTTCGCGCGCGTGGCTGCGGCTCCCGAATGCGCATCGCCGGCACCGGCTGCTTCGTCGAACGCGGCTGCGCCGGACGACTGCGTGCTGTACCGTGATCCGGCAGCCGGCAACGGCATCGGCGTCGTCTACCGGCGCTCGGGCGACTGCAACGTGCTGATCGAATACGGCCCGCTCGTGCTCGACCTGAACCTGCGTTTTCGCGTGCACGCGCTGATGTGCTGGCTCGATGCGCACCGGCTGCCCGGCATGCTCGACCTCACGCCCGGCATCCGTTCGCTGCAGGTGCATTTCGATGCGCACGCGCTGCCGCTCGATACGCTGCTCGCGCATCTGCAGGCAGCCGAGCGCGAATTGCCCGACGTCGCCGACATGCGCGTGCCGAACCGGATCGTGCATCTGCCGCTGTCGTGGGACGACCCGTCGACGCGCGTCGCGATCGAGCGCTACATGCAGTCGGTGCGGCCGGATGCGCCGTGGTGCCCGAGCAATATCGAGTTCATCCGCCGGATCAACGGCCTCGACAGCATCGACGACGTGAAGCGCATCGTGTTCGACGCGCGTTATCTGGTGATGGGGCTCGGCGACGTCTATCTCGGCGCGCCCGTCGCGACGCCGCTCGATCCGCGGCACCGGCTCGTGACGACCAAGTACAACCCGGCGCGCACGTGGACGCCGGAGAACGCGGTCGGCATCGGCGGCGCTTACCTGTGCGTGTACGGGATGGAAGGGCCCGGCGGCTATCAGTTCGTCGGTCGCACGGTGCAGATGTGGAACCGTTACCGGACGACGCGTGCATTCGAGCCCGGCAAGCCGTGGCTGCTGCGGTTCTTCGACGAGATCCGTTTCTACGAGGTCAGCGAGACCGAGCTGGCCGAACTGCGCGCGGATTTCATCGCGGGCCGCGCCGAGCTGAAGATCGAGGAATCCGTGTTCGATCTCGGCGCGTACAACCGCTTCCTGCGCGACGAAGCCGAATCGATCGCCGCGTTCAAGGCGATGCAGCAGGCCGCGTTCGATGACGAGCGCGAGCGCTGGCGGGCCGCCGGCCACGCCGAGTATGCGGGCGAAGCCGGGCAGGGCGACGCCGGTGCCGGTGCAGCGGCGGCCGGCGACACGCTCGCCGACGAACAGCGCGGTATTACCGCCGACGTGTCGGGCAGCGTATGGAAGGTGCTGGTCGAAACCGGCGCGCGGGTGACCGAGGGGCAGGTCGTCGCGATTCTCGAATCGATGAAGATGGAGGTGTCCGTGGTGGCGATGGAAGACGGCGTGATCGAGACGGTCGATTGCGTGCCGGGCGCGGCGGTCGTTGCCGGGCAGCGGCTGATGGTGATGAAGGCCGGCGCGGCCGAGGAGGTCGCATGAAGCCCTTCGATCGTCATCCGCTACCCGACCTGCGCTCGATCGCCGCGCTGCGCGCGCGGTACGAGGCCGGCAGCCTGACGCCGCATGCGCTCGTCGATGCGATCGCCGCGCACTTCGACGCGGGCGATCCGCATCATGCGTGGATCCGGCCGCTGACGCACGACGAAATGACACGCTACGCGGATGCGCTGGCCGGACGCGACATCGCCACGCTGCCGCTGTATGGCGTGCCGTTCGCGATCAAGGACAACATCGACCTGGCCGGCATTCCGACGACGGCAGCGTGTCCTGCTTACGCGTATGTGCCGGCGCGCAGCGCGCCGGTCGTCGAGCGATTGATCGCCGCCGGCGCGATCCCGATCGGCAAGACCAATCTCGACCAGTTCGCGACCGGGCTGTCCGGGCAGCGCTCGCCGTACGGCGCGTGCCGCAATGCGCTCGATCCGCGTTATGCGTCGGGCGGATCGAGTTCGGGATCGGCGGTGGCCGTCGCGCTCGGCGTTGCCGCGTTCGCGCTCGGCACCGACACGGCCGGATCGGGCCGCGTGCCGGCCGCGTTTCACGGGCTCGTCGGGCTCAAGCCGACCAAGGGCGTGCTGAGCACGCTCGGCGTGGTGCCGGCCTGCCGGTCGCTCGACTGCGTGTCGGTGTTCGCGCATGGGCCGGGCGACGCGCGCGCGGTGTTCGCCGTTGCGCACGGTGTGACGGACGGCGATCCGTACGGACGCACGTGGCAGCCGTTGCTCGATGCGAGCGGCAGCCATGCGCGGCCCGCCCGGCCGCTCGCCAGCATGCGCTTCGGCATGCCGCGCGCCGATCAGCTCGAGTTCTTCGGCGACGCGTCGTATCGGGCCGCGTGGCAGGCGGCCGTCGAACGCCTGCGTACGGCCGGCGCACGAATCGTCGAGATCGATTTCGGCGCGTTCCTCGCGACCGCGCGGCTGCTGTACGAAGGGCCGTGGGTCGCCGAGCGGCTGGCTGCGATCGGCGCGTTCTTCGCGGAACGGCCCGACGCGCTGCATCCGGTGATTCGCGAGATCGTCGGCGGCGCGGCGCGTTTCAGCGCCGCCGACGCGTTCGCGGCGTTCGACCGGCTCGCCGCGCTGCGCGTCGACGCGGCCCGTGCCTGGGACGACATCGACGCGATCGTGATGCCGACGTCGGCGACGACCGCGACCGTCGACGAACTGGAAGCCGATCCGATCGTCGTCAACGCGCGCTTCGGCTATTACACGAACTTCGTGAACCTGCTCGACCTGTCCGCGATCGCGGTGCCGGCGGGCGTCTGCGAAACCGGACCGCATGCTGGTTTGCCGTTCGGCATCACGTTCGTCGGCCGCGCGCACGACGACGCGATGCTGCTCGATCTGGCCGACGCGTGGGGCGCTGCGCAGCACGGCGCCGCCGCGACGGGCGAGGGCGCTTGCAACGCCAATGCCTACGCCGATGTCGATGCCGACGATCGTGCAAACGCAGGCGCGAACGAACCTCATGCCGCCGCGCGCGACAAGCGTTCCGGTGCGATCACGCTGCCGCTCGCCGCGCCGGCGGGCGTCGTGCGCGTGGCCGTCGTCGGCGCGCATCTGCGCGGCGAGCCGCTGAACGGGCAGCTCACGCAGCGCGGCGCGCGCTTCGTCGCAGCGACGACCACCGCGCTGTCCTACCGCCTCTACGCATTGAGCGCGGCCGTGTCGGGCGGCGTCGCGAAGCCGGGCCTCGTGCGCGTGCCGGAAGGCGGTGCGGCGATCGCGGTAGAGATCTGGGAGATGCCGGTCGCGGCTTATGGCAGCTTCGTTGCCGGCATCGGTGCGCCGCTCGGCATCGGCACGCTGACGCTCGCGGACGGCGCGCAGGTGCAGGGCTTTCTCTGCGAACCCGCCGCGCTCGACGGCGCCGTGGACATCACGCGCTTCGGCGGCTGGCGCGCCTACCGTGCGAACGGCGCGCCGCACTGAACGCCCGGTCGCCCGCGACCGGCAAGCAACACGATACGGAGATTCACCATGTCAGTGACCCGCAATACGACCGACTGGCTCGCGGTGCGCCGCGAGCTGTCGACCCGCGGCAAGTGGACGCTCGGCGTCGCGTCCTTCCTGCTGCCGCTCGCCGTCTGGTGCGTGCTCAGCTACGTGCCGTTCGTCTGGCATCCTCAGGTGCGCATCACGAACCCCGGCAGCGTCGATTATTTCCAGCCCGGCATGCAGATCGACCGCGACGTGTTCGACGACGAGCTCGCGCATGCGCGAGCGTCGCATGCGGCCGTGCCCGAAGGCGAGCGCGCGAACCCCGTGTACCTGCCCGCGCCGCATCAGGTGCTGCGCGCGTTCTATACGGCGTTCACGACACCGCCGGCTTCGCGCGACGGCGTATGGCTGCACGAAAGCCTGTGGCACAGCATCCGCATCATCTTCTGGGGCTTCGTGATCTCGTCGGCGATCGGCGTGCCGATCGGCATCGTATGCGGCACCTTCAGCGCGCTCGCGCGGCTGCAGGAGCCGTTCTTCGAATTCTTTCGTTATCTGCCCGCGCCGGCGTTCGGCGCGCTGATGGTGGCGATCCTCGGCATCTACGACGCACCGAAGATCGCGATCATCGTGATCGGCACGTTCTTTCAGCAGGTGCTGATCGTCGCGAACACCACGCGCAAGCTCGAGTACGGGCTGTTCGAGGCGGCGCTGACGCTCGGCACGAAAAAGCCGGGGCTGATCGCGCACGTCGTCGTGCCGGGCATCCTGCCCGACCTGTATCGCGACCAGCGGATCCTGCTCGGCTGGGCGTGGACCTACCTGATCGTCGCCGAACTGGTCGGCACCAGTTCGGGCATCACGTGGTACATCAGCCAGCAGGCGCGCTACCAGCATTTCGACAACGTCTATGCAGCGATCCTGATGATCGGGATCATCGGCCTCGGGACCGACATCGTGCTCGCGCTGCTCGGCCGCCGGCTGTTTCCATGGGACCGCACGCTGAAGGCGTGACGGCTGAAGACGATGACCTACCGCATCCTTTCGGAAGAAACGATCATGCAGAATCCGCACAGCCTTCCCGACTACCTGCTCCAGTCCGACGCCGTGAGCGAACGCTTCGCACGCCTGAAGGCGCGCGACGTGATTCTCGACGTGCGCCATCTCGGCAAGCGCTTCCGGTCGCCGCAGGGCGAAGTGGTCGCGCTCGACGACATCAGCTTCCGCACCCACCGGCGCGAGTTCGTCTGCGTGATCGGGCCGTCCGGTTGCGGCAAGTCGACGCTGATCCGCATCCTGGCCGGGCTCGAGTCGCAGACGAGCGGCGACGTGCTGCTCGACGGCAAGCCGGTGCAGGGCCCCGGCGCCGATCGCGGGATGGTGTTCCAGGGTTACACGCTGTTTCCGTGGCTGACCGTGAAGAAGAACGTGATGTTCGGCCTGAAGCGCAACGGCAGCAGCAGCGGCGAGGCGGAGCGCGAGGCGCTGCAGTGGCTCGACCTCGTCGGGCTCACGCGCTTCGCGGACGTGTATCCGCACCAGTTGTCGGGCGGGATGAAGCAGCGCGTCGCGATTGCCCGCGCGCTCGCGAACCGGCCGCGCATCCTGCTGATGGACGAGCCGTTCGGCGCGCTCGATGCGCAGACCCGCGCGAAGATGCAGGCGCACCTGCTCGACATCTGGCGCAACATCGACGTGACGGTGCTGTTCATCACGCACGATCTCGACGAGGCGATTTTGCTAGCGGACCGGATTCTCGTGCTGAAGGCCAATCCGGGCAAAGTGCAGGAGCTGATCGAGGTGCCGGTGCCGCGCCCGCGCGGTTATTCGCAGTTCAATACGCCGGAATTCATCGCGACCAAGGCTCGGCTCGAAGCGCTGATCCATCCGGAGCCGACGGGCGACGCGCCGGACGAAGACGCGGTGCGCCCGCACATGATCCGGATGACGGACGTGACGGACAACGTCGAGTGACGTATGCCGCCCCGCTGCGCGACGAACGCAGCGGGGCGGCCTGTCACGGGTTGACGCGGGGCCGCAGGGCGGTCAGGCCTTGCGCGCGACGACGCCCACCGGCGAAGCGGGCACGCGTTTCGGCGCGGTCTTGTAGTGCGTGCTGTACAGCGCCGCGCCGACGAACAGCAGCCCGCCGACCAGGTTGCCGAGCACCGTCGGGATCTCGTTCCACAGCAGATAGTCGGCGATCGTGAAGTGGGCGCCGAGCATCAGGCCGGACGGGAACAGGAACATGTTCACGACCGAGTGCTCGAAGCCCATGTAGAAGAACACGAGGATCGGCATCCACATCGCGATCACCTTGCCGGGAACCGACGTCGACATCATCGCGGCGACCACGCCGGTCGATACCATCCAGTTGCACATCACGCCGCGCACGAACAGCGTGAGCATGCCGGCGGCGCCGTGCGCCGCATAGCCGAGCGTGCGCGCTTCGCCGATGCCGCCGATCTTCTGTCCGATCGCGTTCGGCGCCTCCGAAAAGCCGAACGTGAAGATGATCGCCATGAACAGTGCGACCGTCAGCGCGCCCGCGAAATTACCGAAGAACACCAGCGTCCAGTTGCGGAACACGCCGCCCCAGGTCGCGCCGGGCCGGCGGTCGATCACCGCGAGCGGCGCGAGCGTGAAGACGCCGGTAAGCAGGTCGAAGCCGAGCAGGTACAGCATGCAGAATCCGACCGGAAACAGCAGCGAACCGACCAGCGCGTTGCCGGTGTTGATCGTGATGCTGACCGCGAACGCGGCCGCGAGCGCGAGGATCGCGCCCGCCATGTACGCGCGGATCAGCGTGTCGCGGGTCGACATCGACAGTTTCGATTCGCCGGCGTCGACCATCTTGGTGACGAACTCGTTGGGCGTGAGGTAGGCCATGGTGTGTGCTCGCAAGGTTGGACGGGCAAAAAAAATCCGCGCCGGGCACTCGCTCGACATGCGAGTGCCCGGCGCGGACGCTGTTATCCACGGGATCGTCCGCCATGGTTCGACATGGCGCGACCGTCAGGCCGCCATTAGCCCGACGAACGTGTTGTTCGCAACTTTCATACCAGTGGCGGGGAAATCGCGATGCAGGCAGGCGGGGCGCGACATGCCGGGGGCGCCGGCCGCGAGCCGATCGCCGCGAATCGCACTCGCGCGGTGCAATTCGCGCCTCCTGCACGCGCTGTGGGCGCTACCGCGGTGCGTGGCGCGGCGCGCGCTCCGGTCAGGTCAGGTCGTGCCGTCGTCGCGCGGTGTCTTCGGCGCGCTTCGCTGCGTACGTCGCCGCGCGGCGGGCTGCGCGTGCTCGTCGACGAATCGCTCGGGCGACGTCAGCGCGTCTTCCGCGATATCGGCAAGCGGCCGATTGCGGTCCATCGACGCTTTCTGCAGCATCCGGTACGCCTCGTCCTCCCGCAGGTTGAAGCGCGTCATCAGCGTGTTTTTCGCGCGCTGCACGAGCTTGCGTTCGTAAAGCGCGCGACGTGCGGCGTCGAGTTCGACCTCCGCGCCGGCCAGTCGCGCCGATTGCGATTCCAGCAGGGATTTGAGGCTGGCGAGCGTCGACGGGTCGGCGCCGGAGAGGCGCTCCGGCAGTTCGTGAACCGCCGCGCGCGCCGACAGCGGATCGCCGGCGAAGAAATGGGCGAGCGCCTGGATATGCGGCGGCGGATTGTTCCGCAACTGCGCCATCAGGCGCTCGGAGTCGCGCAGCGTCCGATGCGCGTCGTCGATCCGGGCGTCGCACGTTTCCTGCACCTGCAGCGTCAGCGCGATCTGAAGGTGCCAGAGATCGTCGATGCGGGCGCTTGCGGCGTCGAACCAGGCTTCGCTCAGGCCCGTATCGAGCGTGTCGCCGGCCTGCGCCGTGCAGAGTATGCGTCGCAGCTTCTCGAGCGCCGCCACGTGCGGCCCCGTCATGCGCGTTTCCCGCCACGCGTTTTGCTCGGCGCTCGCGAAATTCGCAAAGACTTCGAGACTGCGCTCCTGCGCCGCGATCAGATACAGCAGGCGCTGCTGCTGGTCCGCCGAAAACGCGCCCGCCGCGAACATGTGCGCGCCGACGGCGCGTTCCTGCCCCGCTTCCTCCTTGCCTTCGACGACGTGGACGAGCGCGATCAGCATGCGCGACACCGACGGATCGGCCGCGCTGTCGGCCAGCTGGAAAATCAGCTCCACCAGGCCGCCGATCACGGTGCTGAATGCCTGGACGGAATCCGGCGCGGACAGCGCGATGCGGTCGATCCGTGCCCGCAGCGCATCCAGCGATTCCAGGTCGAGCAGCACCCATGCGATCAGCGACAGCAGGCGCGACGT
Organism: Burkholderia sp. IT-111MI5; assembly: GCF_949752865.1. NCBI lineage: Bacteria > Pseudomonadati > Pseudomonadota > Betaproteobacteria > Burkholderiales > Burkholderiaceae > Burkholderia > Burkholderia sp. IT-111MI5. Next base: position 173,124 of record NZ_CATKIF010000002.1, on the reverse strand, counting down.
CGAGCCGCGCGCGGGCGCCAGTTCCAGATCCAGGCGCTCGCGCAGCTGCGCGACGAGCGGTGCGGATTCGTCGCGTGCCGCCGCGCGTTCCGCGACGAAACGCCGGCCGAGCGACGCCAGATAGATGCTGGTCGCGCCGCGCTCGCGCTGCAGCGCGTGGATCAGGCGGCCGAGCAGGTCGATCAGCTCGATCTGTTCGGCCACGCGGCGCAGCGACGCGATTTCCTGCTGCTTGGCGAGCAGCGCGAATTGCAGGGCGGTGGCGGACATGGCGGCGTTGAACGGCGGCAGGGGCTAAGTGCAGTGTAGTGCGGACAATAAATGTCGTTGTCGCGGGATTTTTCTGAACTTTGCACGGCCGCCGTCCGCTATCGGGCGTCGCCTAGTTGTCGCCTTTTTCGAGGACGCTCTGCGTGAGCGTGACCGACGGAATCGTCGGTTTGAGCGACGCACGGCGCGCGCGGCCGCTCAACCACTTCCAGCCGGCGACGAGCAGCAGTGCGACCAGCGGAATCGACGCGATCGTCCACGTGCCGTTCGGGTAGTCGAACGCCATCAGGACCAGCACGCCGAGCAGGAACAGCAGCGTGAGCCACGACGTCACCGGCGCGCCGGGCATCCTGAACGGCACGTCGTCCACTTCGCCGCGTTTGACGGCCGCCCGGAACTTCATCTGGCAGACGATGATGAACCCCCACGTGCTGATGATGCCGAGCGACGCGATGTTCAGCACGATCTCGAACACGCTCGACGGCACCAGATAGTTGAGCAGCACGCCGATCACGTAGATCGCGACCGTCACGAGAATGCCCGCGTACGGCACGGATTGCGCGCTCATCCGCCCGAGGAACGCAGGCGCCGAGCCGCCCATCGACAGCGAACGCAGCACGCGCCCGGTCGAATACAGCCCCGAGTTGAGACTCGACAGCGCCGCCGTCAAAACCACCAGATTCATCACCGAGCCGATACCGGGAACGCCGAGCGCGCCGAAGAACGTGACGAACGGGCTTTGCCCCGCCTTGTACGCGCTCCAGGGCAGCAGGCAGACGAGCAGGACGACCGACGCGACGTAAAAGATCGCAATGCGCCAGATCACGCTGTTGATCGCGCGCGGCAGCACCTTGCGCGCATCCTTGCATTCGCCGGCTGCCGTGCCGACCAGTTCGACGCCGGCGAACGCGAACACCACGCCCTGCACCAGCACGAGCGCCGGCATCAGTCCGTGCGGGAAGAAGCCGCCGTTGTCGGTGATCAGGTGCATGCCCGTGTCATGGCCCGCGACGTGTCCGCCGGTGCCCAGGATCACGGAGCCGATGCCGAGAAACAGCACGATCGCAGCGACCTTGATCAACGCGAACCAGAACTCCATTTCGGCGAACCACTTCACGCCGATCAGGTTCATCGTGGCGACGATGCAGAGCGCGATCAACGCGAAGATCCATTGCGGAATACCGGCGAACGGCGTCCAGTAATGCATGTAGAGCGCGACCGCGGTGATGTCGACGATGCCGGTCATTGCCCAGTTCAGGAAATACATCCAGCCCGCGACGAAAGACGCTTTCTCGCCGAGGAATTCGCGTGCGTACGACACGAAGCTGCCGCTGCTCGGCCGGTGCATCACCAGCTCGCCGAGCGCACGCAGGATCAGGAACGAAAACACGCCGCACACCAGGTAGACGATAGCGAGCGACGGCCCCGCAGCCTGCAGTCGCGCGCCGGCCCCGAGGAAAAGCCCCGTGCCGATCGCACCGCCGATCGCGATCATCTGCACCTGTCGATTGCCGAGTGTCTTGTGATAGCCGGCCTCGTGAGATTCGAGCCAGCTGCGTTTGTTGGTTTCGCCGGTCGGCGACGGTTCAGGAATCGATGCCATGGCTGCCCCCTCTTGCATTTGCGTGATCGCATTCATCCGGATCGCGTGACGATCAGGACCCACCGGCACCTGCGACCACGACGCGTAGAGACACGTCGGGCATCCTGGTCGCGGCTCGCCGGCAACAGCGAGGGGCACGGTCAGACACGAAAGTATTCAGCCGTAATTCCGCTCACAAACAGCATGCAAATTTGGACTGAGCCTGTTCGAATCTGTGCATACGGGGGTAATGGAAAGCTTTTTGTTATATGGCTTCCCGTTTTGGGTGCGTTGCGTTCGACGGTGCGCCATTTCGGCTTCTGCGCCGAATTTCGACAACCGTAACTTCGATGGCGAGCGCGGCCGCGATCGTGCAGATGATGCCGATCGAGTTGCCGACCATCTTCGGATTGCAGAACACGCGATCGGCGACGAGCGCAATCAGCGTCGGGCCGAGTCCGAAGCAAATCAGCCGCCTGCAGTCGCAGGCAGCTGATCGGCACCTGCCTTTCTCGTGCCCGAGCGCCGCGTGAGCTCGATCGACTCGCTTTCCTCCGAAGCGAAGGACCGCCACGCGGCTTTCCGGCGTTCAATACGCCCACCCAAGCGCGATCAATTCACCCCGACCGCACTCCACGCGCGCGCGACCGTGGCGCTCTCGGTCGAGTTCGCGCCATACAGGTCGTTCGCCGCCTGGATCGACGCACGCCGCGCGCTCGGGTAGCTCGAGTTGGCGTTCAGGTACACGGTCAGCGTCCGGTACCAGATCTTGCCGGCCTTCTCGCGGCCGAGGCCGCTGAAGGTCGTGTCGCCGTTGCAGACCAGCTGCGTCCTCGACAGGCCGGTGTCGGTCGACGGCACCGCCGGGCCTTCCGAAAGCAGGTAGAAGAAGCGGTTGCCGACACCCGACGTGAAATGCGGATCGTGGCGCGGATTCGACCACGAGAAACCGCCGGACGGATAGCAGCTGAACGACCGGCCGTCGAGATCCTGCTTGTACATCTTGCGCAGGCCGCCGCTCACCACGCGCGCGCCGATCACGTAGTTGCCGGGATCGTTCGGGTTATTTGCATAGAACTTCACGAGCGTGCCGAAGATGTCGGACGTCGATTCGTTCAGGCCGCCCGCGTCGCTCGAATAGTTCAGGTTGGCGGTGGCCTCGGTCACGCCGTGGCTCATCTCGTGCCCGGCCACGTCGACCGATACGACCGGCTTCGGCAGGCTCGTGCCCGACTGGCCGTCGCCGTACACCATGATGTGCGACGGCATCCATGCCGCGTTCGCGCCGGTCGTGCCGCTGCCGGTGTCGAACACTACGTGCGCGAAACTCTTCACGCCGCGCCCGTCGTTGAAGATGCCGTTACGGTTGTGCGTAGTCCTGTAGTAGTCCCAAGTCAACGCGAGGCCGTAGTCGATATCGGCGGCGACGGTTTGCCGGTCGGTGGTCGAGCTGTTGCCCCACACGTTCGTGCTGCTCGTGAAGATCGGCAGGTCGCTCGCTTGCTCGACATCCTCCGCGATCAGCCCGCGGCCGTCGTAGACGGAGCCGCTGCCGCGGGTCGGATCGAGCATCCGGTACGCGTTCGTGCCGGTCTGGTCGGTGGTCAGCGTCAGGTTGCCGTAGTACAGCGAGCGGCCGGTGCCGGTCGCGGCGGCGGTCTTGATCAGGTCCTGCGCGTCGAGCACGGTGCCCGTGCGCGCGTCGACGTAGTACAGCACGGCGTCGCCGTGCGCGTCGGTCGCCTTGCCGTATACGCGCACCGCGTAGGCCAGCGTCGGCGTGACGTCGCGCGCGAACACGACGAGCTCCGCGTCATCGATGCGGCGCACGTCCGAGTTGAAACGCGCGGCCGCGATGCGCTTGACCCTGGCCGCACCCACGTCGGGCGCGTTGCGCACCACGAAGCGGTCGCCGACCTTGCCGATCTTGCCGGCGAGATCGATCGGCGCGGGCTGGGTCAGGCTCGCTTGCTTCAGCTGCCCCTGGTTCGAATGGACGACGACGTCGCCGCCGATCACGGGCAGACCCGCGTAGAAGCGGTCGAAACGCACGTGCTCGGTGCCGTCGGGATCGACGATCACGTCGCGCACCCGGAACTGGTCGCCGTCCGTCGGCGCGCTCGCCTGCGGCGCCGCGAACTTCAAGGTGCGAGCGGCGCTGCCGGTAGCCAGGCTGAAGGCGGACGGGTTCTGCTGGATCAGTTGCAGCGCCCTGTCGACCGCGGCCGGCTGGTCGCCGGCTTGGGCAAAAGCGCTGAGACTGGCGAGGGTAATCGCGGTGATGGACAGCAGACGAGACAGTTTCTTCATGTAATCCCCCAGATTATGAATAAAAGCGTGATTTTCGAGGAATGCATCAAGGAAAAACTTTGATGTGAGACATGTCGCGAACCGCAGGGGCATGCTAGAAGGTCGTTTTTATAATTACAAGATATTTTCTGTCAGGTTAATGTTTTATCCTTTCGATGTTAATCAAGTCGGGATTTGGTGAGAAATATGAAATGATCTTGTCGGCCGCGTTGGCGGTATCGGCAGCATTGCGCTGGCGGAGTGCGCTAGGGGAGGGGCGGGTGACACGGGGGCGCCGCTCGAGCGGAACGGGCGATGTGGAGCGGAGCGACAACGACGGCCATAATTTACTTTATTAAATATTCTTTATTCTCACTATGGCGCTATCGTTATTCGGAAGTCGATGATCGGAAAATGTGCCGGCATGGATACTGGTAGCCGGGACTGGCGGGCTGGTTCGAGGACGCAAACCAACATGAACGCAAATGAGGTCATCACGCATCACATCTGCGTACACCAGCGTTATGACACTTCAGATCGGCAATTCGAGTTCGAATGTCTTCGAGGCTGTATCGGCCGCTACATCGCCGCACCGTAAAGATGATGTGCGTCGACCAATGCATCCGCGACGAGCTGCAAACCGTCCAGGCATTGCTCCCGGCTCTGCGGCCCGCCGAGGCAGATGCGGATCGCGGCCGGCGGGTCGCCGTCCGTCGAAAATGCCGCGCTTGCCACGGCGGCGACGCTTCGACTCCGCAGATGCTGCGCCAGATCGGGGGCAGTCCACAGGCACTCGCGCGGAATCGGCAACCAGAGATGGAAACCGTCGGGATGAGCATCGAAAGGCCATGCGCCGAGAATCCGCCTTGCAATCGCCTGCCGTGCATGCGCCTCCGATCGAATCGCGGCCAGCATCTCGCCTGCCGTGCCGTCGTTGACCCATTGCGTGGACAGCAGCATCGTGAACGGACTCGGCATCACGGTCGTGGCGCGCAATGCACCGGCGATACGCTGTGCTTCGCGCACCGTCGGCGCCAGCAGGTAAGCGATTCGCAGCCCGGCGCCGAGGTTCTTCGACATGCCGGTCACATAGTAGGTCAGCTCGGGCGCCAGCAATGCCAATGGTGGCGGCGCGCTCTGCGGCAGCATCGCGTAGGCGTCGTCCTCGATGATGGGCACGTTGTAGCGCGTCGCGATATCGGCCAGCGCTTCGCGGCGTCTGAACGGTATCGTGAGCGTGCTCGGGTTCTGCAGGGTCGGGTTGCAGTACAGCGCGGCAGGCCGTCCGCTTCTGCAGAGCGATTCGAACGCATGCGGCAACGGTCCGTCGTCGTCCCGTGGCAGCGGCTGCAACTGCACGCCCAATTGTGACGCGATAGCCTTGATGCCGGGGTAAGCGAGCGAATCGAGGCAGATCGAATCGCCGCGGCGCGCAAGCCTGGAGATGAGCGCGACGAGGGCGCTGTGGATGCCCGGGCAGACCAGTACGGCGTCGCCGCTGCAGCCGGGCAGGCGATTGGCCAGCCACGCGCGTCCGGCGGCGCGATCCGCCGGTGTGCCGCCGAAATCCTGGTATCGCATCAGCTGGTAAGGATCCGCTGCATCGAACAATGCCGCAGCCGATTGCTGCAGCCGCCTGGCCATCTCGGGCGGCTCGGGCGGCATGTTCATCGACATTTCGATGCTGCTCCCGCCCGACAGCGGAATCGTTCGCGTCGGGCCGCGCACGAATGTGCCGCTTCCTGCACGCGAATCGAGCAAGCCGCGTCGGCGAGCTTCAGCATAAGCGCGGGCCACCGTCGTGTAGTTCAGGTTCAGCGCACTGGCGAGATCGCGTAGCCCGGGCAGGCGGTCGCGCGGTTTAAGCCGGCCTGCAGCGAGATCTTCCTCGATGAGGTCGGGGATCAGCAGATACGCCGGTTTCCTGCTTTCCAACAGGCGCTTCGACCAATGATGGATGGCGTAATCCATACCTGTTTCCATTTGATGATTCATCAAAACGTTAGCATGGCGCATTAATCGACAATATATATATCGCCACTTTGAAGTCGGATGATTGCATTGATCGCATCATGTATCGGATTGATGCATCGATGCACGCTGGATGCGCACCGGTTCACTCCTGCTGCATCAGTCAGGTGCGCCGTCTGGCCCGGTCAGGCCGGTTCCGGTCGGATCCGGATTGGGTCATGCAAGGATCGGACCGGCGGCAGCGGCATTTATCGACTGAATGATCGGAGAGTGATCGCATCAGGTCTGTGCCTGGTTGGCATATGCGTTGCGTTAATGAGGTCGCCCGGATTCGAAAGCGTTCGGGATCATCACTCAACTCATTTTCAAACGGAGCGTGCCATGCCCGCAGTGAATCAGCCTCTGCACAAGAAAGGAGATTTCCTCGTCGACTACGAGGAAAAAGTGTTCGAAGACGTCAAGGCGGAACCGGGCGAGAAGGCGCTCGTGACGTTCCACACGGTTGCATTCGAAGGGTCGATCGGCTTCGTCAACCTGCTGCAGGCGACACGCCTGCAACGCAAAGGGTTCGAGACGTCGGTGCTGCTCTACGGCCCCGGTGTGACGCTCGGCCTGCAGCGCGGATTTCCGACGCTCGGCGACGAGGCGTTTCCCGGTCACCTGAACTTCAACAAGCAGCTCGTTAAGTTCATGGAAGAAGGCGGGAAAGTCTACGCGTGCCGCTTTGCGCTGCAGGCGCTTTACGGGCACGGCGAAGCGTCGCTGATCGAGGGCATTCGACCGATCAATCCGCTCGACGTGCTGGATATCCAGCTGCTTCACCGCAAGGAGAACGCGCTGGTCATCCACACCTGGACCGTTTGATCGAATGACGGGTGCCAACATGTCCGACAAACGCATCGTCCGGGCGGCGGCCGTCCAGATCGCCCCCGATCTGGAACGCGCCGGCGGTACGCTCGACAAGGTCTGTGCGGCGATCGACGAGGCCGCCGGCAAAGGTGTTCAGCTGATCGTCTTCCCTGAAACGTTCGTGCCGTACTACCCGTACTTCTCGTTTGTGCGGGCGCCGGTCGCATCCGGCGCCGATCACATGCGGCTCTACGAGCAGGCCGTGGCGGTGCCGGGCCCCGTGACGCATGCGGTTGCCGAGCGTGCGCGCCTGCACGGGATGGTGGTCGTGCTCGGCGTGAACGAGCGCGACCACGGCAGCCTGTACAACACGCAGCTGATCTTCGACGTCGACGGACGCCTCGCGGTGAAGCGCCGCAAGATCACGCCGACGTTTCACGAACGGATGATCTGGGGACAGGGAGACGCGGCCGGACTCAAGATTGCGCAGACCGGTGTCGGGCGGGTCGGTGCGCTCGCGTGCTGGGAGCACTACAACCCGCTCGCTCGTTATGCGCTGATGACGCAGCACGAGGAAATTCATTGCAGTCAGTTTCCCGGTTCGCTGGTCGGCCCGATCTTCGCGGAACAGATCGAAGTCACGATCCGCCACCACGCGCTGGAGTCCGGGTGCTTTGTCGTCAATGCAACCGGCTGGCTGACGGACGCCCAGATCGAGTCGATCACGGGCGATCCGAATCTGCAGAAAGCGCTGCGTGGCGGATGCAATACCGCGATCGTGTCCCCGGAGGGTCAGCATCTGGCCGAGCCGCTGCGCGCCGGCGAAGGGATGGTGATCGCCGATCTGGACATGTCGCTGATCACCAAGCGCAAGCGAATGATGGATTCGGTCGGCCACTATGCGCGGCCGGAACTGCTGAGTCTTGCCATCAACGATCGGCCGGCGACGACGGTGACCCCGATGGGGAGCAGCGCGTCGGCCGCACGCGACTTCGAGGGAAATTGCCATGAGCGCGAACGCGAAACCGTCGGTGCAGAGCCGGCAATTGATGACTGAACTGCAATCGGTCGGGCTGCGCCTCACGGATCCACGGGTTGGTGCCGCGAGCCGGCGCGGCGGCGCCGGGCCATCCGATCACAAGGCCGTGACGGTCGACGGTGTGACCATCATGGTGCCCGTGCACACGAGCACCGCGTGGGATTCGCCGTTCGTCGCGGCGGAACCTGATGCGGCGGGCGTCAGCCTGCTCTCGCGCGGCACCATCCCGATTGCGAGCATCAGCTTTCCGTCGAGCCCGCGCTTCTACGCGTTGCAGACGCTGGAGGGCGTGCCGTACTCGCACATCGCGACGCTGCATGGCGCCGACGTGCTTGCGACCACGGTATTGCAGACTTGCATTCGCTACGAGAGCCGGCGCAAGACCTGCCAGTTCTGCTCGATCGGCCAGTCGCTTGCGGCCGGCCGCACGATCGCCCGCAAGACACCTGAACAACTCGCCGAGGTTGCGCGTGCGGCGGTCCTGCTCGACGGCGTCAAGCACATGGTGTTGACGACCGGTACACCGCCGACGCCGGATCGCGGTGCGCGCGTGCTGTGCGAAAGCGCGTTCGCGATCAGGGCGGCCGTCGATCTCCCGATCCAGGCGCAATGCGAACCGCCCGACGACGACGGCTGGTTCGACCGGATGAAGGCAAGCGGGATCGATACGTTGGGCATGCATCTGGAAGCCGTGACGCCGGCCGTGCGCGAACGGATCATGCCGGGCAAGGCGAGCGTGCCGCTGTCCCGGTATATGGCGGCATTCCGCGCGGCCGTCGGCGTGTTCGGCCGCGGACAGGTCAGCACCTACATCCTGGCCGGGCTCGGCGACAGCGCGGCTGCGATTCTCGACATGTCGCGCGAACTGATCGGGTTGGGCGTCTATCCGTTCGTCGTGCCGTTCGTTCCGATCAGCGGCACGCCGCTGGAGAGTCATCCTGCACCGTCGCCGGACTTCATGCGGGCGGTGCTCGAGCCGCTCGGTGCGATGCTGCGCGACGCCGGAATGCGCTCTGCCGACATCAAGGCAGGTTGCGGAAAGTGCGGCGCCTGCTCGTCGCTGTCGACCTACGAGGTGTGACCATGTACTGCGCAGAGATGGGCCTGGCCGACAGCCGCGGCACGTATCGGCCTTCGGAGTACCGGATCAAATGGGCGGAGCTTCCGTGGGAAATCGACGAGGCGTACAAGCTGCGCCGGGCCGTATTCTGCGTCGAGCAGGGGATTTTCGTCGGCGACGATCGCGACGATATCGATCGTCGCGCGCAATTGCTGGTCGCGGTCAGCTGCTGCGCAGGGCTGCCGGAGCAGGTGGTCGGCACGGTGCGGATTCATGAAACCGTCCCCGGAACCTGGATGGGTTCGCGGCTGGCGGTACACCCCGCGTTTCGCCGGCAGGGCAGGATCGGCTCGATGCTGATCGCGCTGGCCGTCAGCAGCGCGCATGCCGAAGGTTGCCGCACATTCGTCGCGCACGTGCAATCGCAGAACGTGCCGTTGTTTCGTCGGCTTCACTGGGATGCGCTCGGCGAGGAAACGTTGTTCGGCCGCCCTCACCAGCTGATGCAGGCGCAACTTGCGCACTATCCGCCGTGTGGCACGCCGTACGCGGGCTTCGTCCTGCGCTCGGAGGGGCGGCCATGAGTGTCGACGATCGTATCGCAACGCTGCGCGCAAGCCGGGGCTTCCAGCACAAGCACGACATTTCCGGCGTGGTTGCGTCGCTCGCAGCGGCATTGCCGAACGGCGAGCGGGATCTCGCTCAGGCCGTCGCGCTCGGTGACGACTGCGCGGCGATTCCGGACGCGGACGGCTACCTGTTGTTTGCGATCGAGGGCATGGTCGGCGATTTCGTCGAGTCGATGCCGTGGTTCGCCGGATACAGCGGTGTGATGGCGAATGTCAGCGACATCTACGCGATGGGTGGGCGGCCGATCGCCGTCGTCGATGCATTGTGGAGTGACGGAATCGACGCCGCGCGGCCGGTGCTTGCCGGGATGGCCGCGGCTGCGTCGGCGTATGGCGTGCCGATCGTCGGCGGCCACAGCAACACGCGCAGCGCGCAGGGGCAGCTGGCCGTATCGATCCTGGGTCGGGCGCGTGCGCTGCTGTCGAGCTTCAGCGCGCGGCCGGGCGATCGCCTGATGATGGCGGTCGACCTGCGCGGCGCGTTCGAGGATCCGTATCCGTTCTGGAATGCGTCGGTCGGCGCGCCGCCGGCCCGGCTGCGCAGCGATCTCGAGATTCTGCCGGCACTGGCTGAAGACGGGCTGTGCGATGCCGCGAAGGATATCTCGATGGCGGGCGTGCTCGGTACGGCGTTGATGCTCGTCGAGTGCTCGCGCGTCGGTGCGCGCATCGAACTCGACGCGATCCCGCGTCCGCCCGGCGTCGACTTCGATCGCTGGCTGACGGCCTTTCCGAGCTACGGATTCCTGATGGCGGCCCGGCCGGCGCATGTCGACACGATCGTGGAGCGCTTCGCCGCGCGCGGGCTCGCGTGCGCGGTGATCGGCGATATCGACGCAACCCGTGAGGTCGTCGTCGAAGAGGCTGGCAAATCTGCGGTGCTGTGGGATTTCCGGATCGAGCCGTTTATTACCGGCGTCAGCGGAGGTGCCCGATGAGTCGCGACGCGTTGCGCATAGCGCTTCTTACCCACTCGGTCAATCCGCGTGGCGGTGTCGTGCACGCACTTGAACTGGCCAGTGCGCTGCACTTGGCGGGAAGCGACGTCACCGTATTTGCGCCGGCCGCGCCGGGTGAGGCGATGTTCCGCGATGTCCCGTGCCGCGTCGTGCTGGCACGCGTCGATGGCCGTCCGCGCGGCGTCGCGGAAATGGTGTCCGCGCGGATTGCCGCGATCAGGCGCGCATTGCTGGAGCACGATGCGGGCGGATTCGACGTCCTGCATGCGCAGGACAGCATCACGGGCAATGCACTGGCCGAACTGAAGCAGTCAGGCGCAATCGACGGGTTCGTACGGACCGTGCATCACCTCGACGTGTTCGACGACCCGCGGCTCGAACGCTGGCAGGAACGCGCGTGGCGAGAGGCGGACCAGGTGCAGTGCGTGAGCGCTGCCTGGGCGGCCACGATGCGCGAGAAGTTCGGAGTCGACGCAGGCGTGGTGCCCAACGGCGTCGACGTCGCCCGGTTCGCTCGTGTGGACCATCGGGACATGCAGGCAGTGCGGCAGCGGTTCGGCCTGGGCAGCGGGCCGGTTGTCCTGGCGGTCGGCGGGATCGAGCAGCGAAAAAACTCGATCGCGTTGCTCGAGGCGTTCGCACGCCTGCGCAGCACGTTGCCCGGTGCACGGCTCGTGATCGGCGGCGGCGCGAGCCTGCTTAACCACGATGCGTACGCGCGCCGCTTCGTCGCGCGCGCCGCTGCGCTCGGGCTGGGGATCGGCGTCGACGAACCCGTCGTGACGACGGGGCCGCTCGACGACGCGGCGCTGATCGCGCTGATGCACTGCGCCGATGTGGTGTCGATGGTGTCGGTCCGCGAGGGATTCGGTCTGGTCGTGCTCGAGGGGCTCGCCTGCGGAAAGCCCGTCGTCGTGTCCGAAATCGAACCCTTTACCGAGTATCTGGACGAGCACGCGTGTGTGTGGGCCGATCCCGCCGATGTGGATTCGATCGCCGACGCGCTGCGCGATGCGCTCTCGGGACGGCGTGCTCCCGATTTCGCACATGCCGTCCCCGCATTGCTGAACCGCTTCACATGGGAAGCGAGTGCGCGCAAACATCTGGATATCTACCTGGACAGGCTGGCGCAGCGTGCGCAAGCGTCGTCCGTCGAATGAGGAGGAATCATGCCGGTCATGCATTTTCGGGTTCGTTGGCCCGATCAGTCGGAAACCAATTGCTATTCGCCTTCGACCGTCGTGTCGGAATTCTTCACGCCCGGCACGCGATACACGCTCGACGACTTCGTCGAGCGCGCCCGACGCGCGCTGGGTATCGCGTCCGATCGCGTACGCGAGAAATACGGGTTCGCGTGCTCGGCCGCGATGGACGAGCTGGCACGGATCGAAGCACACGCGGAACGATTTGCGCCGCAGGGCGATGCGACCGTGACCGTCATCGAACTCGTTTGAGGCATCCGCCACGCAGGAATCCATCGTCGTCTTAAACACATATTCAGGACTGCATCATGTCAAGCGAACCCGTTGTTTCATCCAGCCTCCCGAATATCGATGCCCATCTCGGCGTAGCCGTCATCGGCGGCGGACAGGCAGGACTGTCGATCAGCTACTACCTGAAGCAGGCAGGCATCGATCATCTCGTATTCGAAAAAGAGACCGTGACGCACACGTGGCGCAAGCAGCGCTGGGACGCGTTCTGTCTCGTGACGCCGAACTGGCAGTGCGCGCTGCCGGGCTATCCGTATCGCGGTGCCGATCCGCACGGCTTCATGACGAAGGACGAGATCGTCGACTATCTCGACGGCTTCATCCGAAGCGTCGATGCACCTGTGTTGGAACACACCGCCGTCGAACGTGTGACGCGCGACGCGGACGGACGCTATCGCATCGCGACGTCGCGCGGCGCGTACACCGCGGATCAGGTTGTCGTTGCATCCGGCGGCTACCATCGACCGATCGTGCCGCGGATGGCCGAGCGGCTTCCGGCAACGATCGTGCAGATCCAGTCGTCGGAATACCGGAATCCAGCCGCGTTGCCGGACGGACCGGTTCTCGTGGTCGGATCGGGACAGTCGGGCGCGCAGATCGCGGAAGACCTCCATCTCGCCGGGCGAAAGGTGTTTCTCGCGGTGGGCGATGCGCCTCGCTGTGCCCGTTTCTACCGGGGCAGGGACGTCGTCGACTGGCTGGCCGACATGCAGTACTACGACATGCCGGTCGATGCGCATCCGCTGCGCGAAGGCGTGCGCGACAACACCAACCACTATGTGACCGGCCGCGATGGCGGGCGCGATATCGATCTGCGCCGCTTTGCCGCCGAAGGGATGGAGCTGTATGGCCGGCTGGAGGATTTTGCCGACGGGCAGTTACGATTCTCCGCGGATCTGTCGGCGCAGCTCGACAGCGCCGACGATACGTACAACAGGATCAATGCCGGCATCGACGCCCATATCGAGAAGTATGGGATCGCGGCGCCGCCTGCGACGCGCTATGAACCCGTGTGGCGTCCGGCCGCCGAGCGCACGGCGCTCGATCTCGCGGCCAGCGGCATCGCATCGGTCGTCTGGTGCATCGGCTTCACCCCGGATTTCAGCTGGCTGGATGCACCGGTATTCAACGGCCGCGGCTATCCCGCGCACCGGCGCGGCGTGACGCCGGTTCCGGGGCTCTACTTCGTCGGGCTGCCCTGGCTATACACGTGGGGTTCGGGGCGATTCTCCGGGGTTGCGCGCGATGCCGCCCATATCGTCGACCAGATCCAGGCCGAGATGACGGCCGCGCGGCGCTCTGCCGAAAGCGTGGCCGCCTGACGCCGATGCATACCGCCATCCATCGCTATCGGGCCGGCATGCCGCAACTCGCGCACACGGGGCTCGCGGAAAACTGGCTGCTCAAGGAGTGCGGGCAGCGTCACTGGGACGCGCTTGCCGCGCATAGCTGCCGCGATGTCCCCGAGTTCTTCGACGATGAGGGGCGGCGTGCCTATGCATCGTTCGTTGCGGTGCGCGTCGACATGAACCGCCGTCATGCGATTCGCGAGAACGGCACATTCGCGCTTCATGTCGCGCTTCGCAGGGTCGGCCCGATTCGCCATTTCAGCGAGCAGCGGATCCGGTGCGGCGACGACGAAGTCGGTATCGTGCGGATGATGTCGGCGTTCGTCACGCGCGAACATGCCGGCAGCAACCGCTCGGTGGCGAAGGCGCGGATGAGCGGCGTCGACGGCCGCACCGGTCCGGTGCCTGCCGATGCGCTGTCGATGGCGGAACACGCGAAGAAGTTGCGGGTGCGGGATGCGTCGATCGTGCCGGCGCTCGCCGGCCTCGCGGAGGGCGATGGCGCAAGCGTCTCGTTCCTGCCGTGCCCGAACATGGATTTCAATGGTGCGGACCTGCTTTACTTCGCCAGCTTTCAGGCATTCGTCGACCGCGCGGAATGGCAGCATTACCGCTTCGAGCACGCGCCGGTATTGGCGGCGCGTCAACTGTACTTTCATGGGAATCTCGACATTGGCGATTCGTTGACCGTGCGTTTCGCGCGCGCACGATCCGATGCCGGTGGCCTGCTGCACTGGAGCGAAATCGTGCGCGACAGCGACGGGGCCAAGATTGCCGACGTGATCACGCAAAAGCGCTGGAGTCGGCCATGAACGAAGCCGCATTCATGGAGCCGGGCGCCGACGTGGAGAACGTCGCGCCGAACGGTCGAGACGCGCGCGCGGTGCCGCTGCGGAAACTCTACACGCAGAGCGATCTCGAAGGCATTGCCCATCTCGACGGCATGCCCGGCGCGTGGCCCTATGTGCGCGGGCCGTACGCGTCGATGTATACCGATCGCCCATGGACGATTCGCCAATACACGGGGCACGCGGACGCAGCGGATTCCAATCTCGCGTTTCGCACGGCGCTCGAGCAGGGCGCGCAGGGACTGTCGGTGGCATTCGACCTGGCGACGCAGCGAGGCTACGACTCGGATTGCGCCGAGGCGCGGTCCGATGTCGGCGTGGCCGGCGTCGCGATCGATACGGTCGAGGACATGGTGCGGCTGTTCGACGGCATTGCGCTCGACAGCACGACCGTGTCGATGACGATGAATGGCGCGGTTTTGCCGATCATGGCGGCGTTCATTGTGGCCGCCGAGGCGCAGGGCGTGCCGCCCGCCCGGATCGGCGGGACGATTCAGAACGACATCCTGAAGGAGTACATGGTCCGCAATACGTGGATCTTCGAGCCGGCGCCGTCGATGCGGATCGTCGCCGATGTCGCGTTGTGGCTGGCGCGGCATGCGCCTCGTTTCAATGCGCTGTCGGTGTCGGGATATCACTTCCAGGAAGCCGGTGCCGATGCCGTGCTCGAACTCGCGTTGACGCTGTCGAACGCGCGCGCGTACGTCGACACGCTGGCCGCACGCGGCATGCCTGCGGATGAGGCCTGCTCCCGTCTGAGCTTCTTCTTCGGCGTCGGCAGCGATTTCTATACGGAAATCGCCAAGCTGCGCGCGGCGCGTCTGCTGTGGGCGGAGATCGCACACGCGTGCGGCGCGCGTTCGCCCCGGGCGTGCGCACTGCGCATGCATTGCCAGACATCGGGATGGTCGTTGACGGCACAGGAGCCGGAAAACAACATCGTTCGCGTGACGGCGCAGGCGATGGCTGCGGCGTTCGGCGGCACGCAGTCGCTGCACACGAATGCATACGACGAAGCGCTAGCGCTGCCTTCCGCGGCGGCGGCGCGCCTCGCACGCAACACGCAGCTGATTCTGCAGCATGAAACGGGGCTGTGCGACACGATCGATCCGTGGGCCGGCTCGTACATGATGGAGTCGCTGACGGATGGCATCGCGACACGCGTGCGCGCCGAGCTGGCTGCCATCGACGCGCAGGGCGGCGTGATCGCCGCGATCGAGTCCGGCTGGGTCAAGCGGCGCTTGCAGCGTGCTGCGGTCGCGACGCAGGCGCAGGTCGATTCCGGGCGCCGGACCGTGGTCGGCGTGAACCGTTTCGTCGCGGACGAACCGGCGGGCGAGCTCATGGTGCGCGAGACGGACGGCCGTCACGTTCGGGCCGTGCAGGCGCGGCGGATCGCAGCCGTCAAGGCCGCGCGCGATCCGGCGCGGGTGGCGACGGCGTTGCAGCGGCTGACCGACGCGGCGCGCGACGGCGCCGGAAACCTGCTCGCACTGGCGATCGACTGCATGCGGGCACGTGCGACCGTCGGGGAGTGTACTCGCGCGCTGGAATCGGTATGGCCGCGGCATGCCGCGGCGGTGGAAGCGGACGGTGAGGGCGTCTACGGCGAAAATCGGCGAGGCGACGCCGCCTGGAGGGCGGCGAAGGGCTGCGTCGACCGACTGGCGAAACGTGTGGGACGCAGGCCGCGCATCGTGATCGCCAAGCTCGGCCAGGATGGACACGACCGCGGAGCGGCCGTCGTCGCAGCCGCACTCGAGGACGCCGGATTCGATGTCGTCCGCCTGCCGCTGTTTCAGCAGCCGGCATCCGTGGCGGCTGCCGCACACGCGCATGGCGCCGATATCGTAGGCATTTCGTCGTTGTCAGGCGCTCACCTCGAGCTCGTCGAAGGGCTGCTCGACGAACCGGCATTGCATCGCGCCGGGATTCCGGTGGTGTTGGGCGGAATCTTTCCGGCCGCGGATATTCGCCATCTGAAGGCGAAGGGCGTCGCGGCGGCTTTCGGGCCGGGCACACCGCTCGACGCGATCGTGGAAGCGCTGTGCGCATGTATCGAGCGGGCTCGGTGTGCACGCCCGGCGGATGGCGAGAACTGACGCGGGTCGGCGGGCCGTCGAGCCTGGCTGGAGTCCGATGATATCCGCCGTAGGTCGAAGCTGACCGGGTAGCGCCATCGTGGCAACGTGTCGCAGGCCTGGCCGCGAAGCTGCCGGTCTGAGTCAATGCGAGTGTGTCAACTAATCCTCACGCAGCCTGGCATTCGCCGGGACCGCGGCCTAACCTGTAGGCCATCGAGATACCCACGCTAAAATGGGCCGAACGGTAAAAGCGCCGCTGGCTTCTAAAATCAATCGGCAACAACACTCGCCGGCCGAAGCAGAAGCTCTGCCGGT
Organism: Burkholderia sp. IT-111MI5; assembly: GCF_949752865.1. Taxonomy (NCBI): domain Bacteria; kingdom Pseudomonadati; phylum Pseudomonadota; class Betaproteobacteria; order Burkholderiales; family Burkholderiaceae; genus Burkholderia; species Burkholderia sp. IT-111MI5. The sequence continues at coordinate 156,390 of NZ_CATKIF010000002.1, read as the reverse complement.
GCCGACTAATCAGCCGAGAGAGGCGTTTGTGGCGACGCTTTGCTGATAACATGCTGGCGAGGGAACTGCGGGAAGCCAGTATATTTGCCAATGCCTGAATTCTTCAAATTTCGACGAGGGCGAATAAGGCTGAAGGCATATCAAAAACACAAATTTGGAGAGAGAAGCAGCATGCACGTTCAGCGCCGGAGCAATTCGCTGCAGCGCAGCATCCATAAAGCGTTTGAACCGGCATTGCGCAATATGCAATATGTCGAGGGGCGACTGCGTCCGTTCGCGATCGTCGCCATTATCGGCTTTCCGCTCTATTACTACATCTGGCACGAAGTCTTTCCGCAACGCTACGAGAATCTATCGCTGCGGCTCATCGGATCGATACTCTTTCTGCCCGTCCTGTTTCATCACCGCTGGCCGGCTGCCGTGCGCGGGTTTCTGCCCTACTATTGGTACGCCATTATTCTCTATGCGCTACCATTTTTCTTCACGTTCATGTTGTTGAAAAATGATGGCTCGCAGGTTTGGGTCGAGAGCAGCCTGATCGCCGCGTTCGTGGCGGTGCTGCTGCTTGATTGGCTCATGCTGCTACTTAGCTTCGTCGCGGGCGTCAGCCTGGCCGTCGTCGCCTATTGCCTGACCACGACGCCGGTTCATTTCGGCACGCCTTATTTCGCGCATCTCGCTATCCTTGCGTTCGCGATCCTCATCGGTGCCGTAGCCAACTACGACACGGCACGCATTCGATTCGAGCAGGAGCGCGCGATGGTCGCCACCGCGGGCAGCGTCGCGCATGAGCTTCGCACGCCGCTCCTGGCGATCCGTGCCGGCGCAGCGGGGCTGAGCCGTTTTTTGCCTCAGCTTCTCGCCAGCTACGATCTCGCGCAGCGCAGCGGCCTTCACATTCCGAAAATCCGCTTCGCGCATCTGTCGTCGATGCACGGCGTACTTGAACGGATCGAACAAGAGGCGTTGCTGTCGAATTCGGTGATCGACATGTTACTCGTCAATGCGCGTTTTACCGGCGGCTTCGATCAAAGGCCCGAGCGCTGCTCAATCGCGCGCTGCGTTGAAACGACCCTGCATCGCTACCCGTTTCGCGGAGTCGAGCGCGACCAAATTCGCTGTGATCTCGTTGACGACTTCGAGTTTCAAGGTTCGGAGACGCTGATAGTACACGTGCTGTTCAATCTCATCAAAAATGCGCTGCGCTCGTTGAGCGGCATCGACAATGGCAACATTTCGATTCGGTTCTACCGCTCGGAGCAGGCGAACCGTCTTGTGTTTCGCGATAACGGGTCGGGAATCGAGCCCGACGCGCTGCCTCACATCTTTACGCGTTTTTACACCTCTTCGGTGATCAACGATGATGTCTCGCTCGGTGCCGGGATCGGATTGGCCTTCTGTCGTGATGTTATGCGGGCAATCGGTGGAACGATCGAGTGCACTTCGACGAAGAACGCGTACACACAGTTTGTACTGACCTTCCCGTTACCCTGATGATCATGATCGAACCCTTCGCATTCCCGACCACGGTCGGCTTCATTGACGACAGTGCATCCTTTCTCGCCAATCTGAGCTTGCAGCTCGACACGCAATTGGCATTTCGCTTCTTCCATTCGGCAGAGCGCGCGATCAGCGTTATCAACGACGAAGCGATCCAGCCGCTCGCCGCCGAAGACTTCCTGTGCCGCTATCACGATCGGACGGAACAGAGCGACGCCCACGAGGTGATCGCAATTCGGATCGACGCGATCCGGCGCCAAATGCACAACGCGCGGCGATTCGAGCGGACGTCGGTTGTCGTCGTCGACTATGACATGCCGGGCATGAACGGCCTGGAAGTCTGCCGGCGCATCGCCAATCCGGCCATCAAGAAGATCATTCTTACCGGGAAGGCCAATGAACAGCTGGCCGTCAAGAGCTTCAACGAAGGCCTCATTGACCGGTTCATTCGCAAACAGGATGTTCACGCCGTTTCCGTCCTCAATGAAGCGATCGACGAGCTGAAGCGCGCGTATCTGCACCAGACGCAACGCACGGTCATCGAAGCGCTCGGCTTGTCCGAGTACCGGTTTCTGGTTGATCCGGCATTCGCCGCGAAGGCGACGGAAATCTTTCGCGAGCTCGGCATTGTCGAGCATTACCTGTCGACGCGCCCGACGGGGCTCGTGATGCTCGATAGTGCAGGCACGCCTTATCTGCTTCTCGTGCACACCGAGGATGCGCTGCGCGCGACCCGCGAAATCGCCGTCGAGCGTGGCGCGCCCGCCGCGTTTCTCGCCGAGCTCGACAGTGGCCATCGTGCGCCTTACTTTCCAGATTCGGAGGGGTACTATCCTATCGCATGCACGTCGTGGCAGTCGTACATGCATTCCGCGACGGTCGTGCGAGGCCAGCAAGTCTATACGTGCAGCGTCATCAAGAATCCGCCTGGCCTCGAGCTGGGTTCCGTCGTTTCCTACGACGACTATCTCGACCGCCTTGATCGACATATAGATGAAAAAGGGGATTCACGGGCGTGAATCCCCGGATCAATGTGATTGACGCCTAGGCGTTCATGTTGCTTACACTGCTTGCCTGATGGCCGCTATCCGGTCGATCGCGCGTGCACTGGCGCGCATCCGCTGTGTTGACGGCCAGTCATCGAGCTCGACCTCATCGCGAATCGCTTCGCAGGCTTGGACGATCCGCCGCAACTCGTCGTGAGTAAGTGCTGCATGAACGGACAGCCGAATTAGCGCGCGGTTTTTCGCCGTGGCAGGCGCGCAGAAGACCGAGCCGAAAATGCCATGCGACTCGAGCGCGTCGCGTAGTTTGATCGTCCGTTGCTCCGTGCCGGACTCGAGCGCGATGATTTGAGTTTCACTCCCATTCAGGTTATAGCCGAGTCGCGTGAGTCGCTCGCGCAGGTACCGTGCATTTTCTGCGACCTGCGTGCGCCGCCACGCTTCCTTTTCGATCACGAGGATCGCGGCCTCCAAGGCGGCGGCTTCATGCGGAAGCAATGTCGAGCTGAAGATCGCCGGACGCGATTCGAACTTGAAATACTCCTGGAATCGGCTCGAGCAACTGATCACACCCGCGCGGCCGGCGAACGCTTTTGCGAGACTCGCCGTGCGGAAGTGCACACGATCGGTCAGCCCCAACCCGACGACGAGCCCTGCGCCATCCGGCCCATGCGTGCCGAGCGAATGTGATTCGTCGACGACCAGCACGCAGCCGGCCGTTGTCGCCACGTCGACGACGTCGGCCAACGGGCAAACGCTGCCGTTCGTGCTGTAGATCGAGTCGACGACCACGATGCCCGGGCCATGACGACGGATTTGCCGGGCGAGATGGTCGACATCGTTATGGGCAAAGCCGACCGCTTTCGCGCCTGAGCTTTGCACGCCTTCCCATAGCGACATATGGGCCATCATGTCGAGGTATACGGGCGTTTCAGCGGAAGCGATTGACTGAAGCAAGCCGGTATTCGCTGCATAGCCGGATTGGCAAAGAATGGCCGATTCCGAGCCCATGAAGCGGGCGAACCTGTCTTCGAGATCAAGCAGCGGACATGCACCGTGCAGAAATATGCCAGACATCAGCATCCCGTTACCGTCGGATTTTATGCTTGCGCACATCGATTCGAGGATATCGGGGTGTCGGGCGATCGACAAATAATCGTTGCTCGACAAATGCAACGCGTCGGGGCCAGGCAGACGTCCTCGCATAATATGGCCACCGTTCCAGTTTTCTTGAACGCGTTCGCGATAATAGCGTGTGACACGTTCGGCAACGAATTCCGGAAGCGAGACTTCGCCAACGTTCGACCGGGATTTCCATTCATAATGTTCGTACACTTTAAGCTCCTTATGGTCAACTGCACGGTTGTGCAGCGCTGCATAATGAGCCACCTGCTTGTTATAAAAAAAGTCGCGATACTCTTAACAGAGAGATGCCGTCTATCCTTTCCGTATTGTAAAATTTATGCCATTAAAGGATTTTTCATTTTTTTTGTAAGAAAGTGATGGGCAGGTAAATATCGTTCGCCGAGTATCTGGAATATTTATGTAAGGCAGTCAGGCCTGGCGATCGCCGCGCCGGATTCGGCGATAATTGCCGATGAGCGCCTGGAGTGGCGTTGCCCTTGCTGGATCTCGCGCATGTAATATGCCCATGAGACGGGGTTTCGCAAGGCTGGGCAGGTGGAGAGGAGCAGGGCGCGCTTGAGCATCTTGTTGCCGCGGGGGATGGATGTTCGCCTCGGACAGGCGAGTTAGCCGGAGAACGAATGGAGCTGCGCTGGCAGGACGCCTACCATCAATTCAGCGCCGCGGAGAACGAGCAGCAGCTCTTCCAGCGGATCGCCGCGTATTCGAAGCGCCTGGGCTTCGAATACTGCTGTTACGGAATCCGGGTGCCGCTGCCCGTGTCGAAATCGGCCGTCGCGATCTTCGACACCTATCCGGACGGCTGGATGGCGCACTATCAGGCGCAGGACTACATCAAGATCGATTCGACGGTCCGCGACGGTGCGCTCACCACCAACATGATCGTCTGGCCGGACGTCGACGAGGTCGCGCCATGCCCTTTGTGGGAAGATGCGCGCGAGGCCGGGTTGTCGGTCGGCATCGCGCAGTCGAGCTGGGCCGCGCGCGGCGCGTTCGGCCTGCTGAGCATCGCGCGCCATGCGGATCGCCTCACGCCTGCCGAAATCGACATGCTCACGCTGCAGACCGACTGGCTCGCGAACCTGTCGCATTCGCTGATGAGCGGCTTCATGGTGCCGAAGCTCGCGCCAGCGGCAAGCGTCGTGCTGACGGCGCGGGAACGCGAAGTGCTGTGCTGGACCGCCGAAGGCAAGACGGCATGCGAGATCGGTCAGATCCTCGGCATCGCGGAGCGGACGGTGACTTTTCACGTCAACAACGTCCTCGTGAAGCTTGGCGCGACCAACAAGGTGCAGGCGGTCGTCAAGGCGGTCTCGGCGGGGCTCATCGATATGTTCTGATCGAGGCGAGGCGCCTGGGTGTCACTACAATGGCATCCGACCGCATTCGAGTCTGGCATACCTGACGCCCGACCCGTTCAAGCAGCAGTAGTGTTCAAGCGGATCACCCCACGAGTTACAGCGCACTGCAACCGACATTCCGAACAACAATAGACGAAATGAGCGATTTGAAAAGCGAACTCTCTCTTGAGGCACAGCATGACCCCGATGCGTCCCGTCGCCGCTCGCTGGTGGCCGCATGCGTCGCGCACGCCGTACACGACGGGTTGACGGACGTCATCTACGTGCTGCTGCCCATCTGGCAAGTGCAGTTCGCTATCAATTACGCGCAGATCGGCCTATTACGCGGGCTCTATTCCGGCGTGATGGCGGGTTTCCAGTTGCTCGCGAGTCGGGCAGCGCGGCGATGGGGGCGGGAGCGCATGCTGGTGGCGGGGACCGCGCTCGCAGGCGTTGCCTACCTGATCGCCGGTCAGGCCGCCGGGCTGGCGGTGCTGCTGGTCGCACTGGTGCTGGGCGGACTGGGCGCGAGCACGCAGCACCCGCTCGCGTCCTCGATGGTCACCGATTCGTACGAGGCAGGCGGGGGCGTGAAGGAGGCGCTGGCCCAGTACAACTTCTCCGGCGACATCGGCAAGACGCTGATACCAGGCCTGATCGGCCTTCTGTTGACGGTCGTCACGTGGCGCACCGGCGCGACGCTGATCGGTGTGCTTGGCGTGGTTTCAGCAGGCCTGCTGTGGTGGCTGATTCCGTCGCGCGGCGCGCCGCATGCGGCGCGCGAGACGATGCCGAAAGCGGCGAGCGGCAGCGGTTCGTCCGGCGGCTTGCGTGCGCTGCTCGCGACCGGCACCCTCGACAGTGCCGTGCGGATGGGCTTTCTGACGTTCCTGCCGTTCCTGCTGAAAAGCAAGGGTGCCGGCACCGCCGGTATCGGTCTCGCGCTGACGTTGCTGTTCGTGGGCGGCGCATTCGGAAAGCTGTTCTGCGGCTATCTGGGCGTGCGGATCGGGATGATGAAGACGGTGTGGCTCACGGAGTCTGCCACGTCGCTGCTGATCGTGGTCGCGGTGTTCTCGCCACTCTTCGCAATGATGGCGATTCTGCCGCTGCTGGGACTCGCGCTGAACGGGACGTCGTCGGTGCTCTACGGAGTCGTGCCCGAGCTGGCGGGTGCCGGCAAGCGCGAGCAGGCGTTCGCGTTGTTCTATACGGGCACGATCGGCGGCGGCGCGCTGTCGCCGGTCCTGTTCGGCCGTCTGGGCGACATAGCGGGTGTCCCGACCGCGCTGCTCGCCCTGGCGTCGATCCTTCTGCTGACGCTCCCGTTATCGTGGTACGTACAGAAGGGGCTGGACGCCTAGCGTAATGCGATCGACCTGGCGAACTCGACGAATCGTTCGACGCAGGTCGACGAGAACGGTTCGGACCACGTGACGACCAGTTCGAGAACGTGCGGCCTGGCGAGCGGCACGTAAGCGACGCCCGAGCGTTGCAACGTCGACGTGAAGCTGGGCACGATCGCGACACCGCGTTCCGCGGCCACAAGCGACACGAGCGTCGTAATCTGAGACGCGGTCGCCCCTATCCGCGGCGATACGCCCGCATGCGCGCAAAGATCCTCCAGCGCCGCGTTCAGCGCGGAACCGTACCCCGACGGGAACGTGACGAAACTCTCCATGGCGAGTTCGCGGAACTCGATCGTCGTTTTGCCCGCATAGGTGCTCTGGGCGGGCACCACGGCGACGAGCGGCTCCCGCGAGACGACGAGGGACCGGACACGCTCCCCGGATGTCTTCGTCGCTGACCAGCCGAATCCGATGTCCATCGTGCCGTCGCTGATCTGCTGTCGCTGGTTGGCGGTCGACACTTCCCGGAATGCCAGTTCCACTTCCGGCATGCTGCGGCTCACATTGCGGATGATGTCCGAGAACGCGTCGGACATCGGAATAGAGCTCGCATAGCCGATCACGATTCGGCCGGCCATACCGTGCGCCATCTTGCGCGCTGTCTCCTCCGCCTCGCCGACCGCATGAATGACGCTCCTCGCATGTTCGAGAAACAGCGCGCCTGCCGGCGTGAGCTGGACCGCGCGCGTTGACCGTTCGAACAACCGGATACCGAGGTCGGCTTCCAGCGCTGCGATATGGCGTGTCAACGGCGGCTGGGCGATACGCAAACGCAATGCCGCGCGCCCGAAGTGCAATTCATCGGCGACGGTCACGAAATAGCGGAGGCGGCGCAGGTCAAGCATTTATGTCTTTTCGGTATCAATAGCCACGAAAACAGTATTGGCACGCGTTTCGCCCACTCGTCAGACTGTCACACAAACTAGATAGGGCGTTACCAGTGGGCAACAGAACCATCCGATTCGCATTTTTTCTGTGCGGATTCGCGGCTTTTCTCAATCTTTATTCGACTCAGGGCATCCTGCACGAACTCGCCGCGACATTTAACGTGAGCGCCGAGCAAGCAGGCCAAGGCGTCAGCGCTACCACCTTGGCGGTCGCCATTATCGCTCCGTTCGTCGGTGCGCTGGCAGCCCGCTTCGATCGCCGGACAGTAATTTCGTGCGCGGCAGTGGCGTGTGCGCTTCCCGTCGTCTGGTCCGCGCATGCGGCGAGCTTTTCATCGTTCCTCAGCGCCCGCTTTGCCGCGGGCGTGCTGATGCCGTTCATCTTCGCGATCTCGATCGCCTGTATCGGTGAGATCTTCAGCCGCGATGCGGCAACGGAGGTCAGCGCGCTCTTCGTCGCCGGCACGACGCTCGGCGGATTCGCCGGGCGCTTCGTTACCAACGTCCTGACGTCCGAATTCGGCTGGCGCCACGCGCTCGATTTCATTGCGTTCCTGTGCCTCGCGACGGGCCTCGCAATCCACGCGAGCCTGCCGGCGTCCGGCGCCGCGCGTCCGGACGACGATGGCGCGTCGACGCCGCGCTGGAAGCTCATGACGCGCGGCCCGCTCCTGGCGTCGTTTTTGGTCGGGGCATGCGTGCTCGCATCGCAGGTCGCGACGTTCACCTTTGTCGGACTGCGACTCGCCGGTGCGCCGTTTGGCTTCAATACGGTCGAGGTCGGCGCGATCTACGCGGTGTTTCTCGTCGCGGTCGTCGTCACGCCGCTCGCAGGCCGCGTCGCGGCGCAACGCGGCCCGCGCGACCTCGCGCTCGCGGCTGCCGGGCTCGCAATTGTCGGCGCATTGATGACGCTGTCGAGCAGTGTCACCGCGATCCTGATCGGTCTCGCACTCAGCTCAACCGCGGTGTTTGTCGAGCAGGCGTCGGCCAACGCGTTCATCTCGAGAGCGGCACTGGGGGCAAGATCGACGGCGATCGGCATCTACCTTTCCTTCTATTACTTTGGCGGAAGTCTCGGCTCGGTCCTGCCCGTTCCCGCTTGGAATCGCTGGGGCTGGCCCGGCTGCGTCGCATTTGTCGCCGGCGCACAGGCGATCGCAGGCGTGCTCGTGTTTTTCTTCTGGCGCGGGAATACCGCAGCCGGCGCGGGCAACCCGCGTTCGCATGAAATCAGTCTGACTCGGTAGTTCATTTCAAACCACACCTAGAACCGGAGAGAAAGGGATGGAAGCGTTTCAATCGCAAGCGGGGTTGCTCGATATCGTCACGCCTGTGCTTCACGAGATGGAGAGCGGAGTCCTGAAGGATGCGCTGGTCGCGGCCTTCTCGGCCGAACAGGGGGCGCTTCAGGACATTGAAAATGCATTCCATCGATTGACGGAGCGTCGGCATCCGGCGCCGGCCCTTCGCACTTTTTTCTCCAGTTGGTCAAGGACCAACAATTCCGCGGCGAGCGTTTCCGGGCTTGCAAACCGGATCACGCTGCTCGCGCGCTCCGACACCGGTTCGGCGGCGTCGAAGCAACTCCATGACGTATGTGCCAGCCTGCAGCGCATCACCGACGAGGATCTCGGCGCGCTAGGCGGTGTGCTCCATGCCGACCTCTTCTATACGATGGCGACGGCTGCGTGCGGCGACGACACATGGCTGCTGAAATCCTCGTGCCTGCGGTCCGCGCAGGCGTTCAAGGACTGGACGGACCGTCAGCGTCTGAAGGAACGGGATCTCCTCCTCGGCCTCCTCACCACGTTGGTTCACGAGGTCTACACGCACGGCGAGGTCGAGTTCATCCACGACCTCTACAAATCGTGGTTCCACACGCACGTCGGCATTCCGGCCGATCGCGTGCGCCACATCGTCGCGTGGGTCACCGTCCATACCGGCGGGACCGAGAGCAACCACTTCGGTCATGCCGTACAGGCGGTCAACGCGTTCGCAGACGCGATGCAGGTAACGATCGACGAGGCGACCGCGAAAGCTCTGTTCCAGGACTACCTGCGTCGCAAGGCGACCGTCATGCGCGAGTGCGCGCAGGCGCTCGTCTGACGCCGGGCAGGGTCTGGCGCGTCGCCGCACCTGCCGGTCGCCGGTCGTGCGCGTGAGCGCGATGCACGGCCGGCGACCGGCTCGCCTTTCCGCCACGCCTGATTTCATTGGTTTTCGCATACAACGATATGAATACACGCGACATCCCGAAAATCGAGTTGCCGTTGTCGGACCGTGCGCGGGGCGTTACCGCACCGGGGACGTCAAGCATGCGCAGCAAAGCAAACGCATTGAAGGATTGCGGCGTCAAGGTGATCAATTTCGCCGCCGGAGAGCTTTCTTTCGATGCCTGCCCGCCAATGAAGGCGGGCGCGATTGACGCAGTGGAAAGCCGACGTAATCGCTATACGCCCCCGATCGGATTGCCCCAGCTTCGTGAAAAGCTGGCGGAAAGCGTCAGCCGGCGATGCGGCGTCGGGTTTACGGCAGACGAGATCGCCGTCACCGCGGGCGCGAAGCAGGCGCTCTTCAACGCATCGATGGTGCTGCTGAACCCCGGCGACGAAGTGATTGTCCCGACACCCTATTGGGAGACCTTTCCGACCCAGATCCGGCTCGCCGGTGCGACGGCCGTCTGCGTCGACACGCAGGCCGATCAGTACCGACTGACCCGGCGTGCGGTCGAAAGCGCGCTGACGGACAGAACCCGCATGATCGTAATCAACACGCCGAACAACCCGACGGGAACCGTCTATCAGCGCGAGCAGTTGCTTGGAATTGCGAAGCTCGCGTTCGACCGCCAGATCTGGGTGGTGTTCGACGAGTGCTACCGGCATCTCGTCAGGCACCCTCATGAGCATCACAACATTCTGTCGCTGTTCGAGCCGCTGAGGCGACAGACAATCCTCGTCGACTCGTTCTCGAAAAGCCAGGCCGTGACTGGCTGGCGTGTCGGCTACGCGTGTGCACCAGCACACGTGATATCCGCGATGCACAACCTGCAGGGGCATACGACGTCAAACCCCAGCAGCCTGTCGCAGTACGCGGCGCTGAGCACAATCACGTTCGGCTCCGAAGCATTCATCGCAGAGATCAACCGGTTCCTCGAACAGCAACTGAACACGGCACGCGCGCTTCTGGACCGGATCGCGGGGATCACCTATGCGCCACCGGAAGGCGCGTTCTATCTGTTCGTCGATGTTTCCGAAAAGCTGGGCCGCCATTACCGCGGGCAAAGGATCCGCGACGTCGACCATCTCGGCGAGCTGCTACTGACGGAAGCGCACGTGGCCGTCGTTCCCGGCGCCGGCTGCGGTGATCCGAACTGCATTCGAATCTCCTATGCAATCGAGCACGAAGAGCTGGTCGAAGGTCTGACGCGTCTCCAGCGGTTCGTTGCGGAGATCGACGCCGACTGAATGCGACGGCCGAGTTGATGCCGGCACCCGGCTCGATCGGCTCGCCGGGAGGCCCTGGCCTGGGCGGCACTAGCGGGGCAAATCTCGTCGGGATCGACCCGATTCATCAATCGAGGAGGAAGACATGGAGCATCCGGTGCATGCATTCATCGATTACGTCAACGACGCACTGATCGATGTGGAGGACAGGCAACTCGTCGACGCGCTGCTGACCGGCTTTGAAAACAATCGCGACAGGTTGCACGAATACCGAAAGACCTATGAAGGCATCACGTCGGGCAAATGGTCGACCGACTCGCTCTGTACGTTCTTTTGCGGCTGGCGCAGCCCCGACGGCGCCGCCCATGCCGTATCGAGCATCATCGTGCGCATCCTGCAGGAGTCCGAGTCACTCGATGCCGAACGGAACAAAATGAAGCTGCTGACAGCTGCACGACACTGCGGCGAGATCATCGTCGAGGATATCGGCCTCGGTGAGTTGCATGGACATCCGCACCACTCGAAGCTGTATCACCGGATGGCAACGGCCATTTGCGGCTCGGACAATTGGCGTCTACAGGACCGATTTCTCGATCCCGTCACGAAGGAATTCTCTGCATGGGTCGGACAGAAGCGCCCGCTCGCGCCCGACCTGACCGAGGCCATCGAGATGATGGCGATGACCGAGCTGTTCAATACGGGCGAATACAACCTGATGACGCCGATGTGGAAGAAATGGATCCGCGAGTCCTTCTCCGTTACGGCGACCGAGGTCAACCGGATAGCGTCATTTCTGAGCGTGCATTGCGGAAGCGTCGAAGCGCGGCATTTCAGGCACGCGGCCGATGCGTTGACGCTCTATGCGGATGCATCGAACCAGAAGATCAATTACCGTCGCATCGGCATGCTGTCCGACGAGTATGTGATCAGGGCCTGCGAGCACCTTGGAAAAATGGCATCGGTGCTCCGGGCCTAACCGGTCGGCGAAACAAATCGAGCGGGTCGCACACTTTCGCGATTCGCGATGAGACCGCCAGCAAGGCTGGCGCCGACAGTCGCGTGCGTCGCCCGGCGAATGCATCCGGACCGTGCTTCGCCAACGGAACAAGTTCAACGCTCGCTGCTGCGAGCCATTCAATCGAGGTCAATGAACATGCGTATCGAATCGGATTCGATGGGTTCCATCCAGGTCCCGTCGAACAAATACTGGGGCGCACAAACCGAGCGTTCCATCGTCAATTTTCCGATCGGCCAGTCCCGCTTCAAATGGGGGCGGTCGATCATCCGTGCAATGGGCATCCTGAAGAAGGCCTCGGCACTCGCGAACCTCGAGCTCGGCGAGTTGCCGGAGTCGATCGCCATCCCGATCTCGGAGGCAGCGGATGAAGTGATTGCAGGGGCGTTAGACGAGCATTTTCCGCTCGTGGTGTTTCAGACCGGCTCGGGAACGCAGTCGAACATGAACGTCAACGAGGTCATCTCCAATCGCGCGATCGAAATGAAGGGTGGCGTGCTCGGCAGCAAGACGCCGATCCATCCGAACGACCACGTCAATCGCGGCCAGTCGTCGAACGACACCTTTCCGACTGCAATGTATATCGCGGTCGTCACGGAACTGTTCGATACGTTGCTCCCGAGCGTCACGGAGTTGCGCGATACGTTGTTCGAAAAATCCGAGCAGTTTTCCGACGTCGTGAAGGTGGGCCGCACGCACCTGCAGGACGCGACGCCGATCACATTCGGGCAGGAGATCGGTGGCTGGGTGGAGCAGATCGACTATTCGCTCGCGTCGATCCGAACCAACCTGACCGGGCTGTACGATCTCGCGATCGGCGGAACGGCCGTGGGCACGGGCCTGAACGCGCATCCTCTGTTCGGCGGCAGGTGCGCGGCGATCATCGGCGAACTCACCGGACATCCGTTCCGGTCGTCGCTCAATAAGTTCTTTGCGCTGTCCGCCCACGATGCGCTCGTCAGCACGTCCGCGGCGATCCGGACGCTAGCGATGGCGCTGCTGAAAATCGCCAACGATGTGCGCTGGCTGGCAAGCGGGCCGCGCTGCGGGATTGGTGAGATCCACATTCCCGAGAACGAGCCCGGCTCGTCGATCATGCCCGGGAAGGTCAATCCGACGCAATGCGAAGCGCTCACGATGGTGTGCACGCAGGTATTCGGCAACGACGCGACTGTCGCGTTCGCCGGGAGTCAGGGGAATTTTCAGCTGAACGTGTACAAGCCGGTGATGGTCCACAACGTGCTGGAGAGCATCACGCTGCTCGCCGACGCGTGTCGCGCGTTCAACGTGCATTGCGCGGTCGGCATCGAGCCCAATCTCCAGCAGATGGGTGACAACCTCGAAAAGAACCTGATGCTCGTCACCGCTCTCAATCGTCACATCGGCTACGACAACGCGGCGATCGTTGCGAAGACGGCCCACCGCGAAGGGAAATCTCTGCGTGAAGTCGCGAATGCGCTGGGGTTCGTTACGCCGACGGATTTCGATCGATACGTCGTGCCGCTGGACATGACGCATGCCTGATAGCGCCCGCTTCGGTTTCCTTCCATTGAGATGCAAGTCACCGATTATGAGAAAGGGGGGCCTGTGTCTCGTCGAGGCGGCAACCTGAATCGGGCAGAGACCGGCCGTGCGTCCGGGTGCGGCGTCGGCGCACGGCGCGCATGGCAGCGCGCCGCGCCGGCTTCCGCCGGGATCGCTACGGCATCAACCGGTCGAGCAGCGGCGACCGGAAGATCCGGTGCGGGTCGTAGCGTTCGAGGGTCGCGCGCGCCGCATCCCAGCTGCTCGACGGCGGCTGGCCTTCACGATGCAGGTTCGGGATCGTGGTGGCGAGCATGGTGCCATCCTGCCAGGCGGCCGTGTCGGTATAGCCCCAGCCCTTCGACCATTCGGGACGCAGCGTCGCATACGAACCGGTGTAGTTCGCGAGCATCCATTGCTCGATCTCGCGATAGAAGCGACCGGCGCCAGGCGTGCCCGGTAACGTCAGGATATCGAACCATACGGCGATGTCCCATTCCGGGTGATCGGGGCGCGGCTTGAGCGCGGACAGCGTGGGAACGACCGCGCCGGCGCCGGCATCGGCCGGCTTGTCGAGGCCGGTGACCCGGATCTCGACGGGGCCGTTGATCGGGTACTCGCCGCGTGCCTTGTATGCGTCGATGCGATTCTGATAGAACTGCACGAATTCGCTGATCACGCGTTGTACGTCGGCACGCCGCGCCAGTATCGCGTAGCCGTTCGCGGTGACGCGCAGCGTCGTCGGCCGAATGTACTGCAGCACGGTGCGCGACCAGCCCCAGATGTCCCCGCTGAGCGTGAGCGCGAGGCCGGCGGTCGTGATCGCCAGTTGCGTCTGGCCGAACAACGGCGTCAATGCACCTTCTCCGTTGATCACGATCCGCTTGACGAGATCCGAGATGGACTGCGAGATCGAATCGGAGAACGGATAGTTGTACGGCTGCGTGACGGTGCGCGACAGGAACGGCTTGCTGGGCGTCGGCGTCCAGACCTTGAGCCACGGGCACGTCGTGAACGGGAACCAGATCGCTTCCATCCGGCCCGCTCGATCGAGAAACGACGCGATCGTTCGGCCCGACGTGCCGGCCGGTGCAAATAGTTCGGAAGACGGAATGTCGACGAAGCTCTGGCAGCGCAGCCGCTGGTTCGGTCCTGCCGTCAGCGTAACTTCGACGACGAACGCCATCCCGATGTGCGCGAGGAACGCGCCGATCTCGGGATCGCTGCGCTCGAACCGGCGCAGCACGTATTGCTGCCGGGCCGGATCGAACACGATCGCGGTCAGCGCGACCACGAGATTGCTTAGCGAGCCGTAGGTGTGGCCCGGTTGCAAGGTTTCACCGGCCGCCGGTACGGCGGTGCCGTGCGCGTCGATCGCAAGCGCACCGCCGAGCGTGATGCCGCCCGGCGCAGGCACCGCGACCATGCCGAGGCCGGATTGCTCGAGCGTCGCGAGCAGCGACTCCAGCGACACGCCCGTTTGCGCGGTGACGCGCGCCGGGCTCGTCGACGTGTCGACGGAGACGGCCGTCAACGACTTCGTCGTATCGAGCAGCACGAGGTTCGCGGCGCCGGCGCTTGGGTCCAGCGTCAGGGGCGACCAGTTGTGCATGTAGCCGCGCGGACGTACCCGGTAGCCGTTCGCGCGGGCCCAGTTGACCGTCGCAACGACGTCGTCGGCGGAGCGTGGCGCGGCGGTCCATACGTCCTGCACGGCGATCTCGCCGCTCCAGTTCTGGAACGCCTGCTTGTAAAGCGGAATGTCGGCCGGGAAGCCGGGCGGTGTCGCGCCGGCCGTCAGCGCGTGCGCCGCAACCTGGTAGACCGGTGTCCAGCCGGTGACGACGCCGGCCGCCGCGAGTTTCGCCATGTTGGCCAGGAAGGCGCGACGCGGCGCAGGTTCGTCTCGAAAGTCGTGACTCATGGTGTGCTCCAATTTCTCGGAATTGTTTTACGGATTGGAAAGACGACAAATGACGCGTTGAAGCCAGCGTGGTAATTCGAGCAGGCGTGACGCGCGGGCAGCGTTGCGCGTTGACGGGCCGGGATTGAAAAGAGGACGGTGCATTCGACAATGCGCGGCCGCTCGTCATCACGGACGTCTGGAAGGGAATCGGAAAACCTCCGGCGACTTCTGCAACTGGCCGTCGGTCTGTCCTGCCGGCAGCTGGATATGGAGATTCGGCTGAATAGCGTGAGACGAAGCGCTAGCCGTGACGATCGATAAAAGATGATTGCACGTGCATATTAATTTCCATGTTTCATTTTTTTAAATAAACCCGCTTGCAGTTCAAAATCGGGCGAAGTTTTGTCGTTTATTTCGCTGAAAAAGCGTAGCAATTTATCTGTCGGGCGGCAACGGGCGGAGTGGGTAAATTGCGTGCGCTTCAATATGGATATTTTATGACGGTCAATGATTTTTCCATTTGTTGATATTTTGCAACGCCCGTGTCGGCGGTACTGGAAATGTTGTTTGTGGCGATTTTTATCGCCTGAAGGTGTAATCGACAGCGTGCTGCCGCAAGTAGGCAGCGAAAATTATGCCTTTCCATCACGCAGATTGAATCGATCGTTTATCGAATCGAAACAATGCCCGGAGGAAAGTGCTCGAGGCCACGTGGCGAGCGGGAGTGACGTAATGAAATTATCTTATTCTTCTCTCGAACAAGACCTCTTTGACGAAAATCCATGGTATACGGCGCTCGGGTGACTATTACAGGATTTCGGGGTAAATAAAGGTAAATTCGTATGGCCTACCATAATTGTGCTCGTGAGTGGCTTGCAAATTTATCGACTTCCGTTTTGCAAGCGGCGCAATTTAAAAAAACGAATGTCACGATAAATGCAGATATTTTAAATCGTCGCTATCATACGCGGCTGGGGTATTCGTGGATCAAATTCAATGGAAAGGATTATCTCGGTTTTTGTTCGTGATTATTCGTTGAATCCGCCGGGAACGCGCCCGCTCCGGGCCGGCGCAGGGTTTTCCAATTCAGGCGTTCAGCGCGTCCGGCGGCAGTGCGTTTTCACCGCCCTCGTCCCCGCGCGCGATCTCGCATCGAACTGAACAGAGCACGGCGCGCCGCCGTTTCGCGTGAGCCGAACATATCGGCACGCGACGAAACGCGCGCCGCGCAAACCGCGCCGGCTCGCCCGCGCTGGCGTTGCGCCGCCGTCCTCAAGCACGCACAACAAGGAAACAAGGAGAGTCAGATGTTCGCGATGTTCTCGAAGCTCGGGAAGGTGATTTCGAGCGCCGGCAGTGAGCGGTTCGCATCCGACATGCATGCATTGCTGGTCGAATCGATTCCGCTCGCGATCACCCGGATGACTGAATGGACGCTCGACGAGCCGGCGGGCGAAGTCGTCCACGTGCAATCGCTCGGCGCGTTCGGTGCGCCGGGTGACGACGGGCGCGGCAGCGGGCCGGCCGCGCATGGCGAGCGGCAGCCGGCAGCGCATCCGCTGTTGAACCGGATCGTGGCTGCTTGCGACCGGCAGCTCATTCACATCAATCCGCTGATGCGCAGCGGCAATGGCAGCGAAGTCGCGCCGCTGCGTGGGCCGGGCGGGGGATTTCAGTGCCATCTCGTGTCGTGCAAGGCGAATCGCCGCTACGTGATCTCGCTGCATCGAACGGCGTCGCATTGCGACTTCTCGTTGCAGGAGATGTCGTTCCTGAAGAATTTCGCCGATACGCTGCTGCCGCTCGTCGAGTGGCATGCGTCGACGCGCCGGCACGGCGACCCCGAAGGCACGACGATGCCCGCCGTCGAGGCGCTGCGCCAGGAGTTCGAATCGCGGCTTGCGCGCGCGGCGGTCGTGCTGTCGGCGCGCGAAAGCGAAGTGTGCCTCGGCCTGCTCGCGGGCAAGATGCTGCGAGAACTGGCCGGCGAGCTCGGTGTGAAGGAGAGTACGGTCGAGACGTACATCAAGCGCGCGGCGGTGAAGCTCGGCATCAGCGGCCGGCACGGGCTCACGAAATGGATGATCGACGATTACGTACCGTGCGCGTCGGCGGCGTGATGCCGTCACGCTAGGCGCGGGCGCCGATGCCCGACACGCGACCAGCGCCGCCGGCCGACGTGCCGGGATTGCTGGCGCGCGTGCGCGCGCCGACGCTCTCGTCGCGGGCGATGACGACGATGTCACCGGGGGCGGCGGCTCGGCCTTCGTCGTCGGCGTGATTGCCGGCGTGTGGCTCGAGGGGGAGACCGGCGGCAGCCATCCGATGCTGTTTGGCACGCAGCCCGCGTCAGCGTCGCGCAGGCTGCAGTTCCTTGCGCGCCGCGGTGCCAGCACGCGCTTTCGGACCGCCAGCCTTCGGATGCCGACGCTTCAGGTGCCGATGATGTACGGCGATGCGCGGTCGCGCCGCACGCTTCTCGTGCCGTGTCGGCGTGCTCCAGTCGCGGCCTCGCTCGCGGCCCCTGCGGCCTCGTCGAGCATCCAGCGCGTGAGACCATGGCGCCCGCCGAAGCCGAGCTTGACGGCCGCCCGCTTCAGGTAGGTCTCGACGGTGCTTTCGCGCAGCGCGAAACGCACGGCGATGGCGGGCACCGTGTCGCCGGCCAGCAGCGCCGTGCATGCCTCGATCTCGCGCGTCGACAGCTTGACGCCGGCTTGCCGCAGACGGTCGGCGAACCGCCGCGCCACGCGCTCCCGGCCCGATTGCGTCGCCGGCGGCGCGGCGGCCGCGTGGGCGGGCGGCGGAGCCGAATCGAGCGCCGCGACATGGGTCTCGACGATCGGAAACAGCACGTGCGAGAGTTCCTTGAGGACGGTCTGCTCCCGCGGCGAGAAGTCGTCGAACGTGTTCGTTCGATACAGCGAGATCAGGTAATAGTGGCCCCGCTTGCGGGTCAAGAGGTGGAATTGCGCGCAACGCAGCGGCACGATCGCAGCCTGCATGAGGGCGAAGCGATGGAGCAGCGCGTGGGTCGGGCCGTGGCCGGCGAGCGTGTCATCGACGTGCAGGCGGCTCGCGCCCGGGCGCGGCGGCATCTGCGGCCCGTAACAGGCGGCTGCCGGGCCGGCCTTCGCGAGCGCCGCGCCGACCGCGCCGAGGCTGCGCACCTGGAGATCGCCGTCAGGCGTCGCGTCGACCGCGAGCTCCGAAATGCGGATCTCGTCGACGGGGACGGCCGCAGAGATCAGGCTGTACATCACTCGGGGAAAGCGTCGGCTCCCGCTGCTTGAGATCGCTTCGCCGACGTGTGCGAACAATCTGCTGAACTCCATGAACGGATTCCTGATGAGACGTTGAAGCTGCGCTTGCGCGCATGGTTGCCGACATGATTTAAACACCCGGCGGCGAACGCGTCTGTAACGGATAGCCGGGACAGGCGACGCATCGCCGGCCACCGACGGCTACGGCTACGTCGAACCGGCGTCGCGCGTTGACGATCTCGCCTGCGCGATCTACACGTCCGGTTCGACCGGTAAACCGAAGGGTGTGATGGTCGAGCAGTCGCTCGCGTGGTTCGATTTCGACTCGTCCCACGTGCGGTCGCGGTTTCATTCGATCGTGGGACGGTGTGGCGGATCGGATCTGCGCGGAGCTGCAACGCGCGCACCGCATCCGGATCGCTGCTCATCCTGCGGCTTCGGCTTGGACGGCACACATGGCCGTATCGGAGAAGATGCGGCCGCTATCCAGGCGAATGACCCGATCTGCGAGCTTGAAGTACTGATCGTCGTGGGTAATGATAATGACGCATTTCCCGCGGGATTTCAGATCGGGAACCAGCACTTCATAGAAAAATCTCTTGAAGACCGGATCCTGATCGGCAGCCCATTCGTCCAGGATGTAAATCGGGCGATCCTCGATGTAGGCGCAAAGCAGCGCCAGTCGCTTGCGTTGCCCTGTCGATAGGGCTCTGGTTGTCGAGTAGTCCTTGCCATTGATCTCTACTTTGTCGGCCAGTTTCAGGGTTTCAAGATATTTGCGGGCAAGCTCGATGCTCGAATTTTCGCGGTCCGGCCCGATGATGCGGTTGAACAAATGGAAATCGGTAAATACGGCGGAAAACAGATTGCGGTACCGTTCCCTGGCAGCGTCGTCAACGACTTTTCCATCGAGGGCGATGTGGCCTTCGGTAGGCACGTAGAGGCCGCTGAGTACTTTGCCCAACGTGCTTTTGCCGCTGCCGTTTCCACCGATGACATAGACGAGCTCTCCGGCATGAATCGTCATATTGATGGGGCCGAGCACGAAATCGACCGACGAATCATTGTCGCGGTAGTTCATCTTCACATCTTTCAGCTCAATGAATTGCCATGAATTCGCCGAGGATTCCCTGGTGCGCGGATGGGGCGTTTCCTTGCGTGAATCCTCCCCGTCATCGATCAAAAAACCGAATTCCGCCAGCCGGGCGAGCGCGGTTTTGCCTTCGGCCACGATCGGCAGAATACTGATCAGCATGGTCAACGGCCCCATCATGTAGAGCACGGCCAGAATGCTCGCCGTAAGCACGGACGGGTCCACGACGCCGAACGAAGGTACGCCGAACAGCAAGAATCCGAGCAGGACCGCTACCGTGATCTGGCCAATGGTGTCGCCGCTCATGAACCAGAAGCGTTCTATGTAATTGAATCCTGCCACGCGCTTCGATGATAATTCGATCGCAGCCCTGGTAAACCAGCGTCGTCTGGCCCTGTTGAGCTTGAGTTCCTTGATGCCGAACACGAGGCCATGGGTATATTCATTGAACTGGACGAATTCATCGCGAACTCTTTCCGTGAAATTGACCGCCCTTCGATAGAAAAACAGATAAAGCGCCAGGCCGACGATTGTCAGGGTGATCGTCGAAGCGAAAACGATCCACGACAGATAGGCGAGATAGACGATGCTGCATACCAGGACGACGGACTGAACGATGATCGTCGGTATGGTGAGCAGGGTCTGGCTCAACTGCGGAATGTCCTGCGTCAGCATGGTCAGGATATTCGGGGCGCCGCGCCGGTCGATTTCGTCCAGTGGGGTCGCCAGGATCCTTTTGCACAGGTTGACGCGCAACCTCGTCATGACTTTCATGCAGGCATAGGAGGGCATCACGGCAGCGCTGCTCCTGCAGACAACTGCGATGACGTTCACCGCAATGAATATCATCAGCAGCGTCTGTCGGTCGTTCTGGTCATGCAGCACCCTGCTGATCAATCCGACGCCCACGATCGACGCAATGCCGCTGACGAGGCCCGTAAGGACCGTGCCCAGGGTCAACCAGGGATGACTGCGCCACATCAGGGTGGCGGCCGAATGCCACGGCGGCGATTTACTTTGAGTGGAATCCATGAGTCGCCAATATTGCTCAGTTGATCAGGTGGCTGAGTTCGACGTTTCTTGCCGCTGATCTCAATCTCGACGAGGTTTCGTGCTTGCCCAGGAACGCGATGCTTTCCACGATTTCCAGCGGCGAGTCGGAAAACAGGATGCAGCACTTCAGCAAGCGCTGCGCACGTTCCCAGCCGAGGCCCGATGCATCGGCCACGCCACGCAACGCAGCCTCGACCGACGCGACCGTCCAGCTGTCGTTCCGTGTCAACCGCGCTTCGATCAGTCGAAGAAACTGCAGGAGCGTGCGGGGATTCCTTTCTATGCTGTACATCAAGATGTAATCGACCCGCCGTGTCTTCGTGATCAACGGAAAAATCAGATCGATCACGTCGTCGATCGATTCGCATTTCCCATAAGCCAGCGAAATTGCCTCGCCGAGCTTGCAGTCCCGGTGAAGCGAATCGAGCGCGGACTTGACGAACTCCGCTTCGAGGTCAACGGTGATGGTTTTCATGAGCGTCAATGGCCTGTTGAGATAGGGACCGCAGGGGATCGCAGCGAGCGCCGGCCGCAGGCGTTACCAGCCATCCGGAATCGGAAGGGAATAGGTCAGCGGCTTTTCCGGCATGACTTCGTCCATGATGTCGGAGTAACCGGACTCCTGTCCGACCAGATTGGGTTCGAAGCAGTAGCAATTGAACTTCTGCTGCAGCACGAGGTTGTTGCGGTCGTTGATCGCCGGCGGGTTTTCGTTGATCGCGATGAATGCGTCGTAAAGCGAGTCCCTGACGACGTAGGCATGCGCGGTGAGCGTCTCCACGGCCTTGACGATGTTCGGCGCGACGGGAATGGGCGGCGTGAAGTGATAGGCGCCCAGAAACAGCATGTGCCAGTCGTTCGGCACTTGCGCGATGAACTCGGGAAAGCGCGCGGCGAAGTCGGGGTCGAAGAAGGCGTCGTCCTCGAAGATCAGGACTTCGCTCGCGCCCGCGGCCTTGGCCTGTTTCACCGCGGCTAGATGGCTCATCGTGCAGCCGTAGTCCTGCGCACGCATATGGCTCAGGGATTCCGGCACGGTCACCAGCCTTGCATCGACGGCGGGCAGTCGTTCCACCGTGAGGATGTTCTGCTCGGCGAATTTTCTTTGCATCGCTTCCCAGCGGTCGGGGCGCCGGTCCAGATTGATGCAGACCTTGCGGGCGAAAGCGTTGTCGATCGTCGGTGCTGATTTCATGAGTGTTTTTTTTCCAGGAACTGATTGACGCGGGTAGCGAGGACGGCGACGTGCGGGTCGAGCAGCATGGTCAGGTGGTCGCCGGGTACGTCCATCACCTCGACGGGCAGCGCCGAGAAGCGGGACCACCCCCAGCTCGGGTCGAGGCGGAGCTGCGCTATCTCGGGCGACGGATCGTAGTCGCCGGGATCCCGCTCGGTGCTGCGGAACAACGCGATCGGCACGGGAAGCGGGGTGGCTTGCGGCGCGTAGCGCGATTTGAAGTTGGCCTGATAGACGCGCAGATAGGCGCGCAGGCGGTCGGCTCCGGCATCCGCAAACCAGTTGCCGCGGTTGCCGATTCTGTCGAGGATCAGGCCGGCCTGGCCGTCGGGGTCGAGCGGGGCGAGGTCTGCTCGCGTCACCTGAAGGTCGGTCCCGAGGAAGGTGCCGATTTCGTGGGCGATCGCGACCAGCCATTCGGTGTCGTCCCAGTCTTGCCAGTAGGCTGCGGCCGAGCTGTCGATGGGCGCGGAAGCGTCGAAGATCGCCAGCAGTTCGACGACGGCGCCCTTGGCGACGAGTTGCCGGCTCATTTCGAGCGCCACCTGCGCACCGAACGAGTGGCCCGCCAGGTAGTACGGACCCGCGCCCACCAGCGGCCAGATGCATTCGATATGACGGGCCGCGATGTCTTCGACGCGGGTGAGCGGCAGGCAGGAGCCGTCGAGGCCGAGCGCTTCCAGGCCGTGCACCGCGTGAGCTTCGGTCAGGCGGTTCGCGAGCGGGTGGAAGTAGACCACGTTCCCGCCGGCGCCCGGAAGCAGGAAAAGCGGCGCGGCGGGACCGCCGTCCCGGATCGGCACGAGTCCGCCGGCGGGGGCGGCCGGCGCTTTTCTGGCCAAGGCCGCCGCCAGTTTCTCGACGGTCGGATTCTCGAACAGGCACGAAATGGGCAGCCGGCGATCGAACGCCTTTTCGACATTGGCCATCAGCTGGATCGCGATGATCGAGTGTCCGCCGAGGTCGAAATAATTGTCGCTGACCGTGATGTCGTTTCTTTTGAAGATCCGCTGCCAGATCTCCAGCAACGTGCTTTCGTCCGCCGTCGGCACGCCGGTGCGGGCCGCCGTGGCCGCACCGGCCGCAGGTTCGACGTCGGAGGCGGACGCGCCGCGCGGCGCGCCCGGCTGGCCGCCGGCGGCCGGCATCGGCGCATCGGCGAGCTGGCCGGTCAGCTGGGCCGGGTCGTCGGCGAATCGTTCCAGCAACGCGCGGATGATGTCCAGCATCTGCCGGACCACCTCGGGGGCGACGCGGTGCGCATCGTGCGTGATATGGAAGCCGAGGCGCGTATCCGGGTGTACGGTCAGGGTCAGCGGGTAATGCGCTTCCGCGAACGCGCGGGTGTCGAGGATCTCGATGTCGTCGGGCCCGAGAGCGGGGGCGGCGGCAACCGGGAAGTTCTCGAACACCAGCAGGCTGTCGAACAGGCTGTCGCGGGCAGGCAGTTCGCTCCACGACTGGATATCGACCAGCGAACTGTACGAATGCGGCTCCATCGCCGTCTGGGCTGCGTGAACCGTCGCCAGCCATTCGACGAACGGGCGTTCCGGCGCGATGCGCACGCGAAACGGCAGCGTGTTGATGAACAGGCCCACGATCGACTCGACGCCGTCGAGCTGCGGCGGGCGACCGGACACGGTGACGCCGAAGACGACGTCGTCGGTCCCGGCGCGGCGCCGCAGCACCAATGCCCAGACCGCGCGGATCAGGACGTTGAGGGTGAGGCGATGGGTTCGCATGAGCGTTTGCAGCCGAGCGGTCAGCGCCTCGTCCAGCAGGAATTGCTGGGTCCTGCGTTTGTCCTGCCGTGCGGCATCGCCGGAGATCTGCCCGGCCGGATGGGCCACGATCGGCGTGGCGGCATGGAACCCGGCCAGTTCGGCGCGCCACCAGGTTTCGTCGGCCGAACGAGGATGGCGCGCGAGCCAGTCGATGTACCTGCGGTATCCCGGCGCCGACGCGGCGAGCGCGGGCATGCCGGTGCGGGCGAGCGACAGGTAGTCGTCGAACACTTCCTTCATCAGGGTGGCGGTGCTCCAGCCGTCGAGAATGATGTGGTGCGCGCTCCAGCAGAACCGATGGCGTGTCTCCGTTTCCTGAATCAGCGTGCAGCGGAACAACGGCGCCCGCTGCAAGTCGAAGCCGCGCCGCCGGTCGTCGGCGAGGAATGCATCGAAGTCCTGCGCGCGGCGGGATGCATCGCGGTGTCGCCAGTCGAGGAACGTCCACGGCAGATCGACCGTGTGCCGGACGGTCTGGACCGGATGATCGCGATTGGCCCACGCGAACGCGGTACGCAGCACGGCATGGCGCGCGAGCGCATTGGCCCAGGCTTGCCGGAGCGCCGGCACCTGGAGCGGGCCGTTGACGACGAAGCTGAACTGCTGGAAATACGCGACGGGATCCAGTTCGTACAGCGAATGGAACAGGATGCCCTGCTGCAGGGACGAGAGCGGGTAGCTGTCTTCGAGGTTGTCCCACGCGGTGTCGGGAACCGACGCCGCGAAGTCGAGCAACCGGTCCTTGAAGTGCGCGGCCAGGTTTTCGACCGTCTGCCGCTGGTGGAGACGCTCGCCGTAGCGCCAGTCCACCTGAAGTTTGCCGTCGGAAACGGCGGCGACGATCTCGAACGCATGCGTGCGCAGGGACCGCTCGGAGCGCAGCGAACCGAGGTCTTCGGCAGCCGGGCTCCAGCCGTCGGATTGCTGCAGCACGGTATCGAGCTGGCCGTGATAGTTGAAGAGGATGTCGGCATTCGGCAGCGCGGCGAGGCTGTCGCGCACGGCGGCGTCGGGGCCCAGGTAGCGGAGCAGCGAATAACCGAGGCCTTCGGCCGGAATCCGGCGCAACTGCTGCTGCGCGTCGCGCAGCGCTTCCTGCGGCGTCTGCATCGCGTCGACCTCGAGGACGATCGGATAGATGGAGGTGAACCAGCCCACCGTCCTGCCGACGTCGATCGGCGCATCGGAGACGTGGCGGCCGTGACTTTCGACATCGATCCGGGTGCGGGCGTTGCCCGTGACCATGCTGCATGCTTGCGCGAGCGCGACGAGCAGGACGTTGTTGATGCGGGTGTCGTAGGCCCGTGGCAGCCGGCGCAGCAACGCCGCGGTTTCGGCTTCGTCCAGCTCGAATGAAACGGATGCCGCGTCGCCGACCGCGTTGTGGGCCGCGCCCGCGGCCGGATAATCGACCGGCATGGGCTCGACGTCCTGCGAGAGGAGGGCTTGCCACAGCGGGGCTTCGGCGCCGATGGCAGGCGACCGGGCCAGTTGCTGCAGATGCAAGGCCCATTCGCGGAACGAAGTCGTCTTCTCTGACAATGGCTGGCCGTGGTAGGCGGCATGCAGGTCCTCGAGCAGCACGCGCCATGACACGCCGTCCACCGCAAGGTGATGAATCGACACGAACAGGCGGGCGAGCGGCTCGCCGGCAAAGCAGAACAGCCGGGCCGCCAGCAACGGGCCATGCGTGATGTCGATGCCGCGTTCCGCTTGCGCAGCGGCAGCGCGCATGGCTGCGATGCGCTCGCCGGCGTCGCCCGCGATCGCTTGCTTCGCGAAGAGCGCCGGCATCTCGCCACCGGCGACGACCTCTTGCGTCCAGCCGCCGGCGCTGCGCGAGAAGCGCAGGCGCAACGCATCGTGATGTTCGTAGACTTGTCGGAACGCGTCGTCGAGCTTCGACGCGTCGATATCCGACGGCACCTGAATCAGGACCGTCTGATTGTAGTGCGACGGCGCATCGATCTCCTGTTCGAAGAACCAGTGCTGGACCGGTGTGAGCGGCGCATCGCCCAGCGGGCTGACGCTCGGCGCATGCGCCGCCCGTTCTTCAGGCGCGGCGGCCAGCTGGGCGATCGTCTGATACTGGAACAGCTGTTTCGCCGTCACGCGAAGTCCCGCCTGATTGGCGCGCGAGATCACCTGGATGCTCAGGATGGAGTCGCCTCCAAGTTCGAAGAAATTGTCGTGGATGCCGACGGATTGCAGTTGCAGCACGTCTTGCCAGATAGACGCCAGCAGGACTTCCCTGGGTGTGACGGCAGGCGCGTGCAACCGGGCCGCGTCGACCGTGTCCGCCGGGACGGGCAGCGCCTTGCGGTTGATCTTGCCGTTGGGCAGCGTCGGCAAGGATTCGAGCGCGACGAACCTCGACGGCACCATGTAGTCCGCCAGCTTGCCGCTCAGATGGCCGCGAAGATCGGCGATGTCCGGCGATGCGGTCGCGACATAGGCGATGAGGAACGTTCGGGCTCCGTCGGTTTTCGCGATCACGACACAGTCGTCGACCGACGGATGTTCGCGCAGCGCGGCCTCGATTTCACCGGGTTCGATGCGCAGGCCGCGCAGCTTGATCTGATGGTCGATGCGGCCGAGGAACTCGACGTTGCCGTCGGGCCGGTAGCGCGCGAGATCGCCGGTGCGGTAGAGGCGTGCATGCGGGTCGGTGGAGAACGGATCGGCGATGAACTTCCCGGCGCTCAGCTCGGGTTCGCCGTGGTAGCCGCGGCCGACCGGCGTGCCGCCGATCAGCAGCTCGCCCGCCACGCCGACCGGCACGGGTTGCAGCTGCGCGTCGACGATGTAGAGGCGGGTGTTGGCGATAGGCCGGCCGATCGGCACGCCGCGGTGCGGGTCGTCGCACCGGCACTCCCAAGCGGTCACGTCGACGGCAGCCTCGGTGGGACCGTAGAGGTTGTACAGCTTGGCGTCCAGACGCGCGAAGAAACGCTGCTGGAGGTCATAGGGCAGGGCCTCGCCGCTGCATACGACGCGGCGCAGCGACGCGCAGTGTGCATCGAGGTCCGGATGGTCGAGAAAGGCGCGCAGCATCGACGGCACGAAATGGATCGTGGTGATCCGTTCGCGCTCGATGAGTTCGACCAGATAGTCGGTGTCGCGCTGGCCGCCGGGTCGGGCGAACACGAGGCGCGCACCGACGATGAGCGGCCAGAAGAATTCCCAGACAGAGACGTCGAAGCTGAACGGGGTTTTCTGCAGCACGGACTCGTCGGCGCCGAGCGTGTAGGCATGCTGCATCCACAGGATGCGGTTGGTGATTGCGCGATGGGTGTTGAGCGCGCCCTTGGGCCTGCCGGTCGAGCCGGAGGTGTAGATCATGTAGGCGAGGTTGTCGCCGCTGAGCGCAGGCGCGGGGTTGGACGCGGGCGCGGCGTCGAGCTCGAGCGTGTCGCGATCGACGACGATCACGCGGGCATCGGTGTCGGGCAGCGCGGCAAGCAGATGCTGCTGGGTGAGGAGCCAGCGCAACTGCGCGTTGTCGATCATGAAACGCACGCGCTCGGCGGGGTAGTCGGGATCGACGGGGACGTAGGCGCCGCCGGCCTTGAGGATCGCGAGCAGCGCGACGATCATGTCGAGCGAGCGCTCCATCGCGACGCCGACGAGAGCATCGGGAGCGACACCGAGCTCGATGAGCCGGTGGGCGAGGCGATTGGCGCGCAGGTTGAGTTCTGCGTAGGTGAGCGAGGCGTCGTCGCAGACGGCGGCGACGGCGTCGGGCGTGCGCTCGACCTGTTGCTCGAACAGCCGATGCAGCGGTTGCGTGGCGTCGGCGCCGAAATCCGTTTCGGTCCGATTCCATTCGACGGTCAGCAGATCCCGCTCCGCATCGCTCGACAACGAAAGCTCGCCGAGCGGCTGGTCCGGATCGGCGACCACGGCATCGACGAGCGTGCGGAAGTGTTCCGCCATGCGATCGATCGTGTCGGCGTCGAACAGGTCCAGGTTGTATTCCAGCGAGCCCGCGAGGCCGTGCTCGGCATCCTGGATATGCAGCGTGAGGTCGAACTTGGCGGTGTGGGTCTCCACCGACACCGGCGTGGCCGTGAGACCGGGAAAGTTCAGCGCATCGGGCTGCGCTTTCTCATACGCGAACACGGCCTGGAACACGGGCGTGCGGCTCAGGTTGCGGTCGAGCTTGAGCGAGTCCACCACCTGCTCGAACGGAATTTCCTGGCGACTATAGCCGTCCAGCGCGACGCGCTTCACGCGCGCCAGCAGTTCGCCGAAGGTCGGATTGCCCGACAGATCCACGCGCAGCGCGAGCATGTTCGCGAAGAAGCCGATCAGCGGCTCGGTCATGCTGGAACGCCGATTGGCGATCGGGGAGCCGATGACGAGGTCTTGCTGGTTGCTGTACCGCGAAAGGAGCAGCGCATACGCGGCGAGCACGACCATGTACGTGCTGGTGCCGGACGCGCGCGCGATCGCGCGCAGGCCGTCGGAGCGCTCGCCGTTCAGCTGGAACGGCAGAACCGCGCCGCGGAAACGCTGGATCGCGGGGCGGGGGCGGTCGGTGGGCAGTTCCAGCAGGTCCGGCGCGTCCGCCAGCGCCGCGCTGACGAGCGCCAGTTCCCGATGCGTGTCGGCGGATGCCAGGCGTTCATGCTGCCAGCCGGCGTAGTCCGCGTACTGGACGGCCAGTTCCGGCAGTGACCGGCCGGCATAGAGCGCGGCCAGTTCGCCGATGAGGATGCCCGACGACCACGCATCCGAAATGATGTGATGCATCGTGATGCCGAAGACATGCAGGCGCGCGTGCACGCGATACAGCACGACACGATAGAGCGGGCCGGTGGCGAGATCGAATGGGCGGTCGGCTTCCTCGGCGAGCAGCGCGAGCGTGTCGGACTCGGTGTCGACGTCGATCACGTCGAGCGCGACCGGTGCCGGTGGGGCGATGCGTTGAACCCCGCGGCCGTCGACCGCGGGAAACGTGGTGCGCAGGATCTCGTGACGCCGGCTGATTTCGGACACGGCGGCGCGCAGGCGCGGGATGTCCAGGTCGCCGTCGAAACGCAGCGCGCTCGAGATGTTGTAGGTCGCCGACGGACCTTCCAGTTGCGCGAGGAACCACAGGCGCTGCTGCGGAAAGGACAGCGGCAGGTCGTTCGCGCGCGAGCGGGGCTGGATGTTGCCGGCCATCGAACCGGTCCGGGGCGACGATGCTTCGATCAGGTCGGACACCGCGCCGATGGTCTGGAGTTCGAAGATGGCGTCGATGCCGATCTCGACGGAGAAACTGCCCCAGATCCGCGAGACGATCTGCATGGCCTGCAGCGAATCCCCGCCGTAGTCGAAGAAGCGGCCGGTGAGATCGACGGCCGGATTGTCGAGCACTTCGCGCCAGATGCGCACCAGCTCGAGCTGGATCGGCGTTGCGTCGAGACTCGCGGCCTCCGGCGCGGCGGCAGGCTCCATGGCCAGGAGCGCCGGGCGATCCAGCTTGCCGTTGGCGTTGAGCGGAAATTCGGCGATTGGGAAAATGTCGGACGGGACCATGTAGTCCGGCAGTTTCCTGGCCAGGAAGGCCCGCAAGTCCGCAACGCTCAAGCTCGCGGAACCCTTGACGTAGGCCGCCAGCTTGCGCACCCCCTGGGCGGTTTCGCGCAGCATGACCGCTGCGCCGACGACATCCTCATGCGCGGTGAGCGCGGCCTCGATCTCGCCCAGTTCGACACGGTGCCCGCGGATCTTGACCTGGTCGTCGACGCGTCCGTAACACTGGATCCGCCCGTCGGGCAACCAGCGGCCGATGTCGCCGGTGCGATAGACGCGCGCTTCGCCGGGAAAGGGATGCTCGACGAATTTCGCGGCGGTGACGTCCGGCCGCTGGTGGTAGCCGCGCGCGAGGCCGTCGCCGGCGATGCAGATTTCCCCCGGCACGCCGATCGGAACCGGCCGCAGGGCGTCGTCGAGCATGTACACCCGGGTGTTGGCGATGGGCCGGCCGATCAGCACCGTGGACGGCGCGTCCTCGACGCGCTCGACGATACAGCCGACCGTCGCCTCGGTGGGACCGTACTCGTTGTAGATTTCGATCGCGGGATCGATCTTCCGCAGCGTGGCGATGTGCTGGGGCGTCAGTTCCTCGCCGCCGACGATCACCTTGCGCACGCCGGAGCGTGCCAGGTTCATGTATTCCAGCAGGTGAATGTGGGTGGGCGTGAGCTTGAGGGTGTCGACGCCGCTGCCGGGCTGGAACATCCGGGCCAGGATGGTGTCGATGCTTTCCGACTGCGGATAGATGCGCAGCGTCTTGCCGCGCACCAGCGGGCAGAAGATGTTGGTGAGCGTGAAATCGAAGCAAAGCGAGCTGTACAGGCCGAAGCTGCCGGTCGTGCTTTCCGGAAAGTAATACCCGGCGGCCCAGGCAATGTAGTGGGCCAGGTTCCGGTGTTCGAGCAGGCAGCCTTTCGGTCGCCCGGTCGAGCCGGACGTGTAGATCACGTAGGCCAGCTGCGACGGCTCGGCGCGGCGCGGCGGATTGTCCGGCAGCGGCGTCCAGCCGGGCAGTTCCTGATCCAGCAGCAGCGTCGCGCCGGAGAATTCATACCACTGCGCCAGTTGACTCGATTGGGTCACCAGCAGCGACAGGCCGGTGTCGCCGAGGATGTGATTGATCCGTTCGGCCGGATACGCCGGGTCCAGCGGAACGAACGCCGCCCCCGCCTTCAATATGCCGAGAATCGCGACGATCATCCATTCGGAACGGTCGAGCATGACGCCGACCAGCGATTCCGGCCCGACGCCGTAGCGGTCGCGCAATTGATGCGCGAGGCTGTTGGCGCGGGCGTTCAGGTCGGCGTAGGTCATCAGCGAACTGTCGGTGACCAGGGCCGGCGCCGCCGGCGTGCGGGCGACCTGCGCTTCGAACATGTCGACGACCGTGAGATGGCCGGGCCCGGCCGCCGCGGTTTCGTTGAAGGCGGCCAGCAGCCGGCGCGCTTCCGGCGGGCTCGACTCGATGTCGCCGACGGGCTTGTCGAGGTGTTCGAATGCCTCCAGCACCGCGCCGAGGCTGCTCGCGAAACCGTCGATGACGAAAGGCTCGATGGCGCCGGTAAAACGGAGCTCGATTTCGCCGCGCGCGAGCCGCAGGTGCAGCTGCAGGTCGTCGTCCCGACCGGTCGGCGCGTGGTGCACCCGATCGTCCACCAGCGCGACTTTCGTGAGCTGCGCGAGATCCATGTCCTTTTCGTTGCGCACGAGCGTTTCCAGCGGGAAATGGGGCTCGGCGTAGCTGTCTTCCACGATCCCGGCCACGCGCGACAGGTAGTCGTCGATGCGCTCGTCGGGACGTACCTCGATGATCAGCGGAACGGTGGCGGCCCGGGCCGGCGGATGCTCGGCAAGCCCCGGCGTTCCGAGCACCGTGACCGGAATCCGGAAGTATTTCCACAGCAGGAACGCAATGCCCGCGGCCGTGACGGCGAATTCGGCAAGCTCGCCGTCGCCGATGCGCCGCAACAGGTCGAGCGACGCGGGCGTGAGCGGCACCGTGCGGGACAGCAGGCGAGCCGGCTGCTGTCCCGGCGCGTGCGCTGCGATCCGGTAGCTGCCTGCGACCAGGGAAAGGCTTTCGCGCCAGAAACGCGCGGTGTGCGCATAGCGATGGTCGGTGACCAGCACGTTATTGTCTTGCACAGGAAACTCCTTGAGACGTTTTGTTCACCTGAAACAACCCGAAGCAGCGCGCACGGCGCGCGCCGCCCGAACTCCGGCCGGCCCGCATCACGTCTTCTCCTCGAGCGCGTCGTCGGCCGTGACTTCGGGCGCGCGCGTCAGGCGCAGGCCGACCCGGACCCGTGGGCTGGCGGCGGGCGCGTCGCCGGAGAGCGGGATGCGATCGACCGGCGTGGCCGGATCGCGGCGGAAGACGTCGTGGATCGCGAGCAGTCGATCGCGCATCGCGGCGATGGTCGCGGGGCGGAACAGGCGGGTGTTGTAGATGAACTGGATAAGGTGCCTGCCTTCGCTTTCCACGATCTGGAAGGACAGGTCGAACTTGGCCGTGCTGTCCGTCCGCGAGATGTCCGTGATGCACAGACCGGGCTGCGGCGCGGGTATCGAAACGTAGTTCGCTTGAATGTCGAAGATCGGGAAATGGTTCGCCGGGGTGCGGATCTTCAGGTCTTCCAGCAGCACGTCGAACGGATAGGACGCATGCTCCAGCGCTTGCGTGGAGGCCTTCGCCACACCGTCGATCACCTCGGCGACGGTCGCGGATTTCCGCACCGGGACGCGCAGCACGACAGTGTTGAGGTACACCCCGATCTGCGATTCGAGCTGTTCGCTGTCGCGCCCGGCCGTCACGCTGCCGATGACGATGTCCTCACGCCCCGTGTAGCGGTGCATCAGCACGCAGAACGACGCCAGGAGCACCGCGTAGAGCGACGTATGGTGAGCGCGGGCCAGCGTCGCGAGTCCCGCCGCCTGCGGCTCCGACAGTTCGACTTCGAGCGTCTGCCCGGCATGACCGAGCCGCTTGGGACGCGGGAAATCCGACGCCGGTTGCAGGCGGGGCAGCGGCGGCGCCAGTTGCTCGAGCCAGTATGCGCGATGCGCGGCGGCGCGCGGACCGGCGAGGCTCGCGTTGTGCCACGCGGCGTAGTCGCGGTACTGGATCGACAGCGGCGGCAGGTGGCGTCCCGCGTACAGCGCATGCAGGTCGTCGGTCAGCACGCGGATCGACCACGCATCCGATATCGCGTGGTGCATGTTCAGCAGCAGCAGATGTTGCATCGGCGAGAGCCGGACTAGCTTGACGCGAAAGAGCGGTCCCGACGCGAGATCGAACGGCTGCTCGCTTTCCGCGCGAATCAGCGCATCGATCGCTTGCGGCCCGGCATCGTCCGCCAGATCCATTTGCTCGACCCGGAATCCGGACGCCTCGCGGGTGAGGATGCGTTGCCGCAGCTCGCCTTCGATCATCGCAAACACCGTGCGCAGGCTCTCGTGGCGATCGACTAGCCGGTCGAACGCAAGGACGAGGCGTGCCGTGTCGACGGCGCCGTCCAGCTGCAGTGCGCCTGCCATGTTGTACGTGGACGGATCCGCGCTGCGGCTCGCGAGCCAGATCCGCTTCTGTGCGCGCGACACCGCGTAGGACGGCTGCACGGCAAGCGCCGGGATGATCGCGTCGGCGCCGGCACCGTCGGCGGGCGTGGCAGCCAGCTTCTGCGCGAGCGCGCGCGGCGACGGCGCATGGAAGATGTCGGCGACCGCGACGTTCAGTTTCAGTTCGCGCCGGATCCGGCTGACCATCTGGATCGCCTTGAGGCTTTGGCCGCCATGCTCGAAGAAATCGTCGTCGATGCCGTTCGGCCGGCGGCCGAGCACCTCGGCGAAGATGCGCAGCAGCGCCGCTTCGACAGGCGTCTGCGGTTCGGCCGGCACGCCGTCGGGGACGGACGCGGCATCCGGGAGCGGCAGTGCGGCGCGGTTGATCTTGCCGTTCGGCATGACGGGCAGCGCCGGCAGCAGCATTACGGTGTCGGGCACCATATGCGCCGGCAGTTTTTCGCGCAGTGCGTCGCGCAGGCCTTTGGGCGTCCAGCCGGTACCCGACGCGTAGCCGCACAGGGTCGTTTCCGAGTCCGGCGTCTCGCGGGCGACCACGACGGCGTTGGAGATGCCTGCGAGGCCGGTCAGCGCGGCTTCGATTTCCCCGAGCTCGATGCGATACCCGCGGATCTTGACCTGGAAGTCGCGGCGGCCGAAGAAATGGAGGTTGCCGTCCGGCCCGAAGCAGCCGATATCGCCGGTGCGATACAGGCGCGCGCCTGGTTCCGGACTGAACGGATCGTCGCGGAACACCGCCCGGGTGCGTGCTTCGTCGAACAGGTAGCCGCGCCCGACACCGACGCCCCCGATGCAGATCTCGCCCTTGACGCCGGCCGGGCACGGATTCATGTCGGCATCCACGACGTAGACGCGCAGGTTCTCGATCGGTCGGCCGATCGGAATCGCCGGCAGATCCGGCGCACGCGCCATGCTGTAATGCGCGACGGAGTCCGACGCTTCGGTCGGCCCATAGGCGTTGATGAGCCGGACCGCCGGATTCAGGCGGAACCAGGCTTGCGCGGTGGCGGGCTGCAGGGTTTCGCCGATCGTCAGCAGCGTTTCGAGGTGCGGGAAGGCCGGCGCCGCGTGCCGTTCCAGCTCGCCGAGAAAGGTCGCCAGATAGGACGGCACGAATTGCATCGCCGTGATGCGGTCGCGGTGCAGGCTGTCGATCAGGCGCGCGGGCTCGAGGATGACGGCATCGGGATAGATCACCGTCGTGCCGCCCGACACCAGCGCCGCGAAGCACTGCCAGACCGAAATGTCGGAGCAGTGCGAAGCGGTCTGGGCGACCGCGCTCTGCGCGCCGAGCCCGACCCTGCGCGCCATCGCGAGCACGTGATTGAGCATGCCGCGATGCTCGACCATCGCGCCCTTCGGTTGGCCGGTCGAACCCGACGTGAAGATCACGTAGGCGAGGTCCGTGGGCCGGCAGCGCGGCGTCGGTGCCCCCGCGTCGCGATGGACGGGCAGGCGGGCGGGATCGACCAGCGGGATCGACGCCAGCGCCGGCGGCGGCTGGCAGTCGGTGCCGACGATGATGGCCGGCCGGGCCAGCGTCAGGATGGTCTCGACCCGCTGGGCCGGATAGGCCGGATCGACCGGAACATACGCCGCGCCGCACTTCCAGATGGCCAGGATCGTTTCCAGCATCAGCGGCGAGCGCGGCATCCAGACGGCGATCCGGTCGTCCGGCCGGATCGGCGCCGTCTGCAGAAGATGGCCGGCGATCCGGTCGGCGCCTTCGACGAGGTCCCGATAGGTGCGAACCTCCATGCCGCAGCGAACCGCAATGCGCTCGGGGTGCGCGGCAGCCACGGCCTCGATCAGTTCGGCCAGCGTCCGGTCGGACGGAATCGGCGCGAAGGTATCGTTCCAGCCCAGCAGGATGGCGTCCCGCTCGGCGTCGGTGAGGAGCGCAACGCTGCGGTTCGGGCGATCCTCCTCGCCGGCCAGGCCGACCAGCAGGGTTTCGACATGGCGCAGCAGGCGGACGATCGTTTCGCGATCGAACCGGCCGTCGTCGTACAGCACCTGCAGCGACAGGTGCTTGCCCGGCGTCACGACCAGCGTCAGCGGGTAATTGTTCGGATCGGACACCTGGAATTCGCCGATCCGCAGGCCGGGCAGCGCATCGGCCAGTGCTTCCTCGACCGGATAGTTCTGGAAGATGAGCAGGCTTTCGAAGAGCGGCACGCCGGGCGGCAGGCCGGCGAATTTCTGGATGTCGGCCAGCGGATAGTGCGCATAGTCCTCCTGCTGCGCGAGATCCATCTGCAATTGCGCCAGCCACGCGGACGTCGGGCGCGCGTCGATGCGGACCCGCACCGGCAGCGTGTTGATGAACAGCCCGACCATCTCGTCCGACGCCGGCAGCGACGCGGGGCGACCGGAAACGATCGTGCCGAACACGACGTCCGCTTCGCCGCTATAGCGGCTCAGCAACTGCGCCCACGCACCCTGCGCGAGCGTGTTGAGGGTGACGCGATTGGTTTGCGCGAACGCGACGAGCCGTTGCGTGTCGCTTTCGGACAGCAGCAGCGGCTCCTCCACATAGGCGCCCGGCGCGGCCGTGCCGTCGAGTTCGGGGCGGCCCAGCACGAGCGGCGTCGTCGCCGGGAAATCCGCCAGCTTCGTCTTCCAGAAGCGTTCCGCCGCCGCGGCGTCCTGGCGCGCCAGCCAGCGCACGTAATCGGCGAAGGCGGGCGGCGCGTGCCGCTCCGGAGCGCCTTCGGCCGGCAGCGCTTGATAGGCGGCGGCCACTTCGCTCAGGAGCCGCGCGGAACTCCAGCCGTCGAGCAGCAGGTGGTGGTGGCTCCAATGGAAGCGCCATGCGTGATCGCCCACGCGGAACAGCGCGAGCCGCATCAGCGGCGCGCGGGTAAAGTCGAAGCCGCGCGCCCGGTCTTGCGCCACGTAGGCTTCCCGACGCTGCTCGGCCTCCGCGGCGGACGCCGCGCGCAGATCCTCGTCGTGCCAGGGCAAGTCGATACGGCGATGCACGACCTGCACGGGGCTTTCGATTTCTTCCCAGTGAAACGAGGTTCGCAAGATGTCGTGCCGGTGCGCCACGGTATCCCACGCGCGGCGGAACCGTTCGACGTCGAGCGCCCCGTCGATACGGAAATTCAGGCTGCTGAAATAGGCATCCGACGCGGGTTCGTACAGGCCGTGGAACAGCATGCCCTGCTGGGTCGGCGTAAGCGCGTAGACGTCGGCGATCTCGTCCGGCATGACCGAGGCCGGCGCCTGCGGCAGACCGGCCGCGGGCCGGGTCGATGCGGACTGGACGGCATGGTCGGCGACCAGGATTTCGAGCGCCGCGATATAGGCTTGCGCGACGCGCCGAATGGTGTCCGGGTCGTGGCAGGCCCGGCTGAATTCCCACGCAACGAGCAGGCGGTTGCCGGTCACGTAGGCGTTGACGTCGAGCAGGTGCTCGCGCAGCTGGTTCGCATTGCGGCCGTCCCCGCTTGGCTCCGCGGCCTGTTTCCAGTCGCGTGCGGCGGTGAACAGCTGGTCGGTCTGGCCCAGGTAGTTGAACAGCAGTTGCGGCTGCGGAGCCGGGCCGTCGAGCCGGTCTTGCAGCAGGCCGCAGGTGATGCCCGCGGTCGGCACCGCGCGCAGTCGCGTCTTGATCGACGCAACCAGGCGAGCCGGATCGTGCGAACCGGCATCGACCGTCAGCACGACCGGGAAGACGGACGTAAACCAGCCCACCGTGCGCGAGATGTCGAGGTCTTCGATCAGTTCCTCGCGACCGTGCGCTTCGAGATCCAGCAGGACGTCGGCGCATCCGCTCCAGTCGCTGACGGCACGTGCGAGCGCGGCAAGCAGCAGGTCGTTGATCTGCGCGTCGTAGGCGCGGGGCGCTATGCCCAGCAAGGCCGCGGTGGCGGCTTCACCCAGCTCGACCACGATCGTTTCGGCGGACGACACGGTATTGGCATCGGCCGACGCGGCGCGATCGAGCGGCAGGTCGGGCAGCGCGGAACGCGCCAGCGCTTGCCAGTGGGCGAGGTCGGCGTCGGCGGCGCCGGAGCCGGCCCAGTTCGAGATGGCCCGGGTCCATGCGGTCCACGTCGCGCTGCCGCCCGCGAATTCGGGCGCCTTGCCGTTGCGCAGGCGGGTATAGGCGTCGTACACGGTTTCGAGCAGTGCGCCCCACGACACGCCGTCGACGACCAGATGATGGGCGACCAGCAGCAGACGAAGCGAACGGCCTTCGTCGATGCGGAACAGGTCCGCGCGCAAGACCGGGCCGTCCGACAGATTCAGGCTCGCATGCGACTGCGCGACGTGCTGCGCGAGCCGATCGCGCGGAATGTCGAATACGCCGACGGGGACCTCCGGATCGTCGACGACTTCCTGGACCCAGCCGGACGCGCCCGCGCGAAAGCGCAGCCGCAGCGCGTCATGCCATTTGACCGCGTGCCGGAGCGCGTGGCGCAGCAGGACCGGATCGAGATCCGCCGGCACGTCGAGCAGGACCGCCTGGTTGTACTGGTCCGGGTCGTCGTTGCGCTGCGCGAAGAAACGCTTCTGGATGGACGTCAGCGGCAGCGGGCCGGACGACGCGACGAACTCCGCCGCGCCGGCCGTGCCGCGCGTCGCCACGGCGGCGAGCTCGGCGACCGTCGGATGCTGGAAGATGAGCCGGGTGGTGAGCTTCAGGCCCGCCTTGGCGGCCAGCGACACGATGCGCATGCTGAGAATCGAATCGCCTCCCAGCGCGAAGATGTTGTCGTGGATGCCGGGCGACGGAATCCCCAGCGCTTCTCCCCAGATGCGGCACAGCAGCGTCTCGGTGGGCGTGCGGGGCAGCGTCGGCGCGTGTGCCGCGGCGGACAGCCGCGACCGGTCCGGCGGGGGCAGCGCCTTGCGGTCGATCTTGCCGTTGCTGCTCAGGGGCAGCGCGTCGAGCACCACGTAGATGCCGGGCACCATATAGTCCGGCAGCGTGGCGGACAACGCGGCGGCAATCCGGGCGTCGCTCAGCGACGCGCCGTCGCGGAACGCGACATACGCGCACAGCGCGGCGCGGCCGGTCTCGTCGCGATAGTCGAGCGCGGCCGCCTGGCGGATTTCCGGAATGGCGGCCAGCGCGTTGTCGATCTCCGCGAGCTCGATGCGGTAGCCGCGGATCTTCAGTTGGTGGTCCTTGCGGCCGTGCAGCACGATCGTTCCATCGGGGAGATAGCAGCCGATGTCGCCGGTGCGATACAGGCGGACACCGCGGTCCGGATGGAACGGATCCTCGACGAAAGCCTCCCGCGTAGCGGCTTCGTTGTTCAGATAGCCGCGGCCGACGGCGACGCCGGACACGCAAAGCTCGCCGGGAATCCCGATCGGGCACAGGTTCAGCTGCGGGTCGACGACGTAGAGGCGCACGTTGCGGATCGGCTTGCCGACCGGTACGTAAGGCGTGGTCGGCGCGCACGTCATGCGGTGCTGCGCGACGTCGTCGGACGCTTCCGCCGGGCCATAGGCGTTCACCAGCGCGATGTCCGGGAACACGTCGAACCACTGTTTCACCAAAGCCGGGCTGACCATCTCGCCGGTGACGAGCAGGTGCCGCAGGTGCCGCATCAGCGCCGGCCGTTCCGATGCGCGGTCGAGCACGGCGGACAGATAGGACGGCACCAGTTCGACGATGCTGATCCGGGTGGCTTCCAGGGTCGTGACGAAACTCGCGGGATCGCGAATGCATTCGTCGTCGACGATCACGGTCCTGCCGCCGACGAGCGGCGCCGTGAAAAATTGCCACACCGAAATATCGAAGCAATGCGGCGCGGTTTGCGCGATCACCGACGACGCCGAGATCGAAAATTCGTCGATCTCGGCGAGCATGTGGTTCAGCATGCCGGCGTGCTCGACCATCGCTCCTTTTGGCTTGCCGGTGGAGCCGGACGTGTAGATCACGTAGGCGAGGCTGTCGGGCGATACGGGGCGGCCCGGATTGGTGTCGTCGACGATATCGGTGGCGGCGTCGAGCGACACGACCGGTGCGAGCGCGGCCAGCTCGGGAGGAAGCAGGCCGTCGCAGGTAATCACGAGGGCGGCGCCGGAATCCTCGAGAATGGTGCGGATGCGGGCCACCGGATAGTCGGGGTCGATCGGAATATAGGCGGCGCCGCACTTCCACACGGCGAGGATCGCCTCCATCAGGCGCGCCGACCGGTGCATGCAGATTGCGACCAGCGCGTCCGGCCCCAGCTCGGCGGCGGCCAGCAGGCGGCGAGCGGTGCGGTTGGCGCGCGCATTCAGTTCGCCCGCGCTCAGGACGTTGCCCCGGTACTCGACCGCGGGCCGCTCGGGATGGTCCGCGGCGGCCTGCTCCAGGCGATGCACGACGGTGCGCGCGGCGTCGAACGGCACGGCGGTGTCGTTGAAGGTCTCCAGCAACTGCCGGCGTTCGGCCTCGGGCAGTATCGGCAGGCGGCCTAGCAGCCGGTTCGGATCGGCCGCGAAGGCGTCGAGCGTCGCGGCCACGTGGCCCAGCATCCGCTGCATGGTGTCTTCATCGAAGCGCCGCGGGTCGAACGACAGTTCCATCTGCCAGTCGTCGCGCGCCGTCACCACGAATTCGAGCGGAATGTCGGCGCGGTTGTAGAGCAGCACCTCGTCGACCGCCAGCCCGTGCGCGCCATGCGTCAGCGACGCGTCGAGCGGGTAATTCATGAACGTGATGTTGCTCTCGAACAGCGGTGTCGTCAGCGGCACTTCGCTGCAGCGCTGAATGTCGGGCAACGGGGTGTGCTCGAACTGCGCACGTGCGGCCACGCGCGCCTGGATCATCTTCAGCCACGGCACCAGCGGCTGCCTCGGATCGACCCGCACCCGCACCGGCACCGTATTGATGAACAGGCCGAGCATGGTTTCGATCCCCGGCAGGTTGGCGCCCCGTCCGGACACGACGGCGCCGAACACCACGTCGGTCTCCCCGCTGTAACGCGACAGCACGAGCGCCCAGGCCGCTTGCGCGAGGGTATTGAGGGTGACGTGATGCCGGGCCGCGAATTGCCGCAGGCGTGCGCTCAGGTCGGCCGACAGGTCGGCCTGCACTTGCGCGAGGCCCTGGCCGAAGCGCTCGCCCGCTTCCGCGCGCGCGGCCGTGGGCAGCGGTGTCGGCGAGTGGAAACCTTCGAGATAGCGTGTCCAGTACTGCTGCGCGGCTTGCGGCTCGCGCTGCTGCAGCCACTGGATATAGTCGCGATAGGGGCGCACCGCGGGGAGCGCCGGCGGCACGCCGCGCGCGAGCGCGCCATAGACCTGGAAGATCTCCTCGATGACGAGCGACAGGCACCAGCCATCGGCAAGGATGTGATGGTGGCTCCAGCTGAACAGGTATGCGTCGGCGGCGACGCGCACCAGGCGACAGCGCACGAGCGGCGCGCGATCGAGCGCGAAGCCCTCGGCCAGGTCGTCTTCGAGATGCGCGCGCCACCGCGTGCGCTGTTCGTGTTCCGGCAGGTCGCGCCAGTCGTCCTGCACCCACGGCAGCGTGGCGTGCGCGTGCACGACCTGCATGGGCTTGTCGAATTCCTCCCAATGGAACGACGTGCGCATCACCGGATGCCGATCGACGAGCTGCTGCCATGCGGCATGGAACAGCGCGGGATCGAGGTTGCCGGTGATCCGGCAACCGAGCTGGTTGAAGCTGCTTCTCGTGCCGGGCGAGTGCACGGCATGAAAGAGCATCGCCTCCTGCATCGGGGAGAGCTCGTAGATATCGGCGATGGTGGGGGATGTCACGATTTGATCCTTGAGACAAGGGCGTCCAACGCTTCCTGGCTGATGCGCGCGGCCGGAAAATCCGACGGGCTCAGCCCGCGCGGGCCGTCGCCGCCGGCCGCGACGATCGACAGCAGACGGCTGCGGTAGCACTGCGTCAGCTGCTCGATGACGCCGGGTGCGCAGGCCTCGCGGTTGTAGTGCCAGGTCAGGCGCAGACGCCCGTCGAACACCATCCCGTCGATCTCGAACAGATGGCCGCGACGCGCGCGCGGGCTGTGCTCGGGACTCTGGAAGTCGAGCACCGGCTTCCAGCCCGTGTCGTCGGCCAGCACGCGATCGACCTGGCCGAGATAGTTGAAGCGCACCGGCGCCGGCGGCTGCCGTTCCAGCGCCGCCGCGATGCCGGCGTCGTTGCCGAGGTAGCGGGCGATGCCGTAGCCGAGCCCGCGCATCGGCACCGCGCGCAGCTGCTCCTTGACGTGGCGCAGCGCCTCGACCGCCACGGTGGCGTCGCCGGCGTTCAGGAACACCGGATAGTGCGCGGTGAACCAGCCGATCGTGCGTGACGTATCGACGCCGTCGAAGAGGTCCTCGCGGCCGTGGCCTTCGAGATCGACGACCAGCGACGCGTTGCCGGTCCAGTCGCCGAACGCGAGCAGCAGGGCCGTCAGCAGGACTTCGTTGATCTGGGTATTGAACGCGCGCGGCACGTCCTGCAACAGCGCGAGCGTTTGCTGCGCGTCGAACTCGATGACCGCCGTGCCGGCTTCGGCGACGGTGCCGACCGGCATGTCGTCGAAGCACGCGTGCTCGTCGGCGTTCTCCCGGAGCCAGTAGTCCAGCCCGTCGAGCGCGGTCGCGCCGAGTTCGGACAGACGCGCCGACCAGTCGCGCCAGGCCGTCGTCCTGGCCGGGAGCTGCACCGCTTCGCCCGCTTCGAGCTGGCGACACGCGGTGTACAGGTCTTCGAACAGGATGCGCCACGAGACGCCGTCGATCACCAGATGGTGCGCCACGACGAGCAGGCGCTGCGGTTCGTCGGGACCGAACCGGAACAGGTGGGCGCGCAGCAGCGGCGCCACGGACAACGTGAAGCTCTCCTGCATGCGGGTGGCGGTCGCGAGCATCTCGGCCTGCCGTGCGGCGGGCGCCGCGCCCGCCAGCGACGTGACGTCGAGCGGGATCGCCAGCGGCGGCGCCGCATGCGATTGCTGCCACGCCCCGGCGACGCGCTCGAAACTCAGCCGCAGCGCGTCGTGATGCGTCGCGACGGCCGCCAGCGCGCGCTCGATCACGTCCGGCCGCAGCGACGCGGGCACCTCGATCATCGTCGACTGGTTGTAGTGGTGCGGATCCGCCACGTCCTGCGCGAAGAACCAATGCTGGATCGGCGTCAGCGGCGCGGGGCCGACCACCGGCTCCTGCGCAATCCGGATCGACGGCGCCTCCACCGCAACCTGCGCCAGCTCGGCGATGGTCGGATGCGCGAAAAACTGGTCGGCGGTGAATTTGAGGCCGATTTGCTGGGCCAGCGACATCACCTGGATGATCAGGATCGAGTCGCCGCCCAGTTCGAAGAAATTGTCGTGCACGCCGATCGGCTCGCGGCCCAGCACCTCGGACCAGATCTTGCCCAGGCGCGCTTCGACGTCATTGGTCGGCGCGGCGTACGCGGTTTCGCTCGGCACGGGCGCCAGTTCCAGCGCGGCGAGCGCCTTGCGGTCGGGCTTGCCGTTCGGCGTCAGCGGCAGGCGTTCGAGCGTCACGATCGACGCCGGCACCATGAACTCGGGCAGACGTTCCTTCAGGTGTTCCCGCAGGCTGGCGACGCTGGCCGTCGCCGTTGCGACGCAGGCCACCAGCTGCTTGTGCTGCGGCGCGTCCTCGCGCACGAACACGATCGCGTCGGCGACGTCGGCGTGCTGCCTGAGCGCCGCTTCGATTTCGCCCATCTCGATGCGATAGCCGCGAATCTTCACCTGCGTGTCGCGGCGCCCGGTGACTTCCAGGTTGCCGTCCGGCAGCCAGACACCGAGGTCGCCGGTGCGATAAAGGCGCTCGCCCGCGTCGAACGGGTGGTCGACGAAAGCGGCGGCCGCCAGGTCGTCCCGGGCGACATAGCCGCGCGCCAGTGCGATGCCGGACACGCAGATCTCGCCCGTGCAGCCCTCGGGGGCCAGCGCCCCGTGCTCGTCGAGCAGGTACAGGTGCGTGTTGTGGATCGGGCGGCCTACCGGCAGGCAGGTGCCGTAGGCGGTTGCCGGGTCGACCACGTAGTCCGCGACGCACACGGTTGCCTCGGTGGGGCCGTACGAGTTGTGGCACGTGCGGGTCCGGGCCAGCTCGCGCAGATCCGCCGCGCGGGCGCTGTCGCCCGCGCTGATGACGCGTTTCACGGTGCCGAGCGCGTTCCAGTCGAGCGCGGCGAGATAGGCGGGCGTCGCGTTGAGGGTGGTGACGCCCTGCTGCGCGATATATTCGACGAAGCGCGGCACGTCGCGGATCACGGCGGGCTTCGCCAGCACCAGGCGCGCGCCCGCGAGCAGCGTGACGAAAATCTCCATGATCGAGCCGTCGAAGCCCGGCGAGTAGAACTGGACGAACCGGTCGGCGGCATCGAAACCGAAGGCGTCCACGTGGTACTGCGCCATGTTCAGGAGCCCTGCGTGTTCGAGCACGACGCCCTTGGGCACGCCCGTGGAGCCGGACGTGTAGATGATGTACGCCGCATCGTCCGGGCGGACCTCGACCTGCGCCGCCGCCGATGCAGGCGCCAGCGTGTCGAGCTGGAAGTCGAGGGCGAACATCGGGATCGCCCAGAAATCGGCGAGCAACGGCAGGTGTTCCGAGTGCGTCAGCAGCGCCTTGACCTTCGCGTCCTCGATCATGAAGCGCAGCCGCTCCCGCGGAAACTCCGGGTCGAGCGGCAGATACACCGCGCCCGCCTTGAGGGCGCCGAGCATGCCGACGATCCAGCGCTCGGAACGGTCGGCCACCACGCCCACCACGTCGCCGCGTTCGATCGCGTATTCCGCGAGCAGGAAGCTCGCCAGCCGGGACGCCTGGTCGTCCAGTTCGGCGTAGGTCAGCGATGCATCGGCGGTCACCACGGCGATGCCGTCCGGCGCGGCCGCGACCCGTTGCGCGAACTGCTCCAGGAAGGTTCCAGGTACCGCGACGGGCGCCGCATGCGAACGAAGGCGCGCGCGTTCTTCGTCGTCGAGCAGCGAGACGGTGTCGAGCGCAGCGTCCAGCGTGCCGAAGCCGGCCAGCACGTTGCGCAGGTGTCGCGCGACATGCTGGAGATAATGCAGCGTGAACACCGTCGGCCGGCCCGTCAGCACGATCTCGTAGCGCTCGCGATGGCG
Source organism: Burkholderia sp. IT-111MI5 (assembly GCF_949752865.1). NCBI lineage: Bacteria > Pseudomonadati > Pseudomonadota > Betaproteobacteria > Burkholderiales > Burkholderiaceae > Burkholderia > Burkholderia sp. IT-111MI5. Next base: position 112,588 of record NZ_CATKIF010000002.1, on the reverse strand, counting down.
GATCTCGATCGACAGGTCGTAGTCGGCCGACGCCCAGGCTTCGTGCAGACCGTCGAAGCGCACGCCGACGTTGGTCGTGCGCCGTTCGCCATGCAGCTTGTGCGCGAGGGCGGCGATCGGAAAATCCTGATACGAATAGCTGCGCTGCACCCTGTCGCGCACCTGATTCAGATACGCGCGAACCGTGGGGCCGGGCTCGATGGCGTCGAGCAGCGGGACGGGATCGGCGGGGCCGCTCGCGGGTCCGGCGATCAGGCGCGGCGTATCCAGGAACAGGCCGGCCGCGCCGTTGTAGCGCCCCAGCACACGGAACAGCGCCGCCAGCAGCACGACGAACGCGCCCAGCTCGTTGCCGGCGGCGAGCTTCTCCAGCACCGGTGCCGCGGCGCCGTCGAGCTCGAACGTCAGTTCCGGCGCGGGGCCGAGCGGCAGCGCATACGCCTGCCACGCCTGCTGAAGGCGGAAGTCTTCGTCGATGCGACCGAGCGCGTCGCCCCAGAACGCCACGTGTTCCTGGTATTGCCCGCTGGTCGAGAGCGCGTTGAGATTCAGTTCTGACAAAGCACGATCTCCCTCGTCGCGTACAGGATTTCGGAAGCGATGCCCTTGGCCTTGCAGTGCGCGACGAACTGGGTGGACTGGATATGGCTGGGCGAGTTTTCGTCGAAGGTGTTGTCGAGGAGGTGGTTCAGCCACGGCTCCTGACCCATCGCATAGACGTACGCCGCGTTGAACGCGAAGTCGTCCACCAGCGCGGCGGCCTCGCCGAACTGGCAGCCCCGCGCACGGCGCGACCGATCGATGTCGCGCGGCAGCGCGTCGGGAAACAGCGGGCCATAGACCCATGACGGCGGCGCGCCCTCGGTTTCCATCCCGACGAACAGCGTGTCCGGCTTGCCGGCGAGGCGGAAGACATGTTCGTAAAGGCGCGGGTCCAGGTTGCACGAATCGGCGATGCACAGCACCGAACGCGTGCCGAAGCGGATCATGAAGCTCTGCTTGCTCTGGATCGCCAGGTCGTTGTGTTCGCCCAGGAACGGAATGGCGGTGATGGCCCCGTTGGGAAACTTGATTTCCTGAGCATCCCGAACTTCCCGCACGTCGTCGAAGCCGAGCTTGCGCAAGGCCAGTTCCAGCGACGGATCTTGCGGAAAGCCGTCGAGGTTCCTGCCGACCACCACGGTCTTGACCTTGTGGCGAAGCTGCAGCAGCGTTTCGAGCACGATGTGATCGTGATGGCTGTGCGTGATCAGCACGTAGTCGATCTGGTCCGGCAGGTCGGCGAACGTATAGCGCGGCAGCGCGGTGTCGTAGCCGTAGCTGATCACCGGATCGATCAGGATGCTCACGCCCCGGCTCTGGACCAGCAGGCACGCGTGGCCGTAGTAGCGGATGCGGATGTCGTCGCCGTCGAACGAACGATCCGGTTTCGGTGCCGGCGCCTGTTCGACGAAGAACGAGCGGAACAGCGGCTCGTCCTTCTCCTCCACGCGCATCAGATCGACGATTTTCGCGTAGCTGCCGGGCGTGTCGCGCATGCGGAACAGCGCGTCGAGTGCGCGATCGTCGAAGGCCATGTTGCTGAACAGCGTGCGCTCGTCGCTGAGCCGGGGCGTGCTGAGAATGAATGGCCGCGGCGTGTTCTCCTCGATCGCCGACAGCGCGATGCTCTGCGCATCGCGCGCATAGAGCGGGCTCGCGTACAGCAGGCTTTCGAACACCCGGAAGGACGGGTTGTGGTTCAGGTCGTAGTAGATCTCGACATAGCCTTTCAACACCTCCGGAATCTCGGGGTAGAGCGGGTCCGAAGCCATCCCCTTGGCCTGTTCCAGCAGCAGCGTGGAGAACGCCTTGTAGGCCTTCGCCAGTTCCAGCTGCAGGGTCGCGCGCCGGGTGGTCTGCTCGATCAGCGCGCGGATTTCGTCGACGCGCTTGCCGCCCAGGTCGAGGAACGGGCCGCCGCGCATCGCCGGATCCTTGCAGGCCGCCGCATGCATCATCGGCGATGCGGCATAGGACTTCATCAGCGGCAGGAACCGCTCGGCCACGTTGAGGGCGGCGGTCAACGGCGGAAGCGTGTGAAACCACGCGTACCAGCCGTTGATCAGCGGTTCGAACTGGATGTTTTGTCGCAGGTAGACCTGCGTGTTGGACGAAATGGTCAACGAAGGCTCCTTAGAATGCGCTGAGTTCGACGGTGGGCTGGCGCGCTTCGGCGTGCAGCGCGCGTTGTCCCAAGGTCAGGTTCCGGATGCGAACGCCCGGATCGGCAAGCACTTCCCCGATGACGGACGTCAGTTCGTTGGCGAGGCCTTGCACCAGGGCCTCGCTGAACCGCCCGGCGTGATAGACGACGCTGATCGCGAGGCCCTCGGCGCGCGGCTCGGCCAGGAACCAGAAGTCCGTCGCGGCTTCCGGGTCCGCGCGCTGCAGGTCGTGGTCCGGCAGCTCGGCAATGCGCACTTGCCCCGCGTAGCGATCGACGGCGCCTTGTCGCTGGTTCTGCAGCGTCAGGCCGATGTCGAAGAGCGGATTGCGTCCCGCGACGCGTTTGATGTGCAGCGCGTCGAGCAGGCGATCCAGCGGATACAGCGGGTGGGAGAACGCTTCGATGGTGGTGTCCCGCACCCGGGTCAGCAGCGTATCGAAACGATCGTCGCCGGCGACGCGGTCGCGCAGCGCCAGCACGTTCAGATAGGGGCCGACCTGCGACTCGAGTTCGGGCAGCTCGCGGCCCGCGACCGGCGTGCCGACGACGATGTCCTCCTGGCCGGAACGGCGGTAGAACAGCGCCTTGATCGCGGACAGCAGCGCGATGAACAAGGTCGCGCCGTGGCGCTTGCCGAGCGATTCCAGCGCCGTCGTCTCGGCGGCGGGCAGTTCGAATCGCCAGGATTTCCAGCTCGGCGCGGCCGGCTGCTCGAGGTCGCCCGGCAGTTCCAGCGCGCGCAGGCCGCCGCCCAGCCTGGTCAGCCAGTATTCCTTCATGCGTTCGCCGTCCGGCCCGGCGAGCAGGCGATTCAGCCAGCCGGCGTAATCCTTGTACTGGATCGGGAGTGCGGGCAACGGATTGTCGCGACGCTGGACAAACGCGTCATAGATCTTCGACAGGTCGTCGAGCAACACCTCCGTGGACCAGCCGTCGCTGACGATGTGATGCATCGTGCAGATGCAGACGTGACGGACTTCGGAGAGCCTGAGCAGCTTGACGCGGAACAGCGGACCGGTGGCGAGATCCATCGGCGCGAGCCGTTCGCTCGCATGGATCGACATGGCCTGCGCATCGCGGTCCTCGGCATCCTGCAGATCCACGACCTCGACCGCGAAGGCGGCTTCGCCGGGCGGCAGCACTTGCTGGACCGGCTGATTGCCTGCCAGCACGAAACGCGTGCGCAGGATCTCGTGACGTTCGCTCAACGCGCGGAACGCCCGCACGAGCGCATCCACGTCCAGCACGCCCTCGAACAGCAGGGACGTGGGCAGCGGCCCGCCGGCTTGCGCCGCATTGAGGCGATCCTGGACCCACAGCCGCGTCTGCGCGGGAGAGAGTTCGTAGTGCGCCTGCGCCGGCAGCGGCGTCACCGGCGCGTAATCGATCGGCTGCGTATCGGCGATGCGCTTCGCGAGGCTCGAAATGGTCGGGTGTGCGAACAGGCTGCGGATTTCCAGCTTCGCATGCAGATCGCGACGGATGCGCGCGACGACCTTCGTCGCGGACAGCGAATTGCCGCCCAGCTCGAAGAAATTGGCGGTCGTGCTGATCCGCGCCTGGCCGAGCACTTCCTGCCAGATTGCCGTCAACTGCGCTTCGAGCGCGTTGACGGGCGCAACGTGGTCCAGGTTGTCGCCGGGTTCGGGCAGCCTGGCGCGATCGAGCTTGCCGTTGGGCAGATGCTCGAACGCGGGCACGACGACGAACGCGGACGGCACCATGTAATCCGGCAGCCGCTGCCGCAGGTGGCCGCGCACCGCTTCGATCAGTTCGGCTTCGGGGTGCGACGAGTGCAGCCATGCGACGAGTCGCGCGCCGTCGTCCACGCCGCGCAGCGCCACGACGGCGGCGTCGACCAGCGGGTGCGAAGTCAGCGCGGCCTCGATTTCACCGGGTTCGATGCGCAGGCCGCGCAGCTTGATCTGATGGTCGATGCGGCCGAGGAACTCGACGTTGCCGTCGGGCCGGTAGCGCGCGAGATCGCCGGTGCGGTAGAGGCGTGCACGCGGGTCGGTGGAGAACGGATCGGCAATGAACTTCCCGGCGCTCAGCTCGGGCTCGCCGTGGTAGCCGCGTCCGACCGGCGTGCCGCCGATCAGCAGCTCGCCCGCCACGCCGACCGGCACGGGTTGCAGCTGCGCGTCGACGATGTAGAGGCGGGTGTTGGCGATGGGCCGGCCGATCGGCACGATGCGGTGCGGGTCGTCGCGCCGGCACTCCCAGGCGGTCACGTCGACAGCGGCCTCGGTGGGGCCGTAGAGGTTGTACAGCTTGGCGTCCAGACGCGCGAAGAAGCGCTGCTGGAGGTCGAACGGCAGCGCCTCGCCGCTGCATACGACGCGGCGCAGCGACGTGCAGTGCGCGTCGAGGTCCGGATGGTCGAGAAAGGCGCGCAGCATCGACGGCACGAAATGGACCGTGGTGATCCGTTCGCGCTCGATGAGTTCGACCAGGTAGTCGGTCTCGCGCTGGCCGCCGGGTCGGGCGAACACGAGGCGTGCGCCGACGCTGAGCGGCCAGAAGAATTCCCAGACCGAGACGTCGAAGCTGAACGGGGTTTTCTGCAGCACGGACTCGTCGGCGCCGAGCGTGTAGGCGTGTTGCATCCACAGGATGCGGTTGGTGATCGCGCGATGGGTGTTGAGCGCGCCCTTGGGCCTGCCGGTCGAACCGGAGGTGTAGATCATGTAGGCGAGGTTGTCGCCGCTCAGCGCAGGCGCGGGGTTGGACGCGGGCGCGGCGTCGAAGTCGTGCGCGTCACAATCGACGACGATCACGCGGGCGTCGGTGTCGGGCAGCGCGGCAAGCAGATGCTGCTGGGTGAAGAGCCAGCGCAACTGCGCGTTGTCGATCATGAAACGCACGCGCTCGGCGGGGTAGTCGGGATCGACGGGGACGTAGGCGCCGCCGGCCTTGAGGATCGCGAGCAGCGCGACGATCATGTCGAGCGAGCGCTCCATCGCCAGGCCGACGAGAGCATCGGGAGCGACGCCGAGCTCGATGAGCCGGTGGGCGAGGCGATTGGCGCGCAGGTTGAGTTCTGCGTAGGTGAGCGAGGCGTCGTCGCAGACGGCGGCGACGGCGTCGGGCGTGCGCTCGACCTGTTGTTCGAACAGCCGATGCAGCGGTTGTGCCGCGGCATCGCCGAAATCCGTTTCGGTCCGGTTCCATTCGACGGTCAGCAGATCCCGCTCCGCATCGCTCAGCAACGGCAGCCGGGCAACGGCAGCCGACGCATCGTCCGTGACACGCATCAGCAAGGTCCGGTAGATGGCGAGGAATCGCTGCACCGTGCTCGCGTCGAACAGATCGGTGTTGTAGTCGCAATCGATCAGCAGTTCCTGCCCCGCGTCGAGCACGTTGACGTTCAGATCGAACGCGGTATAGCGGATCAGCGGGGCGACCAGGCCGACCGTCAGGCCGGGCAGTTCGGGCAGCGCCGACACGGGTTCGAGGTTGAAGACCGCCGATACCAGCGGCGCGGCGTTGAGATCGCGCTGCGCGCCGATTTCGCGGACCAGCTCGGCGAACGGATAATCCTGGTGCTCGAGCGCGTCGAGCAGGTTCTGGCGGGTGCCGGCCAGGAAGCTGGCCACGGTGGCCTGCTCGGGCAGCGTGGAGCGCAGCGGCAGCAGATGCGTGCAGTAGCCGGCGAGGCGATCGCTGCCGGCCACGGAACGGCCGGTCACCGGGATGCCGGTGACGATCTCCTGCTGGCCGGCGATGCGGTGCAGGAACATATTGAAGCCCGCGAGCAGCATCATGTAGAGCGTGCAGCCGTTCTGACGGGCGGCGGCGCGCAGCGACGCGGCCTCCGCCGCGTCCAGATGCACGGACACGCGCTCGCCGTGAAACGTCTTCACCGCGGGCCGCGGGTAGTCCAGCGGAAGATTCAGCGGGTCGGCCCGGTGCGCGCATTGCGCGAGCCAGTACGCGCGATTCGCCTTCGTTTCCGGGCTGTGGCGCTGGCCGTCGAGCTGCTTCAGGTACTCGCGGAACTGCAGCGGCGCCGCGGCCGGTGCAGCACCGGCATAAGCGCGGGCCAGATCCTCGAGCAGGATGCCGAACGTGGAGCCGTCACAGATGATGTGATGGGCCGTCATCACCAGCAGGTGACGCTCGCTGTCCAGGCGCACCAGCGCGGCGCGAAACAGCGGACCGTTCACCAGGTCGAACGGCTGGCGGCTTTCGTGGTCCCGCCACGCGTCCTGGTCCGTGTCGATCAGCGGAATCCGAAGCGTCAGCGACGGATGCACGATCTGGCCCGACCCGTCCGGCGTCAACGTGGTGCGCAGCGCTTCGTGCCGATCGACGAGACCCTGGACGGCCGCGCGCATGGCGGCCTCGTCGAGCCGGCCATTCAGCTCGAGGGTGGTGTTGACGTTGTACGCCAGCGATCCTTCGGGATCGACTTCCGACAGGATCCACAGCTGGCGTTGCGCTTCGCTCAGCGCGGCCACCGTGCCGTGCTTCGAGTGCGGCCGGATGAAACCGCCCCGGCGCAGGTCGGCGACGCTGTCCTTCACCGCCCGGATGAACCGGTCGATATCGGCATCCGTATGCGCGGTGGAGAGGAAGCAGGTGCGCCATTCCCAGATGTAGATGCCCTTTTCGAGCATGTGATAGAAGAACAGGTCGAGGTTCTCGGTGAATTCGAAGCGGAACATCGAGCCGAACCACGTCACCTTGATCGGCGCCTCGGCCTCCGCGAAGAACGCATTCAACGTCTCGGCGATTTGCGCGGTCCGTTCGTTGAGCGCGGCCTGCAGCGCCGGGCCTTCCTGTTCGATCTTCTCCAGCACGGCCAGCGCGGCCGCCATCGCGAGCGGATACTGGCAGAAGGTGCCGCCGAACGCGGTGCGGTCCGCGGCGGGGAACGAGTGGTCGCCGTAGGTCCACATGCCGCCGTCGATGGCGTCCATGAAGCGGCTGGTGCCGGCGATGACGCCCAGCGGCAGGCCGCCGCCGATGATCTTGCCGTACGTCGCGAGATCGGCCCGGATGCCGAACATGGCCTGGGAGCCGCCCGGATGGACGCGGAAGCCGGTGATCATTTCGTCGAAGATCAGCGCGACGCCGGCCTGCTCGGTGATGCGGCGCAGTTCCTTGAGGAATGCGACGGGCTGCAGGGACGGGTTGCGGCTCTGCACCGGCTCCACCATCACGGCGGCAAGGGTCGACGCCATGCCGCGAATGGCCTCGAGCGCGGCGTCGCTGCCGTACTCGAGCAGGATCATGTTCTCGACCGAGCCGAACGGCACGCCGGGGGCGATGGTTTCCGTCACGCCTTCCGCGTTCGCCGCGGCGAGCGTGCCGTCGGCATGGCCGTGATACGAATGCGTGAACATCACGATCTTGTCGCGCCCGGTCACGGCGCGCGCGAGCCGCATGGCGGTCATGACCGCCTCGGTGCCGGTGTTCGAGAACGCCACGCGATCGAGGCCGGTGACGCGGGCAAAGCGCGCGGCCACTTCGCCGACGAGGCTGGAGCGCGCGCCCAGTTCGAGCGGGCGCTGCCATTCGCGGGTGACCTGCTGCTGGATGAAGTCCGGCGTGTGGCCGAACAGATGCACGCCGAAGCCCATCGTGAAATCGATGTACTCGTTGCCGTCGATGTCCCACAGCCGCGAACCGGCAGCGCGATCGCCGACGATCGGATACAGCATCTCCTTGGTCGAAAAGCGGAAGCCGACCGTGGCACGGCTGTCGGCCAGCACCGGGCGCGACGCCTGCACCGAGTCCTTCGATTTCCGGGTGCGCGTCGTGTAGCGCACGATCAGCGCTTCGAGATGCTCCTGCTGCACGGCGGACAAGCCGCGCGCCCGCTGTTCGACCGGGCTGCCCCACGGCATCATCGGCTTGGGCGGCCGATCGTCCGCCGCGGCCGCAGCTGCAGGCGCGGGCTTCGCTGCTGGCGCGGCGGCCAGGGTCGCGGTCGCGGCCGTGGGTGCGACGCTCGCCGTGCTCGCGACGGCTTGCGCGGCGACCGTCGTCGGCCGCACGCCGGCCTGGCCGGTCAGCGACGTGCGCAGCAGTTCCATCTGCTGGCTCATCACGCGGGACAGCAGTTGATTCTGCTCCCGCAACACGCGCTCGACCGTGGAGCCGCCTTCGGCCGCCACCCATTCCGCCGGGGCGGCGGCGAGCGGCGCAAGCACCTCCGCGGACTGCGCGACCGCGACCGCCGCCATGGACGGTCCCGCGACGGACTCGGCCTCGGACGGCGCGGCGGCCGCCGGCAGATTGTCCGCGACATACTCGGCGAGCGCCTGCACCGTCGCCAGGTCTTCGAAGAAGCGGCGCATGGCCAGCTTCACGCCGTACTGCTTCTCGATGTGCCGGATGGCCTCGATCAGCACGATCGAGTCGGCACCCATCTCCAGGAACGGCAGGTCGATGTTGATGGTGGCGGGATCGGCCTGGATCAATTCGCCGATCTTGCCGCGAAGCCATTCGAGAACCTCGCCGCTACGATTGGGCGCCGGCGTTGCGGCGATGGGTGATGCGCTTGTCTGAGTCATGGACGTGTCCGCTTTCTGGAACCAGGTACGGCTGCGTTGGAAGGGATAGGACGGCAATGCGACGCGCGTGGGCGCGGGTGTTTCGGTCGAGGCCCAATCGACATCGACGCCGCGGGCATACAGGCTCGACAGCGTTTCGACCAGCGCTTGCTGCTCGGCTTGCGGCCGCTGCAGGCCGAGGAACTGGATCCCGGCGTCCGGTGCACAGCACGCGCGGGCCAGGTTGACGAGCACCGGCTTGGGGCCGATTTCGACCAGCACGTTGAAACCGGCTTCGGCGAGGCGCTCGACGCTGCTCGCGAACTGCACCGGCTCCCGGCAGTGACGGCGCCAGTACGCGTCGGTCGGCGCGTCGTCCATCACGGCGCCCGTGAGATTCGAATAGAACGGGATCGCCGGGCGCGCGACGCGCACGGCTTTCGCGACGGCCTGGAAGCTGTCCAGCATCGGCTCGACCAGCGGCGAGTGGAATGCGTGCGACGTATTGAGCAGCACGGACCGGATGTCCTGCGCAGCGAACGCGTCGACCAGCATCGCGATGCGCTCGCGCCTGCCGGAGATCACGATGCTCGCCGGACCGTTGACGGCCGCCACCGCGACGTCGTGCGGACAGGCTTCGATCGCGCGCTCGACCGTCGCGAGGTCGGTGAAAATGGCCGCCATCTCGCCGTCGCGGGGCAACGCCTGCATCAGCCGGCCGCGTTCGGCAATCAGCCGCAGGCCGTCTTCCGGCGAGAAGACGCCGGCCGCGCAAGCCGCCGCGTACTCGCCGACGCTGTGGCCCATCACGGCGTCGGGCACCACGCCGAACGACGCCAGCAACGTGGTGAGCGCGAACTGCAGCGAGAACAGGGCCGGCTGGCTGTAGCCGGTCTGGTGGATCTCTTCGCCCTGGGCGGACAAAACATCGAGCAACGGTTTGTCGAGCAGCGGATCGGCCACCGCGCGGCAGCGGTCGATGGCGTCGCGGAACACCGGATACGCGTCGTACAGACGGCGGCCCATGCCGGCGTATTGCGAGCCCTGGCCGGTGAACAGGAATGCCATCTTCACGCGGGGGGCGGGCTGCGCCGCGCCGGCGGGTTCCTTCGCCTGGAACGCGCGCAGCTTGTCGATGGCGTCCTCGAGCGACGTCACCGGCAGCGCCAGCCGATGCGCGAAATGCGAGCGGCCGGTCGCCGCCGAAAACGCCACGGCCGCGATATCGAGACCGGGTTCGGCTTCGAACCGCCGCTGATAGCGCCCGGCAAGCGCTCGCAATGCCGCCGGCGTCTTGGCCGACAGCACCAGCGGATGCACCTTGTGTTTCGACGGCGTCGCCGGCCGCGCCGGCGCGGGCGCTTCTTCCAGCACCAGGTGGGCATTGGTGCCGCTCGCGCCGAACGCGCTGACGCCGGCTCGCCGCGGCCGCTCGCCGCGCGGCCACGCGCTCGCCTCGGCGCAGATCTCGATCGGCAGCGCGTCCCACTGCACCAGCGGGCTCGGGTGGCGGAAATGCAGGTGGGCGGGAAGGCGGTCGTGGTTCAGCGACAGCACGACCTTGATGACCCCCGCGATGCCGGCAGCGGATTCCGTGTGGCCGATGTTGGTTTTCACCGAGCCGACGCGCAGCCGCCGGCCCCCGTCGCGGCCTTCGCCGAACACCGTCGCCAGCGCCTGCACCTCGACGGGATCGCCCAGCGGGGTGCCGGTGCCGTGCGCTTCCACGTAATCGATGGATGCGGCGGGAAGCCCGCCCAGCGCCTGGCGGATGACGGCTTCCTGCGCGCGTCCGTTCGGCGCGGTAAAACCGCTCGACGCGCCGTCGTGGTTGACGGCCGAGCCACGCAGCACGGCCAGCACGCGATCGCCCGCGGCGAGCGCATCGGACAGGCGCTTGAGCACCAGCGCGCCGCAGCCTTCGCTGCGCACGAAGCCATCCGCCGCCGCGTCGAAGGTCTTGCAGCGGCCGTCCGGCGCCAGCGCCCGCGTGCGCGAGACGGCGATGGAGTTGTCCGGCGACAGGATCAGATTGACGCCGCCCGCAATCGCGAGATCGCACTCGCCGCTGCGGAGATTCTGGCTGGCGGTATGGATCGCGGTGAGCGACGACGAGCAGGCGGTGTCGATCGCCATGCTCGGCCCCTGCACGCCCAGCCCATAGGAGATGCGGCCGGCTGCCGTGTTGAGCGGATTGCCGGTGAAGAAATAGCCGTCGATGCCGCTGCCGCCGCCGTTGCGAAGCTGCAGGTTCGCGTAATCGTTGGTGGTGATGCCGACGAAGACGCCGGTCCGGCTGCCCTTGAGACTGTCGACGGGAATGCCGGCATGCTCCAGCGCTTCGTGACTGACTTCGAGCAACAGGCGCTGCTGCGGGTCCATCGCGGCCGCTTCGCGCGGCGTGATACGGAAGAAGGCCGGATCGAACTGATCGACGTCGTCGAGAAAACCGCCGAAGCGGCAAACCATCCGCCCCGGCGCTTCCGGATCGGGATCGTAGTACGCGTCGACATCCCAGCGCTCGCGCGGCACTTCGGAGATCGCATCCACCCCGTCGTTCAGCAACCGCCAATAGGCGTCGAGATCGTGCGCGGCGCCCGGAAACCGGCAGCTCATGCCGACGATCGCGATCGGTTCCGGCGTGCCGGCCTCGCGCGCCTCGATGGCCGGCGCGACCGCCCGCGGCTGCGCCGGCACGGCCTGCGTCGGCGCCGCGTGCGCGTCAGGCGCGGTGCCGGACGACTGCTCCGCCAGGAAATCCGCGAGCGCGTTGACCGTCGGATGATCGAACAACAGCGCGACCGACAACGGGATGCCCAGCGCTTTTTCGAGGTGCGTGCGCACGTCCAGCGCCATCAGCGAATCCATGCCCATCTCGAAGAAGCCGAGGTCGCGATCCAGCGTCCCCGCTGCGTAGCCGAGCACCTGGGCAACCGCGCGATCGATGCTGTCCGCCAGCAGGCGCTTTCGCTCGCGCGGCGATGCGTCGCTCAACGCCGGCATCGCCGGCGCGCGTGGCGGGCTTCCGCCCACTCGCACGCGATCGAGGAACGGCTTGGGTCCGCGTGCCTCGTAGGAGCCCTGGAACAGCGCCAGGTCGATATCGACGACCGCCACCTGTGGCACGGCGGGGAGGTGATCCAGCACGTCGAGCGCGCGATCCGCCGCCAGCGAGCGGATGCCGACACGCCGCAGCAGTGCTTCCGCGTCGGGGAACGTCATGCCGCCTTGCGCCCAGGGCCCCCAGTTCACGCTCAGGGCCGGCAGGCCCCGGCTGCGGCGATGATGCGCGAGCGCGTCGAGGAATCGATTCGCGGCGCTGTAGTGCGCCTGCTCGCGCGAACCCCACGCGGACGCGATCGACGAAAACAGGATGAAGAAATCGAGCGGGAAGTGCTCGCTTTGCTGATGGAGCAGCCACGCGCCGGCGACCTTGGGTTGCAGGACCGCGTCGAGCTCCTCGCGCCCGACCTGCATGATCGGCTTGTAGCCGACGATGCCGGCCGCATGCACGATGCCCCGCAGCGGCACGCCGTCGCGCCGGAGCGCAGCAAAAAAATCGGTGACCGCCACCGGGTCGGCGATATCGACGCGCTCGCAGCGCAGCGACACGTTCCGCTCACGCAGCTCGGCGATCGCCCGCCGGCTCTCGTCGCTCGCGGCCCCTTGCCGGCCGACCAGGATCAGCGTGCCCGCACCGCGCGCCGCCAGCCACCGGGCAGTGTGCAGCCCGAGCGCGCCGAACCCGCCGGTGATCAGGTAGGCCGCGTCCGGGTCGACCCGCAGCGCGGCCGTTTCGGCTTGCGCGAGCGGGCTCAGGCGCGCGACATGGCGCGCGCCGTGCCGCAGCGCCACCTGTTCTTCGCGGCTCTCGCCGAGCATCTCCTGAAGCAGCGCCTGCGTCTCGTCCTCCGGCGCGGCCGGATCGAGATCGATCGCGGTTTCGAACCATTCCGGATGCTCGATCATCGCCCCGCGTGCCAGGCCCGACAGCGCAGCCTGTGCGAACCCCGATACGAGCGGCGCTTCGCCGGCTTCTACCGCGTCGCGCGTGACGACCCGGATCCTGGGCCGGGTCGAAGGCGTCCACTCGCGCTCGCTGCCGACCAGCGCGTGCACGAGATGCAGCAGGGCAGTGGACATGCGCGTCTCGCCGACGGCTTCGTCCAGCGCCCATAGAAAGACGATGCGCTGGCCGGGGGCGGCAGTCTCGTTCAGCAAGCGGACGAAATCGTCCGGCCGCTCGGGCGCGATCTGCCGGCCCGCTTCCGCGCCGACGCCAAAATCAAGGCCGGGGCGCACCAGCGAGCAGGATGCGCCGCGCTCGCGCAGCAGCGCCGCGAGCCGTTCGCCGACACCGCTCTCGTCCGCGAAGATCAGCCACGGCGACGCGTCGGCGGCGAACCGGGCCGCCGGCAACGCGGCCTGCGGCTCCCACACCACGTGATAGAGCGGGGGTGCGGTCGGGGCGGCGGTTTCGGCGGGGGCGAACGCAGTCCTGAGCAGGTCCGGAAAGGCGTTCAGCACGTCCTCCGAGTACTTGCCGGACGACTTGAGGTGCCGCAACGCTGCGTCGATGCTGCCGGCATCCATGCCGACGATCGGCGACGGGATCTTCTCCAGGCTGAAGCGCTGCCGCTCGAACGGGTAGTTCGGCAGGGGCGTGGCGGGCTGGGCGGGCGCCGGGAACAGCGCGCTCCAGTCGAACTGCCAGCCCTGCACGTACAGCACCGCGAGTGCGCGCTCCAGTGCATCGCCGGCGCATGGCGGCGGCAGCCAGCCGTCGGCGAGCCCCTCCGGCGTGTGCGGCGCGTCGGCTTGCTCCGACGCCCCGGCAAGCTGCAGCCAGTACTGCGGATGCGTCACCTCGTCGGTCACTTCGGCACCGAGACAGCCGGAGATCAGGCGGACCGACGGCCGTGCGAGCGGCGTGTCCTGAAGCGCGGCGCGCAACGCTTCGGCATCCGACCGGGCCGCCACGAGGCGCAGCGCGTCGGCAACGCTCACGACGCCCGCCACGCAGGCCGCGACATATTCGCCGACGCCGTGGCCCGACACGACGGACGGGCGGATGCCCCAGCCCTTCCACAGTTCCGCCCACGCGAACTGGATCGCGAAGTGGCCCGCGTCGGTATCGAGGGCTTCCAGCGGCACCGAGCAGCGCGCGAACGCGTCGCGGAACAGCGGTTCCGACGCGTGAAGCTCGCGCGCGACGCCGGTGTCCGGCGCGCCGAACCTGAAGCCCATGCGCAACGCCTTGCCCGTGCGCGCCGCTGCCGCCGACGCTTCCTTCACGCCCGACACATAGGCCGCGCGAAACGGATAGTGACTCCGTCCGGTGGCCGCGGCGCGGCAGATGGCGGCCAGCTCCCGCGGCGTCGCGCCGTCAATCGCGCGCTCGTAGCGTTGCGCGAGCGCCGCCAGCGCCGCTTCGGATTTGGCCGACAGCAGCAGCAGCCCGCGCTGCGCGGCATGCGCCGGCGCGACGGGCGGTTCCTCGACGATCGCGTGGGCATTGGTGCCGCTGAATCCGAACGCGCTCACCCCGGCGATTCGCCTGCGTTCCCCGCGCCGCCACGCGACCGGATCGGCCGCGACGCGGATCGGGATGTCCTGCCACGGCGTATGCGGATTGGGCTGCGTGAAATGCAGGTGCGCCGGAATCCGGTCATGCTCGAACGACAGCAGGACCTTGATCAGGCCGGCGATGCCGGAGGCCGATTCCAGATGCCCGATATTGGTCTTGACCGAACCGATCACGAGCGGCTCGGTCGCCGCGCGCCCGGGGCCGTAGACGCCGGCCAGCGCTTCGACCTCGATCGGGTCGCCGAGCGACGTCCCGGTACCGTGGGCCTCGACGTAGGAGACGTCGCCGGGCGCGAGGCCGGCCTGGTTCAGTGCGCGGCGGATCACCCGTTCCTGCGAATCGCGGCTCGGAACGGTCAGCCCGCCGCCCGCACCGCCCTGGTCGACCGCCGTGCCGCGCACGATGCCGAGCACCCGGTCGCCGTCGGCGAGCGCGTCGGCGAGGCGCTTGAGCACCACCATGCCGCACCCTTCGCCGCGCACATAGCCGTCCGCCGCTGCGTCGAAGGTCTTGCAGCGTCCGTCCGGCGACAGCATGCGCGCTTGCGAGAAACTGACCATCACCTCGGGCGACAGCATCAGGTTGACGCCGCCCGCGAGCGCCATGTTGCTTTCGCGCGAGCGCAGGCTTTCGCAGGCCAGGTGCAGGCAGACCAGCGACGACGAGCAGGCGGTATCGATCGCCATGCTCGGGCCGGTGAGGCCCAGCACGAACGACAGCCGGCCCGCAGCCATGTTCAGCGCGCTGCCCGTGCCGGCGTAGCTGCTCGACGGCATCGACGCATTGGACACCTGGATCGCATGATCGAAGCAGGTAATGCCGACGTACACGCCGGTGGCGGACTGCCGGAAGCGCTCGGGCGCGAGATGGGCGTTCTCAAGCGCCTCCCAGGCCACTTCGAGCAGGAGCCGTTGCTGCGGATCGAGGTAGGTCGCTTCGCGCGGCGCGATCCCGAAGAACGCCGCGTCGAATTGATCCACACGTTCGAGAAAGGCGCCGCGGCGGGTTGCCATCTTGCCGGGCGTGGCCGGATCGGGGTCGTAATAGCGATCGATGTCCCAGCGTTCGCCCGGCACTTCGGTGACGGCATCGCGCGCGTCATCGAGCAATTGCCAGAACGCGTCCGGCGTATCGCTGCGGCCGGGGAAGCGGCAAGCCATGCCGATGACCGCGATCGGCTCGTTGCGGTCCGAACGCAGCGCCGCGATTTCCGCGCGCCGCAGGCGCAGTTCGTCGAGCGCGGCTTTCAGTGCATGCGTGGCCTTGGCGTTCATTGGGCGCCGATCTCCTGGGCAATCAGTTCGGAAAGGTCGTCTTCGTCAAGGTCTTCGGATGCTTCGTCGACGACAGGAGCAGGAAGCGAAGGCGACAGTTCGTTGAGCACGTATTGGGCGAGCGTTTGCAGGTTCGGATAGGAAAAGAACAGCGTCGCGCGAAACGGCCTGCCGAACACCTTGGTGAGGCGGTCGGTCAGTTCGAGCGCGATCAGCGAATCCAGGCCGAGATCGAGCAGCGATTGCTCGGGCGCAATGGCGTCGGTGCTGGAGAGCCGCAGCGTCTCGGCCAGCATCTTCGCGAGCGTGTCGGTGATGAGCTCGATCCGCTCGCGCGGCGCGCACGCATGCAGCTGGCGCAGCAATGCCGTCTCCTGCTGCGCAGGCTGCGCGGCCGGTTGCGCGAGTTCGGAAAACAGCGCCGACCCGGCGGCCGGCGCATCGACCCGGAACAGGGTCGGCCAGTTGATGCGCGCCACCCCGGACTGGGCGACGCCCGACGCCATCAGCCGTTCCAGCGTCGCGATGGCCAGTTCGGGCGGCAGCGTGCCGACGCCGAGCGCAGCCAGTTGTTCGTGCGCGCGCCGTCCGTAGTCGGTGGCGGCATGGCCGATGTCCGCCCACGGCCCCCAATTGACGCTGAGGCCCGGTTTCCCCTGCGCGCGCCGATGCTGCGCGAGGGCGTCGAGAAAGCTGTTCGCCGCCGCGTAGTTGCCCTGGCCCGGCATGGTGATCAGCGCGGCCATCGACGAGAACAGGACGAAATGGTCGAGCGGCAGATCGGCCGTCAGTTCGTGCAGATACCAGGCGCCATCGGCCTTGCCGCTTCCGGCGCGATGGAAGAAATCGTCGTCCTGGCGCGTCAGCAGCGCATCGTCGAGTGCGCCCGCGAGGTGAAAGACCCCCTTGAGCGGCGGCATCGAATCCGCGATTTCATCGAGCGCTTGCGCGACGTCCTCGCGACGCGACAGGTCGGCGCGAACGAACCGCGCGTCGAGCGTCCGCAGGATTTTCTCGGCTGCCGGGGAGGGCGCGCCGCGCCCGAGCAGTACGACTTTGCCGGCGCCGTTGGCGGCGAGCCAGGACGCGAGCCGCAGGCCGAGCCCGCCGAGCCCGCCGGTCACCAGATAGGTCGCGTCATGGTGGAACCTGATCGGACGGTGGCTGACGAATTCGCGATCGTCGCGGGCGATACGCGCGACGTAGCGCTGTCCGCGGCGAAACGCGATCATGTCTTCACGGCCGCCAGCCTGTACCGCTTGCACGATGTGCGCCGCCGACGGCTGCGCGGGGTCGAGGTCGACCAGCCCGCCCCACATCGCCGCATGCTCGACGGCGATCGCGCGGCCCAATCCCCACAGGGGCGCCTGTGCGACGGCGGTCGATTCGCCGTCCAGCACATTCATCGCACCCGACGTCACCAGCCACAGACGCGTCTGCCGGGCTGCCGGTGCGCGAGACGCGAGCGTCCTGACCAGTTGCAGCACGCTCGCGCTGGCACGCCGTCGCGCCGCGATGTCGGCGGGCGCGAGATCGAGACTCCACAGATGAACGATGCCCTTCAGCGGCCGGTCGAGCGCGGACGGTTCCGGCGTCGCGTCGGCGAAGCGCAGCGTGCACGTATCGCCGGCGCTCTCCAGCAGGCCGGACAGTTGCGCGCCGACGCCGCCACGGTCCGCGAGAATCAGCCACTCGCCGTGCGCCGAACCGCCGGTTGCCGCGTCGACGCTCGACGGTCTCCACACGCGCCGATAAAGCAGCGCGGACAAATCGTGCCGCTCGACGGTTCGCCCGGCGCGCACATGCTGCAACCGCAGCGCATCGATCTCGATCAGCAGTCGCCCGGCGAGGTCATGGACGCGGATATCGCCCTCCAGCGCGCCGTGCCCGCTCGGCTTGCGCAGCGTGGCGTGACTCCACGCATCTGCCGACGACGGCGGCTGATGAACGCGTACCGCGCCGATCGAACTGGGCAGGTACAGGTCGCCCGCCTCCAGCGCGTCCGGATCGATCGCGGCGGCGAGCACGCGGCTGCACGCGTCGAGAAAAGCGGGGTGCACCTGGTATTGAGACGATGCCAGCGCGTCCGCCGGCAGGCTGATTTTCCCCAGCGCCTCGCCGGCCGTGCGCCAGATCTGCTGGATGGCGTTGAACACGCCGTCGATCTGCACGCCGTGCTGCCGGATTTCGCCATTGAAGTCGGCGCCCGAAGTCGTTTCGGTGCAGCGGGCCTGCACCGCGGCGGCATCGAATCTCGTCGGCGCGGCGGCTCGCCTGGGAGCGCACATCTCCCGGAGTCGACGCAACTGCGGAAGATTGCCGAGGATCAGCTCGACCGGCGGACCGAAATCGAGCAGGCAGGCCACTTCATCCACGCCGATCGACTCGAGATCCCGCACGAGTTCGACGCAGGTTTCCGGCGTGCCGATGAGGCCGCGCGATTGCGCGAAGCGTTCATAGAGAAACTCGACGAACTCGTCCAGCTCGCGCGCGCCCATCGCGCGCACGTCCACCGACTGGCCGCGGCTCTGCGCCAGCCCGTTCAACAGCCCGATATTGCTGCGGATGTAGTTGCAGAACGGCGCGCGCGCCTGCTCGCGTACCCGCGCCGCATCGTCGCCGACGAACGTGTGCAGCATCACGGACACGGTGCCGGCCGCCGGATCGAAGCCGTGTTTTGCGCGCGCGTCGCGGTAGAGGGCGATCTTGTGCGCGAGCTGGTCCCGATCCTGGTCGAGCACGTGGGTCAGCAGGTTCGCGCCGGCTTCACCGGCGCGCACGAAGGTCTGCGGATTGCTCGCGGCAGTCACCCAGACCGGCAGTTCCGGCTGCACCGGCGTCGGATAGATGCGCAACTGCACCGGCTTGCCGACGCCATTGCGCGCATCCAGCGTACCGCCGCGCCACAGATGCTGGACGGCGCGCATCGTGGTCAGCATGTCGTCCTGCCGGCTCGCATATTTGTCCGGCGCGAACACGAAGTCGTCCGGATTCCATCCGGACGCGAACGACACGCCCACGCGGCCGTTCGACAGGTTGTCCACCATCGACCATTCTTCCGCGATCCGGATCGGGTTGTGCAGCGCTGCGACCACGCTGCCCGCGACCAGCTTCACGCGTTGGGTGGCAGCGGCAAGCGCGGCGTGCAGGACAGCGGGATTCGGGTACAGCGAACCGAATTCTGTGAAATGGCGCTCCGGCACCCAGACGCTGGAAAACCCGTTCGCATCGGCGAAACGCGCGCTTTCCATCACGAGCTGGTACTTGTTGCCGGACAGCGCCTCTTCACTGCTGGCGAAGAACATCAGGCCGAATTTCATGCGTGGCTCCGATCCGATTCGTGAATTTCGGCACTCGCGCACATCTGCCATGTCGCGGCGGCGCTGGTGTCGTCGATCCGGTGATAGACGGCAAACGAAAACGGTCCCCAGGACTGGCGGCTCAGCACGGTCTGCACGGTGCGCGATTCATGCGGATGCAGCGGCAACGGCGCATGCAGTGCGAGGTCCTTCAACGTGGTATGGCTGGCGGCGCCGATTTCCGACGTTGCCGCCAGCGCCATTTCCACGTAGGCGGAATAGGGCAGCACGGGCGATCCCTTGACGCGATGACCGCTGAGAAAGGTGGCTGCCGGAGCGTCAAGACGCGACTGCCAGATCCACGTGGCCGGCGAATGCGCGTGCGGCTCCATGAGGCGCCCGAGCAACGGATGCCGGGGCGCGCGTGGACTGATCCAGAAGCCGCGACGCTCGAACGGGTAGGTCGGCAGGGCGAGCCGGCGGCGCGGGGCGTCCTGCTCCACGGCATCCCAGTTGATGGACGCGCCGCGTACGTAGAGCTCGGCGAGCGTGTGCAGGATCGTGTCCCACGCGGCCGTGTGCGCGCCGATTTCGATCACGATGCCGGGGTTTCCCGCCGCACCGCCGTCCGGCGCCTGCGGCACGCCCGCCAGCGAGGCTGCGGCGCGATGCCCGTCGCCCGTGCTGCTGACGGCGCCCGGCGTAATGCCGAAGGACATCCACAGTTGCGCCAGCGCGCACTGGAATGCCGTGAACCCGGCTTCGGCGCAGGCCTCGGATTGCCGCTGCAGCAGCGCGCCGAAGGCGGGGCTGGCCGAACGCAATTGCCGAACCGCGTCGGCGCTGCCGCCGTCGTCGGCGCAAAAGTGGAAGGTCACTGCAGGCGGTGTTTCGGCGGGCTCGCCGGCCGAAACGGCGTCCAGTTGCGAACGCAACGTATCGAGACTCGATGCGACGATCGCCGCTCGCCGCGTGAAGTGGGTGCGCCCGGTATTTGCCGTGAACGCGACATCCCGCACACGGACCTCGGGATGGGCGTCGAGATACGCCGCATAGGACGCCGCCAGCGCTTGCAACGCGTCGGGCGTGCGCGCGGAGAGCGTCACGACGCGCGCCGCGGGCGCCGCCGAGTCGGCTTCGATCTCCGCGGGCCGTGGCGCTTCCGACAGGATCATGTGCGCATTGGTGCCGCCGAAGCCGAACGAACTCACGCCGGCCATGCGCGGCCCGTGTTCCCGATGCCACGGCGTGACCTGCTGCGGAATACGGAAGGGCGTGCCGTCGAGCGCGATTTGAGGATTGATCGACCGGAAATGGAGGTTCGGCGGAATGGCACGATGGTGTAGCGCAAGGGCGGTCTTGATCAGGCTGGCGATGCCCGCCGCCGACTCCAGATGGCCGATGTTGGTCTTGACCGAACCGATCCAGCAGTGATCGTCCGGCCGACGAGATTCGCCCAGGACCGCCGTCAGCGAGTTCAACTCAATCGGGTCTCCGAGCGGCGTTCCCGTACCGTGCGCTTCGACGAAGCCGATGTCCTGCGCGCGTACGCCGGCATCGTGCAGCGCACTGCGAATCACGGCCTGCTGGGCCGGGCCATTGGGCGCGGTCAGGCCATTGCTGCGCCCGTCCTGATTCACCGCCGAGCCGCGGATCACGGCGAACACGGTGTCGCCGTTCTCGCGCGCATCGTCGAGACGCTTGAGCAGCACCATGCCCACGCCTTCGCCGCGCACGTAACCGTTGGCTGCCGCATCGAACGCCTTGCATCGGCCGTCCGGCGAAAGCATGCCCGATTGCGTGAAGGAGGCGCTCAATTGCGGCGCCAGAATCAGGTTGACGCCGCCGGCAAGCGCCGCATCGGACTCGCCGCGCTGCAGCGCGCGGCACGCCTGATGAACCGCGACGAGCGACGACGAACACGCGGTATCGACCGCCCAGCTCGGGCCGCGCAAATCGAGCGTGTAGGAAATGCGGTTGGCGGCGACGCTGAGCGCATTGCCGGTCGCGACATAAGGGCCGACATCCGCGACTTCTTCCTGCGCCAGACGGATGTAGTCCGAATTGCTGATGCCCACGATGACCGCGGTGCGTCCGCCGGCGAGACTCCGGGGCGCGATCCCCGCGTGCTCGAGCGTCTCCCACGCAACCTCGAGAAGCAGACGCTGTTGCGGATCCATCGATTCGGCTTCGCGAGCGCTGATGCCGAAGAACGCCGCATCGAACAGGTCGACCTGTTCCAGCAGTCCGGTGGGCGGAAGGTCGCCGGCGCGCTGCTGCAACGCGCCGACCGCGTCGCGGCCCTGCAGCAGCAGCTGCCAGAATGCGTCGGGATGACTGGCGCCGGGGAAACGGCATCCCATGCCGACGATGGCGATATCCGCGCGTGCTTCGGCTGAACCGGGCGCCTGGCCCGGCATGGCATTCCCGGTGCCGCTCAAATGGCGCGCCAGCAGGGCAATACTCGGAAAATCGTAGACGACGGTAGGGGAAACCGGCCGCCCGAGCCAGTCCTGCAACTCGCCCGAGAGCATGATGGCGTCCTTCGAATCGAGCCCATAGATGCTGAACGGCGCGTCGGGGTCGATATTGCCGGAATCGATTCCCGACAGACGCGAGACACGCTCGACGCACCATTGCACCAGCGCTTGCGTGTCGCGTGCCGCTGCCGCGGAGGGCGCGACCTCCGCGGAAAACGAACGCCGCCACTCGCCCGCAATCGCGAGCCCCTGTCCGTCGAGGAATGCCAGCCTGATTCGGCTCCGCTGGATTTTTCCGCTGGACGTGCGCAGGATCGTCGCGGGCTTCAACAGGATCGCCGCATACAGATCGACGTCATGCTCTTCGGCGAGCTTGCGCCGGATCTCCGCGGCGACGGCTTCGGCGTTCAGCGTGTTGAGCGCTTCCCGGCGCACTTCGCATGCGATGACGACCCGCTCCACGTCGTCGACGTTGATCGAGAAAGCCGCCGACGCGTTGGGCGCCAGCGCGGGGTGGCTTCCTTCGGCGGATTGCTCGAGATCCTGCGGGTAGTGATTGCGGCCGGCAACGATGATGAGGTCTTTCAAACGGCCGGTGACGAACAGGTTCTCGCCATCGACGAAGCCGAGATCGCCCGTGCGCAGGTAACGCGCGTCATCGCCATCCAGCTTCGCGCGAAAGGTGTGCTCCGTTTCGTCGACGCGGTTCCAGTAGCCGACACCGACGCTCGGGCCCGTCAACCAGATTTCGCCGATCCGGTCGGGCGGGCAGCGCTCACCGGTATCCGGATTCACGATCTGCAGGCGGTGCTCCGCCCAGGTCCGACCGCATGAGACCAGCGCGTGGCGCTTGCCGCGCTCGCTTCTCGTCGCCACGCCTTGTGCGAGGCCGTCGGCGTCGTAGTCCGCCACGAGCGGCAGCGAGCGTGCCGGCTGACCGGAGATGAACAAGGTTGCCTCGGCCATGCCGTAGACCGGGCGCATGGTTTGCGCGTGGAAGCCGCACGCGGCGAATGCGCGCGAAAAACGTGCCACCGACTCCGCGCGCACCGGTTCCGCGCCGTTGAATGCAACCCGCCAGCTGCTCAGATCCAGCTGCGCGCGGGCTTCATCGGATATCTTGCGCGCGCACAGGTCATACGCGAAATCCGGCGCGGCGCAATGCGTGCCGCGATACTTCGTGATTGCCTGCAGCCAGCGGAGGGGTTTCTGCACGAACGCCGCGGGCGCCATCAGCACCGACAGCACACCGAGATAGATCGGCAGCAGCACCTTCCCGAAGAAACCCATGTCGTGAAACACCGGGAGCCAGCTGACGAACACCGCCGACGCATCGGCATCGCTCGCCTCGGCGATGACCGCCATATTGCTCAGGATGTTCGCGTGGCTGATCATCACGCCTTTTGGCGTACCGGTGGAGCCTGACGTGTATTGCAGCAGCGCCAGCGTCTGCGGCGTGATGTCCGGTGCGCGCCATTGTTCGGCCGGTGCGTCGAAGCCCTGGTCTGTCGCCAGGATCTTCAGTTCCAGCGTGTCGGAATAGCCGTCCGCGTGATGCACGATGCCGTCGAGCGTGGCTGCGTCGGTCAGCGCGACGACCGGCCCGGCGTCGGCGACGATGGCCTTGAGACGATCCGCCGGACGATGCCTGCGCGGAGGATAGGCAGGCACGCCGATCAGGCCGGCATACAGGCATCCCACCCATGCGCAGATGAATTCCAGTCCGGGCGGATAGACCAGAAGGACGCGATCGCCCGGTTGCGCCATGCGTTGCAGCCTGGCGGCGATGCCGCGAGCCCGCTTGTCCAGGTCGCCGAACGTGAGTCGAGTCAGTTCCGATTCGCCGTTCTCGAGAAAAATGAATGCCGTCTTTTCCGGTTCGACCTTGCCGCGAAATATCAATATTTCTGTAACAGTCCTGAATTTTGTATCGGGAAGCATACTCAACCTTCGTTGTCTGCCAAACGTTGAATTCCTCAGGACCAGTTGCGGCGATCCCGCCAAGCTTGCTTGCTGAATTGGATGGTATTGAAATTAGAGCATCGCTCTAATCCGCCGTCTGCCCCGTAATCCATGGACATGGCGTTTCGCGCACTTGATCAATCCGGATTTTTATTGATTCGTACGCTCGCGCCGGCTAACGGTCGGCGATTTCTTCGCTGTCGGGGGAGTACGGGTCCAGCAGCGACACGACGACCTTGCGCTCGCCTTCGAACGGGTTGCGTCCATGCGCGAAGCGCATGTTGTCGACCAGCAGGACGTCGCCTCGTTGCCATGGAAACGTGATGGCGCATTCGCGGAATGCGTTGCGGATCTGCTCGATGTCGGCGAGATCGAACGGACTCCCGTCGCCATAGAAAGCGTTGCGCGGGATTCGGTCATTGCCGAACAGGCTGACGATCGAACTGGCGAGCGATGCTTCCAGGTTCGAGATATGGAACAGATGTGCCTGATTGAAGAACACCCTGTCGCGGGTTACCGGATGGTAAGCCACACCCTGGTTGATCTGTGCGGTGCGTAACGTGTCGTCGTCGAGCCATTCGAGCTCGATGCCGTTGTCTGCGCAGAAGGCCGCAACCTGGCCGCGGTCGGAGGTCTGAAAGACGGTTTCCCACGGAATGTCGACGTGCCGCCGGTAGTGCCTGACATAGCGGACCTGTTTCGCCTCGAAGTTCTGCAGGATGCGCGGCCCGATCCTGCGGCTCACCTCGCGCATGTCGGCAATCGGCGTTTCGCCGCCGGTCGTGGCCGGAGTGAGGCAACAGAATGCCACGCTCAGCGGCCAGCTTCGTTGATACGCGTTTTCGCAATGAAGTGCGATCGTCTCGCTCGGCGGATACTCGGTTGCGGTGAATATGCCGTTGCCGATCGAGGTGCGCGGAGTGGAACGATAGACGTAGTCGGACTTATGGGCCGAAATCGCGTTGGCAAACGCTTCGAAGGCGCCCACGGATGAAACGTCGAAGCCGCGAAACAGCAGCGCGCCATGTTCGAGAAGCCGGGATTCCAGCTCCGCCCGGTTGTCGTTCACCGCCAGCACGATATCGCGCCCGTTCGACGCAGGCTCCAGCAGCCACGGAGAGCTCCCGTCGGCAAGCAGCTTGCGTTCCGTCATGCCCAGCATGGTCGATAGTCCCTTTTCTGAACGTGGATCACGGCGAAACCCGCACCGGTCGGTCTGCGTGGTCGCGCCGCGGTGTGGTCATGCACGGCAGGCCGTTTCCACGGCATGCTCGAAGCGATTGAGAATCTCGTGGATATCCGCTTCCGAAACGATCAGCGGCGGCAGGAACCGGAGTACCGCGCCGTTGCGGCCGCCGGTTTCGATGACGAGTCCGTTTCGCAGGCAGTTCTGCTTGATGGCTTTTGCCAGTTCTGCATGGGTCGGGCCGGTTTGGCCATGTGGGCCGGGCATGACGACTTCAACGCCGATCATCAGGCCGCGGCCGCGTATCTGGCCCAGGCAGGGGAAGCGTTCGGCAACCCCCTCGAGGCCGGCAACCAGCAGTTTTCCGACTCTGTCCGCGTGCGCCGGCAGACCGTCTCGTTCGACGATGCGCATGGTCGACAAGCCGGCCACCATCGCAATCTGGTTGCCTCGAAAGGTGCCGGCGTGCGCGCCGGGCGGCCAGGTGTCGAGGCGCTTGTCATAGACCACCACCGACAATGGATAGCCGCCGCCGAATGCCTTCGACAACACCAGTACGTCCGGCTGGATGCCGGAATGTTCGATCGCGAACAGCGCGCCGGTTCGACCGAGTCCGGTCTGCACTTCATCGACGATCAACGGGATTTCATGCCGCAGCGTCAGGTCGCGCAACTCGATCAACCAGGCGTCGGAAGCGGGGATGCAACCCCCTTCGCCTTGCACGACTTCGACGATGATTGCCGCCGGTTTCGTTATCCCGCTCTCGGGATCGGACAGGACGGTCCGAATATAGTTGATGCTGAGTTGATCGGTCGCCGAGCCATCGGTGCCGAACGGGCAGCGAAAAGCATAGGGATAGGGCAGGAAATGAACGTCGCGTCCGTTGCCGCCGGCCGATTTAGGCTTGAGATTTCCCGACACCGCGAGTGCGCCGGCCGTCATGCCGTGGTAGGCGCCGTGGAACGCCATGATCGTCGAGCGGCCCGTATGGTGCTTGGTCAGCTTGATAGCCGCTTCGACGCCATCCGCGCCGCTGGGACTGCAAAACTGGATCTTGCCGGATTCGGCGATCTTCTCGGGCAACAGCGAGAAAAGCTGCTCGACGAACGCGTGCTTTTCCGGCGTCGCCAGGTCGAGTGCCTGCTGCATTTGATCGGACGACAGAAACCGCATGACGGCTTCATTGACTTCCGGGTGATTATGTCCGAGCGCGAGCGTACCTGCATTTGACAGACAGTCGATGTATTCCTGCCCCTCGGAGTCGCGTACGCGTATGCCTTTGGCATGGGTAAACAGCCGTGGGAAAGATGTCGCGTAGGTTCGCGCCTTCGATTCGACATGCTTCAGATACTCGAGTTTTTCCATGCGCGGAGATCCGGCTTGCGAGGCGGATTGATGGACACTGGCATCGCTGCATCCTGGCCAATGGCGTAACGGTACGGCCTGATTGGACCATGTAGTCCATATCGCGTCTGTCACGTAAAAATGGGACACCGGCGATGCAACGTCACGACGTCATGGCATCGCATCCCGATCATCGAAGCGTGGTTTCCGGACGCGGCGTCAAGCCGGCATGGTCGCGCGAAAATAGTCGATGGTCCGCCGGAGCCCCGCTTCGAGCCCGACCGTCGGCTCCCAGTCGAGGTGGGTGCGTGCGAGGCCGATATCGGGGCAACGTTGTGTCGGATCATCCTTCGGCAGCGGACGGAATACGAGCCGCGACGTCGAGCCCGTCAGGCGCAAAATGATCTGCGCAAGTTCGCTGACCGCGATCTCGTGCGGATTGCCGAGATTGATCGGGCCGGTGAGGTCCGCGGGCGTGGCCATCATCCGGATCAAACCGTCGACCATATCGTCGACATAGCAGAACGCCCGGGTCTGGCTGCCGTCGCCATACAGCGTGATGTCGTCGCCGCGCAGCGCCTGCACGATGAAGTTGGAAACCACGCGGCCGTCATTGGGATGCATGCGCGGCCCGTACGTGTTGAAGATGCGTACCACCTTGATTCGCACGTTTTGCTGGCGGTGATAGTCGAAGAACAGGGTCTCCGCGCAACGTTTTCCTTCGTCGTAGCAGGCGCGCGGCCCGAGCGGGTTGACGTTGCCCCGGTAACTCTCCGGTTGCGGATGCACATCGGGGTCGCCGTACACTTCGCTTGTCGAGGTTTGCAGAACGCGTGCGTGCGTGCGCTTGGCGAGCCCCAGCATGTTGATCGCGCCCATCACACTGGTCTTGGTGGTCTGCACGGGATCGAATTGATAGTGGATCGGCGAAGCCGGACAGGCGAGGTTGTAGATCTCGT
This sequence comes from Burkholderia sp. IT-111MI5, assembly GCF_949752865.1. Taxonomy (NCBI): domain Bacteria; kingdom Pseudomonadati; phylum Pseudomonadota; class Betaproteobacteria; order Burkholderiales; family Burkholderiaceae; genus Burkholderia; species Burkholderia sp. IT-111MI5. The sequence continues at coordinate 85,785 of NZ_CATKIF010000002.1, read as the reverse complement.
CCACCTCGACGTACAACGGAAAGGTCACGTCGTGGCGCAGTGCCTCGAAGCTCGGGTTGCCGAGCAGCGCAGCCACGTTCTGCTTGGTACCGGTGAAATAGTTGTCGACGCACAATACGTCGTGACCGAGTTCGACCAGACGTTCGCAAAGATGCGAACCGAGGAAACCCGCGCCGCCTGTTACGAGGATTCGCTTTCGATTACGTTGCACAATGGCACTCCAGGTATCGCGCGCAAGGAAGCGACGCGCGGCCTCCACGCATGCTCGACCGGCCCGCGGCTCCGGCATGGAAGCCGAGAGGACGCGCAAGCCTCTTCATTCGACGGTCACGGCACCGCCGGCACGCCGATCGCGAGGATCGGCCCGTCATGCCTGCAGTGCGCTTGACGCAACGTGTTCCGCGCGCCGCAGGCGCGCCGCGATGATGCCGGCCATCGCCCGCATTTCGCTTCTCATAAAGAAATGATCGCCTTCGATGACGTGAAAATCGAACTGCCCGGTCGTCTCGGCGCCCCAGCCCGCAACGGAATCAACGGGGACCTGTTCATCCGCGCGGCCCGCGAATGCGGTGATGTCCACCGTCAGCCTGCGCCCGGGCACGGGCCGGTAGTTTTCGATCATCGTGAAATCCGCCCGTAGCGCAGGCATCAGCAGCGCCATCAGTTCGTTGTTGTCCAGCACCGGCTTCGGTGTGCCGCCCATCTCGTGCAGTGCATCGAGGAAAGCGCGGTCGTCCAGCGCCTGCATGCGTCGAACAGGTCGCTCCTTGCCCGGTGCGGCGCGCCCGCTCACGAACAGATGCCGGAGGTTCGGTTGCGCCTGGGCCGGAAGCCGCAGCGCCAGTTCGACGGCAATAGCCGCGCCCATGCTGTGTCCGAGCAGTGCGAAGGGACGATCGAAGCAGTTGTCCAGGTCGCGCAGCAACGCGTCGATCAGCGTCGGCATGTCTCGTACGGCAGGCTCGGACAGGCGGCTGCCTCGGCCTGCAAGTTCATGACGGCGCACTTCGATGCCGGGCAACAAGGCGTGCAGACCACGATAAACGGCGGCCGAGCCGCCCGCGTAGGGGAAACAGATCAGGCGCATGCGAGCGGGTACTCGAGCGGCTCGCTTGCTACTGGCGCGCATGAGATCGCGCTGCGGAAATTCACGTGTTCGGCGTTTTTCACCATTAAAGTTCCGGTCATGGTTGCCATGGCGATGCATCGGCAATCTTCACTTGGAGAGAAACGGGCGCGACAGCCAAGCGCGCCGCGGTTCACACGCCGATAGCCGGTTCGTCATCGCTGTACCAAGGCAGTGCGTGAAGCGCACCGGAAGTCATGGAAGCATCGATTTGCTTCATGAACATTCAAGGTGCGTGCCGCCCGGATTCGGAATACGCCCGATCCGGTTTGGCATGAGTTAAACATGAGGTCGCGTGGATGTATGTCGTAGGAAAAGGGGACGCGCATGGTCGAAAATGTCGAGCCCACCCGCTGATGTCATACCCAAATTCGGATGTGCATCTGCCGGCCATTTAAAAATGTCCAGGTTTAAGGCTGGTTTTGTTGGGCTTTTTCCTCTCCGCGGCTCGCCACGGCATCAGACGCTGCTCGATCACGGCTTCCACGACCTTCAGACGATCCAGCCCCCGCATGCTCATGGTGATCAGTCCAGGATGCCCCACGATTTGGTCCGGCAGTCCAAACCGCCGCCAGCATGCCAGCAGTCAAAAACACGACATTAGGATATGGCTGCTACAACCAAAAAAATCGATCATCAGCATTATGTAAAATCAAAGGCTAACAAACTTCAGCATCGGTCACGATTGCATTCCTCGACGTTGGCGATATCGTGATCTGCGGCCTCTCGGATTGCAGCCTAATGGGCACGAGTTAGCACTGCACCAGCTTCAATCATTTGCCCGCCGTCCCAAACTGGCTGCGCCATGCCGATTCCGCAAAGTCCATTAATACCGCGCATCAATACGCTACGCCGTGACTCAGATTCTGGTGACCGGCTACCCACTCGAGCTCGGGGAGCAACTATCGTTGCGCTTGCGCGTAGTTGCGCGCATTTTCGCAGTCGAGCACACAGGCGGACTCAGCGACGCGCGGATCTCGTTGCGGCAAGCCGCCAGAATCTCGTCGGCCAGCGGCGAATCGTCCGGGCAGGCGCGCGACAAGACAATGGCGCCGACCGCATGAGCAAATATGTCGAGCAACTTGGCTCGCCCCTGCCCTGAGTCTGCACCGTTCAATACAGCGCCCTCGCCGCTCAACGCAGCCAACAAGCTTTCGATGCCGTCCGCGAACGTCGACCGGACCACTTCCGGCTGACGTGCGGCGTCGCCGCCCAGTGCCGCCATGGTGCATCCGGTGGACCGGGCGTCGCGGTGCTCACGCGAGACATACTGCTCGACGAACTGCAAGGGATCTACCCCCACGGTGAGCGCTGCTGTCTGCGCCATGCCGCAGGCGGCCGACTCCGCCATTAGATCCGTCTTGGAGCCGAACTGCCGGTAGAAGCCTCCGTGCGTGAATCCAGCCGCAGCCATGAGATCCGCGACTCCGACCCCATCGTAGCCCCGTTCGCGAAACAACTTGGACGCTGTCTCGACAACCAGCGCCCGGTTCGCCTGCGCTTGCGCCTTGGTGACCTTCATGTTTACCGCCGTGAATTCATGACTGCTAGGCCGTCACTATACATTGATGTCACTCAAAATCAAAACGTTGACATATTAGATTATGATCGTCATCATAACGGTAATTCAACACGACGAGCAACTGCGCCATGACCGAGAAGACGCTTTTTGAGCCATACACCCTGGGCGGCCTGACCCTTGCCAATTGCATCGTCATGGCACCGCTGACGCGTATCTGAAAGAGATTAAGCAGCCCACGCTGGTGGTCAATGGACGCGAGGACATCATGGTGCCGAGCATCAACTCGTTCACACTGCAGCAGCACATCCCGAACGCCCAGCTGATCCTGGGCCCGGACTCGGGACACGGCTCGCAGTTCCAATATCCCGAGCCGTTTGTCGCCCACACGGCCCTGTTCCTGGATCAGCCGGGCCCTGCGTCCTGAGCGGGCACCAAAGATCTGCTTCTGGCGCAATCACCACTGCCCAATCCAACCTGACACCGACAAGGAATCAAATCATGAGCACACTGCCTACCGTCCTCATCACCGGCGCCTCCAGCGGTATCGGTGCCACCTACGCCGAACGCTTCGCCAAACGCGGCCACAAGCTCGTGCTCGTCGCCCGCGACAAGGCGCGACTGGAAGCCTTGGCCGACCGCTTGCGCGCTGAAGCCAAGGTGTCCATCGACGTGCTGCCGGCCGATCTCAACCAAGAGGCCGACATCGCTGCGGTCGAAGCACAACTGCGTGACGATGCCAGCATCGGCGTCCTGATCAACAACGCCGGCACAGCACAGTCCGGTGGCTTCCTGCAGCAATCGGCCGAGAGCATCGAGCGGCTGATCGGGCTCAACACCACCGCGCTGACGCGCCTGGCTGCCGCAGTCGCGCCGCGATTCGCCCAGGCGGGCATCGGTGCGATCGTCAACATCGGTTCGGTGGTGGGTTTCGCACCCGAGTTCGGCATGTCGATCTACGGTGCGACCAAGGCGTTCGTACTGTTCCTATCGCAGGGCCTGAACCTGGAACTGGGTTCCAAGGGCGTGTACGTGCAGGCCGTTCTACCGGCGGGCACCCGCACCGAGATTTGGGACCGCGCCGGTATCGACGTCAAGACGCTCCCCGACTTGATGGACGTGGGCGAGCTGGTCGATGCGGCGCTCGTCGGCTTCGATCGCCGCGAACTGGTCACGATCCCGCCGCTGCATGCCGCCGAGCGCTGGGACGCGCTGGACCGCGCACGCCAGACGCTGCTGGGCGACATTCGCCAGGCCCACGCGGCCGAGCGCTATCGATCGCACGACTGATTCTCGCCTCTTGTTTCTCGCCGAGCCTTCGCCCATTCCAATGGAGACAGCATGTCTCACCCATCTCAATGCGCCCACCCGTTATGTCGAGGTTGACGGCGCTCGATTCGCCTACCGGCGCTGGGGCAACACGGGCACCTCGCAGCCCCCCTTGTTGATGTTGCAGCACTTTCGTGGTGGCATGGACCATTGGGATCCCTTAATGACGGATGGTTTGGCCGAAGGTCGGGAGGTTATCCTGTACAACGGCCGGGGCATCGCCTCTTCCGGTGGAACCCCTCGCACCCGCATCGAAGACATGGCCGACGACGCGGCAGCCGTCGTTCGAGCCCTTGGCTCGCAGCAGGTTGACGTCCTGGGCTTCTCGCTCGGTGGCTTCCAAGCGCTGGACCTGACTTGGCGCCATCCGAAACTGGTGCGCAAGCTCATGCTGTTGGGTACCGGCCCGCGCGGTGGTGATCCCGACATGGAGCCGAAGGTACTGTCGACGGCGCCTCGGCCCGTACCGGTATTCGAAGACTTCGAGTACCTGTTCTTTGGTCGCTCCGAAGCGGCAAAGAAGGCCGCGCGCGAGTTTTGGGAGCGCCGCCACCAGCGCGCTGACCAGGATCCGCCGTCGTCTCAGGAGGTGGCCGCTGCGCAGATCGAAGCCAACATGCATTACCTGCCCAGGGTTTCGGAAGACGACCCGTTCGCGTACCTGCGTGGCATCCAACAACCGACGTTCATCCTGAACGGCGTGCACGACGTGATGATCCCGACCGTCAACTCGTTCTACATGGCGCGCAATATCCCCAACGCACAGTTGTTCATCTATCCCGATGCCGGGCACGGTGCGCAATTCCAATACCCGAAGCGCTTCCTGCACCACGCCGTGCACTTCCTCGGCGAATGACGGCGCCACCGACACTCCTGCACGAGCGCTGATCCACCTACTCCCGAGGCCACCGACCATGCTCAAATTCAAGTTCCTGCTGTGGATGTTCACTCGGCTGCTGCAGCGCCAGCTCAAGAACAATCCCGATTGTGCCAGCTACGTCGCTGGTAAGGACTTGGTGTTCCAGATCCACACCGAGGCGGGCGTCGGTCGCACGTTCTTCATCCGCAACAGCGCCATCCACTCCGTATCAGGCCTGCTGGATCAGCCTCGCTTCACTTTCAGCTTCAAGGATGCCGGCAAGGGCTTTGAGATTCTCTCGGCCAAAGACAGCCAGAATGCCTTTCTGAAGGGCCTGGGCAACAAAGAGCTAACCATCAGCGGAGATTTTCAGGAGGTGATGTGGTTCCAGGGGCTGACGGCCTTCCTGCAGCCACCCAAGAAGATCGCGCCCTACGACCGCACAGCCTTTGAGTCGCCCATGGAAACAAACCTGCTGAACCAACCCCTGCGCCTGCCCAACGGCAGCGTACTGCGCAGTCGCCTTGCCAAGGCAGCCATGAGTGAAACGCTGGGCACCTACGACAATCGCCCGACCAAGGATCTGGTGCAGTTGTACCGGCGCTGGGCCAATACGGGTTTGGGCTTGATCATGACGGGCAACGTAATGATTGATCGTCGCGCACTGGGCGAACCCGGCAACGTGGTGATCGAGGACGAGGCGGACCTGCCGATGCTGCGACAGTGGGCACAGGCCGTGACCGGACAAGGGGCGGCTATCTGGGCCCAGCTCAACCATCCGGGCAAGCAGTCGACCAAGGGGCTGAACGCTTACAACCTCGCGCCCTCGGCCGTACCGTTCCGCGAGGACATGGCCGCTTTCTTCGAGACCCCGCGCGAAGCCACCATCGCCGAAATCCAGGACATCATCACGCGCTTCGGGCGTAGCGCGGCCATCTGCAAGAAGGCCGGATTCAGCGGTGTCGAAATCCACGGCGCCCATGGCTATCTGGTCAACCAGTTCCTCTCCCCGCACCACAACCGACGCACCGACGAATGGGGTGGCAGCCCAGAGAAGCGGCGGCGCTTCGTGCTGGCCGTCTATGCAGAGGTCCGCCGCCAAGTGGGGCCGGATTTTGCGGTGGGGATCAAGCTCAACTCGGCCGACTTCCAGCACGGTGGCTTCACCGAGGACGAGTCGATCGAGACGATCCACGCATTGGTGAATGCAGGCATCGATCTGATAGAGATTTCCGGCGGCACCTACGAGGCACCGGCCATGAGTGGTGCGATGCAGGAGCCGAAGAAGGCGTCCACCGCAGCCCGTGAAGCCTACTTCCTCGAGTTCGCCGAAAGGGTGCGCGCAGCGGTGAAGGTGCCGCTGATGGTCACCGGTGGCTTTCGCACGGCGATCGGCATGAATGACGCCCTTCGCTCCGGCGCACTCGATGTGGTCGGCCTGGCGCGGCTGCTGGCGATCGACCCTGACGCGCCTGCCGCCCTGCTTCAAGGGCGCGACAGTTCGCAGCATGTACGCCCCATCAGCACGGGGCTCAAGGCGGTCGACCGCATGGGGATCATGGAGGTGCTGTGGTACACGCGCCAGCTCAAGCGTATTGCAAGAGGCCAGTCGCCGCGTCCCGACGAGGGCGGGTTGTCTGCATTCCTGAAGTCTGCGCTCCACAGCGGTTGGGGCACGTTCCGCACGCGGCGCCTGCGGGCGCGCGGGTGAGCGTGGCCCGTTTACGGCCAGCACGCGTACAGATAAACATTGCATGAAACGACCCACCACCCGATCCAAAGAGAGTACGCACGAACGCATCGTTGATGCGGGCGCACGTGCGATCCGCCGCTTCGGCTTCGACGGGATCGGCATTGCCGACATCATGAAGCTGGCCGGCCTGACCCACGGCGGGTTCTATGCGCACTTCGCCTCCCGTGAGGTGATGCTTGCCGAGTTGGTCGACCGCGCTGGCGCAGAAGCCGTCGAGACCTTCCTGCGCATCGTGGCTGCAGCTCCGACTGGCAAATCGCAGCAGGCGTTGCTGCGCGCTTATCTGTCGCAAGAACACGTGAAGAATCCCGAGTCCGGCTGTCCGGTGGCTTCGCTGGGAACGGATCTATCTCGTCAGTCGCCGGCGATTCGTCGCGCCACGACGCGCCGCATCAAGGACCTGCTGAGCATCGTATCCCGGCATGCCACCGACAGGGAGCAGCCCGATGCGGATGCGCGTGCTCTGGTGACCGCCGCCACGATGATTGGCGCAGTCGTGCTGGCGCGCGCGGTCGACGAAGAAGCGCTCTCCGAAGCCGTGCTGTCCGCGACGCGGGCGCACCTTGTCCCTGAAACGGATTGAGATGCCATCTATTTTTTGCCCTCGCACGTGAAGCCCAGATACTGAACAAGGGACCAACCAAGAGCAATGACCATGACCTTCAAAGCACTGCTGAGCACCAAGACAGGTGACTCGATTTCCACAGATGTTGTCGATTTCGACGAAGCCGACCTAATGCCAGGCGACGTTACCGTCGCGATCGACTATTCCACCGTCAACTACAAGGACGCGATGGCGATCAGTGGCCGCGCGCCGGTGATTCGCAAGTTCCCTCTTATCCCCGGGATCGACTTCGCAGGCACGGTGGAAACCTCCTCGCATCCAGGCTTCGCGGTGGGCGAGAGTGTGGTCGCCAACGGCTGGGGGTTGAGCCAAACCAACCACGGCGGTTTCGCACAGAAGGCGCGAGTACCGGGCGACTGGCTGATCAAGCTGCCCGAGACGTTCTCGACGCACGACGCCATGGGCATCGGAACGGCCGGGTACACCGCGATGTTGTCCGTGCTCGCGCTGGAGCATGCGGGGGTAACACCGGACAAAGGCGATGTGCTGGTGACCGGCGCCGGCGGCGGAGCCGGCTCCATTGCCATCGCTTTGCTGTCGAAACTGGGCTACCGGGTGGTTGCATCGACCGGTCGGCTGGAAGAGGCCGACTACCTGCGCGAGCTGGGTGCAGCCGAAATCATCGACCGCCGCACGCTGTCCGAGCCGGGCGCTCCGATCGCCAACGAGCGCTGGGCCGGTGCGATCGACTCGGTGGGCAGCCATACGCTTGCCAACGTCCTCGCTCAAACTCAGTACCGCGGAGCGGTGGCTGCCTTCGGGCTGGCTCAGGGCGCGGACCTGCCCGGTTCGGTGCTGCCCTTCATCCTGCGTAACGTGACGCTGGCGGGAATCGACTCGGTCAATGCCCCGCAGGACTTACGGCAGAACGCATGGGCGCGTTTGGCTGTCGACCTGGATCTGGGCAAGCTTGCACGGACCACGCAGGTGGTGGGGCTGGCCGAAGTCCTGGTCCTTGTGGACCCGATGCTGCAAGGCCAGGTGCGTGGCCGCACCATCGTGGATGTCAACGCCTGAGGCCGGGCACCAAGGAGTCAACCATGTCGAGTTCCAGTGTCCAGAGTGAATCGACCACCCCCTACGCCCACGTCAAGACCCATTCGGTCGCCGCGGCGGGAACCACCTTCGCCTACCGCGAATTGGGTCCGGCAGGCGGTATTCCCGTGGTGCTGCTGAACCATTGGGGCGCCGTGCTGGACAACTTCGATCCACGCATAGTCGATGGCCTCGCTCGCCAGTATCGTGTCATCGCCGTCGACTACCGTGGGATTGGTGCATCCGGTGGCACTGCACCTGTGACCGTCGACGAGATGGCCCGCGACACCATCGCCCTGATCCGCGCGTTGGGTTTCGATCGTGTCGACCTGCTGGGGTTCTCACTGGGTGGGTTCGTCGCACAGGACGTGGCGCTGAAGGCTCCGCAGCTGGTACGCAAGCTCATCCTCACGGGCACTGGTCCCGCAGGGGGCCCAGGCATCGATCATGTCGGCGCCGTGTCCTGGCCCCTGATGCTCAAGGGCTTGCTGACTCTGCGCGACCCCAAGGCCTATTTGTTCTTTACGTCCACGGCCAATGGCCGGCAGGCCGCAAGCGCCTTCCTGAAGCGGCTCAAGGAACGCAAGTCCGGTCGCGACAAGGAGCCAACGCCTCGCGCATTCCTGCGCCAGCTCAAGGCGATCAAGGCCTGGGGCCAGCAAGCGCCGCAACGCCTTGGTCATTTACAGATGCCGGTGCTGATCGCCAATGGCGATCACGACATCATGGTGCCGACCGCCCTGAGCCACGACATGGCCCGTCGCATTCCCCAGGCGCAACTCGTCATCTACAAAGACGCGGGCCACGGAGGGATTTTTCAGTACCACGCCGACTTTGTGCCCAAGGCGCTGGCGTTTCTGTCGCAATGAAGGCTGACAGAACTTGATTCGAAGCAAGTCCCATTGCAGACAGACATGACCAACACCACCACAATTGGAGAAGCAGGATGAAAGCAGTCAGATTCCACACGACCGGCGGGCCGGACGCCTTGGTCTATGAAGAGGTTCCAGATCCGGCCATCGAAGACGACGACGTGCTTACCTGGCCTTCCCGGAATTGATCCAGTCCACGCTGACAGAACTCATCGGCCTGGTCCTGTCCGGCAAGGTGGTACTACAGCCGGGAACGGTTTTGCCACTTTCGCAGGCCGCCGAAGCACATCGCCTGCTGGAAGGACGACAGACCACCGGCAAGGTGGTGCTTCAGCCATGGGCGTGAGCATCGTTCCTTCCAGACGCAAAACCACCATCAATCACACTCGAAGTCCCAACATCATGAAAGCACTCACCTTCAAACGCTACGGCAAATCGCCCGAGATAGGGTTCGCTGAAGTTTCTTTCCCCACACTCAAACCCGACGAAATGCTCGTGGAGGTTCATGCCGTGGGGCTGAATCCGATCGACAACATGATCCCGACCGGCATGTTCAAAGCCGTGCTGAAATTCGAACTACCGGCCACGATGGGCAGCGACCTTGCCGGCGTGGTGAAGGAGGTCGGCAGCCGCGTGACGCGCTTCCAGCCAGGCGACGCAGTCTTCGCCAGCCTCTTCGACTTGGGCACCGGCTCGCTCGCCGAATTCGCCGTGGTGCCCGAACGCGTTGCCGCCCCGAAGCCGGCCAACCTGGACTTCGTGCAGGCGGCCTCGGTTCCTATGGTCGGGCTGACGTCGTGGCAAGCCCTGAAGGAACGCGCGAAAATTCAGAGGGGACAGAAAGTGTTCATTCCCGCAGGGTCCGGCGGAATCGGTACGTTTGCGATCCAACTGGCCAAGCACTTCGGAGCCAAGGTGGGCACGACCACCAGCACGGGCAATGTACAACTGGTGAGTGGCCTTGGCGCAGACGAGGTGGTCGACTACACGAAGCAGGAGTTCGAGAACGTGCTGCGCGGCTACGATATGGTACTGGGCACCGTGCGCGGCGACTCCATCGAGAAGTCCGTCGGCATCCTCAAGCCAGGGGGCAAGATCGTGTCGCTCATCGGTCCGCTGGACGCGGCGTTCGCCAATGCTCGCCGGTTGAACTTCGTCCTGAAGTTCGTCTTCGGACTGATGAGCCGAAAGATCAGGCGCCTTGCGGCAAAGAAGGACGCCACCTACTCGTTCCTCTTCGTACGCGCCGACGGCGCGCAATTGCGTGAGATCGGCGAGTTGTTCGAATCGGGACGCATTCGACCGGTGATCGACAAGGTTTTTGCATTCGACCACGCCAAGGAAGCGCTTGAGTATTTGGCGCAAGGACGTGCGAAGGGTAAGGTCGTTGTCGAAGTCAAATGAATTGACCAGGGGACTTGGGGAAGAGTGATTTGGTAGGCATATACAAGGTAAGCCCTCGGTGAATTCATCTTGTCTATTCCACTGCACTTCATGACACACAAAGTTTCGGATAGGCTTGTCCTGGGGGCAGAAAGAACCCGCGGACCTGTCCGTCGCGAAGTGCTTCGAGTTCGTCGCCAACGGCGATAACGACCGGATGATCCCGAGCAAGGATTCCGAAGACCTAGCGCGACGTCTGCCCAACAGCCGTCTCGTCATCTACGCGGATTCCGGCCACGGAGCGATATTTCAGTTCCACGACGACTTTGTCCCGAAAGCGCTCGAATTCCTGGCTCAGTAGTCCATCAAAACAGCTCGCAATTCGGCGCTCAATATCCTCCATGTTTCCTCGAAAGCGCGATTCCCATGGCGTACTTTGGGATCCGTCTGGAGCGCCGATCCATCCGGGGCGGCGTTTCCTGCCGCCCAAGCGCGATCATGTTCCCGGATGGACGATGATCTTACCCATCACCTCTCGGGCCGCCATCCTGGCCATAGCATCGGCCGCACCTCCCAAAGGAATGCGCTCGGTATTGACTGGGCATAGTCGATCGTTTCGTCCGCTCCCGAGTCGCGGCACAACGCCAGTTTGTCGCGCGTCGATGCCGCTGCGATGACGCGTGCGCCCATCGCCTTCGCGATCCCGATCGCAGCAAGACCGACCCCACCGGCCGCCCCCATTACAAGCAGCGTTTCGCCGGATTCGAGGTAGGCACGATGCCGCAGCGCGTGTAGCGATGTGCCGTAGGTCAGCATGAACGATGCACCCGAATCAAAGTCCATGCCGGCCGGCAGTCTCATGAGATGGCGCGCGTCGGCGACACAGTATTCGGCGAATGCGCCGTAGCCAGTCGAGCCGACCACTGCGTCGCCGATTTGCCAATTGTCGACGCCCTCGCCGACGGCGTCGACCACGCCGGAAAATTCGGCGCCGGGAGAAAACGGCAACGGAGGCTTCAACTGGTAAAGGCCCTGCACGATCAAGGCGTCCGGGAAATTGAGCGAGGCGGCCTTCACGCGAATTCGGACCTCGCCAACCGCCGGCTCGGGTTGCGCCACATTTTCGAGCAGCAATTGATCGATAGGCCCGAATGCCTTGCATACCAGCGCTTTCATATTGTCCAGCCTCCTCGTGTCATCAAACACGCCATGCCCTGCTCTCCCGGCCTGCGTCGCGAAAACGCGCGGCGACGCGATTCGGGCAGAGTGCTCATGCGTTTGACTGGCCAGGGAGCGCGTGTGACCACATGCAGCTGACATGTGCAACACGCTGCTCGCTGTCCAGGAAATCAGTTCTGCGCGCCCGATTCGGCGACATCGCCATGACGGGTCCAGATCTGCGAGCGGCCCAGCAAGGACACGCCAATATAGCCGCGCACCACAAGCTTCTGCCCCCCGGCCTCGACGCGCATCTTGCAGCTGTACTCGTTGCCGTTCATCGGGTCGAGGATCCTGCCACCGTCCCATCCGTCGCCTTGTTGCCGCATACCCCGGACGACAGTCATGCCCTGGATCTTTTGGTCCTTGCGTTCATCCGTACACTGCGTGCAGCGGCGATCGGGCGAGTTGTTTGCATTCAGTCCCTTGATTATCTTGCCGCTGAGCGTACCGTCACCGTTCTGCGTAATCTGTACCAGTGCGGTGGGCTGGTGAGTGTGATCGTCGATCGTCTGCCATATGCCGACCGGCGTGCCGGAAACGTCGGCAAAAACCGGCATCGCACATGTCAGCAGTGCGCCTGCGATTGTCATGCTTGCCCAGCCGCGCTTGACTGCGCCGGCGGGCTTTGTGTCGACATGGTTCGAAGAATGCATAACGCGTCATCCTGTTGGGTTATTCGTCCGCCGCTTTGTTCGAGCGGCTGCATGAGTTGGCAAAATGTCGCGCGCCCCGCGAATTCGAAATGGAGACGCACGAACGAGGGTTTCATCGGCATGCCGCACCACGACCGGCACGAACCTGCCGCTCGCTTTCCGCGCTCGATTCATGCGATAGGGGACACGGTGTGTCCCCGCCTCGTACGACACGAGTGATCATCAAAACCGATACCCGACGGATACAAACGAAACGACAGGATTGAGCTTGAGCTTCGTACTGCTGGTCACGACGCCACGCGGCGACTGCGTCGTCAGCGTGGCCCGGGAAGAAAGCCACATATAGGAAAGCGATGCATCGACCGACCAGTGCTTGTTGATGTTGTAGCTGAGTCCCGCATTGATAACCGGCGCGAACGAACTGCTCAGCCTTGCGGTGGTCGGTCCTTCCAGCGCGTGACCGAACGTCGGCGAATACAGGAAAGCACCGCTGGCAGTCGCAGGTTCCAGTTTCACTCCGCTGAACCAGACGTACGACGCGCCCGCGCCAAGGTAAGGGCGAAATTTGCTCGTGGCATCGTTGAAGAAGTATTTCAGTAGCAGCGCCGGGCTCCACTCGTATGCAGAACCGATCCGGCCGAGCGCACTGAGGGATCCCGTGCCCGTCAGCCGGTACTTCGGTGGTATGCCGAGCGCGGCGCCTGCGGCAATGTGATCGGTGATGAAGTAGGTCGCGGTGAGCCCGAAGGTATCCGAATCGTCGACCGACGCGCCAGTGCCTGCAACGGTCGCGCTCGTGCCGAATGCGGAAACCGTGAGCGGTCGGCTGGAATCCTGCAGCGCGAAGTGAAACCAGCCGGCGTTCACGACCAGGTCTCCCGCACTCTGCGCGTGCGCAGTCGTGGTCGTCAGCAGCACGGCGGTAATTGCAAAAGCTCTATTCTTCAACATCCTGTCTCCTCCGGTTTTGGCATATGTGACTGATTGAGTGAAGCGGCACGGCGATTGCGAGGTTGGCCGGCCGGCGCTATCCAGCGCGCATCGACATGCGTCCGCAATTTTTTGCCGTGGTTTGCCATCGCACGACACTCGGTGAATGTGCCGATCAACTTTCGATGACAATCGGCGATCCGATTCGGTGAGTCACGTCACGCGAAGCCCACGCGTGACACGTCCGGCTTCATGCGGCGACTTCGTTCATCGCGCGGCCTCGCGCTCGGACGATCCATCGAGCCGCTCCGGGCTCGCTGCCGGTATCTGCGCCATCGCGTACTCGGCGAGTGCAGTTATCGTCAATGCCGGGTTGACTCCGGGATTGGCCGGCATTGCCGCACCGTCGCATACCAGCAAGTTCCGATATCCGAACACGCGCATGTGCCTATCGACCACGCCGCACGCGGAACTTGCGCCGATGACGGCGCCGCCCAGCACATGGGCAGTGGTCGGGATGTTGGCCAGCGCTTCCAGAACGTTGCTTTGAGCAACACCGCCGGTGCGGCTGGCCAGCCATTGGGCTGCCCGATTGCCGATTTCGATGTACGTCGGATTGGGGCGGTCGCGATTCTGTTCGGTTGAGAGGCGGTAACCCCGCCCTATCCACCGCTTCCTCGCGCGCAGCACGATCGCGTTGTCCAGCGCCTGCATCACCAGCAGCGTGACCATGTGGCGGCTCCATCCCGCCGGCCACAACGTCCTGAGCCACTGCCACGGATGTCGAGCGATGTTGGCGAGCCATTTCAACGGCCGGGTCAGGCGATTGCCCTTGCCGACCAGGACCGTGTACATCAGGCCCATGAGGTCGGCGTGGCGGCCATACGTGAGGAACTCGATCTGGGTGTCGTCGTCCAGGCGCACACTGCTGCTGGCCGTGACGTCGTTCCAGGTCTTCAGATCCTTGGGAAGACGGACATTCAGCACCGACTCGCTGTTGGTGCGCGCCAGCTCGCCGAGGCGGTTGCTGATCCGCGGCAGCGAACCGCTGAGCTTGCAGGTGGCAAGCAGCTCGTTGGTCCCCAGTGTCCCGCCCGCAAAGACCACGCCACGCGCGGTATGCACCTTGCGATCCCGGCGGACCAGTAAAGCGCCAGGGCGTTGCGTGACCACACGATACCCGTCGCTGCCGTCGGCGGCCCCCAGCGGACTCACGTCGACGACCTCGCGCTCGGCTGCGATCCGCACGCCGAGCCGCTCTGCGAACCACAGGTAGTTCTTCGTCAACGTATTCACGGCACCGACCCGACATCCCACCATGCAGGCGCCGCAGCGCGTGCAACCGGTGCGATCAGGGCCTTCGCCCCCGAAATAGGGATCCTTGACAGTCTTGTCCGGTTCTCCGAAATACACCCCGGTGGGAGAGAGAACGAAGCCGTCCTCTTTGCCGAAGTGCCGCGCCATTTCCCGTGCCAAACGCTGATTGGTCGAGTCGAACGGCACGGTCCTGGCGCCGAGCATGTGCTCGGCCACCGCGTAGTGCGGTTCGAGCAGTCGCTCCCAGTCACCGAGTTCTCGCCACTGCGAATCGTCGAAGAAGCGCCGACGGGCACGGTACAACACGCCACCGTAGACGGTGCTGCCGCCGCCGACCGCCGACTGGCTGGGAAAGAACACATGGCGAAACACGCGCATGCGCATGACGCCCTTCAGGCCAAGCATGGGTGCCCACAGGAACCTGCCGAGTTGCCACGCGGATTCGGGCAGGTCTTCGTCGCGAAAGCGCCGGCCGCGCTCGATTACGCCAACTCGATAGCCCTTCTCCGCCAGGCGCAGCGCCGAAACACTGCCGCCGAATCCTGAACCGATCACAATCCAGTCGTAATCGAATGTAGTGCTAACCAAATTAGATTCCCCTTCTCCATGTTTCATCGGGCGCTGCTTTCCCGGCGGGCAATCCGGGACATCCACGATCCGGCCTCGAACCTCAACGTGTTGTCGGCCGCGCGAATGCAATCGAATCGACGCGCGAGCACCGGATCGAGGTTCCGCTCACTGCGCAATGCGCCGGACGACCCACCGCGTGAGTGCGGACGGCGCGAGTCGCGTGGCGAGCGCCAGCATTCCCGCTTGCAAGCCGACGGTCCAGTGAGTTCGATGGAACAAGCTTCTGCTCGTCGCGCAGGCCCACACGGTTGCCGCGACGTCGGCCGGCACGAGCCGAATCCCGAGCGATTTCGCGCTATGGAGCTGGTTGAAGCCGTCAGCCATCGCGGTGTTGACGAAGCTCGGCCAGATATCGCTCACGCGGATGCCGAATTCGGCCCACTCGAGATCGAGCCCTTCGGTGAATCCACGCACGGCGAATTTGGTGCTCGAGTATGTCGCGAGCGCCGGTTGGCCATAGATCGCAGTCGCCGAAGCGATATTGACGACATGGGAACGGGGCGTTTCTCGCAGATACGGGAACGCACTATGGCAGCCAGTAACCATGCCCCGGACGTTGACGTTCAGCATCGCGTAGTGTCGGGTCAACGGCACGTCCTCGAATCGCCCGGACGTGAGTATTCCGGCGTTGTTGAGCAGCACGTCGAGCCGTCCACCACTGCTCGTCCAGAATGACGAAAGCGCTCGCTGCCATGCTTGCGGATCGCTCACGTCCAGTGCGCCAGAAACTGCATTTCGCTGGCCCAGGGTGGCAGCGACTGTGGCTGCGCCGTCCGCGTCGATGTCGTATACGCCTACAAACCATCCGCGCCGCGCAAACAGCTCGGCGCACGCGCGGCCGATCCCCGAAGCTGCGCCTGTCACGAAGATCGAGGGTCGGGCGTCCGGACTGCGGGCGTCAACTGGCGGCCGCGGCGCTCGACGGTCGTGCGCCACGGTGAAGTGCGTCTTCATGTCGATAGGCTCTTTCATCGGTCGGAGATCCAGAAACAGTGCGGCAAGGAGCGCGATAACACGTGTCGGACAGATTGCGGGCCGGCTTACCACGGTCGCGGTGATCGTAAACGCGCCTGTGGCGCGTTCCCTCTCGAGGCAAGCGCCGTTCCCGGCTTGCCAGCCAGGGTCATCTGCTGGCGGTCGACCACATGTCGCGCAGCTTCAGCTTGTCGATCTTCCCCACCGCGTTCTTGGGGAGGCTGTCGACGACGTTGATCGCCACGGGTCGCTTGTAGCGCGTCAAACGGACCGCGCAGTGTTCCTTCAGTTCGGCCTCCACGCACGTGAATCCCGGGCGGGATGCGACGTAGGCAATGACGATTTCGCCGAACGTCTCGTCGGCGGCGCCGATCACAGCCGCTTCGAGCACGCCCGGGAATTCGGACAACGCGTCTTCGATTTCCTTCGGATAGATGTTTTCGCCGCCGCGAATGATCATCTCTTTCAAGCGTCCGACGATGGAAAGGTAACCGTCCTCGTCAATACGCCCGATGTCACCCGTGTGCAGCCAGCCGTCGACAATGGTCTTCGCCGTTTCCTCGGGCCTGCCGAGATAGCCGCGCATGACGTTGGGGCCCTGGATCAGCACTTCGCCAGTCGAACCCTGCGGCAAGTGCGTTCCGTCAGGATCGGCGATCGCAATCCGTTGACCGGCGAATGGCAGGCCAACCGTACCGGCCTTGCGCACGCCGTCGAACGGGTTGATGGTCGAGCCACAGGTGCCTTCGGACAGTCCGTACCCTTCGATCAACGGAAACCCGTAGCGGATCTCGAAGCTTTTCAGTAGATCCGCAGGCGCGGGTGCCGCGCCGCAGATCCCGTACCGCAGGCTCGACGTGTCGGGTTTGACATGGTCTGGCAGCGCGTTGAGCAGCGCGTAGATCGTCGGTACGCCGGAAAAGAACGTCGGTCGACATCGCTCGACATCGTCGAAGAATGTGTCGATGTCGAACCGCTCGCGCAGCGTGACGCGGCCACCGGCGATAAGCGGCATGAGGGTACTGACCATGATGCCGTTGACATGGAACAGCGGCAAAACCAGCATGCTGTGGTCCGCCGACGTGACGTCGAGCGAGCGCAGTCCCATTTCCGACATGGCTTCGACGTTGGCATGATCCAGCATCACGCCCTTGGGTAGGCCGGTCGTGCCGCTCGTGTAGATCAGCAATGCCAGTGCCGCAGGATTGTCGAACGGCTCCCGGGTGTCGCGCGCTACCCTCCGCAGTGCTGCAACCGCCACGGAATTAATACCGGGAACGACCTCGTCACCGGCCACGTCGATGACGAGCTTCGCGCCGGAATCGACGATTTGATGGGTGGCCTCCTTGCTCGTCAGACTGGGCTTGACAGGCGTGACTGCAGCGCCCAGACGCCATGCGGCGAACATCGCCACGACGAACTCCACCCGGTTCGGCAGCATGACCGCGACGACGTCTCCCGCCCCTACGCCCAGATTCGCGAGCACCTCTGCCGCCTCGACGACGCGGGCGTGAAACTCCCTGTTGGACAGTGCGGTAGAGGCATCCGCGATACATGGCGCGTCGGGCGCCGACGCCGCGCGCAGGTCGGGAAGTTTGGAAAAGCGCATCATTGCTCTCTCTAGGTAGTTTGGTACGTTCGGCATCCGAATCAGCGCGCCGAGGATCCGAGCAGGTGTTCGGTCAAGAAGCGAACCTGATCAGACACCAGGCGTTCGAAGGGCTCGCCCAGATAGAAGTCGAAATGTCCGGCACCGTACAGCTTGATTTCGCCGCGCGGCGCGTGCTTGACCAGCGCGATGGTCCGATCCGCCGGAGTAACCGTATCCGTCGTGCTGACACAAAATAGGATGGGCGACCGGACCTTCGCAGCCGAGCGTCCGGGCCGGTAAGTCGCAATTTCAGGAATCACTCTCGCCGATACGTGATTGACGAACTTCAGCCCCTTGGGCACCAGCGCCAGATAACCCGACAGCGCATCGTGTGCGTTCATCAATGCCGGCTGGCCGGGCGTGGCGGCTATCGGCACCATCACGGGCGGACGGCCAAACAGCTTCGCCGCGAAATCACGCATGACGACAGGGGTCATGCGCATCGACGCCCGCACGCCCAACGCAAGCGCGGAGGCCAGACCGTCTGTAAACGGACACTGGCTAATCGCTGCCAGCAGTTCGGGATGACGGCTGGCCACGCGAATGGCGTGCCCCCCGCCGAAGGAACTCCCCCAGATCGCGACGCGGTTTCCGTCGACGTCGGCACACCCTTTGACGAAATTCAGTGCCGCGTCCCAGTCGGCAAGCTGACGTTTCACAGACATCAGTTGCCTGGGTGTGCCGCCGCTGTCGCCAAAATAACGATACGTGAACGCCAATGCGGCTATGCCTGCCGCTGCAAACCGTTCGGAATAGGCATCCAAACGCATTTCTCGAACCGCGCCGAGCCCGTGCCCGAGCACGACGACCGGCGGCCGCTTCACGCCGACCGGCAGGTAGAGCCACGCCGTGCAGTAAGTTTCGCCGGAGACGAACTGCACTTCCCGGCGCGTGAACCGGTGAGGCGTCTGTGGGATTGAAAGGGTGCTCATTTTTTTGAACCATTGCTGTGCAAAGGGAAACGGCCGCTCTCGAGCGCTTCCTTGTAGACGGCCGGGTCGTACAACGGCAGATCACCGTCGCGAGCGGTACGTTCGAGGTATTCGACCATCAAGGATTGCGCGGTCTCGGTCGGCGAGATAGAAATGAATTCCGTGCGCTCGACATGCAGGCCTTCTTCAAGCGACATGGAGCCGCCGAGGTACACCGCCCGTTTGATCGCTGCGATTGCGTCACGCGGACGGGAACTCATGTATCGCGCAAGTTCGACGGCCCGATCGAGCAGTTCGTCGGGCGATACCACTTCATCAACGAGGCCGATTTCGAGCGCCTTTCTCGGCTGCACCGGGCGCCCCTCGAGCATCATCATGAGGGCACGATGGGCGCCCACCAGTCGAGTCAGGCGTTGCGTGCCGCCGCCGCCGGGATTGATGCCGAGCAGTATTTCCGGCTGCCCAATGAAGAAATCACCATCCGCCATCAGGCGGACGTCGCACGCCTGTGCAAGCTCGCTGCCCAGGCCGAGCGCCGACCCATTGAGCGCGGCAACGAAGATGATCCCGCACCGATTCATCCGCAGGAACGTGTCGTGCAATGCATCCAGTTGCATCCCGCCCTCCATCGGCGTGACGGAGGCGACGGCCGCCAGCGGAGGCACGCGTCGAACTGCGGCGGAGGCGCGCGCGATCGCGGAGGCAAGACCCAGCCCCACTTCCGGTATGCTCTTGCCACCCTCCTGCAGCCAACGAACGTCCGCGTGGCCGATGAATCGCCCCGGATGCGTTCCTGTCAGGACGACTGCTTTGACGGAATCGTCAGATTCCACTTTGTCCACCAGCGCGGCGAGCGCGTTGGCCATGTTCAGTCCCATCAGCCCCAGCGGACCGCCGTCCAGTCGTACGATCAATACGGTGCCTCGGGCTTCGATATCGAGGCGCCCGGGCATCGCAGGTGTCATTTTCATCTCCGAATCCTCTGAAACTTGAAGAGCCGATACGCTCTTCGTGGGTCTATCACGGCACGCGCCTCTCGAGGCGGCTTCGATTCGATGATCGAAATTCGCGCTGTTGCAGGCATTCGCCGCTGGTTCCACGTGGAAGACAATGACGGCCTTCAGCGTCGCATTGGCTGCGCGAAGGGAAAGCGCCGACACAGCGAATTCAAGCGCTCTTCCCTATCGTTTCGCATTACTTAATACCAAGCCAATGCTGCATGTCTGTCATCGAGGGCTGCGTGACGGGCATGACGTCCATTCAGCCTTTTGCCCGCTCGAGGTCACTATCCATAACTTCGTTATTTGGTAGAATAACTTCGTTATGAGGCCTCCGCAATATGTCCACTGATAGGTCAAACCCTGATGTCCGCACCCGTCTCATCGAAGCGACGATTCGTTTGCTTGCGACGAATGGGCCCTCCGAAGTCAAGGCGCGCTCGGTAGCGAACGAAGCAGGCCTGTCCACGATCGGCGTTTACAACTATTTCGGCGGTGTTCCGGAATTGCTTCGGGCCGTTGCCGACGAGGGGCTTCGAAGGCTGGTCGCCGCATTCGAACAGGTTCCAAAAACTGACGATCCGTTGGCCGATCTGTGCGCGATGGCGCTGGCGCATCGGGATGCTGCACGATGCAATGCGCATTTGTACGACTTGATGTTCGGCCTCTCAATCCACAGCAGATATGGTCCGGCTCGGGCTGGCGCGAATGCGGTCCCGAGCGTACATTCGTCAGCGTTCAAGGCGGCATTTGCCCTTCTGGTTGATACATGCGCTCGTCTGGTGGAAACCGGGTGCGTGCGGCAAACCGATCCCGTTCACATTGGCCTGCAACTTTGGGGCGCGGTGCATGGATTCGTCACGCTCGAGCTGGCGGGTCACTTTGCCGACGTGGCGGATCCGCCTTCGGAGATCCTGGTGCCGATGTGCAACAACCTGGTCGTCGGCCTCGGCGCGACGCGCGCGAGCGTCGAGGCCGCCACGAGCCGCGTCGTAGGCATGCGGGCGAGCACACAGGAAGTCGAATCGACCGCGCCGACACGTAAGCGAAGAGGGACCTGACACGACCAGGCATCCCGGGCCGAATTGCTCGTTCGGCCGCCCGGCATGGGGCCTCGCCAGCCCCGCCAGCGGGAGCGTCGGCAAGAGGCCCGAATAAACTATGAGACGGTAGCGCCTGCTGATCCGCGCCTAGACGCGGAACTGGTATTTGATACACATCATTTCAATGCGCAGCTGTTTCCACCAACCGCATCTCGACGCAAGGAACTGACCAACCAACGCATTGTCGGAGCGCGCCGCGCGCGCGATCCGGCGCAGCGGCTATGACGGCACCGGTGTCGCCGACATCATGAAGGAAGCCGACCTGACGCATGGCGGCTTTTACGCCCACTCCCCGTCACGCGACGCGATGCTGGCCGAGGCGGCGGACCGTGCAGGGGCCAAAACCGTCGCCGTGTCGGCCGGCATTGCGGCCAACGCACCGGCGGAAGAGGCATTGACGTCGCTCGTGCACGCGAATTTGTCGAAGGAGCACGTAGAAAACGCAGCGATGGGGTCCGGTGGCGGCCCTCGATTCAGAAATGCCCCGCCAGGCGTCCAAAGTGCGACGTTTATCCATGCGACACATCGAGGAGATGATCGATCTCCTTATTGCCCTCAGAACAGGGTAGTCAGCAACGCACTGATTCTTAAAGATTTCTATTTAGGGCTGCAAGGCAAGGCATTGCTGGGCCAAGCGACCTGTAACCGGAAAAATGCACGGAGATCGAAGGGATCCCTACCTAGTGGATCGGCCGGACCTGTGTCGGCGGCGACCGCCGGTCAACCGCTCTCCGCTGCGGCGAAGTCGCCGGGCGGCAACGGTCGGTTCGCCACGTCAAGTGCCTCGGCACACGTCAGGCCGAGCGTCTGCAATACCATCGCCGCAGCCCGCTCGGGGAGCCGGCCCTCGTCCCCCATCGGCTTTCGCGCCGCGCCCGCAGCCGCGTCGCCCGCGTAGGACTCCGCCGCGATTGCCGCCAAGATCGTCCCCGTCATCGCGAGCACGCTCATGAACGGATCGCCGACGACGAAGCGGCGTGCCGCGATTCCGCGCTCGCTGTCCCGCCGCAAACGCCGGCCCAGCCCGTGGCCGAGCGCGCGCGCGGAAAGTCCCTCCCGCATCAGGAACCGCGCCCAGAGCCGCTCGCGGCGCGCGCGCATCAACGTGTGACGCACGCAAACCGACACGACCTCGGCCGGATCCGACAAACCGCTCGCAAGACGCTCGAGTCCGTCCGCAAAATCGTCGAACACCCACTCCGTCAGCGCGGCGAAGATGCCGTCCTTCGATTCGAAGTGGTAGTAAAACGAGCCGAACCCCACATCCGCAGCCTCGGTGATCTCGCTGATCGCGACGTTGTCCCTGCCCTTTTCCGCCATCAGACCGAACGCCGCCCGCAGCAAGCGCATACGTGTCGCCTCCTTGCGCCGGGCACCGCGCGGTTGACGCTGTTCCGCTTCAGCCGCTGACGCGTTCGGGCGACGCGGCCGGACCGGTTTGTCGTCCACAAGCGCACCTTCCCTTTCCATAAGAATTTTCTGCATGACGCAATTCTAGATTATTCACTCATACTTGACAATATTATCAGTTATGAGTCTAATCTCGAAAATCGCAGAACCGGTTCCTGTCCAGACACTGTTTCGGACCCACGCCAGCGAGCGTCGGTGACGCGCAGGCGGCCCCGTCGGCACACTCGACGGCCATCGCCGTGCGCAAGCCGTGTCATGTCGGCAATCGGAACGATCTGGACCTCAAACGTCGGAGTACTGATTGATCGTCATGCGCACCGTCGGCGGAGACGCCCGCGCGCATCTGCATAAACCGAGGTGACCCGCCGTGGTCGCCGCCCCCTTTTTAGTTTGACCCTCACTTGTCTTGGAAGCATCGTGAAATCACCCGGTCTTGACGCGCGGACTTCAACGCGCCCGTTTCTGACACGCATCGCGCCACCGCTTCGGCGCGCCCCGATCGCGTTCGCCTGCTGTGCGATTCTCCTCGCGGCTTGCCACCCGCACGAGGCCCCCGCGCCCGAACTGCAACCGGTGGTCGCGCTGCCAGTTCATGAGGACAACGGCGCAGTGCAGCGCGTGTTGCCCGCACAGGTTCAAGCGCGATATTCGACGCCGCTGTCGTTTCGGGTCGGCGGCAAGCTCGTTGAGCGGCGCGTACGCATCGGCGACACCGTCAAGGCCGGCCAGACCCTCGCGATGCTCGATCCCGCGGATCTGCACAACACGCTGCTGAACGCGCGCGCCCAGCTCGATGCCGCCGAGCATCGCGTTGCCTATGCGAAGCAGCAGCTGGATCGCGACCGCGCCCAGGCTCAGGCCAACCTGATCGCACCCGCGCAGCTCGAGACGACGCAGGACGCGTATGCATCGGCGGTCGCGCAACGCGATTCCGCCCTTGCGCAAATGGCGCTCGCGGGCGATCACCTACGCTACGCGACGCTGATTGCGGATCACGACGGAGTCGTCACGTCGGAAGACGCAGATACCGGGCAGAACGTTGAACCGGGCCAGGCGGTGTTTCATCTGGACTGGAGCGGGGACCTCGACATCGTCTGTGACGTCTCGGAGCGCGACCTGCGCGATCTCGCGGTCGGCCGCACCGCACACGTCAGCCTGACGGCACTGCCGGGCAAGGTGCTGGACGCACGCGTGCGCGAAGTCGCGGCGGCCGCCGATCCGCAGAGCCGCACCTGGCGCGTGAAGCTGACGCTGCTCGCACCGGGGCCGGATGCGCGCTCCGGGATGACCGCCAGCATCACGTTCGACGGCGCCACCGACATCGCCGCGGACCACGCGATCACGCTGCCGGCCACCGCCCTCTTTCATCGCGGCGACGCGCCGGCCGTCTGGGTCGTCCGCAAGGGCAGCGACACGCTGGAACTGCGCCCGGTGTCGGTCGGACGCTACGACGAACGCACGATCACCGTCACGTCGGGGCTCGCGGACAACGAACGTGTCGTGATGCAAGGCGTCCATACGGTCAGTACCGGCCAGCACGTCCGCGTCGTGCCGCCGCTGCATGCGGAGGACTTCACGTCATGAATGCCCCAGAACACCGACCCTCGACCGACGGCGCGCTCGGTGCACGAACCGGCGCGGCATCGCACGACGACGGCCGTTTCAACCTCTCCGCATGGGCGCTGAAGCATCAGCAACTGGTGATCTTCCTCATCGGCCTCGCGACGATCTTCGGCGTGATCGGCTATACGCGTCTCGCACAGTCCGAGGATCCGCCGTTCACGTTTCGCACCATGGTGATCCAGACGTACTGGCCGGGCGCCACTGCGCGCGAAGTGCAGGAACAGGTCACGGACCGGATCGGCCGTCAGCTTCAGGCCGCGCCTTACGTCGACAACATCAAGAGCTACTCGCGCCCCGGCGAGTCGATGATCTTCTTCGCGATGAAGGATTCGGCGCCGGTCGACCAGGTGCCGGAAACCTGGTACCAGGTGCGCAAGAAAGTCGGCGACATCCGCGCGACGCTGCCCAAGGGCGTCGTCGGCCCGTTCTTCAACGACGAATTCGGTGACGTCTACACCAACATCTATGCGCTCGAGGGCGACGGCTACTCGCCCGCGCAACTGCACGACTACGCGGACAAGCTGCGCTCCGTGCTGTTGCGCGTGCCGGGCGTCGCGAAGGTCGACTACTTCGGCGACCCCGCCCAGCATGTGTTCGTCGAAATCTCGAATGCGCAGCTGACGCGCCTCGCGATCACGCCGCAGCAGCTCGCGCAGGCCATCGACGCGCAAAACGCCGTCGCCCCGGTAGGCACGGTCACGACGGCCGACGATCGCGTGTTCGTACGACCGAGCGGTGCGTTTAAGGACACGCAGGCGCTCGCCGACATGCTCATCACGGTGAACGGCCGGACGTTCCGGCTCGGCGACGTCGCGAAGGTCACGCGCGGCTACGACGATCCGCCGGTCACGCAGATGCGTACGAACGGTCACGCAGTGCTCGGCATCGGTGTGACGATGCAGAAAGGCGGTGACGTAATCGATCTCGGCAAGGCGCTCGACGCGAAGGCAGCCGAGCTGCAGCGCGGTTTGCCGGCCGGTCTGAAGCTGGCCGCGGTGTCCAGCATGCCGCATGCCGTGAAGCACTCGGTGGACGACTTCGTCGAAGCGGTCGGCGAAGCCGTCGCGATCGTGCTCGTCGTCAGCCTCGTGTCGCTAGGCTTGCGCACCGGCATGGTCGTCGTCATCACGATTCCGATCGTGCTCGCCGTGACGGCACTGTGCATGCACGCGTTCGGCATCGGCCTCGACAAAGTGTCGCTCGGCACGCTGGTGCTCGCGCTCGGGCTGCTGGTGGACGATGCGATCATCGCCGTCGAGATGATGGCGGTGAAACTCGAGCAGGGCTGGAGCCGTGCACGCGCCGCGGCGTTCGCATACACGAGCACGGCGTTCCCGATGCTCACCGGAACGCTCGTCACGGTATCGGGTTTCCTGCCGATCGCGCTCGCGAAATCGAGCACCGGAGAATACACGCGTTCGATTTTCGAGGTGTCGGCCATCTCGCTGATCGTGTCGTGGTTCGCGGCCGTCGTGCTGGTGCCGCTGCTCGGCTACCACATGCTGCCCGAGCACGCGCATCGCGACGGTCACGCGCATGGTGACGAGGTGTACGACACGGGGTTCTACCGCCGGCTGTCCGGCTGGATCTCGGTCTGCATCGAGCGCCGCTGGGTGGTGCTCGGCGTCACCGCCGTGCTGTTCGCGATCGCGATGGCGGCATTCACGCGCGTGCCGCAGCAGTTCTTCCCGAATTCCGAGCGGCCCGAATTGCTGGTCGACGTGCGCCTGCCGGAAGGCGCTTCGTTCGACGCGACGCTGCGTGAGGCGAAGCGGCTCGAAAAGGCGCTCGACGGTCGGCCTGAAATCGATCACGTCGTCGACTTCGTCGGCACGGGCGCGCCGCGCTTCTATCTGCCGCTCGACCAGCAGCTCCAGCAGCCCAACTTCGCGCAGTTCGTGATCACGGCCAAGGACGTCGAGGCGCGGGACCGACTGTCGCACTGGCTTGAGTCGACGCTCGCGACCGGGTTCCCGACCATGCGCACGCGTGTGGCGCGGCTCGAAAACGGGCCGCCCGTCGGCTTCCCGATCAAGTTCCGGGTCAGCGGCGACGATATCGCGACCGTGCGCGACATTGCCGAAAAAGTGGCGGACAAGGTGCGCGCTGATGCCCGCACGCGCAACGTGCAGTTCGACTGGGACGAGCCGGCCGAGCGGTCGGTCTCGTTCGAGATCGACCAGCTCAAGGCACGCCAGCTCGGCGTGACGTCGGAAGACGTATCGGGTTTCCTTGCGATGACGCTGTCCGGCTATACGGTCACGCAATATCGCGAGCGCGACAAGCTGATCGACGTCGACCTGCGGGCGCCGAAGAGCGAACGCATCGACCCGTCGAAACTCGCCGGCCTGGCGATCCCGACGCCGCACGGTCCGGTGCCGCTCGGCACGATCGGCCATGTGCGCGACACGCTCGAATATGGCGTGATCTGGGAGCGCGACCGCCAGCCGACGGTCACCGTGCAGGCCGACGTGCGCGGCGAAGCGCCGAGCATCGGCGTGACGCGCGACATCGACGCCGCGCTGTCGAAGCTACGCGCCACTTTGCCGACCGGTTACCGGATCGAGATCGGCGGCGCGGCCGAGGAAAGCGTGAAGGGCCAGACGTCGATCAATGCGCAGATGCCGCTCATGATCATCGCGGTGCTGACGCTGCTGATGATCCAGCTGAAGCGCTTCTCGCGCACCTTCATCGTCGTGCTGACGGCACCGCTCGGCCTGATCGGCGTCGTCGCAGCACTGCTGCTGTTCGGCAAGCCGTTCGGCTTCGTCGCGCTGCTCGGCGTGATCGCGATGTTCGGGATCATCATGCGCAATTCCGTGATCCTGGTCGATCAGATCGACCAGGACATCGCGGCCGGGCAGCCACGCTTCACCGCGATCGTAGGCGCAACGGTGCGCCGCTTCCGGCCGATCATGCTGACGGCCGCCGCCGCGGTACTCGCACTGATTCCGCTGTTGCGTTCCGGCTTCTTCGGCCCGATGGCCACCGCGCTGATGGGCGGCATCACGATCGCGACCGTGCTGACCATCTTCTTCCTGCCGGCGCTCTACGCGACCTGCTTCAAGGTGCGCGCCGACGAACGCGAGTCGCGCGCATTGGACGTCGCGTCCTCGGAGACATGCTGATGAAACCCTCTCGTATCACATCGATGCTGGCCGCCAGCGCGGCGCTTGGCCTGGGCGGCTGTGCGATGGCCCCGAGCAGTACGCCGCCCGCGATGCCGTCGCCGGCGTACTACGGCGCGACGCCTCAGGCATCGCGCACCGCCGAGGCGGCGGGCGTCGCGCAGCAATTCGACGTCGGCGCCGTGCCTGTCCCCCAATGGTGGCGCCTGTATCGCTCCAGCGCGCTCGACGCGCTGGTCGATGAAGGCCTGCGCGCGAACCCGACGCTGGCCGCGACGGAAAAGACGCTCGCCGCCGCGCAGGAGGAACTGCGCGCGCAGATCGGCGCGTCGACGCTGCCGTCGATCGACGCGAACGCGCAGGTGGCCCGCACGCGCACGCCGGACATCTCAGGCGCAGGCGCGCAAAGCCTGCGCTACAACGTCTTCGTCGGACAACTGCAGGCGCATTACACCTTCGACCTGTTCGGCGCCACGCGATATGCGAACGAGGCGAGCGCCGCGCGCGTCGACGTGCGCGGTTGCGAACTCGAAGCGGCAAGGCGTGCGCTGGCGGCCAACATCGTCGGCACTGCCATCCGCGCCGCGGCGCTCGACCGCCAGATCCTGCTGACGGAGCGCCTGGTCGCCGTCGCCGAGGCATCCGCACTCGAAGACCAGCAGCGTTACGCGCTCGGCGCGGTGTCACACGTGCAAGCGCTGGCGTCGACGCAGGGTGCGGCGTCGCTTGCCGCGACGCTGCCGCCGCTGCGCCAACAACGTGCGAGCGCGGTTCACGCGCTGGCGATCCTGCTGGGCCGCACGCCCGACGCACCGCCGCCGGTCCCGTCTTTCACCGGCCTGTCGCTGCCGGAACATGTGCCCGTGGCGGTGCCGTCCGACCTGCTGAAGGCACGCCCGGACATCCGCGCGGCCGCGGCAGCCGTGAAGGCGGCATCGGCGGACGTCGGCGAGGCGACCGCCCAGCTGTTCCCGAGCCTGTCGCTCACCGCGACGATGGGGCGCGGCGGCTTCAGCTGGCCGGCGCTGTTGTCGGGCGCGGGCGGGCTGTGGGCCGTCGGCGCCGGGCTGTCGCAGCCGATCTTCCACGGCGGTGCGCTGCTGGCTCACCGGCGGGCGTCGCGCGATGCATACGACGCCGCAGTGCTGCAGTACAAGGCGGCGGTGCTGTCCGCATTCGGCGACGTCGCCGATTCGCTCGCCGCGCTGGACAACGACGCGCAAGCGCTGGCCGCGAACGAACTCGCGGCGCGCGCGGCAAGCGAAGCGTTCGACGAAACGGCGCAACGCCGCACGTTGGGTGCCGTTCCGATGTCCGCGCAACGGTCGAGCGAGCAGACCTATCTGAACGCGGAACTCGACGCGGTGCGTGCCGCGAGCCGCCGGATGACCGATACGGCGGCGCTGCTGCAGGCGATGGGCGAACTGCCGCCCGACACCGGCACGACGGTCGCGGCCCGGCAGTAGCCGCTGCGTGAGTCGACGGACCGGCCGCGCGCCTTCGGGCCGCGCTGGTCCGCAATCTCGACGCGCGATGCCCGGCGTACCGTGCATCGCGCGGTGCCGGCCTTCGTTACCCGCATGATTGATTCCCGATGAAATCCGACAACCTGGTCGCCTGCCACGAATGCGACCTGCTGCTTCAGCGTCCGCCGCGCCTGCGCGCGCTGACGGCACACTGCCCGAGATGCCGCGCGCGCGTGAGCGGTGCGGCGCACGGCCGCCAATCCCTCGACCGGATGTGCGCATTGACGGTTGCCGCGCTGGCGACGTGTTGCATCGCGCAAGCCTTCCCGATCGTCGCGCTCGATGCCGCCGGCATTGCGTCGCGCGCGACGCTCGGCGACGCGGTTCGCGCGCTATGGTCGAACGATCAGCCGTTGGTGGCTGCGCTCGTGTTCTGCACGACGATGCTGTTTCCGATACTCGAGCTGGCCGCATGGCTGTACCTGCTCGTGCCGTTGCGTGCGGGCCGCGTACCGCGCCACTTCGCGTCGGTGCTGCGCGGCATTCACCGATTGCGGCCGTGGAGCATGGTCGAGGTGCTGATGCTCGGCGTGCTCATCACGATCGTCAAACTGACGAGCCTCGCACACGTGCTCGCCGGGCCTGCGCTATTCGCGTTCGCCGGGCTTACCGTGATGCTCTGCCTGCTGTCGACGGTCGAACCGGCCCGACTGTGGGAAGCGCACGACGAACTCGCCGCTCTGCAGCCGGGCGACGCCGACCATACGAAACCGCCCCGCCCCGACATGACGCGACATGCGTTGCCCCGGACAACCGAAAGCAGTGGGTCGGCGGGCATGACGGCCCGCACCGCGGGATTGATCGCCTGTCACCACTGCGCACGCGTGCAGCCGGCCCACGCGTGCGGCCAGCGCTGCACGCGCTGCGGTTCGCCGCTGCACGCACGCCGCCCGCGCAGCGCCGCCCGCACCGGCGCGCTCGTCGCCGCCGCCGCCCTGCTTTATATCCCGGCGAACCTGTTGCCGGTCATGCACGCGACCTCGCTCGGCCGAGCCGAGGACGACACGATCCTCGGCGGCGTCGCGTACTTCTGGACGTCCGGCGACTGGCTGCTCGCCGCTATCGTGTTCATCGCGAGTGTGCTCGTGCCGATGCTCAAGCTCGCGATCCTCGCATTTCAGGCGATCGCCGCCCATCGCGGCGTGCAATGGCGGCCGCTCGAACGAGCCCGGCTGCACCGGCTGGTCGAGCGCGTAGGCCGCTGGTCGATGCTCGACGTATTCGTCGTCGCGCTGACGATCGCACTCGTGCATTTCGGCTCGTTCGCCGACATCACACCAGGCCCCGGCGCGCTCGCGTTCGGCGCCGTGGTCGTGCTGACCATGTGCGCGTCGATGCAGTTCGATCCGCGGCTCATCTGGGACGGTGCGCCGCGCCCGGCCGCCGCCAATCACCAACCCTGAACCGGCTCCGCCCACTTTCTCGCGAATTCCAAAACGATGTCTCCGTTTGATTTTCCTCCACCTGAGATCCGGCCGCGCAGCCGCTGGATTCCGTCTCTCGTCTGGATCGTGCCGCTCCTGTGCGCACTGATCGGGCTGTCGCTCGTGATCCGGACCGTCGCCGCCAACGGTCCGACGATCGCGGTCACGTTCGCCAACGCCGAAGGCCTCGAAGCCGGCAAGACCAAGGTCCGCTATAAGGACGTCGATATCGGCTCGGTCCAGACCATTACGCTCACTCCCGACTTCAAGCGTGTGATCGTCAGCATTCAACTGACGCGCGACGCCGCACGCTTCGCGAACCGCGACACGCGCTTCTGGGTCGTCCGACCGCGCGTGGGCGCCACCGGCATTTCCGGTCTCGGCACGCTGCTCTCCGGCGCATTCATCGGCGCGGATCTCGGCCACTCACCGCAGAAGCAGACAGATTTCACCGGCCTCGAGACGCCGCCTGCCGTCACCGCGGACCAGCAGGGCCGACGCTACCTGCTGCACGGCGACTCGCTCGGCTCGATCGACATCGGCTCACCGGTGTTCTATCGGCATCTGCAGGTCGGTCAGGTGGTCGGCTTCTCGCTCGACAAGGACGGTACCGGCGTCGATGTGCAGGCATTCGTGAGGGCGCCCTACGACAAATTCGTCAGCGTCAATACGCGCTGGTGGCACGCAAGCGGCGTGGATCTGCGGCTCGATTCGAGCGGCCTGAAACTCAACACGCAGTCGCTGGCTACCGTGATCGTCGGCGGTCTCGCGTTTCAGTCGCCGCCCGGACAACCGGACGCGCCGCAGGCCGCCGACAATGCGCCGTTCCGGCTCGCCCCCGACGAAGCCGACGCGATGCGCGACCCAGATGGCACGCCGCTGATGGTCGTCATGCGCTTCGACCAGTCGCTGCGCGGGCTGTCGGTCGGCGCGCCGGTCGATCTGCGCGGCATCGTGCTCGGTCAGGTCACGAACATCGGCATCGAGTACAACGAACACTCGCGCAACTTCAGCATGAAGGTCACGATGGCGCTGTATCCGTCGCGACTGAGCCGGCACAGCGATACGGCGCTGCCCGCGCCCGATACGGCCGGCGGTCACGAACTGATCGAGCACCTGGTGGTCCAGGGGCTGCGCGGGCAGTTGCGCACGGGCAGCCTGCTGACCGGTCAGCTCTACGTAGCGCTCGACATGTTCCCGAAGGCGCCGCGCGCGAGCGTCGACGCGCGCCGCACGCCGGTTGAGCTACCGACCGTGCCCAATACGCTCGACGAACTGCAAGTACAGATCGCCGACATCGCGCGCAAGCTCGATCAGGTTCCGTTCGACCGGATCGGCAACAATCTGAACGGCGCGCTGGCGCATGCGAACCAGTTGTTCGGCCACCTCGACGAGCAGGTCGTGCCGCAGGCACGCGACACGCTGGCCGCCGCGCAACGCACATTCAACGCGGCGGAGTCGACGTTGCGGCAGGATTCGCCAATGCAGTCGGACGTGCATGAGGCGATGCAGTCGCTCACGCATACGCTGCAGTCGTTGAACGCGCTCGCGGACTATCTGGAACGTCATCCCGAGTCGCTGCTGTTCGGTAACAAGGGGGACCATCAATGAAAGCGCGTGCGTTTGGTCGGCTTCGCACGTCGGCGCGCATCGCGACGTGCATCGCACTCGCGGTGCTGAGCGCGTGCGGTTCGCCGCCGGTGCATTTCCATACCCTCGCGGTGGCAGACGATGCGAGTGCCGAGACCACCGCCGCGCATCCCGCGTGGCTGATCGACATTCAGGCCGTGCACGTCGCGGCGCCGGCGGACGGCAACCGGCTCGTCGTGCAGCGCGCCCCCCAGCGCGCCGACATCCTGGAGCAGGAGCGCTGGGCCGCGCCGCTCGGCGACGAGATGCGCGACGGACTGTCGACTCGCGTCGCGTCCGTGCTCGGCACGATCGATGTTCACCGCGTCGCCCACCCGGACGGCACGCCTGTCTACCGGATCGCCGTGGACATGCAGCATGTCGAGTCGTGGCCGGCGTCGCACGTGCTGCTCGACGCGGCCTGGAGCGTGAGTTCCGGGGCCGGACTGCCGGCGCTGACGTGCCGCAGCATCGTTCGGGCCGATACGTCGGCGGGCTACGATGCACTCGTCGATGCGTATCGCCGCGCGCTCGATGCGCTCGCGCTTGGGATCGCCGCGGGAATCCGTGCGGAAGTCTCGCACGTTGCGCCGCCTGCCGGATGCCGCATGTGAACACTCGATCGTCGAAGCGCGCTACCCGCCATCGATTGCGGTGCGCCGGACCAACTGGTCGATTGAATTGGCCCCTACGACGCGGCGAGTCGAATCGGGCGATTGACTTTGTTTCGGTAGCGGCTGTGCGGTCCGGTGCTCTCGCACGATCAAGTCACATCGTTATAAGAGAGTGTTCTGATGAACAGCGGACCGACGCAGCGTTCTTTTCCTGTGTCGATCCGACGTTTCGCGGGATGCGGTGTTGCGCCCCTTGTTGCACCCCTTCAATCATTTCCGCCAACATGGACCACACAGGATGAAGCGCACGCGCCTCACTCGCGAGCAACGCAGGCTCGACACCCGCGAACGGCTCATCGCCACTGCTCGCGCACTATTCATCGCGAAAGGCTTTGCCGATACGAGTGTCGAACATATCGCAGAGGGCGCCGGCTACACGCGCGGCGCGTTCTATGCACACTTCGAACACAAGCGTGAACCGTTGATCGAGATCCTTCGCCGTGACCATGATCGAATGATCAAGAGGCTTCGGTTGGCGGCGCCGGAGGGCGACGGTTACTGCACCGTCACCGACGCCGCGGACATCGCCGCCGGCTGGGAATGTTTCCCGCTGTGGGTCGAGGTGTATCTGTACGCGCTGCGCGATGCCGGATTCCGGCAGATCATGGACAGCATGCACGCCGAACCGGTCGCGCCACCGAACGCGGCAAGCGGCGCGGCGCCCCCCTCTGACCGCATGTCATCGTCGGCCGAACTAGCGGCGGTGCTCGGCGTCGTGCTGTTACGTACTGGCGCACGGCGCGACGAGCCGACGTAGTACGCCGCGATGCGCATGCCCTGCCGTCCGTCTTCGACACGCGCCGGCTGGACCGTGCCCGACCGGCTAATCGACCCGGTCAACCGATGGGTACCGCACGAGCACTCGAGGTGACCTCGCCGCCGCCTGTGTCACCCCGTTGCGTCACTGTGCTGTCTCGGCCGCATCCACGACGGGCAGCGGCCGGCTTGCGATCTTCTCGGCTTCCGCGCGCTTGAGCCCCAGCGTATGCAGCAGCGTCGCCGCCGTGCGTTCCGGAAAATGCTCTCCGCTGAAGCCGAGTTCCTTGAGAACACCGGCTGCCGGTGCGCCCGGAGCGACGAAGTTGAGTTCGGCGGCAATTGCGGTCAGCACCGTACCGCCGACTGAAAGGAAGCCGACGAATGGGTCGGCGACCACGAAGCGCTTCTCCGCGATACCGCGCTCCATGTCCCGCAGCAGGCGTTGACCCAGGCCAAGCGTCAGGACGCGCGCCGAAAAGCCCTCGCGTATCAGGAAGTGTCCCCACACCGGCTCGCGCCGCGCGCGCATCAACGTATGTCGCACCGAGACGGAAATGATTTCCGCCGGGTCGGACAAGCCGCTGGCCAGGCGATCGAGCGAATCCGCGAACTCCTCGAATACCGATTCCACAAGGGTCGCGTAGATCGCCTCCTTCGATTCGAAGTGGTTGTAGAACGAGCCGAAGCCAACGTCAGCGGCCTCGGTGATCTCGTTGATGGCGACGCCTTCCATGCCCTTTTGCGCCATCAGTCTGAGCGCGGCGTCCAGCAGGCGGGCACGGGTCTCACGCTTGCGGCGCGCACCGCGCGGCTCACGCTCTTCGGCGACCGCTGGACTGGATGCTTCCGGAGCGGAGCGCTTGGGTGCCCGGCGACTCGGTGTATTCGTCATGACGTTTCCGATGCTTGTTCGTGCCCAAGTATAGATTCAAACGTCTACATTGACAAAATTATCATCTATGACTTTAATATCACACAAGGTGGCTGGCAAACCCTCAAGAACCGATCGAACGACGAATGGAGATACGGTGGAGACACAACTGCACACGGGCGCCCGCGCGTCCATTAACGACAACTCGCGCTCCTCAACGGAGCGCGCGCTGCCTTTCGCGCTCGACGCACCGATCGCAGGATTCGGGTCAATCGGCACCACAATGGCCAATCGGCGGGCCCGTCACGAAGTCGACGTCTTGATCGTCGACAAGGCTGCCGAGATACGCGCCGCCCCACGCGCGATCGCACTCGGCGACGAAGCGCTGCGGACTCCCGGCACCTGCGACGGGGAGCGCCGCCTCCATGCGAAATCGACGATCGACTTCGCAATATTCGCGGGCCGGCCAGGTATGTCGTGCGGCGGTTCGATCGCACGCCTGCCGTTGCGCGGCAAGCCCCTCGGTGCGACGGCGTGTGCCTTCGCGAGCACCATTCGATCCGCCTGACTGTCATCCGCCATGAAACTGACCACCACACAACCGGCTCGCCACCCTCATCCCACAACGAAGGCATCGGCGCTCGCCTATCTGATCTTCGATCGTCCCGATCTCGACGAGGCGGAGCACTTCCTCAACGACTTCGGTCTCCGAACGGTGATGCGGGATGACACGCAATTGCTGCTGCGCGGAACGGGCACCGCACACTTCTGTTATGTCGTTCGCCACGCGCCGAAGGCACGCTTCGTAGGCTTCGGATTGCGGGTCGACAGTCGTGCCGATCTGGAGGCGCTCGCCAAAGTCCCTGGCGCGTCGGAGATCGAGGCGTCGAATTGGCCAGGCGGCGGCCATCGGGTGCGGCTCGCCGATCCGTCGGGTTTTCGGGTCGATGCGATTGCAGGCCAGACACGGGCCGAAACGTTGCCGCATCGTGCTCCGCTCCCGTTCAACTCGGTCGACACGCCCGTGCGGATCAACGAGACGCAGCGGCCGCCGGCGCACGCGCCCGAGATCATTCGGCTCGGGCACGTCGTGCTCGAACTCGCCGACTACCAGGAAACCTGCGCGTGGTACACGCAGCATTTCGGGTTCATCCCCAGCGATGTCCAGGTGCTGCCGGACGGCTCCCCTGCGGTTGCATTCATGCGGCTCGATCTCGGCGACAGGCCGGCCGATCACCATACGCTCGCGCTCGCTCAAGGGTTCGTGCCGACTTATAGCCACAGCGCATACGAACTGGTCGACGCCGATGCCGTCGGCATGGGCCAGCGCGTGCTCCGCGACAACGGGTGGGCGCACGGGTGGGGCATCGGCCGGCACATTCTCGGCAGCCAGATCTTCGACTATTGGCAAGACCCATGGGGCGACAAGCACGAACACTATTGCGATGGCGACCTGTTCACGGCCGACGAGCCGACGGGCGTGCATGCAGTCAGCCGCGAAGCGATGGCGCAGTGGGGCCCAACGATGCCGCGCAGCTTCACGAAGCCCCGGTTCACGCCGTCGAGCCTCGCGGCGCTGTTTCGCAACCTGCGCCGCAGTCCCGATCTGACGATCAGCAAGCTGCTGACCCTGGCGAAGCTGTTCGCCTGATCCCCCTCCGCCTGTTCGACTCACGAGAGACCCAGTCATGTCACTGCATGTCCTGCACTTCCGGCATAACGGCCGCGCCCAATGGGGTGTGGTCGCCAACGGCGCCGTCACGCCGATTCCCGGCGACTTCGAAACAACCGCGAGCTTTCTCGCGGCGAATCCGGTTGAGCGACTCATCACGCTCGACGGATCGACGATTCCGGAGTCGGACGTGGAGTGGCTGCCACCGGTGACAGCCAACCAGCAATTCGTTTGCCAGGGCGCGAACTATCGTCGGCACATGATCGAATCTGGCATGGATCCGGACGCGAAAAAGTTCAACTTGATCTTCACGAAGGCGACGAGTTGCATCGTCGCTGCCGACTCACGGGTCGTGAAACCGCGGCACGTCCGGTTTCTCGACTACGAAATCGAGCTCGGCCTCATCCTCAAACGCGACATCACGTCTCACCGGCAGATCACGGACGCGAACCTGCACGAGTATGTCGCCGGCACCGTGATCGTCAACGACTATTCCGCGCGCGATGTCCAGATCCCGCAGATGCAGTTCTACAAGGGCAAGAGCTTCCGGACCTTTGGCCCGGTCGGCCCGTATCTGTGCCTGCTCGAGCGGCGTGACTTCCCGAAGCTGAAGGCGCTCGACCTGACGTTGACCGTCAACGGCGCGGTGCGTCAGCAGGACTCGACATCGAACCTCGTCTACGGTCCGGCGGAAACACTGACCGAGCTGTCGGGCGTGCACGACCTTCGCGCCGGCGACCTGCTCGCGACCGGCACGCCGGCCGGCTGCGCACTCAGCATCCCGTCGCCGCTCAAGCAGCGAGCCGTTGCGCTTTTTCCCGAATCCGTCAAATGGAAGATGTTCATGAAGGTGCAGGCGGGACGCGCGCAGTATCTGAAGGCCGGAGATATCGTCGAAGCCCGGATCGCGAGCCGCGACGGGACGATCGATCTGGGCGTGCAACGTAACGAAATCGTGGACGAAGCAGCATGAACGGCATCGCGACCCGGGACGACGTACTGGCGATCGAAGCGCAGGGCCTTCCGCCCGACCTTCCGGCCAGCACGTACGAGATGATCTGCGCCGGTGCGGCCATCGATCCGTCCGCCCCTGCCCTCTCCTTTTTCATGACCGCCGACGCGCACCGCGACGCGGAGTGCTGGACCTATCGCGAACTGGTCCGTGACATCACGCGCACGGCCAACATGTTCGCGCGCCTCGGCGTGAATTCGCAGTCGGTGATCGCTTATTTGTTGCCCAATCTGCCCGAAACGCATTTCGTGATCTGGGGCGGACAGGCGACCGGCATCGTATGCGCGATCAATCCACTGCTTGAGCGCGAAGCGATTGCCAATCTGCTCAAAGCGGCCGGTGCCAGCGTGCTCGTAACGCTCACGCCATTTCCCGGGATCGATCTCTGGCAAAAAGTCGCGGATATCCTTCACGAGGTCGAGCCGCTGCGGCATCTCGTGCTTGTCAATTTGGCCGATCGCGTGCGGGGCACGGCGCAGTCGACGATACAAAAGCTCCAGCATGACGCGTGTGCGCAGCAATACGGCGATGGCGGTTTGCGCAGCGCCGTGCCTGCGCACATCCAGATTCACGACTTCGGTACGGCAATCGCGCGGGAATCCGGTACGGCGCTCGACAATGCGCGCCGCATTCAACCTGGCGACATGTCCTCTTACTTCTGTACCGGTGGAACCACCGGGCTGCCGAAAATCGCGATGCGCAGCCACGGCAACGAAGTGGCGAACGCATGGAGCGCCGCGCGGTTCTTCGGCGACAGTATCGGCCCCGGCAAAACGACGTTTTGCGGCTTGCCGCTCTTTCACGTCAATGCTGCGATGGTGACCGGCCTTCTGCCGTTCTCGCGCGGCGCCCATGTCGTGCTCGGCACACCGCAGGGTTACCGGGGCGACGGCGTCGTCAAACGTTTCTGGGAAATCGTCGAACATCATCACATCAATTTCTTCAGTGGCGTGCCGACACTTTATGCTTCGCTGCTCGACATTCCTGCCGACGGTCATGTTATCGACTCGCTCGAATACGGCTTGTGCGGTGCCGCGCCGATGCCGGTCGGCGTCTTCAGGGCCTTCCAGGAAAAAACGGGCATCCGGATTCTCGAAGGCTACGGCCTGACCGAAGGAACGTGCGTGAGCAGCGTCAACCCGACGACCGGCGAGCGCCGGCTCGGATCGATCGGGCTTCGCATCCCCTTCCAGGAGATGAAGGCAGTCGTCGTGGACGATGCGGGACGGTATCTGCGCGATTGCGCGGCCAACGAGGAGGGGCTGCTCGCCATCTCCGGGCCGAACGTTTTCACCGGCTACACGCGTGCCGACCAGAACAAGGCCCTGTGGCTCGATCTCGGCGACGGCAAGCGCTGGCTCAACACCGGCGATCTCGGTCGTTGCGACGTCGACGGTTACTTTTGGCTGACCGGCCGCAAGAAGGATCTGATCATCCGCGGCGGACACAATATCGACCCGGCGACGATCGAGGAACCGCTGCATCGACACCCGGCGGTCCGGATCGCCGCGGCAATCGGGCGCCCCGATGCATATGCCGGTGAGTTACCGGTCGCGTATGTCCAGCTCAAGCCGGGTATGACCGCTACCGAACACGATCTGGAAGTATTCATGCAGCAGGAGATCGCCGAACGCGCCGCGCTGCCCAAGCACGTCCGAATCGTCGAAGCAATCCCGCTCACGGGCGTCGGCAAGATATTCAAACCGGAACTCAAGCGCCGCGAGACGGGTTACGCGCTCCGCGCGGCATTGGACCAGGGCGGAGCCCCCGGCGCATCGATCGACGTCGCGACCAATGATTCGGGCGGCATGTCGGTCCTGGTCGAGCTGAGCGATCCCGGGCTCGAGACTGCGGCGCGCTTCGTGCTGGGGCGATTTCCGTTTGCGTTCTCGATTTCGATCGCCGCGAGGCCGATACGATCGACCGGACCGACAGCGACGAATCTGCAGTGACGGACGAGCGCGACTAGCCGGGATAACACAAACCCAGAAAGCGGCTCGTCATGCTCAATAAGGTATCCAAATTAATTTTTATTCGTTAATCGGATCGAGACAGAGGAGACAAAGATGAATTTCACGCGAACGATGCGTTTCGCAGGCATGGCGGTTTGTATCTGCTCGGCTGCACTTGCCGACAATGCAGATGCACAGACGGCAGGAAGCATCACCACATCGGTGGGATGGCTGCACATATCGCCACAGGGCGACGCAACGCCGCTGACCGTGCAAAGTGTCGGTGGCGTGACGGTGAATCAGCAACTGGCCGGTACCGGGGCGCATGCCAGTTCGACGGATACGATGGGCATCACCACCGAGTACTACGTCACCGACAACGTTGGTGTCGCCATGCTGTTTGGACTGCCACTGACAGTCAATCTGGTCGGTGACGGGACGTTGCAGAAGTATGGAACCCTCGGCACGACAAGGCCGATGCCGCCGGCCATCGAACTTCGATATCACCTGTTTTCGGCCACATCGAAATTCCGTCCATACGCGGGGCTTGGCGTGAACTACACGTGGTTCACTCAGGTTCGGGCGACCAATCTCCAGTTCGTCTCCGACAGCTTTGGGCCGGGCGGCTCGGTGCGCGCGACACTCAGCGCATCGTGGAACCCGGTGTTCGAGCTCGGGGCGAGTTACGCGATGACCAAACATTGGTCTGTCGGTACTTCCGTCGGCTACATGCCGGTGAAGACTCACCTCACGTTATACGGACGGACCGCGACCGGGACGCAGATCGTTTCCACATCGACGCTCCGACTCAATCCCGTCAACGTTTTCCTGAACGTCGCTTATACGTTCTAGCGGGTGCGCCCGGATGCCAGTGCCCCCGCATAGAAGCAACACTCTGGATCGAACGATGAAACGACAGGCTCTCAAGACCATTCTTTTTGCCTTGCCCAAGGTTCTGGACCTGACGGCGCGCCGCTTCCCCGCCTATCGCGATCGCCTCAAGGAGCGCAATCTCGTCGCGTGGATCGGGCTCACGGATCAAAGCATCGGTCGCGCCATCGAGTTCAGGAATGGCCGCATTCGGTCGCGCGCCGGCAAGCATCCGCGGCCCGACGTGCGCATGGCCTTCAAGGATGTCGCCACCGCGCTGAAGTTCCTTTCGCCCAACCCGGACCAGGGCGAAATCGTCCACGCTGCCAAGAACTTCAAGGTGGTCACCGAGGGCGAGGACGAACTGCTGGTCTGGCTCATGCAAACCCTGAGCATGATGTGCACCGTCGGCCTGCCGATGGGCACGCCCATGCGCGACGGCACCCGACGCTACACCACCTGTACCAATGGCGGGCCGTTGTTCGTCTACGTCAAGGATGGCCGCATCGTCCGCGTGACCCCCATCGAGCTGGACGATACGGATGCGAAAAGTTGGGTGATCGAGGCACGTGGGCGCCGCTTCAGCCCGCCACGGCGTGGATTGGTCGCGCCTCACGCGTTGACCCTCAAGTCGCTGGTCTACTCGGACAAGCGCATCCTTCACCCGATGAAACGGGTCGACTTCGACCCCGACGGCGAGCGCAATCCCCAGAACCGCGGCAAGTCCGGCTACGTACGTATCAGCTGGGACGAAGCCCTGGACATCGTCGCCAAGGAGATCAACCGGCAGAAGCGTGTTCACGGCCCCGGCTCCATCACTTTCCCGATGTCGTCCCACCACCAGTGGGGCAACGTCGGCTACTACCTCAGCGCGCTGACGCGATTCGCCAACCTGATCGGCTTCACCCGGGTCGCCGCGAATCCGGACAGCTGGGAAGGCTGGTACTGGGGCGCCATGCATCATTTCGGCAACTCGATGCGCGTCGGCGTGCCCTCCGGCTACGGCGGCCTCGAGGATGGTCTGAAGGAAGCCGAAATGATCGTCTTCTGGTCCTGCGACCCCGAAAGTACCAACGGGGCCTACGCAGGATTCGAGGGAACGCCACGCCGCCTGTGGGCCAAGGAACTCGGCATCGAGTTCGTTCATATCGACCCGCACTGCAATCCGACCGCACAGCTGCTGGGCGGCCGCTGGATCCCGGTCCGGCCGCAAACCGATGCCGCCCTGGCTACCGCCATCATGTACGTCTGGACCGTCGAGGGCCTGTACGACAAGGATTACGTCGCGACGCGCACGACCGGTTTCGACGATTGGAAAGCCTACCTGCTGGGCGAAACCGACGGTACCGCCAAGACTCCCGAGTGGCAGGAGAGCGAGACCGGCGTGCCGGCCAAGGACGCCCGCGCACTTGCGCGCCTATGGGGAAAGAAGAAGGTTCATCTCGCTGTCGGGATGACCGGTGCGGGATTCGGCGGTGCGGGCCGCGGGGCGACCGGGGCGCAATGGGCGCGCTGCATGATCATGATGATGTCCATGCAGGGCTGGGGCAAGCCGGGAGTGAATTTCGGCTGCCTCGAAATCGGCGCCCCGCACGATCTCCAGTTCTACTTCCCCGGCTACGCGGACGGCGGCATTTCAGGCGACCTGGCTTGGACCGCGAATGCGGTGGACAACTACCAGCGCATGCCGCACATCCTGACCATGAACCCCGTCAAGCAGATGGTGCCGCGACAGCAGATGCCCGATGCGATACTCAACGGTCACGCCACCGGCTATCTCTGGGACGGCATGTCCCAGGAAGCCCAGTTTGCACCGTTCACCTACCCGATGCCCGGCTATTCGCCGATCCACATGATCTA
Organism: Burkholderia sp. IT-111MI5; assembly: GCF_949752865.1. NCBI lineage: Bacteria > Pseudomonadati > Pseudomonadota > Betaproteobacteria > Burkholderiales > Burkholderiaceae > Burkholderia > Burkholderia sp. IT-111MI5. The sequence goes on along the minus strand of NZ_CATKIF010000002.1, from coordinate 44,464 downwards.
TCGCTACGGCGGATCCGCGTTCAGTACCGTGACGAATTCCGGACGCTGGACGGAGGCCTACCGGCACTCGAGCATCGAGTTCGTCGTCAATCAGTCGATCTGGATGGAAGGCGAAGCCCAGTTCGCCGACCTCATCCTGCCCGCGTGCACTTCGCTGGAGCGTTGGGACATCGGAGAATGGGCGAATTCGGGCGGCTACGCCCACCATGGGTATGGCACGGTCAACCATCGCATGCTGACGCTGCAGCACAAGTGCATCGAGCCTTTGGGCGAGTCCCGCTCCGACTATGACATTTTCACCGCCATCCTGACTCGGTTGGGCCTGGGTGGCGTTTTCACCGAAGGCTGCGGCGATCTCGACTGGGTCAAGCGCGTCTTCGACTCGTCGGATCTGCCCGATCACATTTCGTGGCGCGAATTCTGCCGCAAGGGCTACTTCGTCGTGCCGTCCGAAAAGCCTGAGCTGCGCCATCCCGTGGACATGCGTTGGTATGCGGAAGACAGGAGGAAGGACCTGCCGGAACCTCATCCGCTGCCGTCGCAGTTCTCGGAAAAGTTCGGCCGGGGCCTGCAGACGCCGAGCGGCAAGCTGGAGTTCGTGCCCGAGTTGCTGAAGCGGCACACTGCGGACAATCCCGAGCGGCCAGCGCTCAACCGCTATATCCCCTCCTGGGAGGGCTTGCGCTCGGACCTGGCTCGGCGCTACCCGCTGCAATTGATCGCCACTCACAGCCGCTACAGCTTTCATACCCATTGTGACGGCAAGAATTCCGCTGTGAACGGCATCGACGATCATCGCGCGCTGATCGCGGGGCACCGGTTCTGGCTGCTGAGGCTCAATCCGGCCGACGCCGCCGTTCGACGCATTGCCCATCGCGATCTCGTCAAGGTGCACAACGACCGCGGCGCCGTGATCTGTGCCGCCGATGTCTCGCCCCTGGTAAATGCCGGAGTGGTGAAATCCTACGAGGCGAGCGCTGAATTTCAGCTGATCGAAATCGACGGCGAGCAAGTCGAGATTGGCGGTTGCATGAACATGCTTACCCCCGACCGGCCGCAGACCTCCGGCACCAGCAGCATGAGCCCGAATTCCTGCCTGGTGCAGGTCGAGAAATGGCGCGGTGCCGAGGCGTTCATGCTCGGTCGCGCAGCGTGAGGAATTTCAAATGAGCAAGTGGAACCTGATTATCAAAGTCGGGCGTTGCGAGAACTGCCAGAACTGCGTGATCGCCGCGCGAGACGAACACGTCGGCAACGACTTCCCCGGTTACGCCGCACCCGCCGCGGCCAACGCCGAGAGCCCCGTCCGCATCCTGCGTCGTGTACAGGGCGCTTCGCATATGGTCGAGACCACTTATCTGCCGGTCATGTGCAACCATTGCGACGACGCGCCCTGCATGCGTGCGGGCGGCAGCGCCGTTCGCAAGCGTGCCGACGGCATCGTCATCATCGATCCGGACAAGGCGCGAGGCCGAAAGGACATCGTCAAGGCCTGCCCCTACAAGGCAATCGTCTGGAACGAAGAGCTGCAACTGCCGCAGATCTGGATCTTCGATGCTCATTTGCTCGACCAGGGTTGGTCCCGCCCGCGTTGTCAGCAGTCGTGCCCCACCGATGTCTTCGAGACGGTCAAGCTCGACGACACGGCGATGGCCGAAAAGGCCCGACGCGAGGGACTCAAGGTATTGCGACCCAACCTGGGCACGAAGCCCCGCGTCTGGTATAGCGGCCTCGAGCGTTGGGAAACGTGCTTCGTCGGCGGAAGTGTCAGTGTCCAGGCAGGAGACGTGGTCGAGTGTGTCACGGATGCGGTCGTCGCCTTGTATGTAGGTAATCTGCAGGTAGCCGAAACCGTCTCGGACGGCTTCGGCGATTTCCGGTTCGACGGCCTTGCCAGCGGCAGCGGCCTCTACCGAGTCAAAATCCGACATGCCCTCGGCAACGCTTGGCGCGAGTGCGAATTGGGCGACAGCGCCTACTTGGGCGAGATCAGGCTCAGTCAGTCGACAAACGCCGTGGCGATCGAGTGCTCATGATCCGGGCAAGGCTGGCCGCTACAGCAGTCGCACCGATCTCCGTAGCACCGCCCTCGCGTTTCATGAGAACTTCACCGGCCACGGCCAGGCGGCTACCGTCTCCTGTGGCCGTGACCAAACTTCATTGAATCGGGAGTATCGGGATGACACTACTGCATGCCGATTCCAGCATCATCGGCGATCAATCGGTAAGCCGACTGCTCACGGCTTCGATCGTCGCATCTCACAAGAAGGTCAATCCTTCAATTGAAATTGCCTGCCATGACCTTGCTGCCGAGCCGCTCGACCATCTCGACAGTCCCGAGTTCGCCGTGGTACGAGACTCGGAGCCGATCGCTGGCCCCACTGTATCGCATAGTCAGCAAGTCCATGATTACTTTGACCATTAAATTTGGGCCTTGATGCAAAGTACCGCCAGGCTGAGGTGGATATAACCGGAAAATTGCATAGAAATCAAAGTCCCCCAAGATGCCGATGATTTGTTCTTCGGTGAATCGTTTTTCATTGCCGTTGCTCTCGGGAACGGACTCTACACTGTCACCGTACTAAACGCGGGGAGCAGGTCAAAAGGACACGACTGACGCGCTGGCAAAGTTAGTGAGCAAAGCTATCATTATTTGTCGCGCAACGGCAACGCCGTGACAAATGCACCATTTCCCCCAACCCCTTGAAACCAGGCGATTTTCGCTTGATCGCCGTTAGCATGATTACTGAGCGCCGCTAGCGCTTATCATGAACGCCTACAGCTGCCCGAATGCAGAATGACTGACAACTGATACGACGGTTCGCCCCGACGCGTGGCGATCGTCATCGACACCAAGGAAGCAAGATGCCGACATTGCAAGTGATGTTGAAGATGGCACTTTACGTTTCGCTGGTCCTGGCCACGCCAGGGCCGACAAATACCCTGCTGCTGTCCTCAGGGATCAAGGTCGGCTTCCGGCAATCGTCGCCTCTCCTGGTTGCAGAGGCATTGGGCTATGGCTTCGCGATATCACTGTGGGGTTTCTTCCTGGCGACATTCGCGGCCACACGGCCGTGGCTTTACGATGTGCTGAAGCTGGGGAGCTCGGCCTATATTTGCTATCTCGCCCTGCAGCTGTGGAAAAGCCCACGCTTTGAAGACATCCAGTCGGGTGCCATCGGCTTTCGCGACATGTTCGTCGCGACGACCATGAACCCGAAGGCGTTATTGTTCGCCACTGCGATCTTTCCCCCGCAGGCTTTCGTATCGGTTCCGTTCTATCTCTGCTCGATCGCGGTCTTCACGGCGCTCGCCGTGACGATCGGTTCGATGTGGCTCACCATCGGCGGCGCCTTGACGGCGCGCCGGTCTCTGACCACCCATACCGGAACGCTGCTTCGCGGTGCGTCGGTAGTGCTGTTGATGTTCGCGGGCACGCTGGCGTTTTCCGTCCTCAACCGCTAGATCTTGTCAGCGGCAAAGTTCATAACACCCTATAAACGCTGGGAGCAGGTCAAGACCACCGAAATGCGCAAAGGTTGAAATCTTTGTTTCAGAAATGGCGACGACCCCATTTCTTCTATATGAATTCAGTCGTTCATTTCGTATTTTTATACAATAAATTCGTCACCACGCACGATCAAAAATTTAAAACAGGATTTCATTTTTAAAAAAGTAAATAATTTACCGGAAAATATTGCGTCGATATTTTCCGGATTGAGTATCTCTCTGGATCAATTGAGATTGATATGAAATTTTGCGAGCTGTGCCATCGTGAACACTGCTATGGTGTGTCGCAGAGGTTACGTGCATGGTATGGCAAGCCTCGGGAAGCTGACGTTGTCCGAGCATCTCGATGCGCTAATGGCGATTAGCCGCATCGGCAAGTCAATCTGTTGATTCGGTATCCATTACGCGGTGTGCCGCCGATGCGATGGGCGCCTCGCATTGTTCGATTGTGCTTCCATTTGAATTGAGAAGAGAACAGCCTCGGATCAAACTCTGGGGACGCAAGGATGTCCGGATATTGCGTGGAGGGACGTCCTCCATTTTGCCGAACTTCGCTGCGATTCACCATGCCTTCCCGCTGTCATTTGTCGTGATGAGCCAGACACGTTATGACGCGTTACCGGACGAGTTGCGAGTTCAGCTCGACAAGGCGGCACTATCCATTCAGGTTTCAAATCCTATGAGAAGCGTGTCATGAGCAACCCGATCAAGAATATCGTCATCGTGGGCGGCGGCACCGCGGGCTGGATGGCCGCCTCGTACCTCGTCCGTGCGCTCCAGCAGCACACGAACATTACGCTCATCGAGTCTGCGGCGATCCCCCGGATCGGCGTGGGCGAGGCGACCATCCCGAGTTTGCAGAAGGTGTTCTTCGACTTCCTCGGGATACCGGAGCGGGAGTGGATGCCCCAGGTGAACGGTGCGTTCAAGGCCGCCATCAAGTTCGTGAACTGGAGGAAGTCGCCCGAGCGCTCGCGCGACGATCACTTCTACCATTTGTTCGGCAACGTGCCGAACTGCGACGGCGTGCCGCTTACCCACTACTGGCTGCGCAAGCGCGAACAGGGCTTCCAGCAGCCGATGGAGTACGCGTGCTACCCGCAGCCCGGGGCGCTCGACGGCAAGCTCGCACCGTGCCTGTCCGACGGCACCCGCCAGATGTCCCACGCGTGGCACTTCGACGCCCACCTGGTGGCCGACTTCCTGAAGCGCTGGGCCGTCGAACGCGGGGTGAAACGGGTGGTCGACGAGGTCGTGGAGGTTCGCCTGAACGACCGCGGCTACATCTCCAGCCTGTCCACCAAGGAGGGGCGCACGCTGGAGGCGGACCTGTTCATCGATTGCTCCGGCATGCGGGGGCTCCTGATCAACCAGGCCCTGAAGGAGCCCTTCATCGACATGTCCGACTACCTGCTGTGCGACAGCGCGGTCGCCAGCGCCGTGCCCAACGCCGACGCGCGCGTGGGGGTCGAGCCGTACACCTCCGCGATCGCCATGAATTCGGGGTGGACCTGGAAGATTCCGATGCTGGGCCGGTTCGGCAGCGGCTACGTCTTCTCGAGCAAGTTCACGTCGCGCGACCAGGCCACCGCCGACTTCCTCAACCTCTGGGGCCTCTCGGACAAGCAGCCGCTCAACCAGATCAAGTTCCGGGTCGGGCGCAACGGGCGGGCGTGGGTCAACAACTGCGTCGCTATCGGGCTGTCGTCGTGCTTTTTGGAGCCCCTGGAATCGACGGGAATCTACTTCATCTACGCGGCGCTTTACCAGCTCGTGAAGCACTTCCCCGACACCTCGTTCGACCCGCGGTTGGCGGACGCATTCAACGCCGAGATCGTCCACATGTTCGACGACTGCCGGGATTTCGTCCAGGCGCACTATTTCACCACGTCGCGCGACGACACGCCGTTCTGGCTCGCGAACCGGCACGACCTGCGGCTCTCGGACGCCATCAAGGAAAAGGTTCAGCGCTACAAGGCGGGGCTGCCGCTGACCACCACGTCGTTCGACGATTCCACGTACTACGAAACGTTTGACTACGAATTCAGGAACTTCTGGTTGAACGGAAACTACTACTGCATCTTTGCCGGCTTGGGCATGTTGCCCGACCGGTCGCTGCCGCTCTTGCGGCACCGACCGGAGTCGATCGACAAGGCCGAGGCGATGTTCGCCCGCATCCGGCGCGAGGCCGAGCGTCTGCGGACCAGCCTGCCGACGAACTACGACTACCTGCGGTCGCTGCGTGACGGCGACGCGGGGCTGTCTCGCAGCCAGCCCGGATCGACGCTCGCGGCGCCGGAAATCCTGTAGTGGAGCGCACCCTGGACCGGGTATGCGCATTCGAGGCCACGCACGCCGCGGTGGCGGCCTGCGATCCGCTGCGGGCGCGGGCACTCGTTCTGCAACTGCCTGACCTGAACCGTAAAAAGGACGTGCCCGGCATCGTCGGCCTGTTGCGCGAGTTCCTCCCGGCGCGCGGCGTGCCCTCCGGCTGGGGCTTCGTCGAAGCCGCAGCCGCGATGCGGGACATCGGGTTCTTCCTGGGGTCGCTCAAGCGGCACGGACACGAACCCGCGGACGTGGTGCCCGGGCTCGAGCCGGTGCTGCTCGACCTGGCGCGCGCGACCGACCTGCCGCCGCGCGAGACGCTCCTGCACGTGACGGTCTGGAACCCCGCGGCGGCCGACGCGCAGCGGAGCTACACCGGGCTGCGCGACGAAGGGCACCTGCTCGAGAGCGTGCGCATCTCGATGGCGGCCCTCGAGGCGGCCATCGAAGTGACCGTCGAGCTGTACGACGTGCCCCTGCGGTCGCCCGCGTTCGCGCAAGGGTGCGACGAGCTGGCGGCCTATCTGCAGAAAATGGTCGAATCGATCGTTTACGCTTACCGCTTCATCTCGGTACAGGTCTTCTACAACGAGCTCCGCCCCTTCTACGAACCGATTCGAGTCGGGGGCCAGAGCTACCTCGGCCCCGGGGCCGTGGAAATGCCCCTCTTCGTGCTGGAGCACGTGCTGTGGGGCTCGCGATCGGACCACCCAGCTTATCGAGAATTCAAGGAGACGTACCTGCCCTACGTGCTTCCCGCGTACAGGGCGGTCTACGCCCGGTTCGCCGGGGAGCCGGCGCTCGTCGACCGCGTGCTCGGCGAGGCGCAAGCGGCCGGCGCGCGGGGCGAGCCCGTCGGGGCCGGGCTGGCGGCCCTCGACCGGGTCTTCGAGGTCCTGCTGCGCTTCCGGGCACCTCACCTCAAATTGGCGGAGCGGGCGTACGAAGCCGGGCAAAGCGGCCCCGCCATCGGCAGCGGGGGGTACGCGCCAAGCGCGCTCGTCGATCTGCTCACGCTCACGCGTGCCGCGCGGTCCCGCCTCCGCGCCGCGCTCGACGAGCCCTGACGCCGGACGCGTGCGGCGATGTGTTCCATCTCACAAGGAGAGTGTGCCCCCATGACTCAGAACAGCCCCGCGAACGGGCGCGACAGCAACCACTTCGACGTGATCATCCTCGGCTCGGGCATGTCCGGCACCCAGATGGGGGCCATCCTGGCCAATCAACAGTTTCGCGTGCTGATCATCGAGGAGTCGTCGCACCCGCGGTTCACGATCGGCGAATCGTCGATCCCCGAGACGTCTCTCATGAACCGCATCATCGCCGATCGCTACGGCATTCCGGAGCTCGACCGCATCACGTCGTTCTACTCGACGCAGCGTTACGTCGCGTCGAGCACGGGCATCAAGCGCAACTTCGGCTTCGTGTTCCACAAGCCCGGCCAGGAGCACGACCCGAAGGAGTTCACGCAGTGCGTCATTCCCGAGCTGCCGTGGGGTCCGGAAAGCCATTATTACCGGCAGGACGTCGACGCCTACCTGTTGCAAGCCGCCATCAAATACGGCTGCACGGTCCGCCAGAAGACGAACGTGACCGAATACCACGCCGACAAAGACGGCGTCGCGGTGACCACCGCCCAGGGCGAACGGTTCACCGGCCGGTACATGATCGACTGTGGAGGCCCCCGCGCGCCGCTCGCGACCAAGTTCAAGCTCCGCGAAGAGCCGTGTCGCTTCAAGACGCACTCGCGCAGCCTCTACACGCACATGCTCGGGGTCAAGCCGTTCGACGACATCTTCAAGGTCAAGGGGCAGCGCTGGCGCTGGCACGAGGGGACCTTGCACCACATGTTCGCGGGCGGCTGGCTGTGGGTGATTCCGTTCAACAACCACCCGCGGTCGACCAACAACCTGGTGAGCGTCGGCCTGCAGCTCGACCCGCGTGTCTACCCGAAAACGGACATCTCGGCGCAGCAGGAATTCGACGAGTTCCTCGCGCGGTTCCCGAGCATCGGCGCGCAGTTCCGGGACGCCGTGCCGGTGCGCGACTGGGTCAAGACCGACCGCCTGCAATTCTCGTCGACCGCCTGCGTCGGCGACCGCTACTGCCTGATGCTGCACGCGAACGGGTTCATCGACCCGCTCTTCTCCCGGGGGCTCGAGAACACCGCGGTGACCATCCACGCACTCGCGGCGCGGCTCATCAAGGCGCTGCGCGACGACGACTTCTCCCCCGAGCGCTTCGAGTACATCGAGCGCCTGCAGCAGAAGCTTCTGGACCACAACGACGACTTCGTCAGCTGCTGCTACACGGCGTTCTCGGATTTCCGCCTGTGGGACGCGTTCCACAGGCTGTGGGCGGTCGGCACGATCCTCGGGCAGTTCCGGCTCGTGCAAGCCCACGCGAGGTTCCGCGCGTCGCGTGACGAGGGCGACCTCGATCACCTCGACAACGACCCACCGTACCTCGGATACCTGTGCGCGGACATGGAGGGGTACTACCAGTTGTTCAACGACGCCAAAGCCGAGGTCGAGGCCGTGAGCGCCGGGCGCAAGCGGGCCGAGGAGGCCGCGGCGCGGATTCACGTCCTCATCGACGAACGAGACTTCGCCAGGCCGATGTTCGGCTTCGGGTACTGCATCACCGGGGCCAAACCGCAGCTCAACAACTCGAAGTACAGCCTGCTGCCGGCGCTGAAGCTGATGCACTGGACGCAAACCAGCGCGCCGGCAGAAGTGAAAAAGTACTTCGACTACAACCCGATGTTCGCGCTGCTCAAGGCGTACATCACGACCCGCATCGGCTTGGCACTGAAGTAGTCGGCCGACATCTACACAAAAACGATGAACGACGTTCAATTGGATCAAGCGGTCGCCAACGAGCATACCCCGGGGGCGTACGACGCGACCACGCGCCTGGCCGCGAGCTGGTACGTCGCGATGCGCTCGGACGACCTCAAGGACAAGCCGACGGAGTTGACGCTCTTCGGCCGTCCGTGCGTGGCGTGGCGCGGCGCGACGGGGCGGGCCGTGGTGATGGACCGCCACTGCTCGCACCTCGGCGCGAACCTGGCTGACGGGCGGGTCAAGGACGGGTGCATCCAGTGCCCGTTTCACCACTGGCGGTACGACGAGCAGGGCCAGTGCGTTCACATCCCCGGCCACAGCCCGGCGGTGAGCCGGCTGGAGCCCGTCCCGCGCGGGGCGCGCCAGCCGACGTTGGTCACCGCCGAGCGATACGGCTACGTGTGGGTCTGGTACGGTTCCCCGCAGCCGCTGCATCCGCTGCCCGAAATCGCCGCGGCCGACGTCGACAACGGCGACTTCATGCACCTGCACTTCGCGTTCGAGACGACGACGGCGGTCTTGCGGATCGTCGAGAACTTCTACGACGCGCAGCACGCGACCCCCGTGCACGCGCTCCCGATCTCGGCCTTCGAGCTCAAGCTCTTCGACGATTGGCGCCGGTGGCCGGAGGTCGAGTCGCTGGCCCGGGCGGGCGCGTGGTTCGGTGCCGGGATCGACTTCACCGTGGACCGGTACTTCGGGCCCCTCGGCATGCTGTCGCGCGCGCTCGGCCTGAACATGTCGCAGATGAACCTGCACTTCGATGGCTACCCCGGCGGGTGCGTCATGACCGTCGCGCTGGACGGAGACTTCAAATACAAGCTGCTCCAGTGCGTGACGCCGGTGAGCGACGGCAAAAACGTCATGCACATGCTCATCTCGATCAAGAAGGTGGGCGGCGCCCTGCGCCGCGCGACCGACTACGTGCTGTTCGGGTTGCAGACCAGGCAGGCCGCGGGGTACGACGTCAAGATCTGGAACGGGATGAAGCCTGACGGCGGCGGCGCATACAGCAGGTACGACAAGCTCGTGCTCAAGTACCGCGCGTTCTACCGGGGCTGGGTCGACCGCGTCGCCGACGCGACTGCTCGACCGCACGTGCCCTCACCTTGGTCGCGATCGTAATCGAGTGTCATCTCGGGTCACCCATCCCTCGGGCGAAATCATGCGGCCGCACAGCAGCTCGGTGAAGCATGCCGGCGAACAAAGCGGCACGGCGATGAGCAGAACGTTGATCCATTCGCGAATGGTAAAACCGTGTGCGTTCAGTCAGGGACAGGGGCGATCGGCAAAGGACCAGAACCGATCCTCTGTTTCGCGAGACCCTCGCTCGTTTCCGCCGGCTCCGGCTCGTGTAGTGTGCCCCCCGATGGTTTCGAGCCGCCGCGGCGCGATCGAAGGATCGCGCCGCGGTGCTCGTCATTGAGCCACGTCTATCAGCTTGCGTAACCCATCATCGAACCCTCCCCCTCGGAAGTCGGCACCCAGACGCCGAGATAGCCGCGCACTTGCGGTGTCGAGGATCCAGTGACATGTACGGTGAGCACGCCGCGTCCATCGGTCTGGAGGCGTTCAGGCCACTGTCCGAACATGTTGGTGAAGGTCTGGTTGGCGTGCTGCAGCCCCATGTCGACGCGAATCGTTGCATCCGTCGCCGGATTGTTGCCGATCACGGTTGCGACGCCTGTACCTCGATCCGTCCCGACGCGCACACTTGCGAGCAGATCTTGTCCGGCTACGGACGGCGACGTGTTCGTCTTGTAATACGTCACAACTTGCGCACCCGCCACGAATTTCTGGCGGATCTTGAGCAGTCGCGTGATTGCGTCGTAATACGGCGTCTTCGTCGACACGTATGCCTTGTCGCTCTCATAGAGGTCGCCGTAGAAGACGGTAGGCACCGTGTCCTTGTTCGTCAGAAGCACGGCATAGGCGGAGGGCACGTTGTAAGGGGCGTATTGCTTGACAGCCTGTTTTCGATCGTTGTCGTAGATCGACATTTGTGCGAGCTGAATTGCCGCGTCCGGCGTGTACCCGGCCTTCTGCGTCGGCGGCACCGGGATCTTCTCGATCACGTTGTGCTCCTGGTCGTGGTTCGTGACGAACGACCAGTTCGGAATGGCCCTGCCGGCACCGAAGCGGGCCTGCCCGACGATCGACTTCGCGAAGATATCGCTGAGCGGCCCCCCCGGGTTCGCCTGTTCCAGGGTGTTGTACATCGTGTAATAAAGAGTGCCGTCGTAGGCCAGCTGGCCGTTCCCGTTGCTGTTCTCGAAGGCGATCTGGGGATCGACGTACGATTCGATCACGCTCAAGTGATTGTTCATGTCGTGGCCGTAGCGTCCCGACATCAATTCCGCCGACTGCCTCAGGATGTCCGTGTTGTAGTGGCCGGCTGCATCGAATCGGAACCCGTCAAAACCATACTTGTCGAGCAGGAACCGCTGCCAGTTCAGCGTCTCGGTCTGCACGGTGGCGTTGCTGTTGTCGATGTCGGAACCGAGCAGGAATTCATATTGGAGGACGTTCTTGTTGACGTTCGCGTTACTTGGCTTGTTGAAGCGGAATGCCGCAGCACCCGCTTCCGATGTCGCCGAATAGCCCGGCTGCAGCGCAAGGTAGTCGTTGGTCGCCTTCGTCACGGCGTCGGCATTGCCGTTGATGATGCTCTGGCGCACGGCGTCATCGCTATTGCCCGGGAAGCCATGTGCGCGCATGTACGACAGGTAGGGCTGAACTGTCGCGTCGCGACGCGGGTCGACATAGTAAAGCAGATACGGTCGATATACCGGGATGGCCGTGGCAGCGCTTTGCGCAGCGTAACTGCCATCGACCGACAGGTAGGTATCGATCGTGTTGAGCGCACCAACGCGTGCCGCATCGGTCGCCGCGAGCCATGCCGGAAGATGGTTTCGCGCATCGCCTGGCCCGTAGTAGCGGTACGGCGCGCCGGCGCCGTCGACCATGATGCGATCGATGCCGAGTGCCTGCGGCGACGTGCCGTTTTCATACTTCGCCTGCCACTGCTTGATTACGCCGTATTGCTTCTGACCAAGACCGCCGCCCTTCGAATACCCCGGGTACAACACATTGCTGGCGGACGGATTGGTCGGATTTCCAAAAATGTCGACTGCCGTCACGCTCGCCACTTCGCGTTGCGAGAAAAACATCTGGTTCGGGACGATGTCGGCTATTGCATTGATGCGCTGCCGGTGCATGCTTTCGATCGCCTCACGAAGTTGGGCACCGGTTCCATATTTCGTCGCAATGGCGTTGCCGCGCCCCTGCGGGAATTCGCCAAGATCGTAGCGGTCGATCACTGCGTAGCCTTCACTGAATCGCCCGTCGTTCAATGCGCGATATGGCGGCGCAAACCAGACGTCCGTGATGCCGAGATTACGGAGTTCCGGTGCTTGCCGTGCAAGCGTCTTGTAGACGGTTCCGTCGTAAGGCTGATAGAAGGCAAAATCCTGATAAATCACATGCTTGTCCAGCATGGCGTTTGATACGAAGATCGGTGCAGTTGCATCTCCTGCAGAGGCAGTAGCCGATGCAAGAAGCCCGACAGCAACCGCAACGACTTTCTTCGATGTGCGAATCATACGTTCTCCAAACCATGTGTGCGACGATTTCCCCTCAAGCTGTGGCGCAGGCCGCACATCGAGAAATGGCGAGCCGTGGCCGCGCTGTTCGGATCGGGGCATGCCCGAACAGCGGCCCTGTGTCGCCTCTTTGTTCCTCGTCGGAATCGACTTTTGTTGTATGAATCGGATGACGCTCGGAAGGACGTCGCTTTTCGATATCCTTGCGCGAGCGGATTGAATGTCGGATGGTTAAAATCTGCTTGACGAATAGAATCACACCTCTAATTTTGTGTCAAACAATTGAATTGATTCGGAAATTTCAATTGGATTTATCGTTCAAACATTGATTCACCGGCGACTTGCACCGCCGCCTCGTGGCAGCTCTGGTGTTGTGCCGGACGCGTCGATCCCGGAAATAAATGCCGCCATAAGTTCTAGCCGGAAATTTAGTCGGAAATTAATTCTGGATTTAACTCTCGATTCAAGTTCATGGCGACCGTCGTAGTCGCGATTCTCCGACAGGAGTGAATTAGCGACTGCCCCGTATCGGCGCACGGGCACCACGACGCTCGCAAGACATCACCAGTTGACCTTGTCGTTCAACGTCACGGCACCTGACGCTGGCGTCGTCAGCATGCGGTTGCGACTGCCTGGAGGGTTTTCCCACGTCACGCCGCCATCGCCGTTCTTTCGATAGTATTTGTACTGAATCGGCGTGTTTCCCACCCAAACGTAATGGCGAAAGCGGACAAACAGATCCCACGGTTCGAACGCTGATCCACCGTCCGTGAGCCGCGCTGGCGAAGTATTTCAGCGAGGTGCGCTGAATCCAAACGATGATGTTGAAGCGCAGCGTAGGCGTGCACGGGCTAGTCTTCGGTGCAAAACGGGCCTCTCTTCGTGCCGATATCGCGACGCTTTCGGGAATTGCCGTCAACGCTTGTGGACAATCGAATCGAGCACAAAACTGGTCGTCATATTCTGCACGCCGTCCATTGCACTAATCGTCGCCCAGATGTCGCTGATGCGCTCGTGCGTGGGCGCTTCTATCTGCACCAACAAATCGACCTCGCCACTGAGGACCGCGCAGTCGCGCACCTCGGCGATCCGCTCGAGTGCGGCAAGCACGTCGGCGCCGCGCATCCGGTCCTTGCGGTAGACGAGCATCACCGCACGCACGGGTGCGACATCGTCGGGCAACGCGAGCCGCACCGTATAGCCTGCAATGATCTTCAACGCCTCAAGCCGGTCGATCCGGTTCCGGACCGCCTGCCTTGACAGGCCGATCCTGTCGGCCAGCACCGCGAGCGGAATCCGCGCATCGGCACACAACGCGTCGATTATCTTTTGGTCCAGGCCGTCGATCTTCATTCGCCGAGCCCGGTGTGCCGGGCGCCGCGTACGTCGACCGCGTCGCGCAATGCCGCGATGTGGCCGGGACCGATTCCGCAACACCCGCCGACGATCTGCGCGCCCAGCGCAAGCCACTGCTCCGCCCATCTTGCATAGCCTGGCGGATCGATGTCACCGCGCAAACCGTGGAGTTCCTCGTTTGCACGCGCATCGGCACGCTGAGGCGGAAACGCGTTCGCATAGGCGCCGATCGCGAGCGACGTTCCCGTTCGCGCGAGCGTGCGCTGCGCCGTCTCGATCGCCGCACCCATCGCCTCCGGCTGGCTGCAGTTGAACAGCAGCGCGGTCGCGCGCGCGGCCACGGCGGCGTCGATCGCTTCGTCGAGCGTCTGCCCCGACCGCAGGACCGGCGTGGCGCCTGCTTCGACGTCGTCGCGCAGCGTGAACGAGACCCAGAGCGGCTTCGGGCTCTCACCTAGCGCGCGCCGGACCGCGCAAATTTCGTCGGTCAGGCTCTGCGTCTCGGCCAGCCAAAGGTCGACGTATGGATCGAGCCCATCGACGAGCGTCGCCAAGATCGCATCCGCGCGCGCCGCGTCGAACAGGTCGGGACGGTAGGAACCGCCCGTCGGCGGAAGCGATCCTGCGACGCGCACCGGCCGCCCCGCGCGATCGGCGGCTTGCTGCGCGAGTTGCCCGGCTAGTGCCGCGAGTGCGACACCGTCGCAACGGAACCGTTCCTCGCCGATATGGAACGGCACGACCGCGTAGCTGTTCGCGGTGATCACGTCGGCACCCGCCGCGACGAATGCGTCGTGCGCAAGGCTGACGTAATGCGGCGCTTCCATCAGCGCGAGCGCCGACCATTCCGGCTGTCTGAACGGTGCGCCCATCCGCGCCAGTTCGCGCCCCATGCCGCCGTCCAGTACCGTGATGTCATGCATAGTCCGTACTCCGTGGTTGTATTGCGCGCATCTCGTGTCCGGATCGATTCAACGTTCGGCGCGACGCGCGCGGGGCGTCGATCGAGCATGCGCGACGGTCCATGTCAGATCTGCTCCAATGCTTGCGCAATATCGCTTTTCAGGTCATCGATGTGCTCGATGCCGACTGAATAGCGGATGAAATTGAGCGGGATGTCGGCTGCACGCATTTGCTCCGCCGACATCGTGCCCGCCCACATGGATGCCGTATGGATCGCGAGCGAATCGACGCCGCCGAGATTGCCTGCATTCAGCGGCAAGCGCAGCGCCTCGACAAAGCGCTGCGCTTCGCCGTAGCCTCCCCGCACGCCGAACGCGACCACGCCGCCGAAACCGCGCATCTGCCGGCATGCGAGCCCATGCTGAGGATGGCTGCGCAGGCCCGGATAGAACACGCGCTCGATCTTCGCGTGAGCTTCCAGGAATTCGGCGAGCGCCTGAGCGTTCGCATTGATCCGCTCGACGCGCATCGGCAGCGTGCGCAGCCCGCGCAGCAGCAGCCACGCGTCCATCGGGGACAGCACCGAGCCGAGCGTAATGTGCGTATGCCAGATCTGCTCGGCGAGCGTGCGGCTCGTGCAGATCACGCCGCCCGTCAGGTCGTGATGGCCGCCCAGATACTTGGTCGCGCTATGTACGACGATGTCGACACCGAGCCGGTGCGGCTGCTGGTTGACCGGCGACGCGAACGTGTTGTCCGCGAGCGTCAGGATGCCGCGCGCTCTTGCGATTTCAGTCACCGCCGCGATGTCGGTCACGAGCAGCAGCGGATTGACCGGCGACTCGAGCACGATCAGCCGTGTGTTCGGCCGGATCGCGCGATCGAACGCGGCCACGTCGGTCTGGTCGACGAACGTCACCTCGACGCCGAACCGGCGCAGCATGTCGTCGAGCATCTTGGTGGTGCTCATGTAATGACGCGTCTGGCCGACGACGTGATCGCCGGCCTTCACGACACTGAGGATCGCGGTCGCGATCGCGCCCATTCCGGATGCCGTGACGAGCGCGGTCTCGGTGCCCTCGAGCTCCGCCATGATCGCCTTCACGCGCTCGTGAACCGGATTGCCATAGCGGGTGTAGTTGCGCGGATGCTGCGGCACGCTCGACATCTCCGCGAATTCCTCGCTGCCGGCTGCCTTGAACACCGCCGAATAGTGAATCGCCGGTGCGACCGACTTCTCGTCGGTCACGTCGCGGTCCGCAGCGAGAGCCAGCGTTTCAAGTTTGTATCCCATGTCGTCCTCGGATCGTTCGTTATGTCGCGTCATGTGGCGCCCGTCACGCACGCTGCCCAGATGGCGATTCAGCAGACCTTCGATGCGTTTGAGCACGGTCGAAAGTACAGCCGTGATGCCGACGTACACGATGCCGGCCACCATCAGCGCGTCGGTCGTATAGGTTTCGATGGAGATGCGCCGCGCGACACCGGTCAGGTCGAGCACGGTAATCGTGCTGGCAAGCGCAGTCGACTTCAGCTGCAGCACGATCTCGTTGCCGAGCGTCGGTGCGACGATGCCGATCGCACGCGGCACGATCACGAACCAGGTGAGCATGAAGCGGCTCATCCCGAACGCGAGCGCGGCCTCCTTCTCGCCGGCCGGGACGCCGGCGATCCCGCCCCGGATGTCTTCCGCCATGTATGCCGCGAGATTGAGCGTCAGCGCGCACAACGCACACGAGAACGATCCGCCGACCAGCAGCCACAGAGGCGACGCACGCACGATCGAGAACTGCGCGAGCCCGTAATACAGCACGAAAATCTGCACCAGCAGCGGCGTGCCGCGAAATACCGACATGAACAGGCGGCTCGGTGTCGACAGCCACCGGCACGCCGACGTGCGCGCGACAGCCAGCGGCACCGCGAGCGCGAACGCAAGCGTGCATGACAGCACCAGCAGCTCGAGCGTGATCCATATGCCGCGCGCGACGTCCGGGCCGGACTGCACGATGAGGGTAAGAATGTCGTTCATCACGTGGTCCTCGTCAGGTACGTTTTGCGTAACCGCGGCCCGCGATGCGCTCGAGCCACGCGAACACGGGGTTTGATGCGGCGAGAAAGCCGAAATAGACGATTCCGACCGTCACGTAAAAAACGAACGGCTGCTTGGTGAACTGCGCGGCGATATTGGCCTTGCGCAACATGTCCTCGAGCCCGACGATCGACACCAGCGACGTGTCCTTCAGCAAGTTCTGCCACATGTTGTTCAGGCTCGGCAGGCAGATGCGCCATGCCTGCGGCAGGCGCACGTACCACAGTGTCTGCAGGCGGGTCATCCCGTACGCGCGCGCTGCCTCGATCTGCCCGACCGGCACCGCGATGAACGCGCCGCGGAACATCTCCGACGAGTAGGCGCCGAACACCACGGCGAGCGCGATCACGCCGGCGGCGAAGGGGCTGAGGACAAAGGCACCATCGAATTGCGCGTTGAGAAAATGCGACAACCCGAAGTAGCAAATCAGCAGGATCAGGAACTCGGGAATGCCGCGCAGGAAATTGGTCAGCGCATAGGTCGCATGTCTGAGCCACGCCAGGCTCGACAGTTTTGCCGACGCACCGGCGATGCCGAGCAGCATGCCGACGCACAGCGCGGCGACTGCAAGCTCCAGCGTGACGAGTGCGCCAGCCGCGATCTGCGCGCCGTAGTTCACCAGGATATCCATCGTAATATCGCTCCGTGTAGGACCCGGATCGCCCAGGCCGCCGTCCGGCGCCTGCGCGGTCCCGATGCGCTGCTATTGCGGCGCGATGCTGAACGGAAAATAGCGCTTGTTGGCTGCGGCGAACGTGCCATCCGCCTGTACCTGCGCGATACCCTTGTCGAACAGCGCCTTCAGCGGCGCGTCGCCCTTGCGTACCGCGATCGCCGTACCGTCGCCGAAGATCTCCGCATCGGCGATCGGCTTGCCGACGAAGTCGAAGCCCTCCTTCCTGCCGGCCTTCGTCAGCCAGTCGTACGCGACCGTGTTGTCGGCGAACACCGCATCGACGCGTCCGGCCTCGAGATCGAGCCACGCCTCGTCGAGCGTCTGATAGACCTTCACGTTGATCCCCGACTTGCCCGCCGGCAGGCGGCGGCGCAGATAGGATTCGTGCGTCGATGCCGTCTGAACGCCGATCGTCCTGCCACGCAGCGTGGCGGCGTTGTCCGTGATGCCCGAGCCCTGCTTCGCGACGAGCTGCACGGGTGCCGTCGTGAAAATGCGCGTGAAGTCCACCGACTGCTCACGCTCCGGCGTCTTCGACATTTGCGCGAGCACCGCATCGATCTGCTTCGCCTTGAGTGCCGGAATCAACGCGTCGAAGTCCATCGTCACCCATTGGCACTTGACCTTCATCGTGTCGCACATCTTCTTGCCGATGTCGATTTCCATACCCTGCAGCTTGCCGGACGCATCCTTGTATTCGAATGGCGCGTAATCGGCGAGCGTGCCGATTCGCACGACCTGCTCGGCATGCGCGACCGATCCGAGCAATGCCGCGCCCGCGCACAACAACTGAAGCAGCTTCTTCATGGTTTCCCCTCCGGTTGACATTGAATCCGCATCAGATGATGCTGGACAGAAACTTCTGGAAACGCGGCGACTTCTGGCGCGCGAACACCTCGTCGGGACTGCCGTCTTCCTCGATTCGTCCCTGGTGGACGAACACGACGCGGTTCGCGACTTCGCGCGCAAACCCCATCTCGTGCGTGACGACGAGCATCGTTCGTCCCTCGTCGGCCAGCGAGCGCATCACTTTCAATACTTCGCCGACAAGCTCGGGATCGAGCGCCGACGTCGGCTCGTCGAACAGCATCACGTCGGGGTCGGTCGCGAGTGCACGTGCAATCGCGACGCGCTGCTGCTGGCCGCCCGACAGCTGGTTCGGATAGTGTTCGCACTTGCCGGCG
Source organism: Burkholderia sp. IT-111MI5 (assembly GCF_949752865.1). Lineage (NCBI taxonomy): Bacteria > Pseudomonadati > Pseudomonadota > Betaproteobacteria > Burkholderiales > Burkholderiaceae > Burkholderia > Burkholderia sp. IT-111MI5. Next base: position 25,970 of record NZ_CATKIF010000002.1, on the reverse strand, counting down.
AGCCCGACCCGTTCGAGCATCGCGATCGCCTTGTCGCGTGCATCGCGCTTCGGCATGCCGAGTACGCGCACCGGCACGAACATCACGTTCTGCAGCACGGTCATGTGCGCCCAGAGATTGAACTGCTGGAACACCATCGCGAGCTTGCGGCGCACGCGCATCACTTGCTGCGCATCGGCCGCGACGAGCGTGCCGTCGCGGCCTGCCGGCTTCAGCGCGAGCGTTTCACCGTTCACGCAGATCCGGCCGCGGTCGGGCATCTCCAGCAAGTTGATGCACCTGAGGAACGTACTCTTGCCCGACCCGCTGCTGCCGAGGATCGACACGACCTCGTGATTCCTCGCGGTCAGCGAGATGCCCTTCAGCACCTCGACACCGTTGAACGACTTGTGAATGTCCTCGACCACCAGCGCGTCCGCCGCCGGCTTGCATGCAGGAATTGCTGCTGGCATCCTCGACTCCTTCTTCAATACATTGCACACACCGCTCCGGTTCGCGCCGCGCCGGCACCGCCAGGTGCCGGCGCTCGCGCATCAGCTCGACAGCCGCCGGTTGCGCCTGAAGCAGACCACCTTCGGCTGCGTCATTTCCGTCATCGCGAACCGAACGCCTTCGCGGCCCAGCGACCCATGCTTGAACCCGCCGAACGGCATGCCGTCGAAGCGGTAATCGGACGAATCGTTGATCATCACGCCGCCCGCCTGCAGACGCTCCGCCGCGCCGAGCGCCACTTCCAGCCGGCTGGTGAACACGCCTGCATGCAGGCAGCTCTCCGACGCGTTGGCCGCGTCGAGCGCCTGCTGCAGGTCGGTGAATTGCTCGATCGTCACGACCGGCGCGAATACCTCGTCGGTCCATACACGCGCGTCGTGCGGCACATCCGCGAGCACCGTCGGTTCATACAGCGCCCCGCGCCGCCGATGGCCGGTCAGCACCGTCGCACCGCACGCGACCGCTTCGTCGACCCAGCGTTCGACGCGGATCGCCTGTTCCTCGCCGATCATCGGCCCCATGTCGGTTGCATCGTCCAGTGGATCGCCGACGACCATCCTGCCGGTCAGCTCGACGAAATACCGAACGAACGGCTCGTACGCGGCCTCGGCGACAAAGATCCGCTGCGTGCCGATGCAGTTCTGTCCCGCGGCCCAGAACGCGCCCGACACGCAGGATTCGGCGGCCTCCTTCAGGTCGCAGTCGGCCATGACGATCACCGGCGCGTTTCCGCCCAGGTCCATCGCGATCTTCTTGAGTCCCGCATCGCGCGTGATGGCTTCGGCGGTCTGCGGGCCACCGGTAAAGGTCACCATCCGGATCCGCCGGTCGCGCACCAGCGCCGACGCGATGTCCGCGCCGCCGTGCACGATCTGCAGCGCGTCGCGCGGCGCACCGGCATCCCATAGCACCTCGACGAGCGCCTGTGCGGACAGTGGCGCGAGCAACGAGGGCTTCAGGATTACTGCATTGCCGGTCGCGATCGCCGGCCCGAGCTTGTGTGCCACGAGGTTCAGCGGGTCGTTGAAGGGCGTAATCGCGAGAATCACGCCCAGCGGTTCCAGCGTGTAGTAGCCGCTGCGATCCTCGGAGCCGGGATACCCGTCGAACGGGATCGTCTCGCCGTTGAGTCGTTTCGCTTCCTCGCCCGACAGGCGCAGCGTGTTCACGCAGCGCGCGACTTCCTTACGGGCCTGCCGCAACGGCTTGCCCGCTTCGAGCGCGATCGTGCGGGCAAATGTCTCCGCTTGTGCCTCCACGCTCGCGGCTGCGCGAAACAGGATGTCGGCCCGCCCGCTGCGCGGCATGGTTGCGGCCGCGCGCGCGCCGTCGAGCGCACGCTCGACGAGAACCGGCGCCGCATCGGCACGCGACAAATGAACCTGGCCGACGATCGAGCCGTCATACGGCGACCGAACATCGGCTACACCGGCTCCCGTGCAGTCGCTCATGACCGCATCGCGCGCGCTCATGCTGTCACCTCGTGCGAAGCTGCGCCGATTCTGTCCGCGAGTTCGATCAGGTCGGAGAGGATCGCAAACGCCGTCTCCTCGCGCCCCGCACCCGGCCCGCTGATCGTCACGCCGCCGAGCACGTCGGTGTCGAACGTAATCGCGTTCGTCACGCCGCTCGCGGCAAGCAGCGGATGGCCGGCCGGCAGCTTGCGCGGTTCGACACACGCGGTAACGGTGCCGTCCGGATGGCGGGCAGCAGAACCGATCAGCCGCCAGGACATGCGCTCCGCCGCCGCCGCGCGCACGTCGTCCTCGGTCAGCTCGACGATGCCGCGGCATGTCACGTCGCCACGCTTGAGTCCGGCATTCCACAGTGCGTTGGCCAGAATGACGACCTTCAGCTGAACGTCCGAACCGTTGACGTCGGCCGCCGGGTTTGCCTCCGCATAGCCGCGCTGCTGCGCATCGCGGATCGCCGCATCGAAGCTCGCGCCGGCCTCGACCTCGCCGAGCACGTAATTCGACGTGCCGTTCAGGATGCCGGCGAAGCCGTTGATGTCGCAGCCGCGCAGCGACGTCGCGAGCTGCCGCAGCACCGGCGTGCCGCTCATCACCGTGCCCTCGTACATCACGCAAGCACCCGATTGCGCGGCGATCCGCGCCAGTGCCGGCTGCGCGAGCGCGATCGGCCCCTTGTTGGTCGTGATCACGTGCTTGCCGCATTCGAGCGCGGTACGGCAATGCGACAGCGCAGGCTCACCGGTGTTCGGATCAGTGAAGGTCGCCTCGATGACGACATCCACGTGGTCCGATGCGATGGCCTTCAGTACCGCACCGAGGCCGACGTCCGGCGACACCAGCGTGCCGGGATCGCGGCGCAGCGCATCGGCATCGACGCCCCGTCGAGCGGTTTCGTCGAGGACGTCCAGCGCGATCCCGCGAGGATTCGTCGCGATCCCGAGCCGCAGGTCGGCGACCATCGTCACCGATACGTCGAGTCCCGCCGCACCCAGCATCGCGCGCTTCTTTTTGAGCAGTTCGACCAGTCCCTGATTGACTCCGCCGAAACCGACCAGTGCCAGTTTGAGTTCCATCTTGATCATCTCCTGTTCATTGACTACATGACACAGGTTAGTTATGCGAATCGATTTTCAAATTAGGCGTTTCGCCCGATTCAGGCAGTCACCCGTTGCGGTTTGTCACGCGGAACGGGCAGATCGACCGTCGCCGCGCGAAAAAGGCGTGTCAGGTGACCGACGGTTCGTCGTCGCCATCCTTGTCGACCGGCACGAACAGCCCGACCTTGACCGCGCTCAGCACGACGTTCGTGTTGATGCGGCGAATCATCGGGTTGCTCTGCATGATCCGCGCGGACAGTCGGTCGTACGCCTCGACGTCGCGTGCGGTGATGATCGCGATCAGGTCGACGGACCCGGTCACGTAGTAGATCTGCTGGATTTCGTCATGCGCCTTCGACCACTCGCGGAACCTGGCGACCGTCTCGTAGTTTTCGCGTTCGATCTCGATCGCAGCGATGAATGTCATGGGTCGGCCAACCGCCGCGCGATCGACCACCGCGATTTCCGCCGAAATGATCTTTTCGGTGCGCATGCGCTTCAGCCGCTTCTGCACGGCCGACGTGGACAGACCGATCCGTTCGGCAATGGCGTCCGCAGTCGCGGTGCAATCGCGCTGGACGATATTCAGGATCTTGCGGTCGAAGGAGTCGAGTGCGTCGGTCATGGCGTGGCCTGCCGGAGAACGGGTGCTTGCGTCAAAGATAGAAAGGTCGGGCCGATCTGAGCCCGACCAGATGCCGGACACGGTCGAACGCGGTGACGAGCTTTTCGCGCCACTGCGCCACCGGCCCGCAGATGCGTACCGGTGCGAAATGGATCGTATCCACACCTGCGGGAATGCGGAACGGACGTTCGATGCCATCGTCCGATTCGGTCACGAGTGCGGTGCCGTCGACTTCGGTCAGGCTCATCAACAGATGGGCGGGTGCAGTCGCACCCAGCAGGTCGCGCAGAGGCGACTCGTTCGCGGACAACTGCTCGAGCAGCGGCAACTCGTACGCGCCGGGCCACCAGGTGTCGTCCTCGTCGAGCCATGGGCCGACGCCCGGCATTCCGACCATCTCGAGGATCCGGTTCGCACCGAGATGCGCATAGGCGCGACACCGGCCGGCCCCATCGGTCGAAGAGCGCGCCAGCCAGCCGCCGGCGCTCGGGACAGGGTCCGTCAACACGACGTTCGCAGGCTTCAGTTGGCCGAGCATTTCAGCCGCGCTTGCAGCGGATCGGTGCCCTTCGCAGGACCTCTGTGCGTGATCCGGGACGATGCTGCACACCCACTTGGGACCATCCTGCAAGGCGGCCGGGACGTCGCCGGCCCGGACTTGAGCGGTTCGCCTGCGGGCGTGTTCAACGATGACGATTGGCGTGTCCGGCATATAACTCTCTCGTGCTTGCGGGGCCGCGTCGTAGAGATCCTGGCGCACTTCGTGGATTGGCAACGATGTTGGGGGCTGAGGAAATAATATCGCGGGGATGCGACCAAAAAAATCTCAACAGCCATGAATTTCGACGCAAAGCGTCGAAAAACGTGGACAGCTGGACGTTTGGCATTCATCCGGGGTCTCGGCAGGTCCGGTGACGGGTGCGGGCGGGAAGATGACAACATCCGCGAGCAGGCCACCACGCTCCGCGGGCGCCCGATGGCGCGAGGCAAATCTGCTATCGGCCATGGGTGGCTCATACCACGAAGCAACCCCGCCGAGCACGGTGATTGCTTGAGCATCGGATCGCCGAGAAAGCCCGCAATCATGAAGGAGACGGGCACGCACCGGCCGCCGATATCGGCTCACGCCGGCTGCCACGCTCAGGTATCCGATGAACGGGGCCTAATGGTAGGCAACCGAACGAACACGCGCAGCGGCGATGAATTGATGCCTTATTCCATTGATTTACATCGATACGCTGAGCTACACGCCTTCCTGCAGTTGCAGACCTACGATGCCCACGACTACGAGAGCAATGCAGATCAGCCGCCCGACGAAGGCGGGCTCATGGAACCAGACGACGCCAACCAAGGCCGTTCCCGCTGCACCAATGCCTGCCCATACGGCGTAAGCGTCTCCTAGCGGGAGGACTGTCAATGTGAGACTCATTAGCCACACGCTCAGTACGGCTGCCACGATCGATATCCCGCCGGGCAGTACTTTTGTGTAGCTCTCAGAGAGCTTCATCGTCACGGAGAAGACAACTTCCAATAAGCCGGAAGCGACAACGATCGACCAGGCAGCAAGCGGACTGGAGACGACAAACATGGGCCCCGCCTTCAGGTTGGATGTGGTCGACAGAGCGTATCAAAGTATTTCCTCTCACGGAAATCGGAATCGAAGAAAGCGGCTGACTGGCCAGTCGCGGATGTTATTTTTCACTTGACGCCGGACCCGTCAAGAGGCCTCAACTCAAATGCCAATGCCATGGACGACCGGGATTCCGGAGTGACAACGTCAATTTTCTGTACGCCAGTACCTGTTCTTTATGTCGACAATACTCCGCCACGAATTGTCTCCGCCGACCTGGCTTCCCGCTTTCGATCTGCACGAATCATCTCGCTAGCGCGCTCCGCGATCATCAGCGTCGGCGAATTAGTATTGCCGGACGTGATCGTTGGCATGACCGACGCATCGACGACTCGCAAGCCGCTCACGCCGCGCACGCGAAGCCGGGAATCGACGACCGAGCCCGGATCGTCCGCCCTTCCCATCCGGCAGGTTCCAACCGGATGAAAGATGGTTGTTCCGACGTTGCCGGCCGCATACTGCAACTCCTCCTCGGTCTGGAACTGAATGCCGGGCAATATTTCCTGCGGGCGAAACCGCTCGAGCGCGGGTGCCGCAACAATGCGCCGGGTCAACCGCAGCGCGTTGGCCGCGACGTGGCGGTCTTCCTGAGTCGACAGATAGTTGGGTGCAATACTCGGTGCCATCAGCGGATCATTCGACGTGATGTGTACGCTACCTCGCGACGACGGACGCAATTGACAAACGGACGCCGTAAACGCGTCGAACGGATGCAGCGGTTCGCCGAACCGTTCGAGCGACAGCGGCTGTACATGGTACTGGACGTCGGGGCGCGTCAGCGTCTTATCGTTCGGGTCCGACTTTGCAAACACACCGAGCTGCGACGGCGCCATCGCCATCGGCCCGCTTCTGAACAGTCCGTATTCGAGTCCGATCATCAGCTTGCCCCACCAATGTGCACTGAGCGTGTTCAAGGTCCGCACACCTTCTACCTTGAATGCCATGCGCAATTGCAGATGATCCTGCAGATTCTCGCCGACGCCGCGCAGATCTTCCACCACCTCGATTCCAAGCTTCGCCAGACGATCGGCATTTCCGATTCCCGACAATTCCAGCAATTGCGGAGAATTGACCGCGCCGGCACACAGGATCACTTCACGCTTTGCCTTGGCAATGCGCGGTCCGTCGCCGAGACGAAACTCGATTCCGGCGCAGCGCTTGTTCTCGAACAGGAGTCGTCGGGTCTGCGCGTTCGTCAGAATCGTCAGGTTCCCCCGCTTCGCTACGGGTCGTAGATAGCCTTTCGACGCATTCCAGCGAATGCCGTGCTTCTGATTGACGTCGAAATATCCGACGCCGGTGTTGTCGCCGCGATTGAAATCGTCCGTTGCGGGTATGCCGGTCTGCTCAGCGGCTTGCGCGAACGTTTCGAGAATGTCCCATTTCAGCCTCTGCTTTTCTACCCGCCACGGGCCGCCGGCGCCATGAGCATCGCTTGCACCGCCGTGATAGTCCTCGCTCACCTTGAACGTTTCGAGCACCGAGTCCCATTGCCAGGACGAGTCGCCCGTCATTCGCGCCCATCCGTCGTAATCCTCTCGCTGACCGCGCATGTAGATCATGCCGTTGATCGACGAGCATCCACCCAGAACCCGGCCTCTCGGATAGGACAGCGCCCTGCCGTTCAATCCGGCCTCGTCACGGGTCTTGTAACGCCAGTCGGTCCGTGCGTTTCCGATGCAATAGAGATACCCCACCGGAATGTGAATCCAGTGGTAGTTATCCTTCCCACCCGCCTCGATCAGCAGCACGGATACGTCTTCGTCCTCGCTCAAGCGATTCGCGACCGCGCAGCCAGCCGTACCCGCTCCGACCACGATATAGTCGAACTCGCCAACCGATTGCGTCGCGCGGGCTTCATTGACCTCTCCTGCCGACATCTTGCCTCCTGGATTATTTGCATAACACCTGCGCGTCGTTCCGGACACTTGCCGCCACCAGAGCAAATCCGATCACCTACCGGCACAGGCAACGTCAGGTCAACATCTGCCTCGCGACGGATCGGGAACGCAACCATTCCATGGTGATCAGCAGCAGACTTGAGAAGACGATGAAAATGGACGCGAGCGCAGCGACCGTGGGCGTGATGTTTTCGCGAATCCCGATGAACATCTGAAGCGGAAGCGTTCCCTGCGTCGGACCGGCGATGAACATCGTGATCACGACGTCGTCCAGCGACGTAGCGAACGCAAACAGCGCGCCGGAAATCACCCCTGGCGCAATGATCGGCAACGTAACGGCAAAAAATGTTCGTACCGGCGATGCCCCCAGGCTCAGGCTGGCTCGCACATAGTTCTGGTTGAAGCCGGCAAGCGTCGCATTGACCGTAACCACGACGAACGGCGCGGCGATCACCGTATGCCCGAATATCAGTCCGGTATACGTTCCGGCCAGTCCCCATCGTGCAAACAGCAGGTACATCCCGACGCCGGTGACGATGACCGGGACGATCATCGGCGAGATCAGGATGGCGACCAGCAAACCCTTGCCCCTGAACGACGCCTTGTTCAATCCCAATGCCGCCAGCGTTCCGAGGACGGTCGCAACGATCGTCGCTATCGGCGTCACGATGAAGCTGTTTGCGCCGGCGCGTGCCCAGTCCGTGGACGTGAACAGATTGTGATACCACCTGAACGAGAATCCGTGTATCGGATAGACGAGAAATGAGTTCTCGTTGAACGAAAGCGGAATGATCGCCAGGATCGGCAAAATCAAAAACAGTAGTACCACGACGTTTGCCGATCGCAGTGCGTAATGCCATACGATTTCCGGCGTCGACATGTAGGGCGCGAAACGCGGCACGTGAGTTTTCATGATGCTAAGCCACCTTGATTTCCGAACCGACGATCCTTCGATAGAGCGCGAAGAGCACCAGCGTCACCAGGAGAAGGACCGCACCGAGCGCGCAGGCCATCCCCCAATTCAGGGCCACGTTGGTGAAATACGCGATGTAGTAACTGACCATCTGGTCGCCGGCGCCACCGAGCAGCGCGGGGGTGATGTAGTAGCCCAGCGAGGTAATGAATACCAGCAACCCGCCCGCGCCGACACCGGGAAGCGTCTGCGGCACGTAGACTTTCCAGAATGCCCCGAATGGATGACTGCCGAGAGAAATGGCCGCTTTCGTGTAACTCGAAGGAATCGACTTCATCACGCTGTAGAGCGGTAGGATCATGAATGGCAGCAAGATGTGCGTCATCGCGATCAACACCCCCGTCCGGTTGAAGGGGTAATCGTCCTTTTCGTGCAAAATCTGGCGGTTTCGCTCCGAAATCCATTAACAATCAACAATATAAAGAGATTCCGATTTCGCTGGGCGACGTCCTTCAGATGCGAAATCTGGCGCTTAGTGGCCGAACATGAAAAGCGCGATTTCCTATCATAAGCCTCACGGTTATGGAAAATCGTTCGCTTATCCTCAAATCGCTATAAAACCGCCGCCCGCTCATTTTCGTGCGGCAAACGCCTGATCGAACTGCCGAGCGCGCCGCACTTCGTCGCTATGCAGATAGGTCGATGTCGTCGAGATCGACGCGTGGCGCAGGTTGTCGCGCACCATGATCAGCTCGGCGCCCCGCGCCAACGCATGCGATGCATGCGTGTGGCGCATCCAATGCGGACTCGCGCGGCGCAGTTTCTCCGCCGTTGCCGGCCGCTCGTTCTGAATCACCTCGGCCGCCAGCACGAAGAATCGCCTCAGCACGCGCCAGAGTCGCGTGCTTTCGATGCGAGCGCCATCCTCCTCGAGACTCGCGACAAGCGGTGTCGCTGGGTTCCAACGCACTGGCGTGACCGGCAGGCCGCGCTGCACAAGGTACTGGTCGAGCGCCGTCCGCGCCAGTGCCGGCAACGTCACCTTCCCGCGCTTGCTGCCCTTGCCGAGCACGTGCAGCCAATGATCGCCGTGCTCGTCCCGGCGTATATCGGCGAGCGTCGCGCCGACCAGTTCGCTCGCGCGCAGGCCGGTTGCGTAGCCGAAGTCCAGCAGAAAGCGCAGACGCTGAGCGGCTGGCACGCTCCAACCGTAGGACCACTCGAGGCCGTCGGCAAGCGCACGGATCAGCAGCCACTCGCCCTCGGAGAACCCACGCGACACGTCTAATCCCGCGCGTGGCGCATGGTTCTTGACCTTCACGCCGGCGAACGGATTCGCGAGTACGTAGCGCTGCTCCATCAGCCAGCGGAACAGCGCCGACAGGACATTCAGTGCGTAGGCCGCGGATCGTGCCGATAGCGGGCCAGTGAATGGCCGCCATTCGGTACTGTGCCGCGGGCGCGACGGCCCGACCCAGTGCTCGCGAGGTGTGGGCCGGCGCAGGAACGCGCGGTACGCGATCGCATCGTCGGTGGTGAGCGACGACAGCGCGCGGCCGCGCTCGATGATCGCCCACAGAATAAGGCGATCTGCTTCCTTTCGGTACGCGCGTTGCGTGGCGGCCGATTCGTGCAGCGACAGCCAGGACTGAATCGCTTCGTAGTCGTTGGACGCATTTAGCAGGCAGGCGGTTTGTGGGGCGCGGAACTGTCCGTGCGAGCCGTCGACTTCGTGCGGCACGCGCAGCTGTTCCCACGGCACGATGTCCCCTGCGGGCGCCGCGACGATCAAGGCCCGTGCCCGCTCAGTCAACGCTGGGTGGGCGGCGAAGAATGCCTCCACGTGGCGCGCGCCGGCGACGCCGAGTCCGTCGATCGCAGTCCACCAGCGGCGCCGGCGCGGAATCCGCACGGTCAGCTCGGCCAGCGTCCGAATGCCATGCGCCCGCAGCGCGGCCATGACGCGAGGCGGCAACCATTGATCGATGGCGTCGGCGATGTGCGGTTCCGGCGCCGGCAGGTTGCGTAACGTCTCGATCGCGCGCGCGATGGTGTCGGCCGACGCAGCGGACCGATCGCTGAAGACCTCCGCCAGATCGCCTCGGTGTCGGCTCGTCGCGAACGCGGCCAAGGCGCGCCGGATTCGGCCGAGCACGCCGCGCGCGGATATCCCGGGCGCCTTGCGGTCGCCCAGATAGCGCGCGACGACCGCCCGAGTGTTGAGCCCGGCATACCAGGCACGCAGCGCGGCCAGTTCGGCGTCGTCAGGGAAGGTGACGGATTCGGTCTGACGCGTTTTCATACTTGCCAGTTTAGACCAAAAACAACTATGGGCAGATAAGAAAAGTTATCTGTCCATCGTCACTCTCATGCTGACAAACGCCTTTCAATCGTAGTTCTCAGGTACCCGCTGTGGCCGCAATCGGCGACCGCTTGCCGGCCACGATGTAGTGTTGCAGCCGTTTCCAGGCGTCTAGGTAGCGATGCCACGGGACAGCAGCCAGCTGTTCGTCGTGAACAACGAGAATTCGCTCGACGATCGCCAGTTCGTGGTCTAGCAGCAGGCAGCGCTCGCCTTGCTCAGCCCGCGTGACGCACGCATTGAGCGCCGCTTCGGCGCGCCGATACAGATCAAAATCCGCGCCGGCCGACGTCGCCTCCCGCAGATAGAACGCGAGGTACACGACGCGCACCAGGCAACTCACCTGATCGAGGTCGCCGCGGCCGCCACGCACGGTGGCCAGGGCGAGATGGTTCTCCAGAGACAGCGCTCGGATCTTTTCGGTCGGCAGCGGCAACAACATTTCTCTCGTCAGGCCCGATCGACCGGGCCTTTGCGACGAACTCTTCCTGCGTCCCATCTTATTCATTCACGACTCAATTTCGACCACCTCATCATGTCAGACCCAAACGATCCGCTCTGACGAGGGTCGGGCCGATGAAGACCAGTTTGCGCAATGACCGCTGCGGACCGTGGGGCTGCATCTTAAAGTGCGGCCGCCGCCAGTGACCCCGGACCTCCCGATGCGCACCATCCGATGGGGAAGATGGGGCGGGTGCGGCATCGAGCACGGCGGGTCCGATGACATGACGGTCGTACAGCATTTCGATTTGCGCCAGCCGCTCAGTGCGCTTGCGCTTGCCCAATCCGCCGAACTCACGCGGCGCGGTCGTGTAGGCGCGATCCTGTACGACTTGCGCCTCGCCAGTCGCCAGATATAGCAGCATCTTGATCGCGTAGTCGAGCACCCGTCTCCAGTGCTGCACCGTGGTGGCAGTCGTATCGGCGTCGGCTTGCTGTTTCTGCGTCAAATCAATACCGATGTCATCGAGAAATTGCCGAATGGTCTTTTGGGGATCGTCGAGTGGGATTGCGATGTAGCCTGTTTCGAGCCAGTCTTCGGCCCGGACATCGGTCCAGAACATCACATTGATGACGTCGCTGGTCGCGTATCCGGAGTGCGATCCCGGCCCGCGGCGAAGCAGCATGATGACGTCCAGTCCACCTCGATGCCCCCACCACGACGGGTCGGGAATAATGCACATCGTGTCGGCCGGCAACTCGATGGTGCCAACCGGCACGTCCTCTGCAATAAACGCATCGTCGAGCAAGTGGTGCAGCGGCGGTGTGGGCTCGAACAAGACGCCCTCGCACGCGTCGAACATTTGCCAGCACAGGGTGCCGTGGGCACGAGCGCGATCGTGAGTGCTTCGAAACAGTGTCGGGCTACCGTTGCTCCACCATTCGAGATAAGTGCCGAAATCCGATCGCATGAGCGAAATCGGGTCTTCCCGCAGCCGCTGGGTAAACTCGGCGCCTGACTGGCCCGCAGCCTGTCGAACGCGAGTCCAAGCGTCGAGCGCGCCACAGGCTCGGTAGCGCACCGGCATGGGCAGGCGCGCGAATCGGTCATCTGCGGCCTGCTCGGTTTTGAGCAGCGCCGCGCGAATCAGATCCGCGATCGACGGAGTATCGGGAACGAGGCGTGTCGGGCCTGGTTGCTTCACGCTTGCGAAGGGGGTCGTTGTGCGGTGCGCCTGCTGTATCAGTGGCATATCGTGCCGTGCGACGTGGAATCGGGCCACGATCACTGGGCTGTACTCGACACGAATACGCATGGCGTGCGGCGGCAGGACGGGTTGTCCGCTCGTTCGCGCCAAGACCACCTGCACGCCCGCCGTTGCCGTCAGCGTCACACATTCGTTCACTTCCAGGCGACCGTGTCGCTGGATCAAGACCTCGGCAACGGAACGCCATGCTTGGCTGCTGTATTGCATCAGCTCGGCCGGGCCACTGTCGGGGGGAAGCGGGCGAGCCTCAATCCGCATCGACAGTTCCGGCAGAAGGTCTTGGCAGATGACGGGCTTGCCGCGCAATTCGAGCGACGCCGTCATCGCCAGGCTGAAGAGGTCCGGCGTGTCGAGCGCATCGCCAAACACGTCCAGTTCGTGTCCCTCGGAGAAAAGCGGCTTGTCAGGCAAGGCAATCCCGCTGGGTTCCAGGAAATCGGGAGTCGTCATCGCGACGTTGGGATCGGGTGCATTAGCCAAAACTCGACGCCTCGGTTCAGACATCGACGTACGACACCGACTGCGACGCCACCAGTTTTGGTGGTGCAGGGCATGCGCACATGCACAGATCGTCACTCAATGCTGCCTCGCGCCCGTCCGGCCCGGTAGTGGAAATCCGCGGGCCGGTGCACGCGATCTTGCCCAACGTCTTGCAGACCGGGCACCACACCGGATCGTGCTCATAGGCTTGCTCTCGACCTCCGATCAAATCGGTGCCGTCACCGCCTTGTACGATACCGCCGACGGTCGTCGTGTCGCCCTTCACGATGTCGTAACGTCGCATGGCGTCTCCGTTCAGACGGCACCCGGCCGCAGGCGCAGGCTGTTCAACAGCGTCTCCCACGTTTGCAGCGCGCCTGCCTCATCGACCGGCGACGTCGCCTCGTCAGGCTTCAAATCGGGGCTGCTCGCACCGAGCAGCAACTGAATAGCGGTATGCGGTTTCGCCAACGTGCTCGGGTCGCCGGGCGCGAGCAGGTAGAAGCGGTAGGACGTGATCTCGCCTTCCTTCAGCGCAAACAGCACTTCCTCGGCGTCCATCCCCGCAACCGTGCGTTTGCCTTGTCGCACGATTCGGTAGCTGCCGCTCGACACCTGGTCCATTTTCGCGCGCAGTTCTGGAAGCGTCTTAGTCAACGGGCGGCCTTGGTCCTCGCTCATCGACTTGCGCATCTGAATCACCAGCAGCGCCGGACGTCCCGGTATCAGCGCGAACGACTGACTGACTTCTTCAGGGTAGGTCGAAGACCCCGTGACGATCCCACCGTCGAAGCAGAATCCCGATTCAGTCGGCACCGACCAGTTATCGCGCGCCTTGATGCGACGATAGAGATCGGTGTAGGTGGACTCAAACTTATCCAAACCACTTGAGCCAAATGACCCAGTTGTATGGAATAACGTGTTGTTTTCGTATGCATACCCTTCGGAATCGAAGGAAAGTTTAACCCCTTCTGTATAGGCATCTACGTAAACGAAAGCCTTTGAATCGTTTTTGGGCGATGTCTCTTTTTCCAGCCACGCGTGATTAACCGGCTTGTTATTATCACTCGGGTCGATGCGTTTGCTTGTTTTTAGTTTTCTTTCCAATTCGCCGACTTTTGCTCGGTAAGTGTCCAGCGACGCATTGTGCTGCGTCTCCAGCTTCTCTCCTCGAAACGCGTACCGCTGATTCGTGATTTTACTTGCCACTGGTCGATCAAACACGAAGCGACCGATGCACCATGGGCGCGACTTGGACAGCAAAGGATTTGTCATGGTCGGTTCCCCCGAAAACGTTATCGAACAGGCGCACACGCCCGCCACTAAAAATAGGAGTCGGCCAATACGCGTCAGCATGACGGCGCATCCTGTGCGATTTGCACGATGCTGTAGAGCAACGCCCAGCGCGCCCACGGATGGTTATAGCTTTCTTGATGCACATAGCCTCCTTGGTCAAATACCATTTGTACGCCGTGGGCTGCGCCGCCCTCGACACCGCGCGCGGGGGCTTCCGCCGACCAGACCGGCACAGTACCGTCGCCTGGGATGATGCCGTTCTTCTCAGGATCGGGCGCGTCACAGCCCGGCGGCAACTTCGCCACCTTCTGCACCTCGAATTCGATGGTGACGTTGCGCGAATCCAGGTGCACACGCAGCGTCCCAGTGTGTGAATCATCGTGTTTCTCGCCCAGGAACCGTGCCGCGCGCAGTTCTTCTTCCGTCACGCCGGGCGGTATATTCCCTTTCCAGATCACCGTGCCCCATGCCAACAGATCGTCGAGCTTCTCGCTTTTCTCGATCTTAGGTTTGCCGTGGCCGTCGCTCGACGTGGTTGATTCCTTGGGTGTCAGTGCCCCATCTCCATATGCAAAGTATGATTTATCATGGTAGATATATTTTATATTATTTTGGTTTTCCACCACCTTCTTCATTACCGTATTGAAGTTTTCTAAAACTGTATCCCCACGTCCCAAATCGTCCAGCCGCTTCTTGACGATGCCCGCTGGGTCGAGCAATGAAGTCGATTGCTCCGGCACCAGACCGTACCATTTCGAGTTGGTATAAATTTCCTTGTATGCGCTTCCTTCCTTCGGCAACTTCATCACCGGGGTGCCGTCGAGCCGCGCAAAGATCCACCACGCCTCGCCATTGTGATAATCAGGCATTGGCAACAGTTCGAGCGCACCCGGTGCGTTTGCGGCCACGGCCACGAACTCGTCCGCGTTGCTGCCGAGCAGCGCCCCGTTGATGAAGCCGTTTATCCCGCCTTCGCTGCCGCCACCGGTACGAAACCGCTTCGCCGCGATCGGCGCGCCCGTGGCCGGCAATACATTGTGGAACACGCCGTGCATCAGGTCCGCAGCGCCGTGCATCGCGATCGCCATGCGTGCGACCAGTCCGCCCATCGAGTGGGTCAGGATGATCGCCTTGCCGCTGTGGTTCTCCTCGATGATCTCCTTGATGCCCATCAGCCGAGCCTTCTTGCCGGTCTTCTTGTCCTCGAAATCCATGCCATCGATGACCTGCTGCGCTGACTTCTCATTCGATTGCAGCCAGTTGTAGCCGATTGCATACACCCGGTACCGGTATTTCGCGAAATGCTCGAACACGGCCGACTCTTCCGTGATCGCCTGGCCGCGTTTTTGCGCGCCAGCGTCGGTTGCCCCGTAGTCGGCTGGCTCCGTGCCGAGCACGGGTTTGAGCGTCCACTTCTTGCCGTCGGGGTCGGTTTCAATCCACGCGCCTTTGTGCTTACCGAGATATTTCGGCTCGTTCAGTTGCTCCTCGAGCCACGCCAGCATCGGTTGATAGCTCGATCGGTACACCGAGCCCCAGCCGCGTCGACGTGCCTCTGCCTCGTCGACATACTGGTCTTCCTTGTCATCCTTTTGGAGTTTGCCGGCACGGATCGGACCAAACGGAGTCACCTTGGCCACGGTCGCGTCGAATTGCGTTTCCCGTGAGGACGCGCCCTTGAACCACATGCCGATGAGTGCCGGCAATGCGCCCGCTTTCCCGAGCATACCGTCCGTGTTCGGCGCGAAAAACATTTCGTCACCAGTGTCCGCATTGACCAAGGGCGAGCCCATCACACCTGGCAGAAAGATTACCGGAATGATCGGCCGCACGTCGCACAGCAACTCCTTTTGCCGCGTGTCGCTCGCCGGCGTCAGCGTGAAGTGCCCCACCGACGCGCCGTCCTTGTCCGTGCGACCAACTTGCCGCACCACTTGCTCGGCGTCGTCGCTAAAGTCCGAGCCGCCACCGGATTGATTTGTGTTATCGCTCATTGTCGTTCGTCAAATTCGAGCATCGATTATCGGATTCATGCTGCAGGACCGTTCGGCGTCGGCCGCAATGCGCGCACCGCCAGCTTCTCGATGTCCTCGCTCTTCTGCTCGGTTATGTGCCCCAGCTCGTTCGTCGTCCCGGTCAGACGCGTACCGTCGCCGCGGATCAACTCGTACGGGTGGTTTTTCAGCACCTCGCCGGAGATGCGATCGCGCAGCACGTACGGATCGTTGAACTTGGCCGTCGGCAGGCTGTTCATGTGCTCAGCGACTGAGCTCGGCCCCTGTCGGCTGAACGACGCCGACTTGATCGTGCGGCCGCCGCGTGTGCCGTCCTCGATGCCGTCCTTCGTGATTCGGATATACGAGCCGCCGCACTTGAAAATCAGCTCCTCGGTCGCCTCGATCACGATCCGCTTCTTGCTGAACAGCGACGTATCCTTGGCCGAGTTCAGCTTGATTTCGTCGGTGTGGGCCGACACCTCGATTGGCCCCTTCGCAGCGAACAGCTTCATGCCAGCCTTCTGCACGAAAAGGCTGATTTTTTCTGCCGCGGCCGCGATCAGCGACTTGCCGCTCGCCAGATGGGTATTTTCGCCGCTGACCACGTTGACTTCCGCTTCCGCCACCACGTGCGCTGAGCGGTCCGCCAACGCGGCAAAGTCCGCCGGCGTTGCGATCACGATAACGGGTTTCGCGAAGCTGTTTGCGTTGCCGGTGCCGCCGCCCGCCGTGACGCCGCCCGACGTCTGTCCCGACACAGGATGCTGCACGGCCGTCGTCAGGTCCTTGAGCGCATCCTGTCCCGCCTCCAGCGATTCGGCCTGCGCGGTCGTGCTGGCGCTCGACAGCGATTCCACCAGCATGCCGGCTTGCTGCAACCGTGTGCGGGCTTCGTCGACGCTGAGCTGCTCGTCATCGTATCCCTTTGAGTGCGTGCTGATCGACAGGCCCTTGCTGGCCCGCATCGCGCCGTATTCGTCGGCGTGCAGCACAAACCCCTGGCCGAGATATCGACCGCGCGTGTTGCCGTCCTGCTGGATCAGGTAGCCCTGGGTGAGTGCCGCGTAGCTCTTGCCCGTGTAGCTGATGAGTCGCGTGCCGCCCTGGTTCGTTGCGTCGTCATGCACGAACGCGTTGTACGCGCCGGTGTTGCCGAAACCCTGCGACTGAAACCCTGACAGCAGCACGTTCGTGTGCCATTGCGATGGCGTCGTGCCGCCATTGACGCGCCCCAGAATAAAGGGCTTGTCACAGTCGTTGCTCCAGTAACCGATGAGCACCCATTCGCCCGCGCGCGGCACGTGCACCGCACCGTACCCGTTGCCCGTGTCGGACTGCATCGACGACAGCAGCGGCGACGCATTGAACGCGCCGTCCGGATTTTTCCGGTCCCATGCGAAATGCACGCGGACCTGATTCCGCTCGTTCGACCAGGCCTCGAATCCTTGCTGCGTGACGACGAGCGCATGCTCGATCGACATCGTCGGCTTCGGATGGTCGAATGGGCTGCGAAACTCGACTCGCGCGTCCTGCGCCTCGACCTCGAGCACGAAAAAGCCAGCCATACCGTCTTCGACGTGGCCTGGGGTCGTGAAGCGTGCACCGTGTGCCGCCTGCTGTTCGGCCAATGTCGCGCGCAGGCTCAGCGGAAATTCCGCCAGCGGCTGGCTGATCGGCACGTTGTTCTCGATGAACCAGCGCGCCTCGACCACCAGGAACGTTCGGTTGGCGTCGTCGCGTTCCGGATGGCGCGGGTGGTCGTTCAGCACGAAGCGCGATCCCGCATCGAGCCAGCGTAGACCGCCGACCCCAAAGTAGCGCCGGGCGCGCGCGTCCCAGCCCTGCACGCGTCGGCGCGCGCGAGCGCCGCCGCTGTCGGAATCGGGATAGCCATACGCGGTCGGCTCATAGACCGTCATCGGCGCATTCGGAATCTGGTTTTGCTGCGCTTGGTGCCGGCCATCGTCCGTGACGTAACTGATTGACGCGAGCGTACTCGCCGCTTCAAAGCGGGACGCAGGTCGTTTGTAATCGAACGCGCTGGACTCGTACCGCAGGCTCTGCATTATCTGCATCGCCGCCCAGTGCGTGAACCCGTTCACGACCTCGTTGTCGCCGGCGCCGTGCACGAAGTCGGCCGGCTTCGCGTCGGGCAGCGCCGCGACCTGGTCGACGATCACCAGCGTGGTCTTGGGTGTCTCGCCGTCACGGACCGGCTCGTGCGCCCAGTAGCAATACCAGCCTTCGTCTTCGAGCAGGCGGTGGAAGAAATGCAGATCCGTTTCACGCTGCCGGCACCACGAGCGCACCGCCGGCTCGCGATTCAGGTTGAAGCGGAATCGGCCCTGCAGCTGCGGATAGCGATTGAGAAGATCGGACACGATGTCCTGCGCCGTCTGTTCGAGCCAGCCTTCGTCGTTGTGCGTGCCGCCTAGGAACACCAGCGCAGACGAAAATTCGAGCTGGTACGTTGAGAGCCCACCGTCCCCGCCCAGGTAGCCGACCCGGTGCACGAAGCCGTGGACCGGACGATAGACGGATTCGGCAAACGGGGCGGTGGGCTGCTGGACCCACAACGTGACGGGCTGGTGCATCAACGACAGCAGCGCGGTGTCGTCGCGCAGCGACGCGACGTCGATCGTCCAGTTGTAGTCGCGGCCGATCCGGGCCGCGCCACGCGCGCGCAACGGAATCAGCGTGTTCGTGCCGAGTGGCGTGTCCAGCTTCAGCAGGCGGTTGCGCTGCAGCAATCCGCGATGAATCGCGTCGTACAGCTCGCGAAATTTCAGCTCCCCGAGCGCGGGCGGTCTGAGTACCATTTTTCTCTCAATGTTTTTCTAGAATTTGCCGCGCAAAAAGTGCGGCTAACCCATTTTAGACAACATAAATGGCGTAAAACTACAGCGATTGTTAAACAAACTTTTCTAAATTTCGTGAAGGCCGCCGCACGTCGACGACGATCGCCTTGATCTGCGCATCGATCTCGCCGGCCAGATTGCCCCATTCGGCGGTGACCCGCCGGGCGGACGCCGCCGTTTGAACCGCATGCAATCGTGTTGACACCTCGCGGCATCCAGCCAGCTCGATGCGCATCATGCCGCCGATCGCGGCCACTTCCGCCTGCTCGTCGTGGCTCAGCTGTCGCACGCGGCGGATTCGGTCCACCCAGTCGACCAGGTCGTCGGCCCAGTCGCGCAGGCGATACAATCGTCGCCCGAACGACGGTTTTCCCGCGAAATCGGGCAGGAAGTGAACCAGAAGCACCTCGTTCCCGGCCGCGGTCGTCACGACGAGGCGATCGATCCCCTCGTCAATGGCTTCGATCCGGGCGTTGTCGATGAACGTGGTTACCGTCGGCAGCAACTCGCGCTTGCGCTCGACCAAGGCACGCACTTCGGTCATGAACCAGCGCGCCATGTCCGTTGACGCCTGGTGGGGCGTCAACGGCTCGCAAGTCTGCCACAACCGTTCGATTTGCTGCTCACGCATCGGCATCTCAGGAAGCAGCGCAATATCCCATGCATAGAGACAGACCTGCGTGGCCTTGCGACGCCACTCAGCGCCCTGCATACCGAGCACGTGCGCCTGGACATAGGTTCGGAAGCATTCAGCCGGAGCTGCGCGCGGCAAGAACGGCTTCGTGCCCCCCGAGGAGGCTTCTTTCCCCATTTCCTTCCCCTTGCTGAAAGCAGCGAGCGGCTTTCCTGCCGAACGCGATACCCTGCCAAGGCGTCTGAATTCGGCTTCCATCTTTCAATGTCCGACTATACTGGATTTTTGTCGGACAAATTGGAATACGCATGCTGATCGGTTACGCCCGAATTTCGACCGACGACCTGCATCTCGATCTGCAACGTGACGCGCTCGCGCAGGCAGGCTGCGAACGCGTGTTCGAGGACACCGCCAGCGGCGCGAAAGCGGAGCGCACCGGATTGACAGCGCTTCTGGCGGCGCTACGCCCGGGCGATACAGTGGTGACCTGGCGGCTCGACCGGCTCGGCCGCTCGCTGAAAGACCTGATCTACCTCGTCGAGCGGCTTGATGCCGTCGGCGTCGGGCTGCACAGCCTGCAGGAAAACATCGATACGACGTCGACCGGCGGCCGACTTGTGTTCCCACTGTTTGGTGCGCTCGCCGCGTTCGAGCGCAACCTGATCCGTGAGCGTACCCAGGCCGGTCGCTCGGCGGCTCGGGCCCGCGGTCACAAAGGCGGGCGCAAGAAGCGGCTCGATCCCGAGCACGAGCAGCTTGCCCTGCAGCTTTATCACGAGCGTCGCCATACCGTAGACGAGATTTGTCGGTTGATGGGCATCGGCAAGTCTACCCTCTACAACTATCTGACCGCGGCGGAGCGCAATGCCCAGCGGGCGGCGTAAGTCGATCCCGCCCGACTCGCTGATGCAGTTGCGGCAGCGGCTCGACCGTTTGCCGCACAAGAGCCCGGAGCGCGCGGCGCAGGTCGCCGCAGTGGCCGAACTGTACGGTATCTCGAAGACGACCGTGTATCGCGCGCTGCATCGCCTCCATCAACCGCATTCCGTGCACCGCGCCGATCACGGCAAGCCGAGGGTGCTGCCGCAAGCGGACCTCGAACTGTGAGCTGATCGCGGCGCTGAAGCTGAGCACCACGAACAAGCAGGACGACATCTGGCGAAGGAGCGAACGATGGCGGTCGACACAACGCTGAGCTACGCGGTACTACTTGAACAGACCGAAACCGTAATGCGCCACCACCTCGAATGGGCGGCCCGGATCAAACCGCAGCTTGACCAGCGGCGATACCGCGCAATCGCAGTGAGGGCGTTTGTCCTGTGGCGTGAGCTTGCGAAAGGACTGACGGTAAATGCCGGTCTAGACGCCCGGCGTGCCTTCGATGCCGACAAGGATCGCCTGGGCCAACTGGTTCGATTCTGAGTTCGACCGCGGTGGCGATATTTATCCGCCCGACGATGCTCATGCAGATCACGTTTACCTACGAGCAGGTGACGCAACGCGCCGAGTCCGAGATCCGCGCGTGGATGACGCGCGCGGACCAGCCCGATCTATTGAAGAGCGACCGGGTTCGGTGTCGCGAGCGCGCGAATGGTGCACTGGCGCTTTGGTCGGCACTCACGATCCTGTGCCGCGTTTCCACGGCGCAGCTTCCAGCAAGACGTCGCTATATCGGTCGATGGGAAAGCTCAAGGTACCCCGGAAGTTAACATGCGCGAAATGTGCTGGGCCCATCCGGCGCAACCACTCGTCGTCGACCTGCCGCCCATTGTGGCGCCAGGCGTCCACGGTCGCCTGCATGCGCTGCGTGTTCCACGCGATCACGAGGTTCGTCAACAGCGTCAGCGAGCCGGAGATGGCGACCATTTCGTCGCGACGCCGGCCGCGCTCGGGGGCCACCCGGCCGGTGTAGATCGCACGCTGAAGCTGGTGGACCGACTCCCCGCGATTCAACAACGTATGCAGCTCCCGACGAAACGCCGGGTTGCTGAAGTAATCGCACAAGAAAAGCGTGCGCAGCAACTTGCCGAGGTGATCAGCGGCGCGGTGCACCGGGTCGCCCTGTGCGGCCCTGCCGAACCGCTGCAGCGCGACCACCGCACTGACACGGCCCGAGTGAATCGAGGCGACGAGCCTCAACAGTTCGTCCCAGCCGTCGCGAATAGCCTTGAGCGAAACGTCGTGGGCCACGACTGCCACCAGATCGTCGGAGACAGCAAATCCGCGCGGCAAATACAATTTGCGTTCGGCCAGATTGCGTAAGCCCGGACACAGGTCGAAGCCGAGCAGTTTCGACACGGCCATGCCGACGCTCGTGTACCCATGCGTGTCGACCGAGAGTCGCTGGAGACCGCCATCGTCGCGACTTTCGTTATGTCGCAGAACACCTTCGATGGCTACGCCCGCCTGACGTTCGTTCAGCACGATCGGTTGGTTATAGACAATACCGTGCTGATCCAGCACGTGCGTATAGATGCCGACCGCGTGGGTTCGGCGTCGCGGATCAACACGGGCATAGTAGAGATGGGGAGAAGTGTCCAGGCTCATTGAATCGCTGGATGCGTGCCGTCCTGTGCCCCACAGTTCCGTAATCGGATGGGCGCGCTGAAATTCGACCACGCGCTCGTTCGCCCGAGCCAATCGTCCGGGCATTTCGAGTGCCCGCATTGCCGTTGCGATGGGCGCCAAGTCGAGTTGTGGGACCATCGCGACGACGCTCTTCGCGTCGAGATCCGTGCCGTGCGCAATCAGTGCCGCATACAACGACACAAGTTCGTTCGCGTCGCGCGCGCGACGCGCCAGCAGCGTCTCGCTGAAGCCGGTGTGAGCATCCATCTCGATGAGCAGATCGGCTAACTGCGTGGTGCCGATTTCCTTGAACATCAAGTCCCGCGTGCGCCTCGGGACGCCATCGGTGGGCATCGCCTCGAGCGCCGACAGATGCAACGCGCCGTCGGCACCAATCGTGACACGTCCCGCCTTGAGCGCCTCGTCGAGCGCGGACAATCCCGCCTTCAGGTGATTCGTCAGCCGCTCCAGGAACGGCTCAGCCTTGTGGGACAAGTCAAGCGACGACAGATGCCGGGAGCGCTCGCGTTCCCACTGCGCAGGCGGAATCAGCAGTTGATCGCGGGAGCGGAACGACAGGCTATGGCTGATCCAAACCGATCCGCGCCGCAAGCCTTTGCGGAGTCCCGTGATCGCCGAAGCCTCGAGTGCTCGCATTGCACGGACGCGATCTTTGCCCTCGACGAGGTCTCTCCAGCTTGCGCTCACCGGTACCTCGCAGTCAGCGGGCAGTTCCGTTACGCCGCGGTCGTGCAGCGTGCCGAGGAGTTCGAGTTGTCTCAGGCTCGGCTCGGCCTCACGGCCGGACAATTCCAATTCGCGTAATGGCACCAGCAGATTGCGGATGCGATGATGATCGTCGGTGAGCGTTTCGCGGACGCTGGCCGCGTGACTCGTCGGTGGCTTGTCCGATAGATCCTCGAGCAGCTTGCGGATCTCGGTGAGCCGGTCCTGTGCGGAGCGGCTCGTATCGTCGACAAGCACTTTGATTGCGATCAGTTGCTGCCGGTACTCGACTGCAGACCGCGCCTGTTTAACCGTCGTCCGATCATAGGCGTGCCTGACGAGATCTGAGACACGGCGTCCAGTTTGATACAGCAGCACGTCGGTCAACTCCAGCAACATGACGTGCAGGAAGAAGATCAGCTCGATCGTGCGCGTCGATGCCTTGAGCTCTCGAACTTTGGCGGGCCGCCGGGCCTGTATGCGTAGCGCATAGGCACGCTGCTTCTCGATCGGCACCGCATTCAGATCCCATGTATGCGCGCCGAGCGACTTCAGGAAGCGGACCTTCGACAGGGTCTCGGTAATGGTCGAGGGACTGTGCCGTGCCGGCGGCGTCTTCAGCCATTCGAGCACGGTCATTCCCGAGGTACCGTGTTGCGTGGACAAAACCGCGTCGGCACGCACCAGTTGGGCGTCGCTGACGGTCGACTGGATCGTCGCGAGCAGGCCGCGTTCCGCTTCCGCCCAGATCGCTCGCCCCACGTCCCGCAAGGTTCGCTCGGCGGGGATCAAAAGCCGCCGCTCGTACAGCCAGTGATGCGCATGCTGCACCAGTTCGTCGAGCGTCAGCGATTCGGCGGCATCCTGCCGCATCCATGCTTCGAGTCCGGCCCACTGGTCGTTGCCCATCGACGTCAGCCCGAGGTATTCGCACGCCCACACCTGGTGCTCGTATTGAGTTTTGTAGCGTTGGTAGAGGGTGCGCAGCGACGCGATTGACGGAGTCGGCAGGCCGAGACGCTCGCCGACATACCGCAGTATTTGCCGTGGCAGGGTGCCGACGTGATCCAGTGTGTGGCCGCTGGCTCGAAGAAAGACCAGTTGAATTGCGGCGCCCGCGCGGCGATCGCGCCGGAAACGGTCGTTGATCGCGGCCACGTCGCTCTCGCTCAGCGCAAAGTACCGCTCGACGTCGAACTCCGACAGTCGCGCGGGCAAACGATCCTGCCCCACATACCGAAATTCCAGGCCTGGCATCTGCTGCCTCCCGTCACGGTCGCAATGGGAAATTGCGGGCGAACAGCTTACCGCAGATCACCGCGAAGAAAGCAGACGATAGTCGGAATCTCCGTGAAACCCGTGCCGAACAGGGCTCTCAGGGGAAACCGCCAGATTTTGCACGAAAAGGACGATTACCCCTTGAACAGGAGCGACAGGGGCGTCGAAATCGCCTGCAGCGCCATTAACGCCTTGTTGACGAGGCCCGCCCCCTGGAGAATGACGATCCACGCCGAGATCCGCACGAGAATCGATGTCCAGAACGGCAGAAGCACCGGGATCATGACGAGATTCGCCTTTCGAGCCGGCAGAATCGAGATCCAGTAGGCAAGCGGATAACCCAGCACCAGCGCCGCAAGCGTCACAAGCCCGCTGATCACGAAGGTCCGCATGAACACAGCGCGGTATGCGGACGCGCCGTTCTCGACCGGCACGATGCGGCCGTCCGAGTCCTCACGATAGTCGATCGTGGCAAGGAGATACTGGCTCGTGTAACGGGACGATACGCTCGCGATCGCCTGCCAGTAGCTCGTATCGGCCCAGCGTGGGTCGACTTCGATCAGCCGCTTTTGCATATCCTGCTCGGAAATCGCCACATCGTTATCGGTGAAGGGAAGCGCGCTGGTCGTCTTGTAAAACAACGACCGGAACCCATCCTTCAGGCCGTTCAGCCGACCAGCCGCGGTACCGGTATCGTTGTCTCCACCGTTGCTCTCCACGTCGAGCACCAGTGCACGGTAAGCCTCGGCAGGAACGGGTGACTTGCCATCCCAGTGGCGCAATGCCGAGGTCGTCTTCGGCAATGCGTCGACCACCTCGGGACTTTGGACCGATCGAGAAATCATCGATGCGACCGGCATCACGAACACAAGCAGGATGAACAGAACGAGGGGCGCCACCAGTCCTAACGCCACTACTTCCTTTCGAAACTGAACGGCTCGCAGCGACCGCTTGAGCTGGCGAGTATCCCAGCGCTGTTGCCGAGAAGTTATGGTGCTCATGCTTCTTCCCCCGGTCGTTACTTCGCGGCCCAAGCCGTAAAGCGCTGCTCCAGTGCGTCGCCGTGGTCCGTCCAGAACTCGCCACTGTTGGGAATGGCGGTTTTGCCATTCTTCGCTGAATTGGGAAGCGCTGCCTGTGTTGCCGCATCGAGCATTTTCAGCGCTGCCTTGTTGGTCGGACCATACGGAATCTTCTGCGCGAACGCGACTTGTGCCTGGGGCTTGAGCACATACGAGATGTATTTTTCGGCCGCGTCCTTGTTCTTCGAGCCCTTCGGAATGACGAAGAAATCGAGTTCGTAAATACTCTGATCCCACGCAATACCGAGATTCTTGTTTCCTTCACGCACTGCCGCGTCGATGCGACCGTTATATGCGGTCGACATCGCGACGTCACCTGCAATCAGGAATTGCGGAGGCTGCGCGCCAGCCTCCCACCACTGGATGTAGGGCTTGAGTTCGTCCATCTTCTTGAACGCGCGTTCGACACCCGCGGATGTGCCGAGCACCGTGTAGACGTCCTTCGGCGCCACCCCGTCAGCCATCAGCGCGAACTCCAGGTTATAACGAGCCTCCTTCTTCAATCCCCGCTTTCCCGGAAATTTCTTGACGTCCCAGAAATCCTTCCAGCCTTGCGGCGCGCCCTTGGTCAGCGTGGGGTTGTATGCGAGCACGGTCGACCACACGAACGTGCCGGCTGCGCAAGGCGTGGCAGCTCCGGCCATCAGGTCGATCTTGTTGGCGATCTTGGACCAGTCGAGTTTCTCGAAGAGACCATCCTGGCATCCGCGACCGACGTCCGCCGCTTCCACCTCCAAGACATCCCAGGTGACATTTCTGGCTTCGACCATCGCTTTGACCTTGGCCATGTCACCCGTGTACTGGATGGCATTCGTCGCTATGCCGCTTTCCTTCGCGAACGGGTCCA
>NZ_CATKIF010000001.1:0-243502 GCF_949752865.1 Burkholderia sp. IT-111MI5 | reverse complement strand
GTCCGCTTAGGAGGATCTGCCGATGAGCCAGCTTGTTCGGATTGCGCCGGGCGTCGTGTTCTCCGTCGATGTCCTTGGTGCCGAATGGGCGCGCAAGTATCGGCAGACCAACGCGCATGTGAGTTCGAGTGAGGATCCGGAACCCGGACACCAGTCGAGCCGAACTGCGCCGGAAAGCAACCCTGCGGCTCCCTCGAGCATGCCGGACCAGATGTCGTTGTTGTAGGGAGCGATTCAGGCCTGACAGAACTAACGTGTGGGGACGTCTGGCTGCGCACTGTCCGGGCACCTGAAACAACTTCCGTCAACAGAATCAAACTAGGCTTGAGATCAGGTGACACCCACACGTCGCCCGATGCCCGTGCCGCGCAATCGGGATGCCGTCATCCGTCATCGAAGCATCACCCTCCTCGATGACATTCGGTGAGACGCTGGGGTGCTGCGGACAAGAGACAAGGTCACCTTTGCGAGATACAAAGCGACCATCGAAGCTCATCTTCGTTGACCCGGTTTCGACCTTGCCGCCATGGTCAGTGGCATCCCCAACTCGAATCAGATTAATCACTCAGGTTCCTTAAGTTTGTGATCTCCAGACGTGTTGCTCGCGCGTTATCCATCGTCAACGTCGTGCCCAGAAACTGCTCAATGCCCCACCCCGTTCGAAATTTCACTTCGACAATCCTGAATGAAACTCATATTCTCGAGTGGGGCTTGGCAACTTGCATCATTGCTTGATCGAGATCTGATCGGCTTTGATCCAACGAAGCAAATGTTTACCGGATGCGTTAACGTAGTCCACGTAGGCCCACCCAGTCGGAGATTTCTTCAGTACGGTTACGACATCATTCTGGACGAGATAGGCTCGACTTGCGGTCGCGTCGTCGGGGGCGGTAAACAGAGTCGCTTTAGCTACCGATACAGTGGCGGTCCGGCCTTCTGCGTTCGCTTCTTGGACCACTGGCTTAACAGCAGAGGCGCCGGAGTTTTTCGAAAGAGCCGCTTCGATCAAACGCGCATCGTTTGTTGCACCTTTAATGCGCAAAGCAGCTTCAATTTTTCGATAAGACTCCCGGTTACTCGACGACAATGGATCACAACGAAGTAAATTGTCGGCACCGGAATCGTCTCGAACAATTCCGTCGGCTGGCCGCCCAGCCTCAATAGAACTTAAGACATTGCTCGCCGACGGACGATCGCTCTTCAACATCGTGGAAGTTTGCTCGTCCGTTCCCCATTGAGCAGGCTGACCAGCTTTCCAGCCTTGTCCACATATTTCACCCGTTTGATTTGAGGTAATGCATCCCGTGCTTACCTCGATAACTGGGCAAAATTCCTGACTCAGGACAGACTCCGGTTTCCCTTGCCCTTGCCATACCGTTCCAGCTTCCACTCGCCCGATGACAACATATTGGCCAGACGGCGAAATGTTAGCGGTATTGGGCGGCTCAACCTCTGTGCCTTCAGTGTTCTTTTCGCCTGAGCGCGGCAACAGACCGAACGTCGTTCCGTCCGGCAACGTGAATATCGCACGCCTCCAAGATCGATTGGACAAAGGTGCCTTAGGGTTTGATGGATTGCTGTAGATGATCGCGCCACCAGCCGGTAAAGAAAACCGGAATGTCGACGATGATGTCTTGGCAAGTACGGGTGTCACAGTGGCAAGTGAAACGACGGCAGTTGCCACGCCGATACAAATAGCATGCATGGAGGCGAAGCCGAGCCGAAGATGGGAAGCCCCAGGTTTCATAGATTTTAACGTTACCTTTCTCAAGACGGCAGTCCGAGAGCACTTACTAAATGTTGATATCGCGTTCCCGCGACCGACACACCATTGACCACCGCCATACTGCGCGTTGGCCCGTAGTCCTGCAG
The DNA here is from genome assembly GCF_949752865.1 of Burkholderia sp. IT-111MI5. Classification (NCBI taxonomy): domain Bacteria; kingdom Pseudomonadati; phylum Pseudomonadota; class Betaproteobacteria; order Burkholderiales; family Burkholderiaceae; genus Burkholderia; species Burkholderia sp. IT-111MI5. The sequence continues at coordinate 241,630 of NZ_CATKIF010000001.1, read as the reverse complement.
GATACTGGTTTCGTACGTAGCCCTGTTTGCCCCCCATTCTGCCGGATTGCGCGATGCTTGCGGATGGTTCTTGAAGAACCGATCCAAAGAAGCCTGCATACTTCCTGCCGTCGCACCAGGATAGTTGACGTCCTGGTCCAAGGCGGTAGCACGACCGAGGGGTGATTGCAAATAATCCTTGATCCGATATGGATAGCCGCTTGGAGACTTGTTGATCGCCTGATTGAGGCGATCAACAAAGTCCTTGATTTGCAGTTCTTGGTATAGCGGCGACGATACCGCGTGGGCCATCGATGCGACTGGCGGACACTTGATCACCTTGCCCATTGTATCTTTCGAACAATCGCGACGTAGCGCGCGATAGAGGTCGTCACCGATAAGCCGAACGCCATTCGTGAACGTCGGATGTGCGTAGCCCAATTCCGAACTGTCACCCGACCCATTCACAGTCCAGCCACAGTTGGCAAAGTACTGTTGGTACGCATCTGGCTGCGTATCTCGGAATGTCGCGATCTGAACAGCTAACTCCCCCTTGCTCGCCGAACCGCGAATGATCTTCTGCATCGCCCCAGCGCTAATGATCGCAATATCAATTGCTTGAACGGTATCCACACAACCTTCATTCTGAGCCATGGCGCGAAGAATCTTCTCTTCCACCTCGCCTAAGGTTCCTTTGGCACGCATTGTTGCTAGCGCTGGGCAATTGCCTAGCGAGATTTTTCCCGAATGCTGTGGCCCGTACCACGGATCAGTCTTGGTATGCATAAAGCGCGTTCCGGTAACGGTCATGCAGCAACCGCAATCGCACTCACCCCCACTCTGAACGAAATTCCCGATCAAGCCGATCGGATGGAAATGCCATGGCTTCGGGTCCTTCGGAAGGATTTTTACGTCAGTACATTGAACGTCCTCCCACCATTGCAGCTTCTTGATTCGCTCCATTTCGTTCTGCCACTTCCAAGGCACGGCCTTCATGAGTGGGGTGATTTCTTCCCACTGCCCCATGTTGCCGCCCCATTCGCTCTCACATTTGACGACCATGTGCGAGATCGCTTCAGCCAACCAGGTCGTCTCCTGTGCCTTAGCCAGTTCGGCCGCGGTCACAGTACCATCGTGATTCGCATCAATGGCTTTTTCGAGTTTCTGAATGAGGTCCGTGGCAGCCAGTTTGTCAGCGCTCGGTTTGAAGTCGGCCTGGTCTTCCTCCATTGCTAGCCCTGCGACAAACAGATATCGCTTCGACATATCGGCCATTGTTACCGAGCTGTTGTCGACGAGTTCGAACCCCGGCCAATCCCAAGGGCTACACAAATTTACCTTGGGATGATCCTTCTCACGCACCCACCCTTGAAGTGACTTTCCATCCTTCGTACCAACGATCACGTTCCACCAGCGTTTTACTTTTCCGCTCGCATCCTTGTCTTCGCGCGCGACATCTTGCGGCGCCTTTCTATTGAGATCGGCGACCCGGAAGACGTCACGGAAGTCTGTTCCGGGACCGTCCGCCAGGCCGACCTTCAGCGGAAAGTTTTTCCAGCCCTTGACGGGCGCCGTCGTAGTCTTATTGACCAGATTGCTTTCGACCCAGAACGGATCACCGGTCGGCGTCTCGGTCGGATCCTGCTTTGACGGCGGCTTCGCCTTGGACTTCTTCCCCTTGCCAGCAGGAGTAGCCGGCGCCGGCTGGGCAGCAGGAATGGTGACGGTCTTGGGCTGTACCTTGACCCATCGTGATTTCGGATCGCTGACCGGCACCAATTTCAAGTTCGCCTGCTCAAGCGTGTAGTCAGGATCGGGAATCTTCGTGACAAGCTTCGCGCCCGTGAGGATTTCCAGAAACGGCTTATCCGAATCCGTATCCGGCAACTCCTTCGCGCGCGCCTGACTCTTTGCAATGAACGCCGGCAATTCTGGCCCCGCAAATACTTCTAAATGCAACAACGGTCGACTCGGCTGCGGGGGACTCAGCTTCGCCTCTCTGTAGCGCTGATATTGACCGATATGGGCAATGACGTCGCCCGCATTGACGTGGAATGGCTTCTTCAACACGACCACCTGATCGAGCGGTCCTGGCTGGGGAATGGCCTCAAGTTCCGACTTAAATACGTAGCCCCAGGGCATTTGCTTGTCAGGTGGATGCCCCATACCCATTAGCAGTATCTGTGGTCACTGTTAGCGGAATCGTCACATAGACTGAAGGTCGAAACTCCGCACACGACTGGGACAGCAAAAAATTTCGTCACAAGACATCAGAAACGGCAAAACCCGCTGCGCGGCTCTTGAGCCTAAGCGGGTGTCCGGGATTCGTTGGGGGGCCGGATCAGGTTGAACCCAAGTAGGCAGGCACGGATCCTCCGTGCCCCGCCCCGGCGGGGCTTTTTTAATCAGACGGCTGTTTGCTCGTGCCGAATGGCTTCTAGTGCTGCACGAACGAGAAAACCGCTACGCGTTTCCTTGTGGGCCTCCGCGAAGGCGTCAATCTGTGTAAGCACGAAGCGCGGCAAACTGATATTCACACGCTCTGGCTTCATATCAAATTTCGAAGGATCAATATCTACGACAGCCCAAAATGAGCCGGCATAGTCCGGGTTGTCGCGAAGTTCCTCAAACGACGTGGGCTCGAAGCGAACTTCGTCCCCCGCCTCGACGGAAGTTTCAACCCATCCCTCGATAGCCTCTTGCGTGTTTTCGAGCGCTTGTTCGAGCGTCGTGCCCCATGAGTTGCAGCCCGGAAAATCCGGTACGACAACGCCATAATCGGTGCCCTCTTGCTTGTCGACAGCGACGAAAAATCTCACATCCAACTCCTTGTTTGGAACCCGCTGACCGGTTGCGGCCCTCGGGGTCCGTTGTAGCCACCGGCCTTACTGCCCGGTGAGTGTTAAACCAGATTGCCTCTCGATGCTTTTCAGCGTCGCAATCGTGAGGTCTTTCTCTGGATGCGGCACCGTTACCGTGCCTGGCTTGCTCGGATGCCTGAAGTGATGGTGACTACCCTTCACCCGCTTCTGCACCCACCCGTCCTGCTCAAGCCGCCGTATCACTGTTCTCGAATCCATAACGCCGCACCATTTCCTTCGCCAAAGCTGTCGCCATACACACCCCTTTTCGCCTCACCCGATGTGTAGTCTATACACACCATGGAGAAATGCAAGGCAAATTTGTGTACCCGGTGTGTAAAAGTGCCAGCCGAGTCAGATCAGTCGGGCGGTGCGACGTTAGCGCGGAAGAAGCCTTTCCAGCTCATGGAGCGGCGCTGTACGGGCCATCATCTCCTCGCAGGGAGCCCCCGCCTGCCTTCGGGGCGAACGAAGTGCGGCCCTAGCTGAAAAGTCCCCGCGTTGCGTTGACCGCGACAAGCGGCCGCTGACCCGTTCGCAGTTGCGTCGGGTGCCACGGTCGTTGCTCATTCAGTTCGCGGATCTAACGGGGCGAGTGGGCCTCACAATCGCCGGTCCATACCATGACAGCGGTGGCCTTCGTTTGGCCTTCGTCGATCGACCTCATCCCTGACTTTTTCCCGGTGATCGGGCTGCTCGATGACGCGATCTGGTGCCGCCCGGCATCCTAGCCGCGCCCACACTTGTGCCGCTTGGAATCGTGGCTGAACATCGCGCTGCAGTGCGCTGACCACCGATCGCCTCGTCAGCCGAGGGACGGCGGTAGTGATCGGCCTGAGATGGTTGGCAATACTCGCGCTGGCTGCCCGGTTCGAGTTCCGGTCTTACGGACCAGACTGTTCCCGTGGCCGACTGGCCCGGCCCACGGCATCGCACGGCCGTACACACGACTTCAGTCGAGCCTTAAGCGAAGCTTTAGTTGTGTGAGCGGCGCATGATTTGCGGGCCCCGGAGATTGTCCCAAAATGAAGGGTAACATAGCCCTTAATATGTTTCCCGTCATTTCAACAGGTCCGACATGGCGCGGACGCGAGCCGTCATGGATCAAGAGTAAGAAGCTTGAGCGCTTCCTCATCGCCACCTGAGCTTAACCACGAGCATCAAACCAAACGCCGGTCGTCGGTTTGGCGCGATAGCGGCAACACGTCACTACTCGTCAGGGACGTGTCAGGAATGGGCTCTCCGACAGTCACGTTGGCTGCTGCCTGCCGTTGCTTCTCCCGAAACGCCTCGCGCTTCGTGCTCTGCTCCGCAATGAACTGCATGAGTTCGCTTTTCAGATCGGCATCCGGCACGATCGGCTTCCATGGCACCGCGTCATGCCTCGCACGCGTCAAGTGGGATAGCTCCAACGCCCTCACCGCAGCCTTCGCACATTCGAATTCCACTTCCGCGCACCAGTCGATCGGATCGCCGTATTCCCACTCCGCGGACAGGGACTGACGGATCGAATGCAGCGTGGCCGGAAACTCGCGGAGCTGAGAGGCAACGTTGTGTTTCAACCATTTCCAATCGATCGGCTCCGGGAATACGAACGGAGGTAACGCAACGCCACGGAGCGGCTCATATGTCTGCAAGCGGACGGCCTCCTCCGTGGCCCAGTCAGCGCGATGCATCATCGATCGGGCTTCCCGCGCATAGCTTTCCAGCGACAGCGCGACCGTCAACGCGACATGCCGTGCTTCGCGCCTGCTGACCCTGGCCTCCCGCAATTCATTCCAACTCAGCGTGACGACCGAGCTCACAACGCCGGCGACGCCGCCAACTTTCAGCAGATCCATCCAGCCGCTCTGCTTCAGATACTCGATCCACTGAAGCGCCATACCGCCCCCCATGTCCTTACGCCGGCCCCAGTATACGGGGCGGCTACCTTCCGATGCCCATGTGGTTCCGAGCAAGAGTAAACGGAAGCGATCGAATGCCCAAATTCTGACCCGTTTCGGGCTTACCGCACCCTTCGCCCCGAAATCCAATACACCTCAATCAATTACGCTCCGGCCGCGACAGTTGTTCACAGCGTTGCCCCCAGAAACTGTGAATAACCGGGGCTTCGTCATTCTTCCCGTGAAACTCCTGCCTTGGCCTGCGCCTGGCACCCTATTTCCTGCCCTGTCCCGCGACCGTAGCCAAGCGCGGGACGGCATCAAGGGGCGAGGGACCGGGTTGCCCGCACCATCCCTCGCCTCCTTCCTTGACACCGTCCCGCGCTCGGCTCCTTGGATCGCACGGGCAGGAAACAGGGTGTCAGGCAAAAGCAAAAGCCAACCCCGAGTTCCACCGGGAGAGTTTTTCCGCGTAAGCGGCAAGGTCATCCCACAGCCCGCCGTTCAACCCTTTTTGCTGTGGAGATTGCCGTGCAACTCGCTTCTTCTTTCCATTACAGCTCCCCGATGCTTCGGGCCGACTCGCCTCTGTCGGACGATCAGATTCGCTGCGTTGCCCCGTCCATCTTCGGCGACGGCAAGCACGAAAGCCGCTCGGAGCGCTACACCTACATTCCGACAATCGACGTATTGCGAGGCTTGCGTAACGAAGGATTCCAGCCGTTCATGATCTGCCAGACCCGCGTGCGCGATCCGGGCAAGCGCGACTACACGAAGCACATGCTTCGCCTTCGCCACGCCGAGCAGATCAATGGCGACGAAGCCAACGAAATCGTGTTGTTGAACTCGCACGACGGCACGAGTAGCTATCAGATGCTCGCCGGCTTGCTGCGTTTTGTCTGCCAGAATGGCATAGTTGCGGGCGACAACGTCGCCGATATTCGGGTGCCGCACAAAGGGAACATCATTCAGAACGTCATCAATGGTGCGTTCGACGTGCTCGACGGTTTCGAGCTGATTCGCGAACAAAAGGAAGGCATGTGCGACGTTTCGCTGAACCGTGACGAGCAGCATGCGTTCGCCCGCTCCGCGCTCGCGCTGCGCTACGATCCAACCGATGCCGAGGCGCCTGCCCCGATCACCGAAAGCCAGTTGCTCGCTCCCCGCCGTTTCGAGGATCGCCGCGACGACCTCTGGACGGTGTTTAACCGGGTGCAGGAAAATCTCACGAAAGGCGGGCTGCATGGCCGCTCGCGGACCGGGCGCGCGATGTCCACACGCCCCATTACCGGAATCGATCAGGACGTAAAGCTCAATCGCGCCCTGTGGATGCTGGCCGACGCCATGCGCCAAATGAAGGTGTAAATACCGTAGGGCGGCATCGCGTCGCCCTGCTCAAACAAAACTCGTCAGGATAACTGTCATTTTGTCCTGACAGGCTCTCCTTGAGTCCGTCGTATGAGTCATATCACGGCTACCAAACGGCAGTTGGCAAAGTCTTCGCGGCTCCCGAATATTCTCACCGACCGGGTCGTTCCAACCTCGTGTAACAGGCGCGCGAACGTACCGGGCGACCTCACCGCGCCAATTGCGCATGAGCTGTCAGCTTGGCGAACATCGTGCCGTATATCGCACGCCAGCGCAGCAGTTCCGCCCGCTCACCCATATGCATCGTTTGCGCCGCCTTTCCGACCGACAGACGCTGGCTACGCAGCTCGTCCGCGACGCGATCCGCAAGATCGGGAAAATCCAACGATTGGCCTTGTGCTTCAACGGCGTTGCGCAATTGCGAGTCTCGATAAAGGGTGAATTTATCTGGTGAACCAAAGTAGCCGTTGCGCACAACATGCGTGATTGCGTTCGGGAACGTCGCGCCGAACTTGAGCAGCAATTCGAGACTATCGCGTTGCCGGTTGATGACCCACAACACGACCAGACGCCGGGCGAGCTCATCGAGCGCGCTAGCGAGCGTTCCTCCGTACTGCTCGACACCCGCCTGACTCCGGGCTGCCGTGTTGACGACAACGATCGCGTCCCGGTGCGTATCGCAGAAGTTAACAAAGTCGATCCAGCCGCTGACGTCGTCCAAATTACATGACGCGCACTCGATTTCAGCATGGACCGCTTTCATGACATCAGGATTGGACGTGTCCGTCTCCACCAGCACGACGTTGATGTCCGTGCGTTGCAGATCGTCGACCAGTGCCAGCGTCACAAAACTCTTGCCGACACCACCCTTGCTACCACCAACCATATAGATGGGGGGATTTTGCCTTGCCATGTGAGACCTCTACAAGTTCTCGGTATCCGGGCTGATCGGAAATCCAAGAAAGCCCTGTACCTGTTGCCCCGGCCTGGTTGTCCCCGTGTTCTCTTTCTGCTGCAATCCCGTGCGCGGCGGGTTGTCGCGTGACGCATTGGCCCGTGCTGACTTCCTGCCTCGAGCAGGCGCTGTCGCCTGCTCTCGTGCCGTGTCTCGATTGCCTCGCCGAACCCTTCCCTTTCCGTCCGCACGGCGCATCGCATATCTCAGCGAATTGAGATTCACGTCGATGCCGTCTTGCGCGGCCTGTTCTATCAGTTCATACAACGTATATCCCTTCTCCCGCGCCGCCACGATCTGTGTCTGTATAGATTTGACACCGTCCCCGACCTTGACAGGTTGCGCGTCTTTCGGTTTTTCCGGCAGCGCATCCAGCCTACGACCGAACGCTGCCCACTGTCCTCGAGTAAATCTTCTGGCAACCGACATGACGACCTCCGACGCACACCCTTCACTGCATCTTGCGCACGCGTTTACGCTCCGTCAACCCTCGTTCTATGTCGTTTTCGAAGCAAACAGAATGTAGAGGAATGCATAGGAATATGACGGAACAAGAAATATTTTTGCTCTCGTCAGACGCCTCATCTGACTTCTCATTCGCGCGCGTATGGACACGAATTGCAGTGAACACTGCTGCCCGTCGATTCGCGCTGAATAGCAATCCACAACGCATTCGATGCCACCGGCGCGCACTCGGCATTCACCTCTTCTGCCCGGCCCTTTCAACGCCAGCGCTACACGCGCGCACCGGCGTTACGCAGACATTCACCGTCGCGCCACTGCGGACCAAACTCGAGTACCACCGGCACGACGCGACGCGGTGCTTCGGACGCACCAATCACTCAAGACATGCTTTCCGGCATTCTCCACCCGTTTACACGTGATGCGCTCGGGATCATGCGATCGTGTATGCGGGGCTCACTTCTTCACACCGCTGCATCAAACGCGCCGCACACGGCAATTACACGGACGCGATTTCAGAATGCGCATGGCTTGCACATAGCGCATACGGAAGTCACGATCGGCCGAGAAAACAAGATGAAAAATGAGTGACTGCAGGATAGGCTTGCGCCGGTTTTGGGCGCCATGTGCGCAATCACACGTCGCATTGGTTGAGGAATACCGGAGATTTTCGTGGTGGGTGGATGCATAAGCGAGATCGTGCGAGACGTAACGCGATGCTTGACCACGTACCCGCGACCGAGCATGCCGCGGTATTGGAGTAGCGCAGGACATGCAGCCACTGCCGGCGCTCTGTGCTTTAGCCGGTGTTCCTGGTGATGAGCCCCGAACGCGGGCGGTTGATGGAATACTTGGTCGCCGTCAGCCGACTATTTGCACACCGACGATTCGGAACCGCACACGGGTTTGCCACGATCTACTCTACCGCCGACTTGTCGACGATACCCCGCTTCGATCGCGTCGACTCGATACAATCCGTCGACAAAGTGAAGCTTGGTGCTGGAGAAACACCTCTCCGACACGTTGGGGCCTCGCACCAACGCTCGCAGAGAAAAATCGGTAGTACACCTATTGCGGCGGAGACAGCGCAATCGCCTCGATCAACGTCAAAATCGCCTCACGTTTGCGCGCGTCGAGCGCCCGAAATCCGGAGACGATTCGCTGCTCGTCGGGACTCTCTAGACGCGCGCCTTCCTCGCCGGTCAGGACATAACAGATATCCACGCCAGCAGCCGCGATCGCACTCAGGTAATCCGAGTTGGGTCGTCTCATCCCTTTTTCGTACTGAAATTGCGCATGTTTCTGGACCCCACCGAGCGTCGCCAGCTCGGTCTGATTCAGCCCCAAACGCAATCGTTCCCTTTTCAGGCGCGCCTCGAAATCATCCATTTGATATTCTTTTTCCTTGACAATATATCAAACGACTCTAAACTGGGTTTCAGAGGTATCCGATTGCTAGCGTATCGCACCACGGCGGAGGAGACACTCCTGTCCTCAGGCTGACCGCGATCCCTTGATACGGAGGCTGTATGTCATTCACCTATGAAATTTCCGGGGCCTTGTCCGTCTTGGACAACTTCCGGCACTACCATGCCCAGCAATTCGCCCAAACGATTGCCGACCCTGCCGACATTTACTTCGCGACCGATGCCGTCACGCATTCGCTCGTCATCCGCATTCGCGGCACATTGACCGACAACGAAGCGGAGACCGTCGAGAACGCACTTGGGGAATTCTCCCAGAAATGGGCACGGACCGGCAGTATCTTCAGACGAGTGCGCTACGGAGAGCCGTCGTGTGTGCCACTGGGCTTAGCCCTGCACGTGGAGTTGCTCAAAGAACTCGCCGATGAGCACGTCCAGTTGGAAGCCTTTCTCCAACGCCAAGCGCGGATTCTCGAACAGTTTCGACCGGTGGTGACCTAGAGCGCAATAGCACCGACATCCCGGCGCTATCCGACATGCTGGGCGAGTCCAATGATCGGAGGTTCAAAATGGAAGAACCGGCCCCGTACACTCTGACCGGCGCACTAGCCGTGTTAGACGATCTGGAAGACGAGCAACTCGATAGGGTATCTCGCCATCTGGGCGGAATCGCCTCGGTGCACCTGAGGCACGATGAGATAGCGCACGCCGTCTCGCTTCACATTTCGGGCACACTGATGCGCGACGACGTACGCTACATTGAGCAGCGCGTCGAGCGATTCGCCGAGGAAAACGCCCGAGCCGCTGCGATTCTCCTGAGCGAGTGGAACGGCGAGACAAGCGAACTCGTCGTGGGCATGAACTGGGACGCCCAATGCCTGATCCGTCTTGGCGCAGTACAGGAACAGCTCGCGAAGCTCACGGAACGATATTTCGACTTTCTGCTGCGACTCGAACCGCCCGACTCTCCCGCTCGCGGCAACCCACTTATGTGTGTCTCCGTCGACATCGAAGACAAGCTGGCAAGAAGATAGTCAACCTGACGTCACGGCCTTAACGCCGCATCTCGCCTCGGTCGTACAACGTTCTATTACTGAATCGCCCCCCCTCAGTTGGCCATCAACAAGCTGCGCACTCGCCTTTTCCTGCACGAGCGCCTCGCGCTGCTGACGGATCGTCGAATGCGCCTAGTTGAATGCCAGCACCTGCCTCGGCCGCTTCGCATCAAGCTTCACGATTGCACGTGCGTCGTCGACTGAAATCGACTCGGGTGTGACGGTGCCTACAGGCGACTTTTCAAGCACCCGTGCGGTCGCGACCGGCTGGCCCGAGATCTTGCCCTCCGTCACTGGCGTCTTGAAGCGAACCCACGGCAGTTCCCCCTGCATCCTGGCTGGCCGCGATGCTGTTTTGACGTGCAAGCCCTTCAAACGACTTGCCGGCCTTCAATTCGCTCAGCACGGTCGTGGTCGCTGCGGCATCCCTGACGACGATCAGACGCGGCTTGTACTCATCTTTGCCGAGCAACCCGAGTCTCGTCGTAACGCGACTTTACCCGTGGGGTTCCGCCAGTTCGACGGGCCGAAGCAGGTCGTCGGCCGAGTGCAGCCCGTGGCTGTCGCCGCCAGAAGCGGACTTTCGCGCTCCCAGCGCTGGCCTCCGCCGGGCCGCTTACGTATCAATACGGTTTGGACCGAGAAAGGAAGCGGGCCGACCGCTTAGCTGAGATTGACGCGCCGATTAAGCGGATATTATGGCATTTCGGAAACCGGAGCGAAACATGGTTTCCAGACTCCAAGGAGCGGTAAGCCCGCAGCCATCGATTGTTGAAGTCAACCGATACGGATAGTATGGAAGATACCCCGGAGCATCACCGAGCACGATCCGACTTCGTTCGGCTATTCGTTCAACGCCAGGTCTGCGCGAACACAGCGTCGAGCTCGCACGAGAGGGCCGTGCCAAGAACGATGATGCAATTCTGGCACGCTGGGGATCAGATCCCTTCAGACGTCATGAATTGCATGGAGTCATGGAAGCGACTGGCACATAGTGGCTTCAGATACTTGTTCTTTGACAGAAGCGACGCGCGTGATTTTATAAGCCAAAGACTCGGCGGGCGATACACTGCTGCATTCGATTTGTGCTACCACCCAGCGATGCTGTCGGATTACTTTCGCCTCTGCTTTATCCTTAAAGAAGGCGGATTCTATATCGATGCTGACGACGTGTATGTTGGCGGAGACGTCGAGGACTTGTTCGATGATGGGCGATTGAAGCTGCAGCCACTCTGCTATGACAATGCGACTGGATCGATGGTGTCGCCATCGCTGTTCGCGGATGCAGTCAATCATTCGCCGGACTGGATCTACTACCTCAACAACACTCCTCTTATCGCACCACCACACCACCCCGTTATTAGCAAAGCGCTTGAGGCCGCGACGTCGCGGCTAGAGCATATCGCAGACAGGGCTCTTCCAGAAATCCAATCGACCACAGGCCCCGGAAACCTCACCAAATCGCTCTTTGAACTGGCGCAAGAGTGTCCTGGGATCGAATCGACCGTACGGGTATTGTGGGACTGGGATTCCATTGGCAGCACACAATGGCACCTGAGCTACAGGAACGACTCTCGAAACTGGCGTCTATCCAATCAACGACAACATCGTGACGCGGAATGAATCTATCCAAACCTCTCCGTACGATCCAACGGATTTTCTATTCTGCATACCTACAAGCCCGTTTCCTTCTACCACGCCAGCGATGTATTTCCTTCGCGTACTCAGACACGGCAATCGAACACGGTATCGGTCGAATATATGTTATCAATCTGGATCGGGAGGCAGCCCGATGGGCGGCCATCACTCGGGAACTGAAACACGTTCGCAACGCCTCTGGGCAGTCGCTCGCGGAAAGCGCCACAAGATTCGCGGCGATAGATGCTCGGAAATTTCGCGAGGACGGACATTCGAAAGCTGAAATCTCCGGGCAATACACGCTCGCCGATCAATTGTTCGTCGAACCTCAGCCTGACGCTATGCCCGACAAGCTCGAGCTTGAGCGCCCCATCCAGATGAGTCCAGCCGAAATCGCGGTTGCTCGTTCCCACATTGGTGTTTGGAAGTCGATCGCAGACGGCACCGATTCGTTCGCCCTAGTTCTGGAGGATGATGTTTGGTTTCACCGCCACTTCGCTGGCGATCTCGACAAGGCATGGGCTGAGATGCAACTTGCAGATGGTGGTGCGCCGCAGTTCGACTTGTTATACGTGTCCTTTAAAGAGGTCAAGCACGGGGCTCGAAAACAGTTCGTCTCACAAAGTGTCTTTCGGCCCGAACGCGGTCTCTGGTACTTCTCGGGATACGTTCTTTCTCGACGAGGGGCCGCCAAATTGCTAGACCTGCTTCCGTGTCGAGGTCCGGTCGATTTATGGATTAATCACCAGTTCGATAAGCTCGACGTTCGGGCGATCCGACACTCCCGAATTGGCCAGCGGCTCGATTTCAACTCCGCGAATTCCTACTCCATTCTGCCGTCACTTGCCAAGATTGGTGTCATCGATAGTGAAGGCGCCTCGCTGTTCCATGGGGCTCCCAGGGAGCAGCCGGTATTCGCGTTCTGCGCGGAGGGCACAGGAGCATCTTCATTGGCCATGGCCCTATCAATGCTCGGATACCGTTGCTGCAGCGACCTGGATGAGATACCGCAGGAAGAACTGACGCACTTAATCGCTGGAAGCACCGATCGCGTCTTCAATGCATACGTCAATATCGGATCTTTGACTAAGCATATTGAAGTGCTTCGGAAGCGCTTTCCTCAAGCGAAGTTCATCGTAATAGTAGGGGAGACCGAAATCCCGTCAACTGCGACACTGGGAATTTTAGAGAGTTTGGACGGCTCGGATGTCGTGCAGTTGTGCGCCGAGACGTCGAAAACGTGGAACGTCCTGTGCGAACACCTTAGGTGTGCCCCTCCGGTGGACGCCTATCCGCGTTTGGTGGATGTCGGACAGCAGGCTCTGGTCAAGGAGTTCTCAACAGCAAGGATCGGCCGATTTGGCAAGGAGCAGCTATGGGACCGCTCTCCGTGGGTGATCCAGCCGCGCCGCGATTGGCATGGAATTCGGTGCAGGCCTCCGACCGCCCTACAACCTGCAAAGATGCCACGCCTGACCATCCGGGATAACCTGCAATTCATCGACGCGGAATTATGGGAGATAAGGGACGATACATTTCCGGGGAATTTAGGGCTGTTTCGTCCACAGAACGTTGTATTGCGCAGGGAGTCCGGCGTTTCACTGGTTGTGAAACCAGAGCCCCTAAAGGTTCGCAACTTTAGTGCTGCCGCCCTATCGAGTCGGCAAAGATTCCAGTTCGGTCGATTCGAGATTGAGATGCGGGCCACTGGGGTGCCTGGTCTGGTAACGGGCTTTTTCTTGCACCGCGACTCGCCTCGACAGGAGATCGACATCGAAATCGTAGGGAATCGACCCGATCAGCTATTAGCCAATGTCTTCTATAACCCAGGGCAAGAGGGTTCAAAGTTCGATTATGGATATCGAGGCGCGCCTACCATCATTCCCCTCGGATTCGATGCATCCGACGCTCTACACGAATACGCGATTGAATGGGATCCGTGGGAGATCAGGTGGTTCGTCGACAATCGGCTCGTTCACTCACGAGGCAACTGGAACCCCACGCCGATTCCGCACCTTCCTATGACGCTGCACGTCAACACTTGGCCAACGCGCTCGCGCGAACTGGCTGGACATCTACTCCAGCGCGCACTGCCAACCGCGTCTGCAATTCGATCAATTAGCGTCGATGCCTGCCTCGCCGAGACGGATCAGCTCGCCGATCAGCCGCTGGAGTCGCCCCTCACGTAACGGTACTTGGTCCAACCGCTCGGAGGCCGCTCTCAATTCCATACCAGTCACCGGCCGACGGAACGATCAACGACTGTTTGGGGATCGGCAACGGCCGGCCGCATCCGTCGGCACCCGGCCATGAAGTGACGTTCGCATTCGCCGCCAATGGCTATCCAGGGGCGGCTCGCGTGCCTGACCAAACGTATATGGTGCCTACTCACCGTCCCAGACCGGGTAGTGAATTGTGTAGACCTAGTGTAGACCTAACGAGACAAAGGGAACTGGGGCACATACAAAAAGCACGTAACCCATTGATTTTATTGGCCCGCCCTACACGATTCGAACGTGTGACCTACGGCTTAGAAGGCCGTTGCTCTATCCAACTGAGCTAAGGGCGGTCGAGGAGAAAAGACACGGCCTGACGCGGACCGCATTTGGCGCGGGGTTTTGAGTAACGGCAACGACAGCGGCAACAGCACCACCCAACTCAACGCCCCGAAACAAAACGGGCCCGGCATGAACCGAGCCCGAAATTATACCCGATCATCGCGTCACATCACGCGAGACCGGCCATCGCGGCATCAAACCGGCTGCGGATGCAGCATGAACCAGCCGAGACAGAACACGCCGGCGATCACGCAATACACGCCGAACGACGCGAGCCGGCCGCGCCCTTCGAAATAGCGCATCAGGAACCGCACGCTCAGGTATGCGGCGATCGCCGTCAGCACGCCGCCGAGCAGCGCATCGGCGAGCTGGTCGCGCGCATGGAACAGCTTCGGCAGTTCGAGCACGCCCGCCGCGAAGATGATCGGCGTGCCGAGCAGGAACGAGAACTCCGCCGCCTTCTCGGCCGTCAACCCGGCGACATTGCCGGCGATCATCGTCAGCCCGCTGCGCGAGAAGCCCGGAATCAGCGCGCCGATCTGCGCGAGGCCCACGAAGAACGCCTGCTTGAACGTCATCTTCTCGGGCGCCTGATGCGCGCGACTGCGCTGGATGCGATCGCCGAGCCACAGCAGCACGCCGTTCACGATCAGCGCGATCGCGACGATCCGCAGGTCGTGAAACACGCGTTCGATGCGCTTCTCGAGGAGCAGCCCGACGATGCCGGTCGGGATCGTGCCGATGATCAGTGCCCACATCAGGTGCCCGTCGTCGTTCTTGCGGCCGCCGAGCTGCGCGAAGAAACCGCCGATCAGCGCGACCCAGCGCGCGCGGAAGTACCACAGCAGCGCCAGCGCGGTGCCGAGATGGAGCGCGACGAGGAACGGCAGCAGTTGCGGCGCGTGCTTGTCGATATGCATGCCGAACAGCGCCGGCACGAGCAGCGTATGGCCAAGGCTGCTGACGGGGAAGAGTTCGGTGACGCCCTGCAGGACGCTCAGGAATACCAGAAACCAGAGACTCACGCGTCGGTCCTTTTAGTGGAGATTAAGCGGGAAGAAAGACGGACGACGCAATGCGCGTCCGAAAAAACGCGCCCCGATTATGCCGAGCCAGGATTACTGCGCCAAGGCATTTGGCCGGATATTGCGGCAATGCACACAAACGCTTGCAATTTGTAAGCACGCAGAAAGCAAAAAGCCCGCCATTTGCATGGCGGGCCTTTCAACTCCGGCAGGAATTGCCGTCAGCGGCCGAGCTGATAGAAAAATAATACCGTGCTGCCGGTGAACATGCCGAACAGTGCGAGTCCCATTGCCATTGCCAGATCCATGGCCCCCTCCACGAAGTGTCATGACCCGGCAACATCACCGGTTTAGACGCATTATCCAGACCGTTGGCAGTGTTAAAAACTCGCAATTTCCCGAGAAGGGTTTTCCCCGACCCGCCGCGGCCCGATAATGGAGCGCGCCGTGTCCCGTCCACCCGCCCAACCCGATTCGCCATGCCGATCTTCCAGCAACACGACATTCACGAACTTCACGCCGGCCCGTCGCTCGTCCGGGTCGCCCCGCAATTCGGCGGCCGCCTGCTGTCATGGCACGTCGACGGCGAACCGGTCATCTTCTGGCCGGAAACGGCCGACTGGAGCAACCTCGCGCGCGTGCGCGGCGGCAATCCGCTGCTGTTCCCGTTCCTCGGCCGCCACCGCGTCGACGGCGAACTCGGCCGCTGGCGCGACGCCGCCGGCGTGGTCCGCGACCTGCCGATGCACGGCTTCGCGCGCGACCTGCCGTTCGCCGCGCATCCGTCGGCCGACGGCGCCGCCTTGTCGATGACGCTCGACGCGAACGATGCGCTGCGCGCGAGCTACCCGTTCGATTTCCGGTTCGAAACGACCTACCGGCTGGCCGACGCGCATACGCTCGAAGTCGCGCTCACGACGACCAATCGCGGCGACACGCCGCTGCCCTACTACGCCGGCCACCACTTCTATTTCGCGTTGCCGCACGGCGAACGTGCCGACACGACACTCGAGCTGCCACCGACACGCATTTGCCAGCAACGCGCAGACGGCTCGATCAGCCCGCTCGAACCCGGTGAAGCGCGTTACTGCCTCGACGATCCGGACATCCTCGATCGCTTCCACTGCCTCGACGGTAAGCCGTCCGCGCCGGTTCGCATCGTGATGCCGGGCCGCGGCCGTGCGATCGAGATCGCGCTCGACGTGCCGGGCTCGATCCCGTGGTACGCGGTCACGACCTGGACCGAAAAGCCGGATTCGGACTTCTACTGCGTCGAGCCGTGGCTCGGCCTGCCGGATGCGATCCACAACGGCCTCGGGCTGCGCATGCTCCCCCCCGGCGCGACCGAATCGGCCACGCTGCGGATTCGCGTGATCCCGCTCGCAGGCTGACAACGGGCGCGCCGAAACGGCGCGCGATGACCTCGACCGAGGCCCCAAACTGCGGTGCGTGGGTCGAACCCGTTAAAATCGGACGTTTTGTGTTGCCTGCCGCGTCGTGCGCGGCAGGGTCTTGCGAGGTTCAATGTTCGGAACAACAACGAAGCGACTCTTCGCAGCCGCCTGCGCCGCCCTGCTCGTCGCGTGCGGCTCCGCGCCTGTCGGCCCCGGGTTCTATCGCGTCGAGCGCGGCGATACGCTCTACAAGATCGCGCGCGACAACCGCACGTCGGTGCAGAACATCGTGCGCTGGAACCAGATGACGAACCCCGATGCGATCGAAGTCGGCCAGGTGCTGCGCGTCGCGCCGCCGCCCGGCACGACCACCGCATCGACGCCGTCGACCACCGGCACCGGCAGCGCGGGTCGCGCCCGCCCCGCGCCTTCCGCGCCGGTCGAATCGGCCGTCAAGCCGGCCACGAGCATTTCGCTGGTCTGGCCGGCGGCCGGCAATGTGGTCCGCACGTTCGACGGCTCGAAATCCAAGGGTATCGACATCGCGAACTCGCCGGGCACGCCGGTGATCGCGGCTGCGCCGGGTGTCGTGGTCTATGCGGGGAACGGGCTGCGCGGCTACGGCAACCTGATCATCCTGAAGCACAACGCCGACTACCTGACCGCATACGCGCACAACCGCGCGCTGCTGGTGAAGGAAGGCCAGTCGGTCACGCAGGGGCAGTCGATCGCGGAGATGGGCAACAGCGACAGCGATCGCGTCGCGCTGCATTTCGAGTTGCGCTACGGCGGCCGCTCGATCGATCCGTCACGCTACCTGCCGGCGCGCTGAGCGCACGGCAGCCGGCGCGCGATGCCGGTGTGCATCGCGTGCCGTCTCGGGCAAAATCGGGAAGGTCGAATCAGCGCTTGCGCAGACGGCCGGTAAACCGGCCGGACAGCGGATCGACGTGGCGGGCAAACGCCACCAACGCGCCGATTCCGATCAGGCTGAACCCCGCAGCAATCAGAAGCAAATCCATGGTCCTATCACTGTTGTGTCGTGATCTTATGCGTCATTGTGGAATCGTGCACTGAGCCGTGACTATCGGACGAGCCCGAACATTCCCTATCAGCAGTCACCATTGTCGATTCGTCTACATGAAACCCTGATGTAATCCGTTCGCCCGACGCCACGTTCGACACCCAGGAGACTAAGCGATGCTGCCCGCCGCCGACCGCTACGACGACCTGCTCTCCCGCTTCGGCTGGGCCGTTCCGGCCCGCTACAACATCGGCGTGGACGTCTGCGACAAATGGGCCGACGGCAGCGGGCGCCTCGCGCTGATCCACGAAACCGCGCAAGGCGACGTGATTCGACTCACGTTCGACGACCTGAGGAATGCTTCTAACCGGCTCGCGAACAGCTTTGCGCGCGCCGGCCTGCGACGCGGCGACCGGATCGGCATCTTTCTCGCGCAGGGCCCCGAAACGGCCATCGCGCATCTCGCCGCATACAAGCTCGGCGCGATCGCGGTGCCGCTCTTCACGCTGTTCGGCGTCGATGCGCTCGAATACCGGCTCGCGAACAGCGAGCATCCGCGCTCGTCACCGACGCGGCCGGCTACGCGAAAATCGCGCCGCTGCGTGCGCAACTGCCGGCACTGCATACCGTCTACTGCGTCGACGACGATGCGCCCGACGCGCCGGGCGTGCTGCACTACGACGCGGCGCTGGCCGCCGAAACGCCCGACTTCGAACCGGCCGATACGGCCGCCGACGATCCGGCGGTGATCATCTATACGTCCGGCACGACCGGCAAACCGAAAGGCGCACTGCACGCGCATCGCGTGCTGCTGGGCCACCTGCCGGGCGTCGAGATGTCGCAGCAATGCTTCCCGCGCGATGCGCGCCTGTTCTGGACGCCCGCCGACTGGGCGTGGATCGGCGGCCTGCTCGACGTGCTGCTGCCGTCCTGGCATCACGGCGTGCCCGTGCTCGCCCGCCGCTTCGAGAAATTCGACGGCGACGCGGCGTTCGCGCTGATGGCACGGCACGGCGTGACCCACGCGTTCCTGCCGCCCACCGCGCTGAAGCTGATGCGTACCGTCGCGGCACCACGCGAACGCTACGCGCTGTCGCTGAAATCGGTCGCGAGCGGCGGGGAATCGCTCGGCACCGAGCTGACGGCCTGGGGACGCGACGCGCTCGGCGTGACGATCAACGAGTTCTACGGGCAGACCGAATGCAACATGGTGCTGTCGTCGTGTGCGGCGCTGTTCGATGCGCAGCCGGGCGCGATCGGCAAGGCGGTGCCCGGTCACGTGGTCGCGATCGTCGACGCGGACGGCACGCCGCTGCCGCCCGGCGTCGAAGGCCGCATCGCGGTGCGCCGCCCCGACCCGGTGATGTTCGTCGAATACTGGCGCAATCCCGGCGCGACCCGCGACAAGTTCGCGGGCGACTACCTGCTCACCGG
Source organism: Burkholderia sp. IT-111MI5 (assembly GCF_949752865.1). Lineage (NCBI taxonomy): Bacteria > Pseudomonadati > Pseudomonadota > Betaproteobacteria > Burkholderiales > Burkholderiaceae > Burkholderia > Burkholderia sp. IT-111MI5. The sequence continues at coordinate 222,570 of NZ_CATKIF010000001.1, read as the reverse complement.
CGATACGGGCGTAATCGACACCGACGGCTTCGTGCGCTTCGTCGGCCGCGACGACGACGTGATCACGAGCGCCGGCTACCGGATCGGCCCGGGCCCGATCGAGGACTGCCTGCTCACGCATCCGGCGGTGCGAATGGCGGCCGTCGTGGGCGTACCCGACGCGACGCGCACCGAGATCGTCAAGGCGTTCGTCGTGCTGAACCCCGGCCACGTCGGCGACGATGCGCTCGTCAGCGCATTGCAGCCACATGTACGCACACGCCTCGCCGCGCACGAGTATCCGCGCGCGATCGCGTTCGTCGACAGCCTGCCGATGACCGCGACCGGCAAGATCGTGCGCCGCGCGCTGCGCGACGCGTAGCCGCCCGCCCCCCGCTCGGGCCGCCGGCCGGATGGTTTATAGTGGCGCCACGCAGTCTTTCCAAAAAACCGATGTCCTCTGAACGCCAATCCGCCGCGGGCGCGTCGCACAGCCCGCTCTACGCCAAACTCCTCGGCGAGACCGCCAAGATCGACTGGTGCGATCTCGAGCGCTTCTTCGCGCAGGGCAAGCTGCTGTCCGTCGCGCGCGACCTCGATCTCGTCAGCGTCGCGGAAGCGATCGCCGGCGACGAAGCCGAACAGGTCACGCGCTGGCTGTCTGCCGGCCTCGTCGCGCGCATGCCGGCCGAAACCGCGGCCGACTACGCGGCGCGCAACCCGGAGCTGTGGGCGGTCGTCGTGTCGCCATGGGTCTGCGTGCAGGAACGCGCCTGACGCGTCCGCCATGTCCGAATCCGCGTTACCGCACGGGGCCGGCACGGGTTCGGCCACCGTCACGCACCGGCGCGTCCTCGCGCTCGCCTTCCCGATCGTCCTGGCGAACCTGACCCAGCCGATCCTCGGCGCCGTCGACACGGCCGTCGCCGGCCACCTCGACGGCGCGCAGTATCTCGGCGGCGTCGCGCTCGGCGGGCTGTTCTTCAATTTCGTGTTCTGGGGCTTCGGCTTCCTGCGGATGGGGACGACCGGCCTCGTCGCACAGGCGCACGGCGCCGGCGATGATGCCGGCATCCGCCTGAACCTGCTGCGCGCGTTGATCGTCGCATTCGCGCTCGGTGCCGCGGTGCTCGCGCTGCAAGTGCCGCTGCTGTCGTTCGCGCTGACCGCGCTCGGCGGCAGCGATGCCGTCCGCGCGACGGCGCTCTCGTACAGCCATGCGCGGATCTGGAGCGCACCGTTCGCGCTCGCGAACTACGTCGTGCTCGGCTACCTGCTCGGCGTGCAGCGCGTCCGGCTCGCGCTGGTCGCGCAGGTGTTCATCAATGCGGTGAACATCGGCGCCGTGCTGCTCTACGTGTATGGCTTCGGCTGGGGCATCGCCGGCATCGGCGCCGCAACTGCCACCGCGGACGCGTGCGGCTTCGCGCTCGGCGCGTGGATGCTGTGGCGGCTACGGCCGCGCGGCCTCGGGCCAATCGCCGCGCGTGCGCTCGCCGACCGCGCGGCGCTCAAGCGGCTGATCGCGCTCAATCGCGACATCTTCCTGCGCACGCTGTGCCTGCTCGGCGCATTCGGCTGGTTCGCGCACCTCGGCGCGAAACAGGGCGACGCGACGCTCGCGGCGAACGCGCTGCTGCTGAATTTCCAGACCTTCATGGCGTACGGCCTCGACGGCTTCGCGCATGCGGCCGAGGCGCTCGTCGGCGCGGCAGCCGGCGCGCGCGACCGCCGCGCATTCCGGCAAGCCGTGCGCGTCACGCTGTTCTGGTCGGCACTCGGCGCGCTGCTGTTCGCGTTCGTTTACTGGGCCGGCGGCGGCTGGATCGTCGCGCGGCTGACCGATCAGGCCGAGATCCGTGCAGCCGCGCTGCGCTACCTGCCATGGGCCGCGATCTCGCCGATCGTGTCCGTCTGGGGCTTCCTGCTCGACGGCGTGTTCATCGGCGCCACGCAAACGCAATCGCTGATGCGCGCGATGGTCGTGTCGCTCTCGATCTTCATCGCGGCCACGCTCGCCGCCGTCGGCACATTCGGCAATCACGGCCTCTGGTTCGCGCTGCTGCTGTTCATGGCCGCGCGCGGCGCGACGCTCGCGCGCTATCTGCCGGGGCTGTTGCGGCGCATCGGCGCCGACGCGCACGCCGCACGCGCCTGACAGCCGTCCAGGCCGACCGTTACTGCACGGGCTTCGGCGGCGGCGCGTCGAGCATCGAAGGCGGCGTCATGTCGGTCGGCACGCCGTGATAGTCGGCCGGATCTTCCGGCGGGTGGCCGCGGCGGGCCTGACGAGGGTCGCTGGTGCAGCCGGCGAGAAGTGCTGCGGCCAGCACGGCCAGCATGAAACGGGTCATCGGGTATGGCTCCGGAAATCGGCGCGCCCATCGCGCGCCAGGACCGCGCCGAGTCTAGCGGAAATCCGGTTTCGGGGTCGCGCCGCGCATGTCCTACTATGTACGCATGGCGCTGTGCCGTGGAAAGGAGGCTGCCATGTCGTCTGAGGAAATTGCGGGCCTGATCGGCCTGTTCATCGGCCTGATGGTGCTGGCCGCGCTGTCGTACTTCGAGGCGCGCGAATACAAGCGCAGCCATGACGGCGAAGGGATGATCCACCACTGGATGGCGGAACACCACCTGCTCGACTGGCGGCGCAAGCACTAAGCGAGCCGCCCCGCCGTCCGGCCCGTGTCGAACCCGGGCCGCTCGCGAACGTGCCATCCCGTGGCACGGCAGGAACCGCGCATCGTCGAAATTAACAGGGCCGGATACACACACGTTGACCGAATACACGAACGCCGTCGCGCGGCAGGCTGCCGCACGACGGCGTTTGCTCGTGCACGCCCGGGACGGGCGCGCCGCGATTCGGATGGCTCAGCCCAGGAAGTGGCGGGCGTAGCGCGCGTTGATGTCGGACAGGCGGAACAGCGTCAGGAAATCCGCGCAGTTGAAATCGGGATCCCAGGCCGGCGCGCCGCAGATCTTCGCGCCGAGACGCAGGTAGCCCTTGATCAGCGGCGGCGGCGCCACGGCGACGCCCGTCTGCAGTTCGTCGACCGGCAATGCCGTGTGCGGGAACGCGCGGTACTCGGGTGCCGTCAGCGAGTTCGCCGGCAGCGACTGGTACAGGTTCGCAGCATAGTGGCCGCCGTCGGCCATCGACACGCTCGCGCAGCCGAGCATCGTCTCGTAGCCGTTCTGCATCATGTACGCGCCGAGGCCACCCCACAGCGCCATGATGACGGCGCCGCTGCGGTAGTCGCTGTGCACGCACGAGCGGCCGACCTCGACCATCTTGCCGCGCAGGTGCGTGAGGCGCGACAGGTCGAATTCGCCTTCGGCGTACAGGCGGCCGACACGCGCCGCCTCGTGCGGCGGCAGCACGCGATACGTGCCGACCACCTTCAGCGTATCGAGATCGCGAACCAGCAGGTGGTCGCAGTACGCATCGAACGGATCGACGTCGAGACCGGAGGGGCCGCTGACCTGCGCGCCCATCTCTTCGGCGAACACGCTGTAACGCAGACGCTGCGCTTCGCGCAGTTCGTCTTCCGTGCGGGCCCACGCGGCACGCAGGCGGTACTCCGATGTAACGGTTTCAGCAGCGCGCGGCAGGTGCCGCCGCGACGTGTCGAGGGGCAGCGAGGCAAAGGGGAGCGTAGGCGTCGGCAGTTCTCGCATTAGGCTTTCCTGGTCGTAAGGAATAAGGCGACATGCCCGCCAATGTAGTAATCGGCCGTGACCGTTATGTGGCACGACCGTGTCCTTTCAATGACGTGTCGCCGAATTGACTTTAGCAGAAAGCTTGCGAAGCCGTATGATGAATCCCGTTGATCCCCGTCAGGCCTGCTTTACACCAGTTCCGGCGTCAATACTGCCCGCAGCACGGCCTGCCGGCCGCCGTCACGCGTGCGGCTTGCGAGCCACACGATTCCGCCCTTCTTGACGCTCCAGCTGTCGTCGCTGCCGGCGATCAGTTGCGCGGCGACGCTGCCGAGCGTCGGCTGGTGCCCGACGATCACGACCGTCGGCGCGATGCCTTCCGGCCAGCCGGCCGCCGCCAGCACGTCGTCGACATCGCCGCCCGGCGCGAGCACGTCGACGGTCCGGTACTGGTCGGTCAGCGCCTCGACGGTCTGCACGGTGCGGGCCGCCGGGCTCGCGAGGATCACGGCGTTCGACTCGAGCCGGCCACGCAGCCATTTGGCCATCGCCTGCGCGTCCTTGCGGCCACGAACGGTCAACTGGCGCGCGAGATCGCTCGCCGCGTAGTCTTCGGCTTCGGCGTGGCGCCACAGGATCAGGTTCATCATGATGTTTTCCTTGCGTCGGCAAGCGGCCCCGCACGCGTGCGGGCCGGCCGATCATCGTACGAATTGTCGCAAATCGTGGCCGGTTCACCGCCGCGGCATTTACCCGCATATCGCGATTGACCGAATCAGTAATTAGACGATACAATCTTTGGCTCGTCGGAGCGTAGCGCAGCCTGGTAGCGCATCTGATTTGGGATCAGAGGGTCGTAGGTTCGAATCCTATCGCTCCGACCAAAGGAATCAAGGGGTTACGGTTAATACCGTAGCCCCTTTTCCGTTTCTGGATCCGCGAACCAGTCGCCGAGCTTCCCGGCTCGCGGTCATCCGGTTCATTGTAGGGATCAATTGGGGCGTCCGGGCGCAACGCATTGGCCTCTGCGGTATCCCGGCGCTCACGGCGCATCGCTTCACCCGCAGGCAGCAGATCGCGACCGCAAGTCAGCAGGCTGCCGACGCGCACAAGCAGCCCGCGCACGGCACTTCCGGGAACACGCGATAATGCGCATGAACAACCCGCATCTGCGCATGAAAAACAACATTCTCAAGATCGCCCTCTGCGCATCGCTGCTCGCGCTCGCGACCTCCGGCACCGCGTCCGCCAAGGCGCTCGACGACGCGCTCGACTGCCATTCGACCGGCCACAAGTTCGTCGCGCCGCTGCTTGCCGCCGGCGACATCCAGTCGGAGCCGATGCACGTCGAATCGAACTCGGTCAACGCGTTCCGCACGAACCGCTCGCTGACGGCGTACGGCTTCGGCGTCTATGTCGTGCTCGGTTACCAGGCGAACGACCCGATCTTCCGTCCGGGCGACGGCACGCCGATCGGCGAATGGGCCTACGGCGTCGTGGTGCGCGGCACGAAGAGTGCGGTGGAGGAAGCCGTGCGCAAGGCCGGCAGCGACGCGACCGTCAAACAGGCGTTTCCGTTCCTGACCGCGATCGTCTGCTCGTCGGATTGAGCGGGCGTCAGGACGATCATGCGGCACGCCCCTGAGGGCGCCAAGCCGCACCGCCCCGCCCAAGGCCTTCCGGGCCCCGCTATCGGCCTCGCTGCGGCCTCGCTTCGGCCTGTTACGCGCCGGTATACACCACGCGATACGGGATACCGACCTTCTCCCACTCGGCAGCCTCCTGGCTGAGGCTGTAGTCGGTCAACGGGTTCTGCTCGACCCACGCGCTCGGCAGGCGCACTTCATACCCGCCCTTCTTCATCTGCGAAACGGAAATGTCCGGCAACCCCGCATCGGTCCGGCGCCGGCACAGCAGCGCCGCGAGCCGCAGGCAGAACAGCAGCGGCCACTCGACGTCGCGCGCCTGCGACAGCTTGCCGAGCTTGCCCGCATGACCGAGCACGAGCGCGGCGAGCCGCGCCTGGTCGGTGCGCGAAAAGCCCGGCATGTCCGCGTTGCTCGCGATATAGGCCGAATGCTTGTGATAGGAGCTGTGCGAGATCGACAGGCCGATCTCGTGCAATGCGGCCGCCCAGCCGAGGAACATCCGGCCTTCCTCGCGCGCTTCGTCGTCGGCTTCGTCGAGTTCGTCGTAGAAACGCGCCGCGAGCGCGCCGATCCGCTCGGCCTGCGCACGATCGACGCCGTAGCGGCGCGTGAAGCCCTCGACGGTCACCGCACGCATGTCTTCGTGTTGCGTCCGGCCGAGCAGGTCGTACAGCACACCAAGACGCAGCGCACCGTCGGTCGTATCGACATAATCGACGCCGAGCTCCTCGAACACCGCGAGCATGATCGCGAGGCCGCCCGCGAGCACCGGCACGCGGTCGGGCTTCAGCGCGACCAGCTTCAGCCGGTTGACGTTCTCCGACTTGATCAGCGCGCGCTTCAGCCGCTCGAGGCCGCCGCGCGAAATGCCGTGCGTGATGCCCGGATCGTTGAAGCCGTTCGCCTCGACGAGCTCCGCGAGTGCACGCGCGGTGCCGGACGAACCGATCGCCTGGTCCCACCCGGCCTTCTTGTACTCGCTCGAAATGATCTGGATCTCGCGCTTGGCCGCGAGTTCGGCCTGCCGCATCGTGTATTCATCGACGTTGCCGGCCGGAAAGAAGGTGCGGCTGTGGCTCACGCAGCCGATATAGAGACTCTCCATCACGATCGGCGTGTAGTGCGAGCCGATGATGAATTCGGTCGAGCCGCCGCCGATGTCGACGACGAGCCGCTTGCCGGCGCTCGCCGGCACCGAGTGCGCGGCGCCCGCATAGATCAGCCGCGCTTCCTCGCGGCCCGCGATCACTTCGATCGGGAAACCGAGCGCCGCTTCGGCCTCGCCGAGAAATTCGGCCGAGTTCTTCGCGACGCGCAGCGTGTTGGTCGCCACCGCGCGCACACGATCCGGATGGAAATCGCGCAGGCGCTCGCCGAACCGCTTGAGCGCCTCCCAGCCACGCTCCTGCGACGCGCGATCGAGCATCTTGTCGCTCGACAGGCCCGCAGCCAGCCGAACCGGCTCGCGCAGCGCATCGACGGGATAGATCTGGCTGCCCGCCGACGTTTCCTCGACGCGACCGACGATCAGCCGGAAGCTGTTCGAGCCGAGATCCACGGCAGCCAGCAAGTGGGGGGTTGTAACCATCAGATTGGGGCTCCGTGCGCGTTCGCCCACGGCAGCCGGTCCGGCAACCCAGGGCGATCAATCAAAGGCGACATTTTAAGCGTGGAACGCTTGCCATTGCCACGCTTCACGGGCATGCACACTGCTCAAGTGTATATGCCCGAAACATTTATGCGACGAATCGGTTAGGGCGTAGAATTTGCCGATATAAGACCATTATTGTCATCAGCACGTCATCGTACCGTGAGAGTTTCCGAGCGTCCTTTCGAATCATCGCCTGAATCACCCCCTACTCTGCCGATGTCCGTCCGCTACCCGCTTCTCAATCGTGAACTCGGCATCCTCGGTTTCAACGAGCGCGTGCTGGCCCAGGCAGCCGATCCGCAAGTCCCGTTGCTCGAGCGCCTCCGCTTCATCTGCATCACCAGCAGCAACCTCGACGAATTCTTCGAAGTCCGGATGGCCGGCCTTCAGGAGCAGATCCGCGACAACCCCGGCGCGCTGACGCCCGACGGCATGTCGTTACAGCATGCTTACGACCTCGTCGTCGAACGCGCGCAACGGCTCGTCCATCGACAGTACACGATGCTGCACGAAACCGTGCTGCCCGCGCTCGAACAGGAAGGCATCTACTTCCATGCGACCGACTCGTGGAACGACGCGCAGCTCGAATGGGCGCGACACTACTTCCTCGACGAACTGCTGCCCGTGCTGACGCCGATCGGCCTCGATCCGGCCCACCCGTTCCCGCGCGTGCTGAACAAGAGCCTGAACTTCGTCGTCGAGCTCGAAGGCCGCGACGCGTTCGGCCGCCAGGCCGTGATGGGCATCGTGCAGGCGCCGCGCGCGCTGCCGCGCGTCGTGCGCATGCCGCACGCGCTGTCGGGCTTCGAGCACGGCTTCGTGCTGTTGAGCTCGTTCATGCAGCGCTTCGTCGGCGAACTCTTCCCGCAACTCGTCGTGAAGAGCTGCAACCAGTTCCGCATCACGCGCAACAGCGAGCTGTTCGTCGACGAGGACGAAATCACGAACCTGCGCGTCGCGCTGCAGGGCGAACTGCCCGCGCGCCACCTCGGCAACGCGGTGCGCCTCGAGGTGTCGGCCGACACGCCGCAGCACATCGTGCGGCGGCTACTCGAGGAAAGCGAACTCCGCGACAAGGACTGCTATCGCGTGGCCGGTTCCGTGAACCTCGTGCGCCTGATGCAGATTCCCGATCTCGTCGACCGCCCCGACCTGAAGTTCGCGCCGTTCACCGCATCGACCCCGCCCGCGATCGCGAACGCGCCGACGATGTTCGATGCGATCGACGACGGCGACATCCTGCTGCATCATCCGTACGAGAGCTTCCAGCCCGTGCTCGAACTGCTGCAGCAGGCCGCGAAGGATCCGAGCGTCGTCGCGATCAAGCAGACGATCTACCGCACCGGCACCGATTCGCCGCTGATGGACGCGCTGATGGAAGCCGCGCGCAACGGCAAGGAAGTGACCGTCGTCGTCGAGCTGCTCGCGCGCTTCGACGAGGAAACCAACATCAACTGGGCGTCGCAGCTCGAAGCCGTCGGCGCGCACGTCGTATACGGCGTGGTCGGTCACAAGTGCCACGCGAAGATGATGCTGATCGTGCGGCGTGTCGTGCAGGCCGGCAAGGCGACGCTGCGCCGCTACGTGCACCTCGGCACCGGCAACTACCACCCGCGCACGGCGCGCCTCTACACCGACTTCGGGCTGATGACGGCCGACCAGAAGATCTGCGAGGACGTCCATCACGTATTCCAGCAACTGACCGGGATCGGCGGCGAACTCACACTGCACGAGCTGTGGCAGTCGCCGTTCACGCTGCATCCGCGCATCATCGAATCGATCCGCGCAGAGATCGACAATGCGCGTGCCGGCAAGCGCGCGCGCGTCGTCGCGAAAATGAACGCGCTGCTGGAGCCGACGGTGATCGCCGCGCTGTACGAAGCGTCGCAGGCCGGCGTGAAGGTCGACCTGATCGTGCGCGGCGTCTGCGCGCTGCAGCCCGGCGTGCCGGGGCTGTCGGAAAACATCACGGTGCGCTCGATCGTCGGCCGCTTCCTCGAGCACCACCGGATCTACTATTTCCACGCGGGCGGTGCCGAGGACGTCTATCTGTCGAGCGCCGACTGGATGGACCGCAACCTGTTCCGCCGCGTCGAAGTCGCGTTCCCGATCCGCGAGCGCAGGCTCAAGCGGCGCGTGATCGCCGAAGGCCTGTCGGTGTGCCTCGGCGACAACCAGTCGGCCTGGCAGATGCTCAGCGACGGTCACTACCGCCGGCGTCGCGCAGGCAAGACGATCCGCAACGCGCAGCTCGGGTTGCTCGCGAAGTTCTGCTCGTGATCCTGCCGTGCGGCGCGAATCGCGCGCCGCACGGCCAATGAAAAAGCGCAGCTCACATACGCGGGCTGCGCTTTTTTCTTGTCTGGCGTGCCGCCCCTCGCCGAACGAGCGACGGATGCCGTTACGCGGTCATGCCTCGTACGTGGCCGGCCGGATCGCGATGATGCGCGAGCCCGGGAACCGCGCGGTGAACGTGCTGCCGCGCCCTTCCTCGCTTTGCACGTACAGGTGCGCATCGTGCCGCTGCAGCACGTGCTTGACGATCGCGAGCCCGAGCCCCGTACCGCCCGTATCGCGCGAGCGGCTGCGGTCGACGCGATAGAAGCGCTCGGTCAGCCGCGGCAGGTCGGCGGCCGGAATGCCGAAGCCGCTGTCCGTGACGGAAAACACGCCCTGTGCACCCTCGCGCCGCCACGACACGACGATCTTGCCGCCGTCCGGCGTATAGCGGATCGCATTCGTGACGAGATTCGCGAACGCGCTGAACAACTCCGTCTGCGCGCCCGTGACGCCGAGCGTCTCGTCGATCGAGAACGCGATGTCGTGATGCCCGTTCGACAGCGTCTGCGCATCCTCCTTCAGATGATCGAACACGGCACGCATGTCGATCGCGCGATCGACCGGCGGCTTGCTCTCGCCCTCCAGCTTCGCGAGCACCAGCAAGTCGGTGACGATGTGCCGCATCCGCGACGCCTGCTGCTCCATCATCTCGAGATAACGCGCGCGGTCTTCCTCGTTCAGCGGCAGCTCGCGCATCGTCTCGAGGAAGCCGGACAGCACGGTGAGCGGCGTCTTCAATTCGTGCGACACGTTCGCGACGAAGTCGCGCCGCATCGCGTCGGTACGCTCGAGCTCGGTGATGTCCTGCGTGAGCAGCAGCTTGCGGTTCTCGCCGTACGGAAACACCTGCACGGCCAGCACGTTCTGCCGCGCGCCGCCCATGCCGCGCATCACGAGCGTCTCGTCATAATGCTGCGCGTTCAGGTAGCGGACGAACTCGGGATGACGCACCAGGTTCGTGATGTGCTGGCGCAGGTCGCGCTTCGCATCGAGACCGAAATGAACCTCGGCGATCGCGTTGCACCACTCGATCTGGTCGTGGTCGTCGAGCATCGCGACGCCGTTCGGCGAGGCCTGGATCGCCTGGATGAAGCGCGAATGCTGCTGTTCGACCTGCCGCACCTGCGCATGCCACTGCTTCGCGAGCTTGTGCAGACGGTAGTAGATCTCGCCCCAGATGCCCGGCGCGCTCGGCACTTCGCCGTAGACGGGCGCATCGAGCAACCGCCACAGACGCTGCGTATGGAAAGTGCTGAAAAAGCCCTGCGCGATCAGCATCACGGCCACGAACACGAGGCCCGCGGTCGGGCCGGCAAAGACGCCGACCAATACGCCGATCAGCACGAGCAACACGAGCGACACCAGAAAGCGCGCCCAGATGATGTTCATGATTCAGCGTCCGAAAGAATGAACGGCATGCCGTGGCACACGGCATGTCCGGATACGTTACGCGTGCTTCGCGAGCCGGTAGCCGCTGCCGCGCACGGTCTCGATCATCGCATCGCAGCCGGCCGGTTTCAAGGCCGCTCGCAATCGTTTGATGTGCACGTCGACGGTTCGCTCTTCGACGAACACGTGGTCGCCCCACACCTGGTCGAGCAGTTGCGTGCGGCTGTGCACGCGCTCCGGATGCGTCATGAAGAAATGCAGCAGGCGGAATTCGGTCGGGCCGAGATCGAGCTTGATCTCGCTGCCTTCCGCATGCGCGGCGACGCGATGCGTGGCCGGATCGAGACGCAGCCCGTTGATCGACACGACGTCCTCGGTCAGCTGCGGCGCACGACGGCGCAGCACGGCCTTGATGCGCGCCATCAGTTCCTTCGGCGAGAACGGCTTCGTTACGTAGTCGTCCGCACCGATCTCGAGGCCGAGCACCTTGTCCTGCTCGTCGCCGCGCGCGGTCAGCATGATGATCGGGATGTGTTTGGTCCGTTCGTTGTTGCGCAGGTCGCGCGCGAACGCGATACCGGACTTGCCCGGCAGCATCCAGTCGAGCAGCACGAGATCGGGCAGCACGTCGCTGATCAAGTTCTGCGCCTGTTCGGCGTTGTACGCGCGGATCGGGCAATGACCGGCGTGCTGGAGATTCACCGAGATCAGTTCGGAAATCGCGGGCTCATCTTCAACGACGAGAATGTTGCTGGGCATCGGCACCTCTTTTCTTCCTGTACGTTGTCGCGTTAACTGTTGGCTTCGCGGTCGAGCGTGTCGCGCGGCTGGTGCCGCACGTCCGTGCCCTTCACGATGTAGATGATGAATTCGGCGATGTTCTTCGCGTGGTCGCCGATCCGTTCGATCGCCTTCGCGATGAACAGGTAATCGAGGCCGACCGAGATCGTGCGCGGATCTTCCTGCATGTACGACACGAGCTTGCGCACGAACGCGCGGAATTCCATGTCGATTTCCTTATCGTCCTTGACGATCTGCGCGGCCGCCACCGTATCGAGGCGCGCAAACGCGTCGAGCGCGCGGCGCAGGATCGTCACGGCCATCTCGCCCGACACCTTGATCTCGGCGATGTTGACCGCGCGCGCGGCCGGCTCGTCGACCAGGCGGCGCACGCGCTTCGCGATCTTCTCTGCCTCGTCGCCGGCGCGCTCGAGGTTCGTAATCGTTTTCGAAATCGACATCAAAAGACGCAGGTCGCGCGCGGCAGGCTGCCTCCGCGCGATGATGTTGCCGCATTCCTGGTCGATGTCGACTTCCATCGCGTTCAGCGTTTCCTCGGCCGCGATCACCTTCTCGGCCGCATCGCGATCGAATTCGTTGAGTGCGTGCATCGCGCCGACGATCTGCGACTCGACGAGCCCGCCCATTTCCAGCACTTTCGACGACACGGCATTCAGGTCCGCGTCGAACTGGCTCGACAGATGTTTATCCGACATGGCTGTTGTTCTCCGTCATCAGCCGAAGCGGCCGGTGATGTAGTCTTCCGTTTCCTTGCGCACCGGCTTGATGAAGATCTTTTCGGTTTCACCGAACTCGATCAGCTCGCCCAGGTACATGTAGGCCGTGTAATCCGAGCAGCGTGCGGCCTGCTGCATGTTGTGCGTGACGATCACGACCGTGTAGTCGCTCTTCAGCTCCGCGATCAGTTCCTCGATGCGGCCCGTCGAGATCGGGTCGAGCGCCGAGCACGGTTCGTCGAGCAGCAGCACTTCCGGACGGATCGCGATGCCGCGCGCGATGCAAAGACGCTGCTGCTGGCCGCCCGACAGGCCGTAGCCGCTCTGGCCCAGCTTGTCCTTCACTTCGTTCCACAGCGCGGCCTTCGTGAGCGCCCACTCGACGCGGTCGTCCATTTCCGAGCGCGTGAGCTTTTCGAACATCTTCACGCCGAACGCGATGTTGTCGTAGATCGACATCGGGAACGGGGTCGGCTTCTGGAACACCATGCCGATGCGCGCGCGCAGCAGCGAGATGTCGCGCTTCGTCGTCAGCAGGTTCTCGCCGTCCATCAGGATTTCGCCTTCGGCGCGCTGCTCCGGATAGAGCGCGAACATCTTGTTGAACGTGCGCAGCAGCGTCGACTTGCCGCAGCCCGACGGGCCGATGAACGCCGTCACCTTCCCTTCGGGAATGCGCAGGTTGATGTTCTTCAGCGCATGGAACTTGCTGTAGAAGAAGTTGAGGTTGTTGACCTCGATCTTCGCGTTCAGCGGCGCGAGCGGGCGATCGTTCGCCGCGTCGTGCGTGCCGACGGGCGCTGCGGTGCGCTCGACGGGATTCAGGTGGCTCTCTGCCATATTCATCGGATTGCTCCGCCGTTACTTTTTCGAGAAGACCGAGCGCGCCAGGATGTTGAGTCCGAGCACCCCGAGCGTAATCAGGAACACGCCCGCCCATGCGAGCGACTGCCATTCCGCGAACGGGCTCATCGCGAACTTGTAGATCGTCACGGGCAGGTTCGCCATCGGCTGGCTCATGTCCCACGAGAAGAACTGGTTCGACAGCGCGGTGAACAGCAGCGGCGCGGTTTCGCCGGCGATCCGCGCGACCGCGAGCAGCACGCCCGTGATGATGCCGCCCACCGACGCGCGCAGCGTGATCTTCAGCACCATTCGCCACTTCGGCGTGCCGAGCGCGAAGGCTGCTTCGCGCAGCGCGTTCGGCACGAGCTTCAGCATGTTCTCGGTCGTGCGGATCACGATCGGGATCTGCAGCAGCGCGAGCGCGATCACGCCGGCCCAGCCCGAGAAGCGCCCCGACTTCGCGACGACGAGCGCGTACACGAACAGGCCGATGACGATCGACGGCGCGGACAGCAGGATGTCGTTGATGAAGCGGATCGTGCTCGCCAGCAGGTTCTTCTGGCCGTATTCGGCGAGATAGACGCCCGCAAGGATGCCGATCGGCGTGCCGACCAGCGTGCCGAAACCGCACAGCAGCAGGCTGCCGACGATCGCATTCGCGAGACCGCCGCCTTCGGTGTTCGGTGCCGGCGTCGATTCGGTGAACAGCTGCAGCGACAGGCCGCCGATACCGAGGTGCAGCGTCGTGTACAGGATCCACACGAGCCACAGCAGGCCGAACGCCATGGCGCCGAGCGATGCGGCGAGCGCGATCGCGTTGACGGCCTTGCGCTTGCGCTGCAGGCGCTCGCGCATCGCTTCGAGCACGGCGCCGTCCGGCCCCGGGAAATTCATGATGGGCTCGCTCATTTCTTGCCCTCTCCCTTCTCGAGACGAAGCAGCAGCAGTTTGGAGATGGACAGCACGATGAACGTGATCACGAACAGGATCAGGCCCAGTTCCATCAGCGCGGACGTATGCAGCCCCGGCTGCGCTTCCGCGAATTCGTTCGCGAGCGCCGACGTGATGCTGTTGCCCGGCGCGAACAGCGACACGCTGTCGAGCAGGTTCGTGTTGCCGATCACGAACGTCACGGCCATCGTTTCGCCGAGTGCGCGACCGAGGCCGAGCATCACGCCGCCGATCACGCCGGTCTTCGTATAGGGCAGCACGACCTTCCACATCACTTCCCAGGTCGTGCAACCGATCCCGTATGCCGATTCCTTCAGCAGCACGGGCGTGACCTCGAACACGTCGCGCATCACCGACGCGATGTACGGGATGACCATGATCGCGAGAATCACGCCGGCCGCGAGGATGCCGATGCCGATCGGCGGGCCGGACGTCAGCGGCCCGAGCACCCACACGTCCTTGAGCAGATGGCCGAGCGGCTTCTGGAAGTATTCGGCGAAGATCGGCGCGAACACGAGCAGCCCCCACATGCCGTACACGATCGACGGAATCGCGGCGAGCAGCTCGATCGCGATGCCGAGCGGGCGGCGCAGCCACACGGGCGACAGCTCGGTGAGGAACAGTGCGATGCCGAAGCTGACGGGCACCGCGATGACGAGCGCAATGACCGACGTCACGATCGTGCCGTAGATCGGCACGAGTGCGCCGTAGATGTCCGAGTTGGGATCCCACTCGGATTGCCACAGGAGGCCGAGGCCGAACTTCTGGATGGTCGGCATCGACGCAATGATCAGGGAAACGATGATCCCGCCCAGCAGCAGCAGGGTCACGATCGCGGCGATCCGTGCGAGGCCGCCGAACAGAACGTCGCCGAGGCGGCTCGGCGCGCGCTGCTGTGCACTGCCGGGCGATCGGGAGGACGTGTATGAAATATCAGACATGGGTGCCTGCTTTTGATCGCCGGGCGCCGTAACGCCCGGCTTTACCGCACACACTGCCCGACCGGCGCGGCCGGGCAGTGAACCGCTGCAATGCTTACTCGGCGGCGACCGGCTTGCCCGATGCGTCCGTCACCTTCGTCTTCCACTGCTTGCGGATTTCCGTCTCGACCGTCGCCGGCAGCGAGATGTAGTCGAGGCTGTCCGCAGCCTTCTCGCCGTTCTTGAACGCCCAGCTGAAGAACTTCAGCGTTTCCGCGCCCTGCTCCGGCTTGTCCTGCTTCGCGTGCAGCAGCACGAACGTCGCGCCGACGACCGGCCATGCTTCCTTGCCCGGCTGGTTCGTCAGGATCTGGTAGAACGACTTCGACCAGTTCGCGCCCGCAGCAGCGGCCTTGAACGTTTCCGTCTTCGGCTCGACCACCGTACCCGTCGAGTTCTTCAGCGCGGTGTAGGTCATGTTGTTCTTCTTCGCGTACGCCCACTCGACGTAGCCGATCGCGCCCGGCAGGCGCTGCACGAAGGCCGCAACGCCATCGTTGCCCTTGCCGCCCGTGCCCGTCGGCCAGTTGACCGTCGTGCCTTCGCCGATCTTCGACTTCCACTCGTCGTTGACCTTCGACAGGTAGTTCGTCCAGATGAAGCTCGTGCCCGAGCCGTCAGCACGGCGAACGACGGCGATGTCCGTATCCGGCAGCTTGACCTTCGGGTTCAGCGCGGCGATCGCCGGATCGTTCCACTTCTTGATCTTGCCGAGGTAGATGTCGCCGAGTACCGGGCCCGACAGCGTCAGTTCACCGGCCTTCACGCCCGGCACGTTGACGACCGGCACCACGCCGCCGACCACCGTCGGGAACTGGAACAGGCCTTCCTTCGCGAGCTCTTCATCCTTCAGCGGAGCGTCCGAACCGGCAAAATCGACCGTCTTCGCGTTGATCTGCTTCAGGCCGCCCGACGAACCGATACCCTGGTAGTTGACCTTCGCACCGCCGGACTGCTGGTAGTCGGCAGCCCATTTCGTATAGATCGGCATCGCGAACGTGCTGCCTGCGCCCGTGATGTCGGCAGCTTGCGCGGCAACGGCGAAAAGCGCGCCAGCCAGGCCGGCAATCGCGGTTTGCATCAATTTCATGAGACCTCCAGTGTGTGAGCGGATGACTACGGCACCGCGAAGGTTAGGGGCTCCTCATGACGGTAATGTGACAATCGATGAAACTGGCGTGACAGTAACATGACTGGTTGAAAGGGAGTATCGGGTGCGGCGCGGGCGGCGCCTGCGGGCACCGGAACGGCACAGGCGGCAAGAATTGCCTGCCTGGCGAGGACGGGGCGGACACCCGTTTTTTCGGGTTCGCCGGCGCGATCGTAGCGCGGCGTCGGCGGGACGGGAAGCCCCTGCCCGCAGTGGGCGCGATATCAGGGGTCGGAAGATATCTTCAGTCAGGCGATGCGTTGATCGACGCGACACACTATAGGTAGCGCAAACCTTTGCGTCTGACGAAATTGCGGCGCCCGAAGGCGCCGCATGCCGATTCACCGGAGAACCGGCGCGCGGGCGGCAGGACCGCCCCGCGCCGCTATCGTGCGTCAGGTCGTCGCCGCGCGCACTGCGTCGGCGATCGTCTCCGCATGGCGGACTGCATCGGCTGCCTGCTGCGCTTCGACCATCACGCGCAGCACGGGCTCGGTGCCGGATGCGCGGATCAGCACGCGGCCGCTGCCGGCGAGTGCGGCCTCGGCCGCGTCGATCGCGGCGCGGATCGACGTGCTGCCCTTCCAGTCGGCGCCCGGCTTCATCCGCACATTGATGAGCTTCTGCGGAAACAGCGTGACGCCATCGAGCATCTGTGCGAGCGTTCGACCGCTGCGCTTCAGCGCGGCCAGCACGAGCAGCGCCGACACGATGCCGTCGCCGGTCGAATGCCGGTCGAGCGACAGGATATGGCCCGAGCCTTCCGCGCCGAGCTGCCAGCCGTGCTCGCGCAACTGCTCGAGCACATAGCGGTCGCCGACCGCCGCGCGGACGAACTTCACGCCCTCGCGCTGCAGCGCGACTTCGACGGCGAGGTTCGTCATCAGCGTGCCGACCGCACCTTCGACCTTGCCGTCGGTCGCGATCCGGTCCTTCACGAGCACGTAGAGGAGCTCGTCGCCGTTGTACAGGCGCCCGGTCGAATCGACGACCTGCAGGCGGTCCGCATCGCCGTCGAGCGCAATGCCGAGATCGGCGTGGTTCGCCCGCACCGCGCGCACCAGCGCGTCGGGCGCGGTCGCGCCGACGCCGTCGTTGATGTTGAAGCCGTTCGGCGCGACGCCGATCGGGATCACGTCCGCGCCGAGCTCGTGGAACACGTGCGGCGCGACCTGGTACGCGGCACCGTGCGCGCAATCGACCACGAGCTTCAGCCCGCGCAGGTCGAACGCGGCCGGGAACGTGCTTTTGCAGAACTCGATGTAGCGGCCGGCCGCGTCGTCGAGGCGGCGCGCCTTGCCGAGGCCGTCGGACGACGCGCACTCGAGCGGTTTGTCGAGCCACGCTTCGATCGCGGCTTCGGTGTCATCGGGCAGCTTGTTGCCGTCAGCGGAGAAAAACTTGATCCCGTTGTCGTGATACGGGTTGTGCGACGCGCTGATCACGACGCCGGCCGACAGGCGCAGCGCACGCGTCAGATATGCGACGCCCGGCGTCGGCATCGGGCCGGCCAGCATCACGTCGACCCCGGCCGCCGAGAAGCCGGCCTCGAGCGCGGCTTCGAGCATGTAGCCCGACACGCGCGTGTCCTTGCCGATCAGTACCGTCGGACGCGAGCCTGCCGCGACGTCGGCCGAACTGGCCAGCACCTTGCCGGCCGCGTAGCCGAGGCGCAATACGAAATCCGGCGTGATGGGCGCCTCGCCCACCGTGCCGCGAATGCCGTCCGTGCCGAAATATCGACGTCCCATAGCGAATCTTCCTCCTTCGTCTTCTGACTTATCGTTGCCGCGCGGCTACGCGCACGGCATTCCAGACTTTCAGCGCATCGACCGTCGCCGCGACGTCGTGGACGCGCACGATCGCCGCACCGCGCTCGACCGCGCAGAACGCTGCCGCCACGCTCGCCGCGACGCGCTCCATCGGCGGTTTGCCGCCGATCACCGCGCCGAGCATCGACTTGCGCGACATGCCCGCGAGAATCGGATAAGCGCGCCCGTCGGGCCGCGCAGGCGCCGTGTCCGGCAACGCGGCCAGCAGCGCATAGTTGTCGTCGACGACCGCCTTGCCGAACCCGAAGCCGGGATCCACGCAGATCCGCTCCGGCGCAATGCCCGCGTCGCACAGTGCCTGCGCGCGCGCGGCGAGAAACTCGCGCACGTCGGTCACGACGTCGCCGTAGTCGGGCTCGCCGACCTGCATCGTCTGCGGCTCGCCGAGCATGTGCATCGCGCACAGCCCGCAGTTGCCGTCGCGCACCGCGTCGATCGCGCCCGGCTGGCGGAACCCCCAGATGTCGTTGATCAGGTCCGCACCGGCGGCCAGCGCCGCACGCATCACGGCCGGCTTGTAGGTGTCGATCGACAGCGGCACGTTCAGCGGCCGCAGCGCCTCGACGAGCGGGATCACGCGCGCGAGTTCCTCGTCGAGCGGTACGGGCGGCGCGCCGGGGCGCGTCGATTCGCCGCCGATATCGAGAAGGTCCGCGCCTTCGGCGATCATGCGCTCGGCCTGGCGCAGCGCATCGTCGCGCGCGAGGAAGCGGCCGCCGTCGGAGAACGAATCGGGCGTGGCGTTGAGAATACCCATCACGAGCGGGCGCTCGAACGTCAGTGCGAAGCGGCCGCACTGGAGCGGCGCGGGAATGGATGGAGTAACAGCGGAATCGGACACGAGCGACTGGCGTGGTTGAATGCAAAACGGGCCGGTGTGAAGCCACACCAGCCCGTGAACGGTGCTAAAGCGGAGGTTATGCCGCCGGCGAAGCAGGCGCCGGCGCGTTGCCGGGCTTGACCTCGGCGCTGCTGCCGCCGCCCGACGAATCGCCGCCGACGGCCGGCGAGCTCTTCGGCGAGCGCGGCGGACGGCCTTCCATGATGTCGTTGATCTGATCGGCGTCGATCGTCTCCCACTCCATCAGCGCGGCCGTCATCGCTTCGACCTTGTCGCGGTTCTCTTCGAGCAGGCGGCGCGCAAGGTTGTACTGATCGTCGAGCACGCGGCGGATTTCCGAATCGACCTTCTGCTGCGTCGCTTCCGAGATCGTGCGCGTGAAGCCGCGGCCGAACGGCGACGCATCGTTCTCGTCGTCGACGTAGACCATCGGCCCGAGCGCATCGGTCATGCCGAAGCGTGCCACCATCGCGCGCGCCGTCTGCGTTGCCTTGTTGAAGTCGTCCGATGCGCCGGTGCTGACGAGATTCATGAACAGCTCTTCCGCCACCCGGCCACCGAACAGGATCGCGAGGCGATCCAGCAGGTAGTCCTTCGAATACGTCTCGTTGTCATGCTCCGGCAACTGCCACGTGACGCCCAGCGCACGGCCGCGCGGAATGATCGTGACCTTGTGCACCGGGTCGGCCTTCGGCAGCAGCTTCGCAACCACCGCGTGGCCCGACTCGTGGTAAGCGGTCGCGCGCTTCGCTTCCTCGCGGATCACGGCCGACTTGCGCTCCGGACCCATGAAGATCTTGTCCTTCGCGTCCTCGAAATCCTGCATCTCGACGATGCGCTTGCCGCGGCGTGCCGCGAACAGCGCAGCCTCGTTCACGAGGTTCGCGAGATCGGCGCCCGAGAAGCCCGGCGTGCCGCGTGCGATGACGGCCGCATCGACGTCGTTCGCGATCGGCACCTTGCGCAGGTGCACGCGCATGATCTGCTCGCGGCCGCGGATGTCCGGCAGACCGACGTAGACCTGGCGGTCGAAACGGCCCGGACGCAACAGCGCCTTGTCGAGCACGTCGGAACGGTTGGTCGCGGCGATCACGATCACGCCCGAGTTCGCTTCGAAGCCGTCCATCTCGACCAGCATCTGGTTCAGCGTCTGTTCGCGTTCGTCGTTGCCGCCGCCCATGCCGGCGCCGCGATGACGGCCGACCGCGTCGATTTCGTCGATGAACACGATGCACGGTGCATGCTTCTTCGCCTGCTCGAACATGTCGCGCACACGGGCTGCGCCGACGCCGACGAACATTTCGACGAAGTCCGAACCCGAGATGCTGAAGAACGGCACCTTCGCTTCACCCGCGATCGCGCGGGCGAGCAGCGTCTTGCCGGTACCCGGCGGGCCGACGAGCAGCACGCCGCGCGGAATGCGACCGCCCAGCTTCTGGAATTTCTGCGGATCGCGCAGGAAGTCGACGAGCTCGGACACTTCTTCCTTCGCTTCGTCGCAGCCCGCGACGTCGGAGAAGTTCACCGCGTTGTTGTTCTCGTCGATCAGCCGCGCTCGCGACTTGCCGAACGAGAAGGCGCCGCCTTTGCCGCCGCCCTGCATCTGCCTCATCATGTAGAACCAGAACACGATGATCAGGATCGTCGGCCCGAGGTAGTACAGCGCGGACATCAGCGCGTTCGGCTCGTCATCGGCCTTGCCGCTGACCTGCACGCCGTACTTCATCAGATCGCCGACCATCCAGATGTCGCCGGGCGACACGATCTGGTATTTCTGGCCATCAGCCGGAGTGACGGTGAGGTTGCGCCCCTGAACGATGACGTTCTTGACCTTGCCGTTCTTGGCGTCGTCCATGAACTGCGAATAGGACACGCCTTCCTGGACGCGGGGCTTGTCGAACTGCTTGAACACCGTAAACAGCACCAGTGCGATCACTAACCACACCGCTGCCTTCGAAAACATATTGTTGTTCAAAGCACCACTCCTTCACTCGTAGACGAGCGCCTACATTTTCCTTGCGGCGCCCCTCGGTCATTCTAATCCAGTCCGACCACCCTCGCCATAAGCATTGACAACCGCCGCGATAGCGCTTCGCTTGTCCGGCAAGGGCCGGAGCCCGTTTGCGGCACCCCGCCGCGCATCAGCGCGGATGCTTCAGATGCCGACCCAAAATGAACGTTTCGGACGATTTGTCGCGGGACGCCTTGGGCTTGCGCGGCGCGACGGTCTTAAACTGCTGTTTGAATTTCTCGACGATCTGGCTGTAGCCGCTGCCATGAAAGCATTTCACGAGCAGCGCACCGTCCGGCTTCAGATGGTTCTGCGCGAATTCGAGCGCCAGATCGCAGAGATGCTCGATGCGCGCCGCGTCCGCCGAGGCCACACCGGAGAGGTTGGGGGCCATGTCCGAAATAACAAGGTCCACCGCGCGGCCTTCGAGCACTTCCTCGAGCTGGTGGAGCACTTCGTCCTCGCGGAAGTCGCCCTGGATGAAGTGGACGTCGGCGATCGGCTCCATCGGCAGCAGGTCGAGCGCGATGATCGTGCCGTCGATGCCGCCTTCGCGCTCGGTGTCGCGCTTCTTGCCCTGCGCGAGCTTGTTGCGGGCATACTGGCTCCAGCTGCCCGGCGTCGCGCCGAGATCGACGATCACCTGGCCCGGACGGACCAGCTTGTCCTGCTCGTCGATTTCCTTCAGCTTGTACGCGGCACGCGCGCGATAGCCCTCCCGCTGCGCCATTTTGACGTACGGGTCGTTGATGTGGTCGTGCAGCCAGTGCTGGTTAAAGCGGTTTTTTGCCATTCGAGAGAGAGATTGCTGCCATTTGCTTCGTGAAGCCGCGCTTTTAGCGGATAATACGCGTCTTCTTCGCGCGGCTGCGGCCCCTTTTCAGGCCCAAGCCGCGATTTTACGTGGTTTCGGCGCACGGCTGACGCGGTAACTTCCCGCGATCGCTTTTCAGGCCGCGTGCCCTTATTTAGATTTCGACATTTCCATGCCCGCCCTTTCGCTTTCTCCCGCCGAGCGCTCCGCGCTGCGCTCCCAGGCCCATGCGCTCAAGCCCGTCGTGCTGATCGGCGCCGAAGGGCTGACCGACGCCGTGCTGAAGGAAATCAAGGTGCACCTCGCCGCGCACCAGCTGATCAAGATCCGCGTGTTCGGCGACGAGCGCGACGAACGCATCGCGATCTACGACGAGATCTGCGACCGCCTGAGCGCGGCGCCGATCCAGCACATCGGCAAGCTGCTGGTGATCTGGAAGCCCGAGGCCCCTGCAGCGGCCCCGGCCCGCGGCCGTCGCGCCGGCACGCTGCCGAGCGCGGCCGAAGCCGCCGACGACAGGAAAGGCCGCGCACCGCGCACGGTCAAGGTCGTCAAGGTATCGCCGAACGCGAGCCCCGTGCGTCGTCCGAAGCCGACGAAGGTCGTCGTGCGCGGCAACGAACGCGTGACGGCGGGCGGCACCGTGAAGCGCGCGAAAAAGCGCCAGGCAAGCACCAAGCGACCGTTCCAGGACAAGTAAAACGCGTCCGCGGCACGGTCGCACCGTGCCGCGCTGCCCGCGCTGCGCTCAGGCGTCGCGCGCCGGCAGACGCCAGATCAGCATCAGCCCCAGCACGCTCTCGACGAGATAGAACACGCTCGAGACACCGTGCAGCATCCCGAAGCGACTCGCGTACGGCGAATTCGCGATATCGGTGCCCGCGTCCATCGCGGCCACCCGCAGCGCGTTCATGAACGGCTGCAGCGCGAAATACCCGACCAGCACGCACACGACCATCGCGGCGACGATCCAGCGCACGCGACGATATTCGCTGCTGCCGCGCCGCACCTGCTGGTTCGACAACGCGAGCAGCAGCACGCCGCACACGACACCGAGGATCGCCTCGATACGGAACAGCTGGGCGGCGACCGAACCGGCCGTCATCCGCTCCAGCGTCTTGAACAGCACGGGCGCGACCGCATACCCGATCGTCAGCAGGCTGCCGACCCACACGGCCGACAGCAGACGGAACACGCGATGCGGCATCACGTCGCCCCGTTTCAGATGTAGCTGACCGAGATGATTTCGTATTCGCGCACGCCGCTCGGCGCCTGCACGGCCGCGACGTCGCCTTCGGACTTGCCGATCAGTGCGCGCGCGATCGGCGAGCTGACCGAGATCAGGCCGTGATCGATATCGGCTTCGTCGTCGCCGACGATCTGGTATTTGACGGTGTCGCCCGACTCGAGATCCTCGAGTTCGACCGTCGACGCGAAGACCACGCGGCCTTCGGCATCGAGCACGGTGGGATCGATGACCTGCGCGGCCGACAGCTTCGATTCGATTTCCGCGATACGACCCTCGATGAAGCCCTGCTTTTCCTTCGCGGCATCGTATTCGGCGTTTTCGGACAGATCGCCCTGTGCGCGGGCCTCCGCGATCGCGTTGATCACGGCCGGCCGCTCGACGGATTTGAGGCGCTGCAATTCATCGCGCAGTTGCTCTGCGCCACGCTTTGTCAACGGAATGGTGCTCATAAACGGCTCAATCGCTAAAAACGGCTTTAAAAAAAATCACCGCGATTAAGCGCGTTTCCGGCGAACCGGAAACACCGCTTAACCGCGGCACGTATTGCTTCGACAGGTAACTGACTGCTTAGTTTAGGCGAGCGTGAAGACCTTGTAAATCATAGACTTCCAGATCCTTCAGGTAGCGCAAGCCTTCGACGGCCGCGCGCGCGCCCGACATCGTCGTGTAGTACGTGACCTTGTGCGCCTGCGCGCTCATGCGGATCGAACGCGAATCGGCGATCGCCTGGCGCGTCTCGTCGACCGTCGTGAACACGAGTGCGATCTCGCCGTTCTTGATCATGTCGACGATGTGCGGACGGCCGTCCTTCACCTTGTTCACGACCTTCACCGGCACGCCGGCCGCTTCGATCGCGGCAGCCGTGCCCTTGGTCGCGACGATCGGGTAGCCGAGGTCGTGCAGCATGCGTGCGACTTCGACGGCCTTCGGCTTGTCGGCGTCCATCACGGTCAGCAGCACCGTGCCCGACTCCGGCAGGCGCGAACCGGCCGCGAGCTGCGACTTGAACAGCGCTTCGCCGAACGTCTGGCCGACACCCATCACTTCGCCGGTCGAACGCATTTCAGGCCCGAGGACCGGGTCGACGGTCGGGAACTTGACGAACGGGAACACCGCTTCCTTCACGCTGAAGTACGGCGGCTCGACTTCCTTCGTCACGCCCTGCTGCGCGAGCTTCTGGCCGACCATCGCGCGCGCCGCGATCTTCGCGAGCGGCAGGCTGGTCGCCTTCGACACGTACGGCACCGTGCGCGACGCGCGCGGGTTCACTTCGAGCACGTAGATGATGTCCTGCTTCGAGCCGTCCGCCTGCGGCACCTGCTGGATCGCGAACTGCACGTTCATCAGGCCGACCACGTTCAGCGCCTTCGCCATCGCGCCCGTCTGGCGCTTCAGCTCGGCCACGGTTTCCTTCGACAGCGAGTACGGCGGCAGCGAGCATGCCGAGTCGCCCGAGTGGACGCCCGCCTGCTCGATGTGCTCCATCACGCCGCCGATGAACACGGCTTCGCCGTCGCAGATGCAGTCGACGTCGCACTCGATCGCGTCGTTCAGGAAGCGGTCGAGCAGCACCGGCGAATCGTTCGACACCTTCACGGCCTCGCGCATGTAGCGCTCGAGGTCGCGCGGCTCGTGGACGATTTCCATCGCGCGGCCGCCCAGCACGTACGACGGGCGCACGACCAGCGGATAGCCGATTTCCTCGGCAAGCTTGAGCGCTTCGTCTTCGGCGCGTGCGGTGCGGTTCGGCGGCTGGCGCAGGCCGAGGTCCTGCAGCAGCTTCTGGAAGCGTTCGCGGTCTTCGGCCGCGTCGATCATGTCCGGCGACGTGCCGACGATCGGCACGCCGTGCGCCTCGAGGTCGAGCGCGAGCTTCAGCGGCGTCTGGCCGCCGTACTGGACGATCACGCCGACCGGCTTTTCCTTGTCGACGATCTCGAGCACGTCTTCGAGCGTCAGCGGCTCGAAGTACAGACGGTCGGACGTGTCGTAGTCGGTCGACACCGTTTCCGGGTTGCAGTTGACCATGATCGTTTCGTAGCCGTCCTCGCGCATAGCGAGCGCCGCGTGCACGCAGCAGTAGTCGAACTCGATGCCCTGGCCGATCCGGTTCGGGCCGCCGCCCAGCACCATGATCTTCTTGTTCGTGGTCGGCTGCGCCTCGCACTCTTCCTCGTAGGTCGAGTACATGTACGCGGTTTTCGTCGCGAATTCGGCCGCGCAGGTGTCGACGCGCTTGTAGACCGGGCGCACGTTCAGCTCGACGCGACGCTTGCGGACGTCTTCCGGCGTCGCGCCGAGCAGCTTCGCGAGGCGGCGGTCGGAGAAGCCGCTCTGCTTCAGGTAGCGCAGCTCGTCGAACGTCAGCGACGCGAGCGTGCGGCCCGCGAGCGCCTTTTCCTTCAGGATGATCTGCTCGATCTGCTCGAGGAACCACGGGTCGATCGCGGTTTCCGCGAAGATTTCCTGGGCCGTCATGCCGATGCGGAATGCATCGCCGACATACCAGATGCGGTCCGGGCCCGGCTCGTGGATCTCGATCGCGATCTCGTCGCGGTTGGTCGACTTCTCGTCGAGACCGTCGACGCCGACTTCGAGGCCGCGCAGCGCCTTCTGGAACGATTCCTGGAACGTGCGGCCGATCGCCATCACTTCGCCGACCGACTTCATCTGCGTCGTCAGGCGCGAATCGGCTTCACGGAACTTCTCGAACGCGAAGCGCGGGATCTTCGTGACGACGTAGTCGATCGTCGGCTCGAACGACGCCGGCGTCTGGCCGCCGGTGATTTCGTTCTTCAGCTCGTCGAGCGTGTAGCCGACCGCCAGCTTCGCGGCGACCTTCGCGATCGGGAAGCCGGTCGCCTTCGATGCGAGCGCCGACGAACGCGACACGCGCGGGTTCATTTCGATGACGACCATGCGGCCGTCCTTCGGGTTGATCGAGAACTGCACGTTCGAACCGCCCGTGTCGACGCCGATCTCGCGCAGCACCGCGAGCGATGCGTTACGCAGGATCTGGTATTCCTTGTCGGTGAGCGTCTGCGCCGGTGCGACCGTGATCGAGTCGCCGGTGTGCACGCCCATCGGGTCGAGGTTTTCGATCGAGCAGACGATGATGCAGTTGTCGGCGCGGTCGCGCACGACTTCCATCTCGTATTCCTTCCAGCCGAGCAGCGATTCCTCGATCAGCAGCTCGCGCGTGGGCGACAGGTCGAGACCGCGCTTGCAGATTTCCTCGAACTCTTCGCGGTTGTACGCGATGCCGCCGCCCGAGCCGCCGAGCGTGAACGACGGACGGATCACGACCGGGTAGCCGCTGCCGCCGGTGCCCGCCATGATCTCGGCGTGCACCTTGGTCGCCTCTTCCATCGAGTGCGCGATGCCCGACTTCGCGGAGCCGAGACCGATCTTGGTCATCGCTTCCTTGAACTTCTGGCGGTCTTCCGCCTTGTCGATCGCTTCCGGCGACGCGCCGATCAGCTCGACGCCGAACTTCTCGAGCACGCCGTGGTGATGCAGGTCGAGCGCGCAGTTCAGCGCGGTCTGGCCGCCCATCGTCGGCAGGATCGCGTCCGGGCGCTCCTTCTCGATGATGCGCGCGACGACTTCCCACGTGATCGGCTCGATGTAGGTCACGTCGGCCGTGTTCGGGTCGGTCATGATCGTCGCCGGGTTGCTGTTGACGAGAACGACCTTGTAGCCCTCCTCACGCAACGCCTTGCAAGCCTGCGCGCCCGAATAGTCGAACTCGCACGCCTGGCCGATGATGATCGGGCCGGCGCCGATGATGAGGATGCTCTTGATGTCTGTGCGTTTTGGCATGGCTTGTGAATTCAATAAGTAATCGTTGTCGTGGGTCGGCCGGCAGCGCTCAGCTCATGGTCGCGAGCGCGAGCTTCACCGAGAAACCGATGAACAGGCCGCCCACGCTGCTCGCCGCGCCTGCCGCGAGCTTGCGGCGACGGCGGAAGTGCTCGGCGAGCCGCGCCCCCGCGAAGATCAGCGTGCTCAGGTACAGGAAGCTCGCGCTTTGCGCGATCGCCCCGAGCACGACGAACGACAGCGCGGGATGCGGGAATGCCGGGTCGACGAACTGGATGAAGAACGAGATGAAGAACAGGATCGCCTTCGGATTCAGCAGGCTCACGATCAGCGCCTTGCGGAACGGCTGCTCACCGTCGACCGCCTGCGGCGCCTCGGCGGGCCCGCCCGCCGGCGTGCGCAGCTTGCGCCACGCGCTGCGCAGCATGCCGGTGCCGATGTAGAGCAGATACGCGGCGCCGCCGTACTTGACGACGGAGAACAGCAGCGGATTCGCCTTCAGCAGCGACGCGACGCCCGCGGCCGACAGCACCATCAGCACCGTGTCGCCGACGAACACGCCGCAGGCCGCGCGATAGCCGGCCTTCACGCCGCGCTGCGCCGCGAGCGACAGCACGTACATCGAGTTCGGCCCCGGCAGCAGGATGATGAAGATCACGCCGAACACGTAGGTCCAGATATCCGTGATGCCGAGTGCGTGGCCGAACATGATGCGAATCTCCCGTCCTTCGGTTGCTTCGGTTGCGTTAGGCGTTGCGCTGCTTCGCCGCGTCCATCAGCGCGGTGAAACGGTCGAACAGATAGCCGATGTCGTGCGGGCCCGGCGACGCTTCCGGGTGGCCCTGGAAGCAGAACGCCGGCTTGTCGGTCAGCTCGAAGCCCTGCAGCGTGCCGTCGAACAGCGACACGTGCGTCACGCGCGCGTTGGCCGGCAGCGAATCCGCATCGACCGCGAAGCCGTGGTTCTGCGACGTGATCACGACTCGACCGTCGCCGAGATCCTTCACCGGATGGTTCGCGCCGTGGTGGCCCGTCTTCATCTTCAGCGTCTTCGCGCCGACCGCGAGGCCCATGATCTGGTGGCCGAGGCAGATGCCGAAGGTCGGCACGCCGCGCTCGATGAATTCCTTCGTGGCCGCGATCGCGTAATCGCACGGCTCCGGATCGCCGGGGCCGTTCGACAGGAAGATGCCGTCCGGATTCAGCGCGAGCGCATCGGCCGCGCTTGCCTGCGCCGGCAGCACCGTCACCTGGCAGCCGCGCTCCGCGAGCATGCGCAGGATGTTGTACTTGACGCCGAAATCGTACGCGACGACGCGGTACTTCGGCGCTTCCTGCATGCCGTAGCCGCTGCCGAGGCGCCATTCGGTCTGCTTCCACTCGAACGGCTTCGTGGTCGACACGACCTTCGCGAGATCCATGCCCGCGAGGCCCGGGAACGAGCGCGCGAGCTCGATCGCCTTCGCCTCGTCATCCGAACCGGCCAGGATGCAGCCGTTCTGCGCGCCCTTGTCGCGCAGGATGCGGGTCAGCTTGCGGGTGTCGATGCCGGCGATCGCGACGACGCCTTCGTCGCGCAGGTAATCGCCGAGCGTGCGGTCCATGCGGAAGTTCGATGCGAGCGTGGGCAGATCACGGATGATCAGGCCGGCGGCATGGACTTTCGTGGCTTCGACGTCTTCGGCGTTGACGCCGACGTTGCCGATATGCGGGTAGGTGAGCGTGACGATCTGGCGCGCGTAGCTCGGATCAGTCAGGATTTCCTGATAGCCGGTGATCGCGGTATTGAACACGACTTCGCCGATCGTATGGCCTTCGGCCCCGATCGAATAACCACGAAAGACCGTGCCGTCGGCGAGTGCAAGCAAGGCGGGAGAAAAAGACGGCAACACGGGAGGCTCCTTGGGGAACACCCTGCTGCCGACCTGTTTACCCTGCCGCGCGAGCGCCGCGCTGCGTGGGCGCGCGTAGTCGCTAGCTGGACGCGGCCTGCGTTGTCGAGACGCGATCCCGGCGCGTGGCGCACGAGGCTTCGCGGCATCGCCCGGCAGGCGGCGTGCGGCGGATGAACGGGATGAATGAGGTAGGCGCTAGGGTGCGAGGTTGATCAGCACAAACTTTCAAATTATAGCCCGAAAATGGCCCTATCTTCAATCGATATGGCCGTCCGATCATGCACGCGCCGCCACCGGCAGCGCGGTACGGCGTACGCGCAACGGCGCACGCTCGACGTGCTGCGGCCCCGTTTCCGCAGCCGCCCCACCTACCAGCGTACCGCCGGATCAGTGCGCTTGGCCAGCGCCGCGCGCGGGCCACACGTACCAGACCGCGCTCGCGAGTTGCAGCGCAAGCAGCACGCCCCATGCGGTGAGGTGCGCGGCCGCCGGATAACGGCCGTCGAGCGCGGGCCAGTGCGACAGCACCGCGCCGACACCGATCTGGAACGCAAAGATCAGCAGGAAGATCACCAGCGTGAGGGTCGTGTTCGCGCGGCCGATCAGGTGGGCGGGAAAATGTCCGGCCATCACCGCGTAGGTCAGGATGCCGACGCCGCCGAACATCCCGTATGCGGCCCACAGCATGGCCGGCGGCAATGGCATGCGCGCGACGATCGCGACCTGCGTCGCGACGAACAGCGCCATGCCGACACCGCAGAATGCGTAGACGGACACGCCGCGCCGCTCGAGCACGCGCGCCGCAGCGCCGAAGCCGACGCAGCCGGCCATCATCGCGAAGCCGAGCACCGACACGAGGCGCGCGGCATGCGGCGCATCGAACCCCGCGACGTCGCGCAGGTACGGCCCGACCCACAGCGACTGCATCGCGTAGAACACGCCCTGCGTGACGACCGAGAACGACGAGATCTTCCAGAACGCGCGGCTGCTCAGGATGTGCCACGTGCCCTTGAACTGGCTGACGAGCCCGCCCTGGTGGCGCACCTGCTTCGCTTCGGGCGCGCCGAAGCCGATCGAGGCCGCGACGATCACCGTCAGCACCGCGAGGCCGAAACAGATCGCGCGCCAGTTCGTCCAGCCGAGCAGCCAGGTCAGCGGCGAACCGACCACGACGCCGCCGAGGCCGCCAACCGCCATCACGAGGCCGTTGACGAGCGGCAGCCGGCCGACCGGGAAATGCTGCGCGAGCGCCTTGAACGCCGCGCCGAGACACACCGACACGCCGACGCCGATCAGCAGCCGGCCGACCATCATCGTGCCGATGCCGTGCGCGGCGCCGAACACGGCGGCGCCGGCCGCCGCGAACAGCAGCATGCCGGCCGTCACACGGCGCGGGCCGAAGTGGTCGAGCATCACGCCGGCCGGGATCTGCGCGCCCGCGAAGCCGAGGAAATAGAGACTGGTGAGCAGGCCGAGATCGGCGGCCGACAACCCGAGCTCATGCGTGACGAACGGCGCGAAGCCCAGATTGACGCCGCGAAACACATACGACACGAAATACCCGATCGAAAACAGCGCGAGCACCCTAACCTGCACCGACGACATCGCTCCCCCTCGTGATATGAAGACTGCCGAAGCGGCGCGGCACCCTCGCACCGCGCACAAACGAAAACGCCGTCACCTCGGTGACGGCGTTTTCGTTGCAATTCGTCGGATGATAGCGCAATCGCGCGGCCCGGACCGGCCGGCCGCCGCGCTTCGCAGCCGCGTTACTTCTTCTTGCCCTTGGCCGGCGCGGCCTTCGCGGGTGCAGCTTTCGCCGCTTTGGTCGATTTGGCCGCCGGCTTTGCCGCGCCGCGCTTCGCGCCGTGCGACTTGCCGCCCACCGCCAGGCTCGCGCGCTCGATGCGCGCACTGCCGACCGACGTTGCGATGCGCTCCGGACCGGGTTCCGCCGGCACCGAGCGGCCGACCGGCACGTGCAGCACGAGCGCCTGACCCGGCATCGCGAGATCGCGGTGCGTGCGGTTCCACGCCTTGAGCTGGCCGACCGACACGCCGTAGCGGCCGGCGATCGCCGCCATCGACTGCTTGCGGCGCACGCGGATCAGCATCTTGCGCGTGTCGGGTACGTCGGGCTCCATCGCGAGCGCGCCGTTTTCGGCGACGTCGGCGCTGATGTCCTCGTCGTCGTCATCGCCGCGCGGCACGACGATCGTCGAGCCCGGCTTCAGGCGCATGCCGGCCGGAATCTTGTTGACCGACATCAGCGTATCGGCATCCACGCCGATCTTCTCGGCGATCGCGGCCGGCCGCGCACGTTCGCTGACCGTATAGGTGGTCCACGTCGAAAGCTGGCCGTTGTATGCCTTCAGGCTCTTCTCGAACGCGGACGCGTTGTCGAACGGCAGCAGGATCTGCGGCTCGGTCGCGCCGAGGATCACCGGCTTCGAGAACGACGGGTTCAGCGAGCGGAATTCGTCGAGCGACAGGTTCGCGAGCTTCGCGGCGACCGCGACGTCGATGTCGCGCGACGTCGTGACCGTCACGAAATACGGGTGGTTCGGGATGTCCGGCAGCGTCAGGCCGTACTGCTTCGGGCTCGCGATGATGTTCTTCACCGCCTGCAGCTTCGGCACGTAGTTGCGCGTCTCGTTCGGCATCCGCAGGCTCTGGTAGTCGGTCGGCAGGCCGGCCGCCTGGTTGCGCGCGATCGCGCGCTGCACGTTGCCCTCGCCCCAGTTGTACGCGGCCAGCGCCAGATACCAGTCGCCGAACATGTCATGCAGGCGCGACAGGTAGTCGAGCGCGGCGCTCGTCGACGCGAGCACGTCGCGCCGTTCGTCCTGCCACATATTGCGCTTCAGGTTGTACGTGCGGCCCGTGCCGGGCATGAACTGCCACATGCCGGCCGCCTTCGCGACCGACAGCGCCTGCGGGTTGAACGCGGACTCGATGAACGGCAGCAGCGCGAGCTCGGTCGGCATGTGACGCGCCTCGAGCTCCTCGACGATGTGATACAGGTACTTCTGCGAGCGCTCGGTCATGCGCTGCACGTAATCCGGACGCTGCGTGTACCAGGTCGTCTGCATGTCGACGAGGTCGCTCTGCAGGTCGGGCATCTGGAAGCCGCGACGGATGCGGCCCCAGAGATCGGAGTCCGCACTGGTCAGGTCGCCGACGGATTGCTTGTCGACGTCGACAGTTTCTTTGGCGGTGGCTGATTTACGGAGGTAGTTGGACGCCGCCTGCGGATCGGCGGCGTTGTTGGCGACAGGAGCCTGGCTCGCACAAGCGGCGAGTAGCAGGACCACCATCGCACTCAATATAAGTCGCATGAAAATCTCGGCTTCCGACGGCTGGAAATTGCTGGCGATACTACGGAAGTGCGTGCTTCACGTCAATAAAAACACCGAAAACTCAGCGAAATCCTACATTTGGAGCAATTTTTACAGACTCCGCTTGAGCTTTGGAGTCCTCCGGAAATCATCATCTGAACCGGTTTTTCCACTCCCGCATCAGCGTAAACGCCGCCAGACGATCCGGCACCGTTTCGTGAAGCTCGGCCTCGAGCGTCGCATGGATGGCGGCGCTGTCCGCGCGCATGAACGGGTTCACCGCGCGCTCGTGCGCGATCGTCGTCGGCAGCGTCGGCACGCCGCGCGCGCGCAGCGCCTGCGCGTCGTCGCGCCACGCGGCGAGCGCCGCATTGCCGGGCTCGCACGCGAGCGCGAAGCGGATGTTCGACAGCGTGTATTCGTGTGCGCAATGCACGCGCGTGTCGCCCGGCAGCGCCGCGAGCGCGTCGAGCGACGCGAGCATCTGCGCGGGCGTGCCTTCGAACAGGCGGCCGCAGCCGCACGAGAACAGCGTGTCGCCGCAGAACACGTGCGGCATCGCGGCGCCCTGCCCGGCCGCCTGGAAATAGGCAATGTGGCCGCGCGTATGACCGGGCACGTCGAGCACGTCGAACGCGACGGCCGGCGCGTCGAGCGTCACGCGATCGCCGCCCGAAAGCGGCCGCGTGACCACGCCGATCGCCTCGGCCGCAGGGCCGTAAACGGTGAGCGGCACATCGGCCGGTTGGCTATTGCGCAGCGCCTCGACACCGCCGACATGGTCGGCGTGATGGTGCGTGAGTAAAATAGCGGTCAACCGCCAGCCTCGTTCGGCAAGAACCCGGCGCACCGGCGCGGCTTCACCCGGATCGACGGCGATCGCATCGCGGCCGTCCGAGACGAGCCAGATATAGTTGTCTTCGAATGCCGGCACCGGCACGTATTCCAGCTCGTTCATGGGCGCGCAACCATCGTTATGCCTGATCGTCAAATTATAGACTGGCCCGCCTGGACCGACTCGCCTCCCGGCCGCTACGTGCTGGACTGGGAGCAGGCGCAGCTCGACCGGATCGTGTCCGACGTCTTCGGGTTCCACGCGCTGCAGCTCGGCCTGCCGCAGCTCGACGCGCTGCGCGAGAACCGCATGCCGTATCGCGGCCTCGTGCTCGATCCGGCGAGCGGCGCGAGCGCGCCGTACCAGTATCCGTGGGCGCGCGAAGCGCACGCGCCGGAGCACGCGCCCGCCGATCGCAGCACGACGTGGTGCGACCTGCTCGACCTGCCGTTCGAGTCGCAAAGCGTCGACCTGATCGTGATGCCGCACACGCTCGAATTCACGTCCGACCCGCACCGCCTGCTGCGCGAGGCCGAGCGCGTGCTGATGCCGGAAGGCCAGCTCGTGATCACCGGCTTCAATTCGCTCAGCCTGTGGGGCATGCGGCAATCGTTCGGGCGCATGGCGAACCGCCCGTTCGTGCCGGCCACGCGCGACCAGATCGCGTTCATCCGGCTCAAGGACTGGATCAAGCTGCTCGGCTTCGACCTCGAACGCGGCCGCTTCGGCTGCTACCGGCCGCCGCTCGTCACCGACAAGTGGCTGGCCCGCTACGGCTTCATGGAAGCCGCGGGCGACCGCTGGTGGCCGATCTTCGGCGCCGTCTACATGGTGACGGCCGTCAAGCGCGTGCGCGGCATGCGCCTCGTCGGCCAGATCAAGATGAAAAAACCCGTGCTCGCGCCAGGCCTGACGCCCGCGGCCTCCCCGACCACCCATCAAGAACATTCATGACAATCGATACGATCGACATCTATACCGACGGCGCCTGCAAGGGTAACCCCGGCCCCGGCGGCTGGGGCGCACTGATGCGCTACGGCGACCGTGAAAAGGAGCTGTTCGGCGGCGAGCCCAACACGACCAACAACCGCATGGAGCTGATGGGCGTGATCGCCGCGCTCGAGGCGCTGAAGCGGCCGTGCCAGGTGATCGTGCACACCGATTCGCAATACGTGCAGAAAGGCATCAGCGAGTGGATCCACGGCTGGAAGAAGAAAGGCTGGGTCACCGCGGCAAAGACGCCCGTGAAGAACGCCGACCTGTGGAAGCGGCTCGACGCGCTCGTCGCGCAGCACGAAATCGAGTGGCGCTGGGTCAAGGGTCATGCGGGCCATCCCGAAAACGAGCGCGCGGACGCGCTCGCGAATCGCGGCGTCGAATCGCTCACGGCCTGAACGCCGCCCCCCCCCTGTTTCCTTCGTTTTCCCCGACATGCGCCAGATCATTCTCGATACCGAAACCACCGGCCTGAACGCCCGCACGGGCGACCGCCTGATCGAAATCGGCTGCGTCGAGCTGCTGAACCGGCGGCTCACCGGCAACAACCTGCACTTCTACGTGAACCCCGAGCGCGACAGCGATCCGGGCGCACTGGCCGTGCACGGCCTCACGACCGAATTCCTCAGCGACAAGCCGAAGTTCGCGGAAGTCGCCAGCCAGATCCTCGACTTCGTGAAGGACGCCGAGCTGATCATCCACAACGCGCCGTTCGACCTGGGCTTCCTCGACGCCGAATTCGCGCGGCTCGACCTCCCGCCGTTCACCGAACATTGCGGCGGCGTGATCGACACGCTCGTGCAGGCCAAGCAGATGTTCCCCGGCAAGCGCAACTCGCTCGACGCGCTGTGCGACCGCTTCGGCATCAGCAACGCGCACCGGACGCTGCACGGCGCTCTGCTCGACTCGGAGCTGCTCGCCGAGGTGTATCTCGCGATGACGCGCGGCCAGGACAGCCTCGTGATCGACATGCTCGACGACGCGGGCGCCGACGGCGGCGCGGCGAACGGCCAGCGCGTGTCGCTCGCCGCGCTCGACCTGGCCGTGGTAGCCGCGAGCGACGACGAGCTCGCCGCGCACCAGGCGCAGCTCGACGAGCTCGACAAGTCGGTCAAGGGCACGTGCGTGTGGCGCAAGTCCGCCGACGCGGGCGCCGCCGAAACGGCCTGACGCACGCGGCACGCACCGCGGCCGCGCTTACGCGCGCGGCTGCAGTGCGATGACCGCCATCCCGCCGAGCGCGAGCACCGCGCCGGCCACATCCCAGCGGGTCAGCGCGATACCGTCGACCACCCGCAGCCAGACCAGCGCTACCGCGATATACACGCCGCCGTACGCGGCATAAGTACGTCCGGCCGCGCTCGGGTGCAGCGTCAGCAGCCACGCGAACAGCGCGAGCGACAGCGCGGCCGGCACCAGCAGCCAGGCCGGCCGGCTGCCCTTCAGCACGAGCCACGGCAGGTAACAGCCGACGATTTCGGCCAGTGCGGTGGCGGCGAACAGCGCCGCGATCCTCATCAGTTCGGTCATCCGGTTCCTCGTGAATTCGGCCCCGTCGCCGGGGCGCTGCACGGCCCCGCCGCGCGCCGCCGATCATACCCGAGCAGGCCGCCCCGGACGCCCCGCCAGACGGGCGCCTCCCGGCAATTTGCACGATCATCCGTCATCGTGCTATCATGTCGCCTGTTTCAACATTCAATCTCTGTCTATTCGATTTCGAGAGAAGTCCGTCCGCGCATTGCGGGCCGGCGCTTCGACCGAAATTGCACCCACAGGAAAGCCCGCCCGACAGGCCCGCTTTTCTCGTTTCGTTGCCCCTTTCGGGGCGCTTGCCGGAACGCCGGACCTCCGTCCGCGCCGGCATCTGCCGCCAGCATCACGCGGCCCATTCTTCATGAGCGCACTGTCGCGACGGCCCATCGGGCCCGCGTCGAAGCAGCCCCTTACGGCCCTTTGCTGCCCGTTGCGCAGTAAGTGCTTAATGGCCTGCCCCGACGCGCCGCGCACGACACCGCGCTTGCAGGCAAACCGTGTCGGACGGCCCGCCCGTTCCGGCGCAGTCAAAGGAGTGCATGACCTTGACCGCAACACACGTCAGCCCGACCGCTGCTTCTTCCTCCACTTCGTCCGGCGACGCTCCGCTCGCCGCGGACGACATAACCGTCGTCGACCAGAGCCTGCTCAAGCGCGCCGTCAGCGCGATGGCCATCGGCAATGCGATGGAATGGTTCGACTTCGGTGTGTACAGCTATATCGCCGTCACGCTCGGCAAGGTGTTCTTCCCGTCCAGCAGCCCGTCCGCGCAGCTGCTCGCGACCTTCGGCACGTTCGCGGCCGCGTTCCTCGTGCGCCCGCTCGGCGGCATGGTGTTCGGCCCGCTCGGCGACCGCATCGGCCGCCAGCGCGTGCTCGCCGCGACGATGATCATGATGGCCGCCGGCACCTTCGCGATCGGCCTGATCCCGAGCTACACATCGATCGGCATCATGGCGCCCGTGCTGCTGCTCGTCGCGCGCCTCGTGCAGGGCTTCTCGACCGGCGGCGAATACGGCGGCGCGGCCACCTTCATCGCCGAATTCTCGACCGACAAGCGCCGCGGCTTCATGGGCAGCTTCCTCGAGTTCGGCACGCTGATCGGCTATGTGATGGGTGCGGGCGTCGTCGCGCTGCTGACCACGTCGCTGTCGCAGGAAGCGCTGCTGTCGTGGGGCTGGCGCGTGCCGTTCCTGATCGCCGGCCCGCTCGGCCTGATCGGCCTCTACATCCGGATGAAGCTCGAGGAAACGCCTGCGTTCAAGCGCCAGGCCGAAGAGCGCGAAGCGCAGGACAAGGCCGTGCCGAAGGCGCGCTTCCGCGAAACGCTGATGCGCAACTGGCGTGCGCTGCTGCTGTGCGTCGGCCTCGTGCTGATCTTCAACGTGACCGACTACATGGTGCTGTCGTATCTGCCGAGCTTCATGTCGTCGACGCTGCACTTCGACGAATCGCACAGCCTCGTGCTGGTGCTGCTCGTGATGGTGCTGATGATGCCGATGACGCTCTTCGCCGGCCGCCTGTCCGACCGGATCGGCCGCAAGCCGGTGATGCTCGCCGGATGTGTCGGGCTGCTCGTGCTGTCGATCCCGTCGATGATGCTGATCCATGCGGGCACCACGGCGTCGGTGTTCGGCGGCCTGCTGGTCCTCGGCGTGCTGCTGTCCTGCTTCACCGGCGTGATGCCGTCGGCGCTGCCGGCGCTGTTCCCGACCGAGATCCGCTACGGCGCGCTCGCGATCGGCTTCAACGTGTCGGTATCGCTGTTCGGCGGCACGACGCCGCTCGTTACCGCATGGCTCGTCGACGTGACGCACAACCTGATGATGCCCGCGTACTACATGATGGGCGCCGCCGTGATCGGCATCGTGTCGGTCGTCGCGCTCGCGGAAACCGCGCGCCAGCCGCTGAAGGGCTCGCCGCCGGCCGTCGCGACGCGCCGCGAGGCGCACCAGCTCGCACGCCAGCTGCGCGAGGACGACGACTCGGAGATGTACAGCGTCGTGTCGCCCGCACGCGCCTGAGCGTCGCCCATGAAAAAGCCCCGGCCGAAGCCGGGGCCCGATCGAATCCGATCCGCCCGACCGGCTTGCGCCGGCCGGGCTTTTTTTCATCCTTTGGCCGCGAGCGCCCTCATGCGTGCGCTTCGCCGTGACGGCAGAAGATCAGCGCACGCGAGCGCGACACCGCCGCCTGCGCGCCGCGTGCCGCGACGATCAGCCCGACCTGGCCGAGATTGAAATCGCGCTCGACCATCAACTGCGTCAGCGCGGCAAGCGGCAACACGACGGACGGGTGGTACAGGCTTGATTCGAGCAGGGCTTTCATCATCGGCTCCATCTGGCAATGCGTGATTCGATGGAGTGGATTCTAGGGACCGGCCGCTTCCGGATAAACGGCGCGAATGCGAAGTCACTTGTCGGCCACCGAGAACAATCGGCGGCGGCTTGCCGGGTGCGGCCGAGCGGCCGGCAGGCAGCTGCGCGGGGCCGCCTTGCGCCTCGCCGCCAAGGGCCGCCAGGCCTAGACGAGCGGCGTTTCGACGAACGCCGGCAGCGCTTCCGCACGCGCCGAATGCGCGGCGAGCGCCGGATAGCGGGCCGGATCGATTCGCGCGAGCGCCGGGTAATCGGCCGCCATGAACTGCGTGAAGCGCCACGCGACCGCGACCGTCACGTCGGACTGCAGCAGGCGTGCGCCGCCGAACCAGCCGTTCGCGGCCGCGACGAGCGGCTCCAGCTCGCCGTACGCGCCCTCGAGCTGGCTCAGCACGCGCTCGATCCACGGCGCGTGCTGCTTGTCGGACGGGCGCAGCGCCTGCTCGTAGACGACCTGCACGGTCTTCTCGGCCGCCGCCAGCGCGAAACCGACCGGCACGAGCGCGCGCAGCCGCGCGTCGGCGGCGTCGGGCAGCAGGCGCCGCTCCGGCGCGACCAGGTGATCGAGATAGTCGACGATCAGCGACGAATCGATCAGCGTCGCGCCGTCGTCGGTCACGAGCGTCGGCGCCTTGACGACCGGGTTGACCGCCCTGAACTGTTCGAAATGACGAAACACCGAGATCGATTCGTGTTCGAACGGCAGGTCGAGCAGCTTCGCCGAAATGGCGACACGGCGCACGAACGGGGAATCCAGCATGCCGATCAGCTTCATCGCAAACGCTCCGCTTGAGGGGAAAGGGACCGACGACTGTAGCAGCGTCGCGAGCCGTCGCCTAGCGTGCTCGTACGCGCGTCCGCTTGATACGTATCAGCGCCCCGCTACCCGGCCACAGTGACCATAATGCAGATTCACGCCCCTTCCGTCCCAAGGTTCGCCATGTGGTATGCCCTCGTCGAGCAGCAGCGGGAATGGATGCGCGCCTGGCGCGCGGCGACGCGGCACGCGTTCGATGCGTGGCCCGCGGCGACGCTGCCGCAAGCCGCGTCGTCGTGTTACGACGACCTGTTCGAGCCGCTGCTCGGGCAGCCGGCCGGGCCGCCGCGCTTCGACCTCGGGCGATCCGCCATCGGCGAACGGGTCGCCGCGCACACGCCGTTCTGCGACCTGCGGCGCTTCACGCGCGCCGATGCGCGGCGCACGGTGCTGCTGTGCGCGCCGCTCGCCGGGCACGCGGCCGT
Organism: Burkholderia sp. IT-111MI5; assembly: GCF_949752865.1. NCBI lineage: Bacteria > Pseudomonadati > Pseudomonadota > Betaproteobacteria > Burkholderiales > Burkholderiaceae > Burkholderia > Burkholderia sp. IT-111MI5. Next base: position 183,672 of record NZ_CATKIF010000001.1, on the reverse strand, counting down.
GATGATGCGGGAAACCGTCGAGACGCTGCTCGCCGACGGCGACGTCTGCGTGACCGACTGGCGCAATGCGCGCGACGTGCCGCTCGCGTCGGGCCGCTTCGGGCTCGACGAGTATGTCGCGACGCTCGACGGCTTCATCGACGGGCTCGCGCTCGACGATCGGCCGCTGCACGTCGTCGCCGTGTGCCAGGCGACCGTGCCGGCGCTCGGCGCGCTCGCGCTGCGCGCCGCGCGCGGCCTGGCGCCGCCCGCGAGCATCACGCTGATCGGCGGCCCGCTCGACCCCCGCCTGAATCCGAGCGCGCTCGGCACCGCGGCAGCCACCCGCTCGCTCGGCTGGTGCCGCCGCCACCTGATCGACATCGTGCCGCCCGGCTTCGCGGGGCACGGCCGCCAGGTGTTCCCGACCTATCTCCAGCAGGGCGAGATCGCGCTGATGTACCCGCAGCGTTTCATGTCGCTGGTCGAGGCGTACGCGCTGGCCGCGTCGCGCTTCGACATGGCCGCGCTCGCCGGCGCACGGCGCGCGCTGCTCGAATACACGGCGCTGCTCGACATGCCGGCCGAATATTTCCTCGACACGGTCGACATCGTGTTCCAGCGCATGTGCCTCGCGAACGGCACGTGGGACGTCGGCGGCCGGCGCGTCGAGCCGGGCGCGCTGCGCGGCGTCGCGCTGCTGACCGTCGAAGGCCGATGCGACGCGGTCACGGGCGCCGGCCAGACGCATGCGGCACTCGACATGTGCAGCGGCCTCGCGGCCGACGAGCGCTATCGCGTCGATGTCGACGATTGCGATCACTACGGGTTGTTTACCGGCGCGCGCTGGCTCGGCAATGTCCATCCGATGCTGCAGCGCGTGTTCGCGCTGGCCGAGGCCGGCCGCCCTCGGCCGCGCTCGCGCCGGATCAGGCGGGTGTGATGCCGCGTTGCGTGCGGGCCGCGTCGAGCAACGTACGCACCTCGTCGTCGCTCGTTTGCCCGAAGCGCGCGTAGAACTGGCTGATCCCGAAGAACGGGCGCGGCTGCGATACCGCGACGAACGCGTCGGCCAGGCCGTCGAACGCATGCTCCGCGCCCGCCGGCGCGACCGGCGCGGCCGCCACGATCCGCGCCGGGTGGCGCTCGCGCAGCGCCTGCAGCGCGGCACGCATCGACGCGCCGGTCGCGACGCCGTCGTCGACGACGATCACGATGCGTCCGTCGACCGGCAGCGGCGGCGCAGCGCCGCGATACAGCGCTTCGCGGCGCTGCAGCTCGGCCGTCTCGCGCACGATCACGTCGGCGAGCTGCGCGTCGGTCACGCCCATCGAGCGGATCACGGAACGCTGCAGATGCATCGCGCCCCCCGTTGCGATCGCGCCCATCGCGAGCTCGGGCTCGCACGGCACGCCGAGCTTGCGCACGACCAGCACGTCGAGCGGCGCGCGCAGCGCACAGGCGACCGGATACGCGACGGGCACGCCGCCGCGCGGCAACGCGAGCACGACGACGTCGCTACGCCCCGCGTAGTCGCTCAGCGCATCGGCCAGTTGGCGGCCCGCATCGGCGCGATCGGCAAAACACTCGGTCAAGATCGGCTCCCTGCCGTTGCGCCGGATGCGCGAAACCCGCGCCGGCGCCTGTCAACGAGCATGGTTCATCGGCAGCGCCGATGCAAGCGGGGTCACACCGGCGTGCACGACGCCGAGGAAAGGGTCAGAGGCCGCCGGCCTGCCGGTACAGCCGCCAGAACGACTGCGCGTAGGATTGCGCGAGCTCGGGCGCGCGCTGGAACACGTTGACCGTCTCGGCGTGTGCGGCCGCACCGTCGGACAGCGTCGTCAGCGCGACGCTGTCGTCGACGATCACGAAGCGCGGCGCGGGATCGCCGTGCCGCGAATCGATTGCCACGTCGATGCCCGCGGATTTCAGATAACCTGCGCCGCTGTACCTGCCCGCGCGCGGCGAGCGCACGAGCACGACGCGCACCTCGATTCCGCGCGCACGGGCCGCGCGCAGCGCGCTCGCGACGGCGGGCGGCATCTGGGTATAGCCGGCCAGCAGTACGCGGCGCTGCGCCTGTTCGATCAGGTCGACGGTCGCGTCGGCCGCCGCGTTGTCATACGAAAAATACGTGCCGACCGATGCGGCATCGGACGGAATCCGGCTGGCGTGGGCGCTCGCCGCGCAGCAAAGCGCGGCGAAAAAGAAGGCGGCTGGTCTCATGGCGGGCGCCATTGTAGCGACGCCAATTCGCGTGGCAAGCGCCGCCTGCGACGCTGCTGCGCCGGCGCAACACACAGTACGGAACGGATGCCCGGCGGGGGTGTTTCAGGCCGGTTTTCGGGCCGCCGGTCAGCCGGCCGCGACGCGCGCGAGCCAGTTCGTCACGCCGTCGACGGAACGGAAATCCGCGAGGCTGCGCGCCGGCAGCGCGGGATACGCGCCGCCTGCCATCTCGGCCAGCGCGCGCCCGGGGCCGAGTTCGAGAAACGCGGTCGCACCTGCCTCCACGCAGGCGGCGAGACAGGCCGCCCACTCGACCGGCTCCGCGATCTGCCGCGCGAGCTTGTCGAGGCCCGCATCGACATCGAGCACCGACGCGCCGTCGATGCCCGAAAACAATCGCGTGCCGGGCAGCGGCCGGCGCACCCGCACGTCGGCAAGCGACGCGCGAAATACCGGCACGGCCGCTACGAGCCGGCGCGTGTGCGACGCGATCCGCACGCACACGGGCGCGACGCGCAGCGCACCGGCGCGCGCGGCGCCGTCGGCCACCGCATCGACATCGGCCTGCCGCCCCGCGACCACGAATGCGTCGCCGGGGTTCGCGATCGCGATCGCTGCATCGCGGCCGGTGCACAACTGCGCAAGCTGCGCGCGCGTCAGGCCACGCACGAACGCCATCCGCTCGTCGCCGCCGCTCGCCGCATCCATCGCGCGCGCGCGTGCGTCGGCCAGGTCGAGCGCGTCATGCGGATCGATCATTCCCGCGACGCTCCACGACGCGACCTCGCCGACGCTGTAGCCCGCGACGCAGCGCCGGCGCGGCCACGCCGCGTCGAGCAGCGCGGCCGCCGCAAGCGCCTGGACGGTGCAGAGGATCTGCGCGGCGCGGTTCTCGCGCAGCGCGTCCGGTCCGGCCTGCCGGACCCACGCGCGCGGATCGTCGCCGAGGAGCCGGCCGGCATGCGCGAACAACGCATCGGCCTGCGGCGCCGCGCCCGTCAGGTCGAACATGTCGGCACGCTGCGCGCCTTGTCCCGAACAGAGGATCGCCAGCGTCATCGCGCGTCCCCGTCGGCTTCGAGCGCATCGACGAATACACTCATCGCGAGCAGGTCGGCCGCGCCGCCCGGACTCAGCCGGCGCGCAACGAACGCACGATGCGCGGCCACCGCGCGCAGCCGCCAGTCGTGGGCGCGCACACCGCCGCGTGCGACGAACGCACGTGCGGTCGCCCGCGCGAAATCGAGGCCGGCCTGCCCGCCCCGGTGCAGCAGGTTCGTATCGTCGAGCGCGGCGATCAGCGCGAAGCACGCGGCGACGCGCGCGGCTTCCGGATCGTCGGGCAGGTCGCGCTTCGCACGGCGCAGCGCGGGCAGCCCGATCGCGTACACGGTCCTGAAACCTTCGGCCGCTTCGCGACGCGCGCCGCCGACGCCGTAGCGTCGGCTCGCGCGCTCGCCGTGGCTGTCCGGCAAGCGCGGGCCGCCGAGAATATCGGTGCCCCAGCGGCGGGACACGAACGCACCGAGCGTCGTTCCGCCCGGCACGGCCCCCGGCATTGCGCGCCGGCCCGCGGCCGCGCACAGCAGCCCAAGCCCGAAGATCGCGCCGCGATGCGTATTGACGCCGCCGGTCGCCGCAAGCATCGCGTGCTCGGCACGCAGGCCGATCTTGCGCAGCACGGCCATGTCCGCATCGCGCGCGCCCGCGTCGGCGAGTTCCGCGAAGTACGGCCGCAGCACGGCGGCGCTGCGCGCGAATGTCGCGGCATCCATGTCCGAATGACTGCCGGTGTCGACGTGGCTGACGAGCCCCGGCTTCGGATAGGTGTCGATCTCGAGCACGAGGCTGCGCTCGGCCAGCTCGGCGATGCGCTCGGCAGCGGACGGCGCCGGTACGCGGCAGGCGGCCCATGCGCTCATCGCGCATCTCCGGTGAACGCGCCGGCAGGCATCAATTCGACGGCGATCGCGGTCTTGACCGCGACTTCGGGCAGCCGCGCATGCAGTTCGCGCCAGTTGACGCCTGCGCCGTCGGCGCGCAGCAGTTCGCCGTCGATGCGCATCGACGCACGCGCGTCGATCGCCGCGAGGCCGTCGAGCAGCGGTGCGAGCGACGCGGCATCCGGCAGCGGAAACACGATGTCGAGATCGGACGACGCGCCCAGGTATCGCTCGCCCGTCAGCGCCTGCCACGCGAGACTGCCGAACACGCGGCCCTGCACGCCGCAGCGCGCGCCGAGCGCATCGAGCTCGCGCAACGATGCGTGCCACGCATCGGGCGCGGCGGAAAGCACGTCGGCCAGCGCGGGCAGCGGGCCGACCGTCGCGAGCGCGTCGGTGGCAACGTTCAGCGCGATGCGCCGCTTGCCCGCGGCAGGCGGCAGCGGCAGGCCGAGCGGCACGCGGCCGGCATCGGCCTCGTCCGGCGACGCGCGGCGCACGATCAGCGGCCAGCCGCGTTCGGCCCACGCGCGCACGAGCGGATCGGCCGCGAGCGCGGGATCGCCCGCGAATGCCGCGCCCCACCCCGCCGCCGTCAGCGTGACGAGCGTGTGGCGGCGCAGCGGCATCTCAGCGTGCGGCACGCGCGAGTTCCTCGACGCGCCGCGCGACGTCGGCCGCAACCGGCCGGCCGCGCGCCGCGCGCCGGTCGATGCGGTCGGCCGGCTTGCCGAGCCATTCGACGACCTGCGCGTCGAGCGCACGGGCCGGATCGAGCACGGCATCGACGGCGCCCATCTTCACGAGATTGTCGAGCCCGGGCGCGAACACGGGCGTCGAGCGCGCCATCTCCTTCAGCACGTCGATCGGCAGCTTGGTCACGCGCGACATCGACGGCAGGTCCATCACCTCCGGCTCGGCGCCCGGCACCGCGAGCAGCGTGCGCGTCGCGAGCGCGGTCGCGATGAATGCGCCCGCGGCCGTGTGGCCGTACAGCACGCCGATCGTCCGGTGCCCGGCGAGATCCGCTTGCATCAGGCACTTCGCGAGATGCGACAGCCCTTCGTTCAAGCCGAGCAGTTCGTCGCGCTTGCTCATCCGCTGGCTGTCGCTGTCGACGAGCACGAGGATCGGCGTGCCGCCGCCGCGCGCGATCGTGTCGAGCACGCGCGACGCGAGCGTCAGCGCCTCGTCGATGCCGAACGGCAAACGGTCGGCGACGCCGATCACGTCGACGCGCGTGCCGGCCAGTTCCACGTGGCCCGTCAGCAGGCCGCCGGTGCGCGCGATCGAATGGCCTTTCGGAAACAGCGAGATCAGAACTTCATCGAGCGTCATGCGGGCTCTCCTGCAATTGATCCGCGAGCGTCGCGAATGTGTCGTCCGGCATTCCCGGAATCGCATCGGGCGTGTCCGCACCGAGCGCACGCCATACGTCGAGCGCATCCTTGCATGCGCCGAACCGTTCGACACGCGCCTCGAGGCGCGCCTGTTCGGCACGCAGCATCGCCGCATCGAACGTCGGCGCACGGCCGATCAGGTCGAGCGCGGCCGCGCGGAACGCATCGGGCGTATCGGCGACATAACGGTCGGCACCGCCGATCAGCCGCCGGTGCTTGCCGCCCATCGTGCGCCAGATCAGCGCGCGGTCCTTCGCGTCGAATTCCTCGACGCCGCGATTCGTCTCGATCACTTCGGGGCCCGACACGCTGATGCGCCCCTGCTCCGACACCGCGAGCGCCGAACAGCACGCGGCGAGCAACCCGCCGCCGCCGTAGCAGCCCGCGCGCCCGCCGATCAGCCCGATCACCGGCACGCCGGCCGCGCGCGCATCGACGAGCGCACGCATGATCTCGGCGATCGCCAGCTCGCCCGCGTTCGCTTCCTGCAGCCGCACGCCGCCCGTATCGAACAGGATCAGCACCGGCTTGCCGACTTCGCGCGCGGCGCGCAGCAAGCCGGTGAGCTTCGCACCGTGCACTTCGCCGAACGCGCCGCCCATGAAGCGGCCTTCCTGCGCGGCGACGAACACCGGCTGGCCGTCGAGCCGGCCGTGGCCGACCACCATCCCGTCGTCGAACTGCTGCGGCAGGTCGAACAGCGGCAGGTGCGGGCTCGTCACACGTTCGGCCGGCCCGAGGAATTCGCTGAAACTGCCCGCGTCGAGCAACCCGTCGATGCGCTGCCGCGCCGACGCTTCGTACCAGCTCGCGCCGTTCGCGACGAACGCGGGCGCGTCGTGGATCACGTCGGTCATCATGCGTCTCCCTCGATCGCGCGCACGGCCTGCGCGAGCCGCAGCGACACCATGTCGGGCCGCGCGCCGCCGTCGTTGATCGACAGCTTCAGGCCGCCCGGCGTACGCCGCTCGACGAAATCCGATACGACGGCCTGCCACACCGCGCCGAAGCCGACCGCCGCGGTGCGGATGTCGATCTCGCATTCGTTGCCCGGCAGCACGCGCTCGACGAGCACTTCGAGATTGCCGGACGCGACCACGCCGACGAGCGCCGCGGCCAGCTCGCCCTTCGCGCGCTCGCGCGCGGTGAAGCGATAGTTCAACTGTTCCATGCCCTCTTCCTCACCAGTTGCGGAACCGGGCCGGCGGCGCATAGAGCCCGCCCGACCAGTGCACGAGATCCTTGATCGAGCGCGCGGCGAGCCAGCGGCGATCGGCGTCGAGCGGATCGATGCCGAGATCCTCCGGGCGGCGAATCACGCCGCGCTCGCGCAGCCGCTCGACCATCTTCCGGTCGCGGCCGCGGCCGACCTCCGTATAACCGGCGACGCCGCGGATCGCGTGCTCGCGCTCGTCCTTGTCGCGGCACATCAGCAGGTTCGCGATCCCTTCCTCGGTGACGATGTGCGTGACGTCGTCGCCGTAGACCATGATCGGCGCGAGGTCGAGTTGAAGCTTGTCGGCGAGCTTCAGCGCATCGAGCTTCTCGACGAACATCGGCACGTTCTTGTCGCCGAAGGTCTCGCCGATCTGCACGACGAGCTTGCGGCCGCGCCGCAGCGCCGCCGGCGTGTCGGGGTCGGCTTCCGCGCCGGCCTTCAGCCACGGCTCGCTAGGATGACGCCGCCCGCGCGCGTCGCTGCCCATGTTCGGCGCGCCGCCGAAGCCGGCGATCCGCTCGGCCGTGACCGTCGACGAATGGCCGGACAAATCGATCTGCAGCGTCGAGCCGATGAACATGTCGCACGCATAGAGGCCGGCCGTCTGGCAGAACGCGCGGTTCGAGCGCAGCGACCCGTCGGGGCCCGTGAACCACACGTCGGAGCGCGCGCGGATGTAGTCGTCCATCCCGACCTCGGAGCCGAAGCAGTGGACTTGCTCGACCCAGCCCGATTCGATCGCCGGAATCAGCGTCGGGTGCGGATTGAGCGCCCAGTGCGTGCAGACCTTGCCCTTCAGCCCGAGCTTCTCGCCGTAGGTCGGCAGCAGCAGCTCGATCGCGGCGGTGTTGAAGCCGATCCCGTGGTTCAGGCGCTTGATGCCGTACGGCTCGTAGATGCCCTTGATCGCGAGCATCGCGGTGAGGATCTGCGTTTCGGTGATCGCGGCCGGATCGCGCGTGAACAGCGGCTCGACGTAGAACGGCCTGCCGGCCTCGACGACGAAATGCACGCGGTCGCCGGGAATGTCGACGCGCGGCACCTTGTCGACGATGCGATCGACCTGCGCGATCACGATGCCGTCCTTGAACGCGGTGGCCTCGACGACGGTCGGCGTGTCCTCGGTGTTCGGGCCCGTGTACAGGTTGCCGTCGCGATCGGCGCTGACCGCGGCGATCAGCGCGACGTGCGGCGTGAGGTCGATGAAGTAGCGCGCGAACAGCTCGAGATAGGTGTGCACCGCGCCGAGCGCGATCTTGCCGCCGAACAGCAGCTTCGCGATCCGCTGCGACTGCGGGCCCGAATACGCGAAGTCGAGACGCTTCGCGATGCCGCGCTCGAACACGTCGAGATGCTCGGGCAGCACGACGCCCGACTGCACCATGTGCAGGTCGTGCACCTTCGCGCTGTCGACGTCGGCGAGCGCCGTCGCGAGCAGGTCGGCCTGCTTCTGGTTGTCGCCTTCGAGGCACACGCGGTCGCCGGGCCGCAGCACCGCTTCGAGCAACGCCACGGTGTCGCGCGCATCGACCCGCTTGCCTTGCGCGTAAGCCGCGCCGGCTGCGAGGCGTGCATCGCGCGCCTGCCGCGCGTGATTCCATCCCGTCATGAACAGTTCTCCCGCTTCGATGGTTCAGCGGCATTCTAAGCCTGGCGCCGCCGCCGATTGATGATGTTGACGAATGCGACTCAGAGGTCGCCGCGATGGATGCGGCCCGCGTGCGGGCCGCATCGCATGGGCCTAGCCGCCGACCAGCGCGCGCGTCGTGAAGAACAGCACCGACGGGCCGAGCAGGCAGCCGACGCCGGTATGGAACGTCGCGACCAGCGCGCCGTACGGGACGAGCCGGCGGTCGGTCGCGGCGAGCCCCGCGCTCACGCCGCTGACGGTGCCCGCGAGGCCGCCGAAGATCATCGCGGAACGCGGCGTCTTCAGGCCCATGAAGTTGGCGGCGACCGGCGTGCCGACCATCACGATGATCGCCTTCACGAGCCCCGTCGCGATGCTGAGCGCGATCACGTCGGAGCTCGCACCGATCGCCGCGCCCGTGACGGGCCCGACGATGTACGTGACGGCACCCGCGCCGATGGTCGTCATGCTGACCGCGTCGGTGTAGCCGAACGCGCGTGCGATGCACGCGCCGACGATGAACGGCAGCACGGTGCCGAGCAGCAGCGATACGACGCCGACGAGCCCGGCCTTGCGCGCCTCTGTCGGCTGCACTTCGAACGCGGTCGCGACGATCGCGAAATCGCGCAGCATCGCGCCGCCCATCAGGCCGACGCCCGCGAACAACGGCACGTCGGCGAGTCCCTTCTCGCCGCCGGTGAACGCGCCGCCGACATACGCGAGCGCCAGACCGATCACGATCGCGATCGCGGAGCCGTGCACGCGGCCGAACGTGAGCTTGCTGGACGCAATCGACGACAGCCACATGATCAGGCCGACCAGCGCGAACGACGCGACGAGCCCGTTGTGGGCGACGACTTTTTCGAGCATCTGCAGCATGGCGGCCTCCGTTACTGTTCTTCGAATTGCGGCACGCCCGCGAAGGCCGTGTCGTCGCGCCCCATGCGCACCAGTACCGCGATGCAGCATGCGCAGATCGCGACCGCGCCGATGGCGGCCAGCAGCGCGACCGGGCCGCCTTTCAGCGCGGCGACGACGTTCTGGTTCGCGGCCATCGCGACGACGACCGGGATATACATCGCGCCCCAGAAGCCGACGCCGGCCTCGGTCTCCTTCGGCAGCCAGCCGCGCCGGTGCAGCCACAAACGCAGGCAGATCAGCAGCAGCATCGCGATGCCGACCCCGCCGACGTTGGTCTTCACGCCGATGGCCGTGCCCAGCAGGTCGCCGAGGAACAGTCCGGCCAGGTGGCAAAACGCCAGCAGCGCGGTTCCGTAGATGATCATGAGTCGTCTCCAGTCTCTTCGTGACGGGCGCCTGACGCGTGCGGGAGGCGGGCCCGCACGCCGATACCGTGCGCGGACTTGTCTCCTGCGGCGGTGCGCCGCGGCCCGGCGGCTCGTCGTGCGGGCGCGTTCTCGGGCGGTCGATGGGATGATGCGGTTTCGGGCCGGACGCCGGATGCCGTAGACTGACCGAAGCAGCCGCCGGCACGACGCGGGCCACGCGTCCGGTTCGTCCCGTTTCACGGGCCGCACCGGGGCGTGATCCGATACTAGCGCCGCAATATCCGGCCATTTATGAAGTTGTCGAAACCGATTCAGTGGATTTAGCAATGCGCCCGTTACCGCCCGAGCTGCTGCGCAGCTTCGTCGCCGTCGCCCAGTCCGGCAGCTTCACCGCCGCGTCCGAACGCGTGAACCTGTCGCAGTCGACCGTCAGCCAGCACATCCGCCGCCTCGAGGAGCTGCTCGACCGGCCGCTGTTCGAGCGCGACACGCGTAACGTGCACCTGTCGCAGCACGGCGACGCGCTGTTCCGCTACGCGGTGCGCATCCTCGAACTGATGGACGAAGCCGTCACGTCGGTGTGCGGGCCGCCGCTGTCGGGCAAGGTGCGGCTCGCGATGTCGGAGGATTTCGCGTCGACGCACCTGACGTCCGCGCTCGCGAGCTTCGTGCAGCGCAACCCGGAAGTCGAACTGGCGATCTCGACCGGGCTGTCGGGCGACCTGTTCGACGCGCTCGACGAAGGCCGGCACGATCTCGTGTTCGCAAAGCGCATCGCGGGCAGCCGGCGCGGCCGCGTGATCCGCAGCGAGCCGCTGTACTGGTGCACCGGCCCCGATTCGCGGATCACCGGCCACGAGGCCGTGCTGCCGCTCGCATTGCATCCGGAGCCGAGCGTGTCGCGGCGCCGCGTGCTCGAAACGCTCGACGCGATCGGCCGGCCCTACCGGATCGCGGTGGTGAGCAGCAGCATCGCGGTGCTGCGCGCGGCCGCGAGCGCGGGGCTCGGCGTCAGCGCGTTCGCCGGCTACGTGATCCCGGCCGGGCTCGCGCGGCTCGACGCGGGGCTGCCCGAACTCGGCGAACTCGAATACGTGATCGACCGGCCGGCGGCCGCGTCGCGCTCGACGCTCGCGCTGGAAGCCACGCTGATCACGGCAGCGGCGGAGTTGTAGCGGCAACAGCAGCGACGGCGGACGACGCGCATGCGCGGCCGTGCCCGCAACTGACAGCTTTGCCCGGAACGCGTCATCGTCCGCGCAGCACCCGCTCGCGACAATGGGACCCATCGGAACGCACGGCAAGCCGCCGTGCGCATCCGGTGTCCCGTCCCCTTGATCGGAGCACACCATGAACGTCTTGCGATTCGCCGTCGCGACCGCCGCAGCCGCGCTGCTGTCCCCCGCCTTTGCCCAGACCGATGCCGCCGCGCCCGAACAGGGCCTGACACGCGCGGAAGTCATCGCCCAGTTGAAGCAGGCCTATCTCGACGGCGAACTGCCGACGAACGACGGCAACTATCCGCCGAGCGCCGCGACGCGCGCGCGCAACCGCGAACTCGTGCAGGCCGCCAGCCCCGCGTGGCTCGCCCAGACGCCGCAGGCACCGCAAACGGCAGCGCAGCAGTAGCCGAGCGCGGCCCGGCCGATCGCGGCCCGGCCGATACCCGGCGCTGCGACGCGGTCAGGGCAGGAAGCTGCGGCGCCGCGCGTCGATCAACTCGACGAGCAGCCGGTCGCGCTCGGCCGCCAGCTCCTGCATCGAATGCTCGCCCTGGATCGCGCGCAATTCGTCGGTCAGCTTGCGGTCGACGTCCGGATCGAACGAAGGCGTGCCGAGGTCGCCCCACCAGCTCGTGATCGGCCCCGACAGGTGTTCGAGGAAGTGCGCGATCCCGCCCGCGCCGCCGCCGAGGTGATAGGTCAGGCACTGCCCCATCAGCCCCCAGCGCAAGCCGGGGCCCCATGCGACCGCCTTGTCCGCATCGGCCACGCTCACGACGCCTTCGCCGACGAGGTGATACACCTCGCGGAACAGCGCAGCCGCGAGCCGGTTCGCGACGTGGCCGGTCATCTCCTTGTTGAGGACGATCGTCTGTTTGCCGAGCGCATCGTAGAAATCCTTCACGCGCGCGATCACGTCCTGGCCGGTCGCGTCGCCGCCGACCAGCTCGACGAGCGGAATCAGGTGCGGCGGGTTGAACGGATGCGCGATCAGGCAGCGTTCCGGATGCTTTGCGCACGCGGTCTGGATGTCGGACATCTTCAGGCCCGACGAACTCGACGCGATCGGCACGTGTGCGGGCAGCACGTCGTCCATCTGCCGGTACAGCGCGCGCTTCAGGTCGAGCCGTTCCGGGCCGTTCTCCTGCACGAAGTCGACGCCGTCGAGCGCACGCGAGAGATCGGCGTCGAACGACAGCCGCGCGGAAAGTTCGGCGGCCCGTTCGCCGAGAAACGCGGCCAGCGCGTCGCGCAGCCGCGCGTCGGCCTGCGGCGCAGGATCGGTCGCGACGACGTCGAAGCCCTGCGTCAGATAGAAAGCGGCCCAGCTCGCGCCGATCACGCCGGCGCCGACGATCGCGATGCGTCGAATGTCCATGGTTGTCCCGTCTCGTTGGTCTGCAAATAGATCGCGGCGATTGTCGCATCGAATCGCACGGGCACGCGTTGACGCAAGTTGCAGATTCCCTCTTGAAATGCGCTGCGGCGGCCACTAATTACGCGTTGCCGGGCAGTGCTCCATGCAACGCACTGCCCCCGTTTCGACCCAGTGGAGCCACCCGTCGCGCCCGCCGCAGGCGTCGCGCCGTCGCGTCTCCCGCGTTCACTGTTCCGGAGGACCATCATGAGCGGTATCCATAACGGCCACGACCTGTTCGACGAATTCGCCCGCGTGCAGCGGCAGGTGGCGAACCTGTTCGGCGAGCTCCCGTCCGGCATCCGTGCGGTGCGGCCGGGCGCATTTCCCGCGCTCAACGTCGGCGCCACCGACGATGCGATCGAGATCGTCGCGTTCGCGCCCGGCATGGCCGCGGCCGATTTCGACGTGTCGATCGACAAGGATCTGCTGACGATCAGCGGCGAGCGCAAACCGGCACCGCGCGGCGAAGGCGACGACGTGCGCACGTATGCGCAGGAGCGCTTTCACGGCACGTTCCGCCGCGTCGTCGAGCTGCCGCAGAATGCGGACGCCGACAACGTCAGCGCGCGTTACGAAAACGGCTGCCTGCTGATTCGCGTCGGCCGGCGCGAAGCATCGAAGCCGCGTGCGATCACCGTTCAGTAATCTTCAGGATACCGACATGAACACGAACCCGACCCTGGCCGAACGCCATACCGCCACTACCCACCCGGCTGCCGCGGAAGCCGCGCGACGGCCCGCGATCACGCCGGCCGTCGACATCGTCGAGAACAATCTCGGCGTCACGCTGCGGGCCGACCTGCCCGGCGTGCCGCGCGAGAACCTCGACGTGAAGGTGCACGACAACACGCTGACGATCGAAGCCGACACGCACATCGACACGCCGGCCGACCTGCGCGTACGGCACGCCGAAGTCCGCGCGCTGCGCTATGCGCGTACCTTCGTGCTGAGCCCCGACCTCGACACGTCGAGGATCGACGCGAACCTGCGTGACGGCGTGCTGACGCTGACGATTCCGCGCCGCGAGGAAACGCGCCCGCGCCGCATCGACGTGACGGCAGGCAACGCGTAAGCGTCGGCGCGCCGAAGCACGGCATGTTGCGATACGCATAAAAATGCCCCGCCGGGCGCGATACCCGGCGGGGCATTTTTTGCATCGGGCGACGCGCGTGCGCGCGCCGTATGCGGATTCAATCGAAATCGAACAGGTCGAACATCGACTTGCGGCGGCGCTGGCCGTCGTGCCGGTGACGGTCGTCGTGCGAGCGGCCGTCGCGCCCCCAGCCATCGCGATCGCGCGGCGCGTGGGTGGGGCCGTGCGCGTCGCGCGAAGCGGGAGCCTCGTCGCGCCGCGCCGGCGCATCGCCGCCCTCGCGGGCGATCAGCTTGTCGAGTTCGCCGCGATCGAGCCACACGCCGCGGCACGTCGGACAGTAGTCGATCTCGATCGACTGGCGCTCGGCCATCAGCAGGTCGGGCGTCTTGCAGACAGGACATTTCATCGCGCTTCTCCTTTCCGTGCGAATTCCAGACGAATTCCGTATCAAGGCGCGCGAGCCGGCCGTTGCGGCGGCCGGCATCCCGCGCGCCGGCTCAGCGGCCTTCCACCCGTGCCGCGCGCTTCGCCTTCGCGCGCCGCGCCAGCATGTTCATGCCTTCGACGAAAGCCGAGAACGCCATCGCCGCGTAGATGTAACCCTTCGGCACGTGCGAACCGAAGCCTTCGGCGATCAGCGTCATGCCGATCACGACCAGGAACGACAGCGCAAGCATCACGATGGTCGGGTTGCGGTCGATGAAGCGCGCGAGCGGCTGCGCAGCGAACAGCATCACGGACACGGCGACGATCACCGCGACGAACATGATCGGGACGTGCTCGGTCATGCCGATCGCGGTCACGATGCTGTCGATCGAGAACACGATGTCGAGCATCACGATCTGGCCGATCGCGGCCCACATCGTCAGGCCGGCCGCGCCGCCGGAACCGCCCTCGCCGTCACCGTCGTGCGACACGTGGTGATGGATCTCGGTGGTCGCCTTCCACACGAGGAACAGGCCGCCCGACAGCAGGATCATGTCGCGCCACGAGAACGCGTGGTCGAAGAGCGTGAACACGGGTTCGGTGAGGCTCGCGATCCACGCGACGCTGCCGAGCAGCGCGAGGCGCATCACCAGCGCGAGCGCGATGCCGAGGCGCTGCGTGCGGGCACGCTGCGCTTCGGGCAGCTTGTTGCTGAGGATCGAGATGAAGATCAGGTTGTCGATGCCGAGCACGACTTCCATCACGACGAGCGTCAGGAGCGCGGCCCAGACGGCGGGGTCGGCGGCAAGCGTCAGCAGGTAGTCCATGAAATGGGCCGATACGAAAGTGGAAAGCCCGATGATATGCCGACCCGGACTTCGAAAAAATCAGAGAGAATCTGATTTTAGGTTCGGTTTTTCCGAAGTTTCGATCCGATGCTCAATTTCCGACATCTGTACTATTTCTGGGTCGTCGTGAAGGAAGGCGGCTTCGCGCGCGCGGCCGGGCGGCTCGACATGGCCGTGCAGACGATCAGCGCGCAGGTGCGCGAGCTCGAGAAAGCGCTCGGGCACCAGTTGTTGCGCCCGGCCGGGCGCGGCGTCGCGATGACCGACGCGGGCCAGGCCGCGTATGCACGCGCGGAGGCCATCTTCGAGATGGGGCGCCTGATTCCGGACGAAGTGCGCGCGGCGGCCAGCCAGCCGACCGTGCGGCTCGCGGTCGGCCTCGCGGACGGCATCTCCAAGCTCGCCGCGCATGCGATCCTCGCGCCGGTGCTCGACACGCCCACGCTGCGGCTGCTGTGCCACGAGGGCGAGCACGATGCGCTGCTCGCGGAACTCGCGCTGCATCATCTCGATCTCGTGCTGGCCGGCCAGGGCGCACCGTCCGGTTCGAACCTGCGCGTGACGAGCGAACGGCTCGTCGCGTCGCCGGTCGACTGGTATGGCCCCGCGGCGCTCGTCACGCCGGCCGCGCGGCAACGCTTTCCGCAATGCCTGGCCGACCTGCCCGTGCTGCTGCCGACCGCGCATTCGGCGCTGCGCGCGCGCCTCGACCTGTGGCTGGAAGGCGAACGGATCGTGCCGCGCGTGGCCGGGGAATTCGAGGACAGCGCGCTGATGGCCGTGTTCGCGGCGCGCGGCCTCGGCGTGTTCCCGCTGAGCGAGCTCGGCGCGAACGACGCGTCGCTGCTGCGCGGCCTCAGGCGGCTCGGGCGCGCGGGCGACGTGACCGAGGAGATCCACGCGATCCGCTCGCGGCGCGGCGAACATCATCCGCTGACGTCGCGATTGCTGGCTTCCGCGCGGCCGTCGCCGGCCGGCTAGCGCCGGTTCGCGATCGTTCTCGCCGGTAACGGCTAGCCGTCACCGTCATGGGCGGGAACAGCCGCCGAAGCGAACGTGACATCAAACGAAACTATAATGACGCCCCGGCCATCCGAGATTGCCACGCGCCCATTGCCGGCCCCGCCCCTGCGCGACGGCCGCCATCCGGTTGCCGCGCGTCGCGCGCAAACCCCTCGCGGCATCTCGCCGAGCCTTCTGAAAGACGCCATGCACAACCGATTTCGCCTGTTTTCCGTTTCGTGCGCGCTCGCGGCCGCAGCCGTGCTGGCGGCGTGCTCGTCGCCGCCCAAGCCGATCTACCAGCAGGAACAGTTCGACGCGACGACCAGCCCGTATGCGCATACGTTCCACTCGAAATCCGACGCGGCCTGCGAGGCCGCGCGGCGCGCGCTGTTGAGCCAGGGTTATGTGGTGTCGTCGTCGCGCAACGATGCGGTCGACGGCAGCAAGAATTTCCAGCCGAACAACGACATGCACGTCGTGATCGAGTTTCACGTGGTGTGTGCGGACGCGACCGCGGACGGCTCGTCGAGCATTGCATACGTGAACGCGGTGCAGGACCGCTACACGCTGAAGAAGTCGAATACGTCGGCCAGCGTCGGCCTCAGCGTGTTCGGCTCGCTGTCGCTGCCGATCGGGTCGAGCGACGATGCGCTCGTCAAGACCGCGAGCGAGACGATTCCGGCCGGCGTGTTCTACGAGCGCTTCTTCAATCTCGTCGACCATTTCCTGAAGATCGACCCGGCCCGCCGCGACCGCGCCACCGTGAAGGCCGCCGAGAAGGAAGCCGTCACGCCGCTGCCCGAACCCGCGCCGACGCCGCAGGGCGAACCGCTGAAGATGACGACGCCGGTCGTGCCGACGCCGCCCGCGGCGCCGGTGCCGCTTTCGGTGCCGGGTGTCGCGCCCGGGTCGGGCGCGAACGCCGTGCCGGCCGCGGCGTCGGCCGTTGTCGCGCCGGCTGCGATGCGCGCGGCCGCGCCGGTGGCGGCGTCTGGTTCGGTGACGGCGTCGGCTTCCGCACCTGCGTCAGCTTCCGGTTCGGCGCATGCGTCGGCTTCGGCTCCCGCACCGGTTTCGGCTCCCGCACCGGTTTCGGCTCCCGCACCGGTTTCGGCTCCCGCACCGGCTTCGGCTCCCGTACCGGCTGCCGCGCCTGCACCCGCTTCCGGCACGGCGTCGCCGCCTGCCAGCGCAGCATCGACGCCCGCCGGCTTGGCACCGGCCGCCGCCAAGCCGGCATCGACCGTGCCGACGCCTCGGGCCGCAACATCCGCATCGACATCGACATCCGCGCCGTCGAGCGCGTCGCATACGCCGGCGGACAAAACGCCCGCCCCCGCCGCAGCGGACCCCGTCGCGTCATCCGCGCCGTCCGGCGCGAGCGCACCGGCCGCGAACTGACCGGCTGTCCGACCGGCCGTCCAACTGGCCGTCCGTATCGTCGCGCCCGGCCGCATCCGGCGCAGCGCGACGATACGCATCCCCTTCATCCCCGCAGGAATTTCCGCGCGTCCGGCTGCCTGTCGGCTGCGTTTTCGCCATTGCGATAACAGGAACGTGACGTCGACGCGTCGCGGCAAGCGCGGCATAGCCGATGCCCGTCGTCGCCGAAATTGACGACCACCCTTCCGTCACCCGACCAACCCGCGTGCCGGCTTCCCCGCTTACCGCAACATCGCGCGCAGCGTCTGCAGACGCCCGACGGTCACCGAAATCGACGACCGTCCTTCCGTCACCCGACCAACCTGCGTGCCGGCTTCCCCGCTTACCGCAACGTTGCGCGCAGCGTCTGCAGATGCTCGACGGTCGCCGTCACGCCGCCGCAGACGATCACGGCGATGTCCGACGCCGACGCGAGCACCGGCACCGGCCGCTCGAGCGCGGCCAGCGCGGCGCCGCACGCAGGCTCGACGACGATCCGGTGTTCGTCCAGGAACCGCAGCGACGCGGCCACCGCTTCCGCATCGGACACGACGACGGGATGGATCTCGTGCCGCGTCGCCCATTCGACCGCCGCATCGCACGGCCGCTTCGCGCCGAGCGACGTCGCGATGCTCGCGATCGCCGGCAATTCGACCGGGCGCCCCTGCGCGACCGAGCGCGCATAGCAGTCGGCGCCTTCCGTTTCGGCCGCGACGACCGGCACGTCGTGCCAGCCGTTGCGCGCCAGCCCTTCGAGCACGCCGCACAGCAGCCCGCCGCCGCCGACCGCGAGCACGACCGCATCGGGCTTCGGGCCGACGGCCGCCATCTCGTCGATCATCGTCGCGTGGCCCTGCCACAGCACGCTGTCGTCGAACGGATGCACGAATGCGTCGTGCTCGCCGAGGGCCGATTGCGCGAACGCGTTCGCCTCGGCCCAGCTCGCACCGTGCACGACCAGCTCCGCGCCCTCGACGCGGATCAGCTCGCGCGCGCGGGCCGACGCGCTTTCCGGCACGACGACCAGCACCGGCACGTCGAGCTCGCGGCCGCAGTACGCGACCGCGATGCCCGCGTTGCCGCCCGACGACGACACGAACCGCCTCGCGCCGGCCGCATGCCGCGCTTCGCAGACGGCGCCGATGCCGCGCAGCTTGAACGAGCCCGACGGCTGCAGCGCATCGAGCTTCAGCCGGATGGTCCTGCCGAGCCGGCGGGATGCGATTTGCGAGCGGATATAAGGGGTCGGGATATGAAGCGGCATGGGGCGGGACACGATCGGAACGGGGGAACGCACGCGACTCGCGAACGAGTGCGGCAACGACGGTCATCGTACGGCACGCTCGCCATGCCTTCCAATACCATCGAATGGCATTTGCTATGCTTTGCAGGCATATCAACGAACCGGAACGGCCTCCGCATGCGCCAGATCGAACTGCGTCACCTGCGTTACTTCGTGGCTGTCGCGCAAGCCGGCAGCGTGATGGCCGGCGCCCGCGCGGCCGGCATCGTCCAGCCCGCGCTGTCGCGGCAGATCCGCGAACTCGAGGACGCGATCGGCACGCCGCTGCTGATCCGCCGCACCACCGGCGTCACGCTCACCGCGGCCGGCACGAGCTTCCTGCGGGATGCGACCGGCCTGCTCGCAACGCTGCAGGACAGCCGCGAACGCGCGCTGCGCAGCGCGGCCGGCCAACTCGGCGAACTGCGGCTCGGCGCGCTGCCGAACTGCCTGCCGCTGCCCGTCGTCGCGAACGTGCTCAAGGCGTTTCGCGACGCGTGCCCGGACGTGAAGCTGTCGATCGCGCCGATGCTGTCGGCCGAACAGGCGAGCGCGCTGGTACGCGGCCAGCTCGACGGCGGGATCATGGCGTGGCGTCGTGACGAGGCGCCGCACCTGTCGGGCGCGCGGCTGCTGAGCGACCGCTTCGTGCTCGCGATGCCCGCGCCGCCCGGCCGCCGCTTCAACGCACCGCGCACGCTGGCCGACGTCGCGAACGAGCCGTTCGTCTGGTTCGACGCGCAGCGCTCCGCCGCGCACCACCGGTTCCTGATGGCACAGTGCCGGCAGGCCGGCTTCACACCGCGCATCGCGCAGGTCGGCAGCGACATCCCGACGCTGATCGGCCTCGTCGCGGCCGGGATGGGCTGTGCGTTCGTGCCGGAAAGCGCATCGCCGACCTGCCCGCGCACGGTCCGGCTCGTCGCGCTCGACGAACTCGCGAGCCGCTTCGACATCGAGTTCGTGTTCGACGGCGCGGCAGCGGTACCGTCGCCCGTCGTCGCACGGTTCCTCGCGGCCGTGCGCGAGGCGGCCGGCGAACCGGATTGACCGGGCGCCGCGCGTCGGATACCGGGCGCGCGCGGCAAGCGATCGAGCGACGCGATTCGCGCCGCCGGCCGGCGAACGGATTCCGCCCTCCGTCAAATCGTCCTTTTAGCCGTTGCAACGCGCCAGGCAGCGTCATCGCGCCCGCGAACGATCCTTTAAAACGGTGACGACGGACGTCCCGGCGCCCGCATTTTTAAATTGACACCAAAAACGGCCGTTTAACGACATTTCGAATTGTCATGTGCCGAAATATACTTCGCGCGCATCCAGTCCTCGTGCCAATGAGAGGATGCGTTTCCGCCCCGGTCACGGTCCCCCTGTGGCCGGGGCTTTTTTGCCCATGCACCGCGCCGGCAAAGGGTTTTCGGCCGCGACGCGATGTCCGCGCCGGGTTGTCGCCCGCGCATGAAGGCCCCGTTCGATCCTCCGGTCACACGCCGCTGCGCAGTCGCCGGCCGGCTCCCGGATCGCCGCGCGCGACGAGCGTCGATCCGCCGCAAGCCACCACCGGATCGCGATCCCCCGGCCGGGGGCCACGCCCTTCGCATGACGAAAAGCCTTTCGCAACACGCATCTTCGTTCGCCCGCCCTGCCGGCGCGCCGCCCGCGGGCCTCGTGCGCTCCCAATTGTTGACATCGAATCAAGATAATTTCGTCCGCACGCAGCTTTTTCCGCAAAAGTAATGCAGGCACACTTCGCGCTATCCTCGACGGCCCCCGTGCTGTTGTCCCTCGATTACAGGAGCCCATCGCGTGAACGCCACGACTTCCTCTCCTTCCCGCCCCGGCGGCAGCGCCGCGCTGCCGCTGCTGGCGCTCGCCGCCGGCGCGTTCGGCATCGGCACGACCGAGTTCTCGCCGATGGGCCTGCTGCCCGTGATCGCCGACGGCGTGCACGTGTCGATCCCGCAGGCCGGCATGCTGATCAGCGCGTATGCGATCGGCGTGATGGTCGGCGCACCGCTGATGACGCTGCTGCTCGCGCGCTGGTCGCGCCGCTCGGCACTGATCGCGCTGATGTCGATCTTCACGATCGGCAACCTGCTGTCGGCCGTCGCGCCGGGCTACACGACGCTGCTGCTCGCCCGCCTCGTGACGAGCCTCAACCACGGCGCGTTCTTCGGGCTCGGCTCGGTGGTCGCGGCCAGCCTCGTGCCGCGCGACAAGCAGGCCAGCGCGGTCGCGACGATGTTCATGGGCCTCACGATCGCGAACGTCGGCGGCGTGCCGGCCGCGACCTGGCTCGGCCAGATCATCGGCTGGCGCATGTCGTTCGCGGCGACCGCGGGCCTCGGCCTGATCGCGATCGCCGGCCTGTTCGCCGCGTTGCCGAAGGGCGAAGCCGGCAGGAGGCCCGACCTGCGCGCCGAGCTGTCGGTGCTGACGCGCCCTGTCGTGCTCGGCGCGCTCGGGACGACGGTGCTCGGCGCCGGTGCGATGTTCACGCTCTACACGTATGTCGCGCCGACGCTCGAACACCTGACCGGCGCGACGCCCGGCTTCGTGACCGCGATGCTCGTGCTGATCGGCGTCGGCTTCTCGATCGGCAACATCGCGGGCGGCCGCCTGGCCGATCGATCGCTCGACGGTACGCTGGTCGGTTTCCTGCTGCTGCTGATCGCGACGATGGCCACGTTCCCGCTGCTCGCGAGCACGCATGCCGGCGCCGCCGTCACGCTGCTCGTATGGGGTATCGCGACGTTCGCGGTCGTGCCGCCGCTGCAGATGCGCGTGATGCGTGCGGCGCACGAAGCGCCGGGCCTCGCGTCGGCCGTCAACATCGGCGCGTTCAACCTCGGCAACGCGGTCGGCGCGGCAGCCGGCGGCGCGGCGATCTCGGCCGGCTTCGGCTACTCGGCCGTGCCGCTCGTCGGCGGGCTGATCGCCGCGGCCGGACTCGCGCTCGTCGTGCTGCAGATGACGCAGCGCCGCCGCGCACCGGCCACCGCGAATTCGTAATCGCGACCCGTCCCGCGCCGGCGGCGCACGCGATCCGGCGCTGCTGCGTCAGCGCGCGCCGGCAAACCCGCCGAAGAACGCACGCGCGTTCGCGTCGAGGCTGTCGAGGTGATAACCGCCCTCCTGCACGATCACCGTCGGCAACCCGAGCGCACCGATCGCGCCGCCGAGCCGCCCGAAACCGTCGGTCGTGACGGCGACCTGCGATTGCGGATCGTCCTTGTAGATGTCGAAGCCGAGCGCGAGCACGAGCGCGTCGGGCCCGAACCGCGCGAGCGCGCGCAGCGCGTCATCGAGCCGCTCGAAGAACGCTGACTCCGGCGCGCCGTGCGGCATCGGCAGGTTGAGGTTGAAGCCGTCGCCCGCCCCCGCGCCCGTCTCTTCCTCGTAGCCGGCGACGACCGGATAGAAGTTGGTCGGATCGCCATGAATCGATACGTACAACACGTCGTCGCGACCGTAGAAGATCTCCTGCACGCCCTGCCCGTGATGCATGTCGGTGTCGAGGATCGCGACGCGCCGATGGCGGCCGAGCAGCGATTGTGCGGCAATCGCCGCATTGTTCAGGTAGCAGAAGCCGCCGGCCGCGTCGCGACGCGCATGATGGCCGGGCGGCCGGCACAGCGCGTAGGCCTCGCGCGCGCCGTCGTTGACGTCGGCCGCGGCCGCGAGCGCACCCTGCGCGGACCAGTACGCGGCGCGCCACGTGTTCGCGCCGACCGGGCAGCTGCCGTCGGCGAGGTAGCGCGCGGCTTTCGCGAGTATGCCGCGCAGCGGGTTCGGATCGCGCACGAACACGTTCGACATCACTTCGTCGCCCCAGTCGTCGGGCATCTGCTTCCAGTCGCGGTGCGCGTCCTCGAGAAAGCGCAGGTAGTTCATGTCATGCACGGCCGCGATCGGCGCGGTGCCGCGGTCGGCCGGCTCGCACACGTCGAAGTCGAGCGAGCGCACCGCCGCGACGAGCCGCGCCGCGCGCTCGGGCACTTCCTGCGGTTCGCGCATCTGCCCGCGCGACAGGTAGCTGCGCGGATGGTGCAGCAGTTGTTCGGGATGGAAATAGGTTTTCATCGTTCGTCCTCGTCGGTTCGCCGCGTCATGCATCGTGCGCGGTGGTCGCCGCTTCGGCGCGCGCGGCGACGCCGGCGCGCGCCAGCACCGCATGGAGCAGCACGTTCGTGCCGCGCGTCACGTCGTCGGGCAACGCATCCTCGGCTTCGTTGTGCGACAGGCCGTCGACGCACGGGATGAACACCATCGCGGTCGGGAAGCGGCGCGCGAGCAGGATCGCATCGTGGCCGGCACCGCTGACGATCCGCTCGTTCGTGTAGCCGAACGCGGCGGCCGCCTGCGCGACCAGCTCGACGCAATCGCGATCGAACGGCGTCGCCGGGCTGCGCCAGCAAGTGTCGATCGCGACCTGCACGCCGCGCGCTGCGGCGATGCGCGCGCACGCATCGCGCAGGTCGCGCTCCATCGCATCGACTTCGGCATCGTCGTGATGGCGCAGGTCGACCGTGAACGTCACGTCGCCGGCAATGGTGTTGCGCGACGCGTTGCGGATGCCGACCTGCCCGATCGTCGCGAGCCCGCGCGGCGCGTAGCCGGCGACGATCCGTTCGAGTTCGAGCGCGATCTGCGCGCTCGCGAAATACGCGTCCTTGCGATACGGCATCGGCGTCGTGCCCGCGTGCGCGGCGACGCCCGTTACCGCCACGTCGAGCCAGCGGATCGCCTGCCCGCCCGTGACGACGCCGATCGTCGTGCCGTTCGCCTCGAGCACGGGCCCCTGCTCGATATGCGCTTCGAAATACGCATCGACCGCGCCGCCCGTCGCGCGCGTGCCGCGATAGCCGCATGCGTCGAGTGCCGCGCCGAGCGTGACGCCGTCGGCGTCCTGCTTCGCGAGCGCCTCGTCGAGCGGCAACGCACCCGTGAACACGGCCGAGCCGAGCATCGCCGGCGCGAAGCGCGCGCCTTCCTCGTTGGTCCACGACACGATTTCCAGCGGCTTGTCGGTCGCGACGCCTGCGTCGTTCAGCGTGCGCACGAGTTCGAGCGCGGCGAGCACGCCGTACACGCCGTCGAAGCGGCCGCCTTCGGGCTGCGTATCGAGATGGCTGCCGATCAGCACCGGCGCGGCCTGCGCATCGGTGCCGTCGCGCCGCGCAAACAGGTTGCCGGCTGCATCGACGCTCACCGTCATCCCAGCGTCGCGGCACCATTGCGCGAACAGGTCGCGGCCGCGGCGGTCGTCGTCGGTGAGCGCGAGGCGCCGCACGCCGCCGCGCGGCGTCGCGCCGACACGTGCCATGTCGGCCAGGCTCTGCCACAGACGTCCGCCGTCGATTTCCAACAGGTCTTTCATTTGCACTCCGGATGAATTCGTTCTTAATGGTTCAATGCGAACCGAGCGCTTCGGCAGCGGCCGGCTGCGCCGCCCGGCGCGCATCGAGCGCGACGATGCAGAGCAGCGAGATGCCCGCGAGACACGTGTAGAACACCGCGAGCGGCCACCACTGACCCGTGAAGCGATGCGCGAGCCACGTGCCGACGAGCGGCGTCAGGCCGCCCGCGATCGCGCCGCAGATCTGGTACGCAAGCGAGATCGCCGAATAGCGCACATGCGCGGGAAACACGTCGCTGACGAAGCCCGCGATTACCGAATAGAAACCGGCCATGCACACGACCGCGAGCGCGATGCCCGCGACGAGCGACGCGGACGTGCCGCCCTGCACGAGCATGAACATCGGATACGGCGACAGCATCGCGAGCAGCGCCGCGAGCTTCAGGAAGCGCGCGCCGCCGATCCGCTCGGCGATCCATGCGGCGATCGGCTGCGCGACGAACTGGATGATCGCAACCGCGAACAGGCTGTCGAGGATCAGCGAGCGCGATACGCCGACGTACTGCGTGGTGTACGCGATCATGAACGTGTTCGTGAAATAGACGCCCGCGATCCCGATCGTGTTCGCGCCGATGCAAAGCAGCACGAGCCCCGACGCGGAACGGAACACTTCGGCGACCGGCAGCTTCACCGTGCGGTTCGCTTCCTTCATGCGAGCGAATTCCGGCGACTCGTTCACGCCGAGCCGGATCAGGAGGCCGACCACGAGCAGCACCGAACTCGCGAGAAACGGCAGGCGCCAGCCCCATGCGAGGAAGTCGGCCTTGTCCATCGACGTGACCGCGCGGAACGCGATCAGCGACAGGATCAGCCCGGCCGGGCTGCCGAGTTGCGCGAACGACGCGAAGAACGTGCGGCGCCCCTGCGGTGCATGCTCGCCCGCCATCAGCACCGCGCCGCCCCATTCGCCGCCGACCGCGATCCCCTGCACGACGCGCAGCACGACGAGCAGCACCGGCGCGAGCACGCCGACCTTCGAATAGTCGGGCAGCAGCCCGACGCAGACGGTCGCGACGCCCATCATCATCAGCGTCGTCATCAGCGCCTTCTTGCGGCCGATACGATCGCCGAGATGGCCGAAGATGACGCCGCCGAGCGGCCGCGCGAAGAAGCCGACCGCGAACGTCGCGAACGACGCCATCGTGCTGACGAACGGGTCGTGCGACGGGAAATAGAGTTCGCCGAACACGAGCGCGGCGGCGGTCGCGTAGATGTAGAAGTCGTACCACTCGATCATCGTGCCGATGAACGCGGCCGTCGCGGCGCGTCCCGGCTGGCGGGCGGAAGGAAGGGACTGGGTCATGCGGGCTCCTGATGCGCGCCGCGTTGCGGGCGACACGCAATATCGTGGTGACGGCCGTCTGTCGCGGCCTCGCGCCGCACGCTGCGGCACCCCTCCTTTATCGGCGACCGCAAATCATTAGTCAAATTTCAAGTTATTATTCGCCGTATAAATTTAACTAATGTTCGACCCGACACCCGCCCGGAGACCCGATGCGCCCCGACCTCGCCCCGTTCCTGAACGACCGTCTCGACTGGAACCTGCTGCGTACCTACCTGGTGATCATCCAGGAGCGCAGCGTGAGCCGCGCGGCCGCGCGCCTGCATGTGACGCAGCCGGCCGTGAGCCAGGCATTGCGGCGGCTCGAGGACGCGCTCGAGCGCCGGCTGATCGAGCGGCGCGGCGCGCACTTCGCGCCGACGCCGGCCGGCGAAGCCGTATACCGGATCGCGAGCGACATCTACGGCGGCATCTCGCGCCTCGAAACGGAAATCGACGACAGCACGGCCGACCTGACCGGTTCGATCCGGCTGCTGACCGTGAGCCGCATCGAATCGCCCGTCTACGACGAGTTCCTCGCGGACTTCCATCGCGCGTATCCGCGCATCGACCTGCAGATCGAAGTGATGCGCTCGTCGGACATTCTTTCGTCGCTGCTGCAGAAGACGGCCACGGCCGGGCTCGGCCTGTGCCGCACGCCGCACGACAAGCTCGAGATGCGCTGCTTCCTGCGCCAGCGTTATGCGATCTACTGCGGCCGCCATCACCGGCTGTTCGGGCAGACGCAACTGCGGATGGACGATCTGCTCGCGGAGAATTTCGTGTCGTTCACGAGCGACCAGATCGGCGACAGCCTGTCGCCGCTCACCGTGTTCCGCGACCAGAAGGGCTTCACGGGGCGCATCGTCGCGTCGTCGCCGAGCCTCGAGGAAGTGCGGCGGCTGATCTTCGCGGGCTACGGGATCGGCTGCCTGCCCGAGCACATCGTGCGCGACGACATCGCGCAGCAGCGGCTGTGGCGGCTGCCGCCCGACGACGGGCTCGTCGATGTCGACGTGTTCCTGCTGTGGCATCGCGACCGCAAGATGAACGCGGCCGAGCACGCGTTTCTCGACGCGATGGAGCGCTGCATGCAGCGCTATTCGCTCGCGGAGCGGCTGGGGAAATAGCGGCGCGAGCGCGCGCGGAGAAAGCGCCGGGCACACACGGCCCGGCGCGTCGACGGCATCAGAAGCGATGCACGATGCCGAGCTGCACGCCGCGCGCGTTCGCGCCCGGATACGCGAGCGGCAGGCCGGGGTTCGCCGCGCCCGCGAGCGTGTAGCCGGCCTGGTTGCGGTTGCGCAGGTACGACAGCGCGCCATAGAAGCTCGTGCGCTTCGACAGGTCGTACTCGTACATCAGCCCGAGCTGGTCCGCGTTGTTGCCCTGCGACGACTGGTCGTGCAGATACGCGTAACCAAGCGCGACATAGTTCGCCGGGTTGAACTGGTATTTGACCGACAGCCCGTACACGCGCGAATCGATCCCGAGGTCGGCCCACTTCACGGCGGAGAAGCCGCCGTACACGGTTGCCTTGCCGAACGCGTACGACGCGCCGGCCATGATCGTGCGATCGGTCGTGGTCGCCGTCGCGTTCTTCAGCCACTGGCCGGCGACGAACGCCGCGAACGGCCCGTGCTCGTAGGTCAGGTCGAACTGCTGGCTGGAACCTGCCGAGCGCGCGCCGCCCGCATCGCCGAACCCGAAATACAGCCCACCCTGGAAGCCGGCGATCTCCGGGCTCTGGTACGACAGCGTATTGCTGGTGCGGAACGCGAACACGGTCAGGTTGTCCATGCCGGACGCCTGCGTGACGCCGCCGAACGCATCCTGCCCGCCCTGGTCATTGAACAGCGGCGAATTCTGCCGGCCCGCGCGCACCTTGCCCCACTGCCCCGCGATGCCGACCCACGCCTGACGGTTGAACATGCTGCCCGAACTCGCCAGCGTGCCGTCGTTCGGGTTGAAGCCGTTTTCCAGTGCGAACTCGATTTTCTGCCCGCCGCCGATATCCTCGCCGCCCTTCAGTCCTAACCGGCTGCCCCACTGGCCACCCGAGTTGATCGCCGCCGTATAGCCGTTGCCGGTATTCACGTACTGCGCGAATTCGTCGATCACGCCGTACAGCGTGACGCCGTCCTGCGCGAGCGCGGCGCCCGAGCCGCAAAGGCACGCGGCCGCGACCGTCATGCGAAGACCCGCATGCGGCGGCCGTACCGCGGAAGCGCTCCCGCGGCATTGCATTTGTTTAGTCATACTATTTTATTGAAGGAGAATGAAACGACGCCGGGCGCGGCGGTAGCGCCGCACCGGCATCGCGGGAAAGCGAATGTGCAGGGGAGCCCGGCGCAGGCCGCGCCCGGCACGACGTCCCGCTCAGGCCGGCAACCGGCCGACCCGATGCGCGAGACGTATCGTCAGTGGTGAACTTCGCCGCGTTCGAGCGGCAGGATCAGGCGTTCGGGGATAACGCGACGCGACGCGCGCGCACCGATGTAATACAGCACGGCCGGCACGATCAGGCCGAGGATCCACGAGATGTCGGTGCCGCCGAGCGCATCGACGAGCGGACCCGTGTAGATGTGCGTCGACATGAACGGCAACTGCACGAGGATGCCGACCACGTAGATCGTGATCGCCATCGCGTTCCAGCGGCCGTAGCGGCCATCCGGATCGGACAGCGCCGGCACGTCGTAGCGCGAGCGCGTGAAGCAGTAGTAGTCGACCAGGTTGATCGCGCTCCACGGCGTGAAGAACGCGAGCAGGAACAGGATGAACGCGGTGAATTCCTTCAGGAACGAATGGCGGCCCGCGAGCGCGATCAGCGTCGACACGCAGATCATCCCGAAGATGTACACGAGGCGGCTCTTCGACGACACGGCACCCTTGCCGCGAAAGCCGCTGACGATCGTCGCCATCGACATGAAGCTGCCGTACGCGTTGAGCGCCGTCACCGTCACCTTGCCGAACGCGATGCTGAAGTACAGCAGCGCGGCCACGGCGCCCGTCGAGCCGAGACCGACGATATACGCGACTTCATGGTGCGCGAACTGGCTGCCGGCCAGCGCGGCCGCGAACACACCGAACACCATCGCCGCCTGCGCGCCGATCACCGAGCCCAGGCCGACCGCGAGAAACGTCGCGACCGACGACGTCGAGCGCGGCAGGTAGCGCGAATAGTCGGCGACGTACGGGCCGAACGCGATCTGCCACGACGCCGACAGCGACATCGACAGCAGGAAGCTCGCGAGCGAGAAATGCCGGTTCGCGAGCAGCGCGCCGACGTCGTGGTTCGCGAACAGCTGCGAGAACATGTAGACGAACGCGACGATGCCGACCACGCTCGCGATCCGGCCGACGAAGTGGATCGCGCGATAGCCGAACACGGTCAGCACGACGATCACGGCCGCGAACAGCAGGATGCCGGCCGCGTCGTCGACGTGCAGCAGCTGCGCGACGGCCTGCCCGGCCAGCACCGAGCCGCTGGCGGAAAAGCCGATATACATCAGGCACACGAGCACGATCGGGATCATCGCGCCGTACACACCGAACTGCACGCGGCTCGAGATCATCTGCGGCAACCCGAGCTGCGGCCCTTGCGCGCCGTGCAGCGCCATCACCGCGCCGCCGACGAGCTGGCCCAGCAGCAGCGCGACCAGCGACCAGAACACGTCGCCGCCGAGCACGACGGCGAGCGCGCCCGTGACGATGGCGGTGATCTGCATGTTCGCCGACAGCCACAGCGTGAACTGGCTCAGCAGTCCGCCGTGGCGTTCGGCATCGGGAATGAAGTCGATCGAGCGAACCTCGATCAGGCCGCCGGCTTTTCCACTGGAATTCGTTGACACGGGGGAAATCTCCAAAATACTCAGGATCGCAAATGGTTTTAAAAAGACAGGAATCTGCGAGCCGCCCTTTCGGCTCTTCGGGTGCGGGGCGCCGTGGATCGCCGGCATGCGCCACGCACGCACGGTTTGCACGCTGGCGCGCAAGCGGCACGACGTGTGCCGACATTGCCAGCGGATGATCTTGTATATACAACTTGCGAGATATCGGTGATTACCCGGAATCGGCAAATTTTGGAAATTGTCCGAATGATCGCGACGCGTCCGGCGGATTTGATTGCAAGTCGGACGTCGGAAAAATGAAAGGTCAGGCGCTCGCGGGCGGTGCCTGATCGGGCGCGGCCGCCATGTCGCCGGCGGGGAGCAGGTTCAGCATGCGCCGCGCGGCTTCGCTGCCGCGCGCATGCAGCCATTCGTCGTAGTCGTCGCGCCGCAGGATCACGACGCCCCGCTTCTCGTCGCCGGGCCGATGCATCCGCGCGAACACCGGATGATCGTCGGCATTCACCGTGAGCATCGCCATGCCGATGCATTCGCGGCCGTCGGCGCTTTCGTAGCGCCGCCAGATGCCGGCGACACAGTACGGCTGCCAGCCGTCGACGCCGATCCGCTGCCACACGTTGCGGCCGGTTTCGTAACATGGCTCGCAGATCCACCGCGCCGGAATCAGGCAGCGCTGGCCGTTGCGCCACGCACTACCGTAGAGCCGCGACGAACCGACCGTTTCCGCGCGAGCGTTCATCGTATCGAGCTTCTTTCTTTTCCGGCCGTTCTCGTCGAGCCGCTCGGGCTGCATGAATTTCGGCCAGAAGCCGAACACGGCCGCCACGACCGCGAGGCCGTCGCCGTCGGCGCGCGCGATCGGCGCCGCGTAGTCGGGATACACGTCGGGTGCCCACGGGTCGCGGCGGTACAGATCGCCGATGCCGATCTTCAGCTCGCTGATGCCCGGGTCTTCACCGGGGGCGCGGTAGTGGGTGCACACGGTTCGGATGACGATGGAAGCAATGTCTCCATCGTAGGTCAGCGCGCGTGCCGCGAGCGCGCTATCGCTTTGTATGACGAAACGGTTTTACGAATCGACCATGCGCCGGGATTCGGCCGGCGCATCCCGTCATGCGCGCGCTCCGTTTCAGACGAGCCGATCCGATGCGACGACCTGCACACCCGGCCGCGCATCGATCGCGGCGTCGACCAGTGCGCGCGCAATCCGTGACGCGGGATTCACGCGCCACTTCGCCGGCAACACGGGTCGGGCGATGTTCAACGCGAACACCAGCAGCCGCTCGCCGAGCCTGAATTCGTCGCGGCTGCCGCCGATCAGGCCCGGCCGCACATAAGTGAGCGACGCGAACCCGACGCCGGCCAGCGCCTGTTCGACCTCGCCCTTGACGCGGTTGTAGAAGATGCGCGACGCCGGATCCGCGCCGAGCGCCGAATTCAGCACGTAGGCCGGCGTGCCGTGCCGGTGCGCGAGCCGCGCGACCGCGAGCGGATAGTCGTGATCGACGCGCCGGAATGCCGCCTGCGAGCCGGCGGTCCGCATCGTGGTGCCGAGCGTGCAGATCACCGCATCGGCCTGCCACCAGTCGGCCGTGTCGGGCAGATGATCGAAGTCGACCTCCAGTGCGCGCATCTTCGGATGCGGCGACAACGGCCTACGCGCGAGGACGACCACGTGATCGACCCGCGCATCGGCAAGCGCGACTTCGAGGACGTGGCGCCCGACGAGTCCGGTCGCGCCGACGAGCAGCAGTTTCATGTCCGGTTCTTCCGTGTGGAGCCTGCGTTGGCGGGCCGGGAGCGGCCCGGTTTCCGGCTATCGACATGATGGTCGGCCGACGTGGCGCCGGCAACCGGCCCCCATCTCTAAAAATTACAGGCTGCACTCATGCCCTATCTCGAACTGGCCGCGTCGCGCCGCCGGCTCCGGGCCATCGCATCTCAGACCATTAAAGATTACGGTTATCAGATATTTGTGCGACGAACGATATAAAACCCATTCGCGGGCTTTTTTGCGTCGCCAAAGCCGTGCGCGACCGATTCGGATTTGCTTCGGCTCAGAAACCGGCACAGCTCGCAGCAAACGGCACGACAACCTGAAAGCCGCCGATGCGCACATTGCGCACCGGCGCCTCCGTTTCAGAACGACGCGTCAAACATGCAACGCATGCCCCAGCGCTCGCAACGCCGCTTCCTGCAGCGCTTCGCCCAACGTCGGATGCGCATGGATCGTGCCGCCGATGTCTTCCAGCCGCGCGCCCATCTCCAGCGACTGCGAGAACGCCGCAGCCAGCTCCGACACGCCGCGCCCGACGGCCTGCCAGCCGACGATCAGGTGGTTGTCGCGCCGCGCGACGACGCGAACGAAACCTTCGGTCGCCTGCAGCGTCATCGCGCGCCCGTTCGCCGCGAACGGGAACGACGCGCTCAGACAATCGACGCCGGCCGCGCGGGCGTCGTCCGGCGACCAGCCGGCCGTCACGATCTCTGGATCCGTGAAGCACACGGCCGGGATCGATGCCGGCATGAACTTGCGGCGCCGGCCGGCAATCAGCTCGGCGACCACCTCACCCTGCGCCATCGCGCGATGCGCGAGCATCGGCTCGCCGGCGACGTCGCCGATCGCCCAGACGTTGCGCATCGACGTCCGGCATTCGTCGTCGATCCACAGCGCCCGGCCGTTGCGATCGAGCGGCAGCGCTTCGAGCCCGAAGCCGTCGACGCGCGGCCGGCGGCCGACCGCGACCAGCACGCGATCGGCCGGCAGCGTCCGTTCCGCGCCATCGGCCGCCTGCACACGCACCGCGCCGTCCTGCGCGAGCCCGAGCACCTTGTGGCCGAGGCATAACCCGACGCCGAGCCGCGCGAGCGAATCGGCAACCGGCCTCGCGAGCTCGGCATCGTACGCAGGCAACACGCGCTCCGCCGCTTCGACGACGCTGACGTCGACCCCGAGCTTGCGATAGACGATCCCGAGTTCGAGCCCGATATACCCGGCCCCGACGACGACCAGCCGCTTCGGCAACGTCGTGGGCGACAGCGCCTCGGTGGACGACACGACGTGCCCGCCGAACGGCATCGACGGCAGTTCGACCGGTTCGGAACCGGTCGCGAGCAACAGGTGCTCGCAACCGATCCGCGCCGTATGGCCGCCGGCGACGACGTCGACAGTCTTGCCATCGACCACGCGCGCTTCGCCGTGCAGCACGCGCACGCCGTTCTTCTTGAGCAGCGCGCCGACGCCGCGCGTCAGCCGGTCGACGATGCCGTCCTTCCACGCGACGCTTTGCGCGATGTCGATCTCGGGCGTGCGCACGCGGATCCCGAGCGCCCCTTCGCCGGCCTGGCCGCACGCCTGTTCGAATGCGTCGGCCACGTGGATCAGCGCCTTCGACGGAATGCAGCCGATGTTCAGGCACGTGCCGCCGAGCCGGTCGCGCTCGACCAGCACGGTCGGAATGCCGAGCTGGCCGGCGCGGATCGCGGCGACATAGCCGCCCGGGCCGCCGCCGATCACGAGCAACGTGGTGTGTTCGTTTTTCATCGGCATCACTCCACGAACAGCAGTGCCGGGCGTTCGAGCACCCCGCGCACGGCCTGGATGAACTCGGCCGCGTCCGCGCCGTCGACGACGCGATGGTCGAACGACGACGACAGGTTCATCATCTTGCGCGCGACGACCGCGCCGTCGCGAATCATCGGTCGCTCGACGATCCGGTTCACGCCGACGATGCCGACTTCGGGATGATTGATGACCGGTGTCGACACGATGCCGCCGAGCGCGCCGAGGCTCGAGATCGTGATCGTCGAGCCGCTCAACTCGTCGCGCTGCGCGCGGTTCGCGCGCACCGCATCGGCGAGCCGCGCGATTTCGGCGGAGATCGACCATACGTCGCGCGCTTCCGCATGACGCAGTACGGGCACCGTGAGGCCCGCATCCGTCTGCGTCGCAACACCCATGTGCACCGCGCCGTAGCGCGTGACGACGCCCGCTTCGTCGTCGAAGCGCGCGTTGATCTGCGGGAAGTCGCGCAGCGCGATCACCATCGCGCGGATCAGCAGCGGCAGCGGCGTGAGCCGGCCGCGCGTATCGCCGTAGCGGCGGTTCAGGTCCGCGCGCAACGATTCGAACTCGGTGACGTCGATTTCCTCGACATAGCTGAAGTGCGGAATGCGGCGCTTCGCTTCCTGCATCTTGCGCGCGATCGCGCGCCGCAGGCCGATCACCGGCACGTCGGTTTCGTCGTTGCGTTCTTCGTAGCCGTGCGCTTGCGACGCACGCGCCGCACCGCCGCTCGTCTTCGCATACGCGTCGAGGTCCGCGTGCAGGATCCGCCCGGCTTCACCCGTGCCGCGCACATAGCGCAGCTCGATGCCCATGTCCCATGCGCGCTGACGCACGGCCGGCGACGCGAGCGGCCGTTCGCCCGGCGCGAGCGCCGCGCGCGGCTGCGCCGCATGCTCGGCACGTTCCGCACGACGCGGCTCCGCGGGGGCGCGGTTCGCCGCACGATCCGGCGCCGCAGCGGCCGCAGGCGCTGCCGCCGGCGCGTCGGCCACCGGCACCGGCTTTGCCGCCGCTACCGTCTGAACCGGCGCCGCTTCCGCATTCGCCTGCGCTTCGCGCGCCGGCGCACCCGCCTTCAGGTTGCCATCGCCTTCAACTTCGAGCCGTATCAACTCGCTGCCGACCGCCATCATCTCGCCGATCCGGCCGCCAAGTTCCAGCACCTTGCCCGACACCGGCGACGGAATCTCGACCGCCGCCTTGTCGGTCATCACGTCGGCGAGCGGCTGGTCTTCCGTGATCGTCTGTCCGACTTCCACATGCCAGGCCACCAGCTCGACCTCGGCGATCCCTTCGCCGATATCCGGCATCTTGATGACATGAATCCCCATTTCACGCCTCCATCACGCGTCGCAACGCTTCGCCGACCCGGGCCGGGCCCGGAAAGTACGCCCATTCCTGCGCATGCGGATACGGCGTGTCCCAGCCCGTCGTGCGCTCGACCGGCGCCTCGAGGTGGTAGAAGCAATGTTCCTGGACCAGCGACACCAGTTCCGCGCCGTAGCCGCAGGTGCGCGTCGCCTCGTGCACCACGACGCAGCGCCCGGTCTTGCGCACCGACGCGACGACCGTGTCGAGGTCGAGCGGCCACAGCGTGCGCAGGTCGATCACCTCCGCGTCGATGCCCGTCTCCTCGGCCGCGGCGAGCGACACGTGCACCGTCGTGCCGTACGTCAGCACCGTCACGTCGTTGCCGGGCCGCACCACGGCGGCCGTATCAAGCGGCACCGTGTAGTAGCCCTCGGGCACGGCGCTCGCCGGATGCTTGAGCCACGACGTGACGGGCCGTTCGTGATGGCCGTCGAACGGCCCGTTGTACAGCCGTTTCGGCTCGAGGAAGATCACCGGATCGTCGTTCTCGATCGACGCGATCAGCAGCCCTTTCGCGTCGTACGGATTCGACGGCATCACCGTGCGCAGCCCGCACACCTGCGTGAACATCGCCTCCGGGCTCTGGCTGTGCGTCTGGCCGCCGTAGATACCGCCGCCGCACGGCATCCGGATCGTCATCGGCGCGGTGAACTGGCCGGCCGAGCGATAGCGCAGCCGAGCGCCTTCCGACACGATCTGGTCGGATGCCGGGTAGAAATAGTCGGCGAACTGGATCTCGCACACCGGGCGCAGCCCGTATGCGCCCATCCCCACCGCGACGCCGACGATCCCGCCTTCCGAGATCGGCGCATCGAACACGCGCGACTTGCCGTATTTGTTCTGCAGTCCTTCGGTGCAGCGGAACACGCCACCGAAATAACCGACGTCCTGCCCGAACACGACCACGTCGCCGTCGCGCCCGAGCATCACGTCCATCGCGGAGCGCAGCGCCTGGATCATCGTCATCGGCTGCGTCGCCGTGGCTGTCTCTTGGTGCGCCATGGTCATGCTCCCAGTTCCTGGCGCTGACGGCGCAGATGCGCGGGCAGCTCCTTGTACACGTCGTCGAACATCGAGGCCGGCGACGGAATCCGGTCGTCGGCCAGCGACCCGTATTTCTCCGCTTCCTTCTGCGCGGCGATCACCTCGGCCTCGAGCTCGGCCGTCAGCGCGTCGTGCGCGCTGTCCGACCAGATGCCCTTGACGATCAGGTGGCGCTTGAAGCGGGCGATCGGATCGCCGAGCGGGAAATGAGACCAGTCGTCGCTCGGCCGGTACTTGGTCGGATCGTCCGACGTCGAATGCGCGCCCGCGCGGTAGGTCACCCACTCGATCAGCGTCGGGCCGAGATTGCGGCGTGCGCGTTCGGCCGCCCAGCTCGACGCCGCGTAGATCGCGAGGAAGTCGTTGCCGTCGACGCGCAGCGACGCGATCCCGCAGCCGACGCCGCGCCCCGCGAACGTCGTGCCTTCGCCGCCCGCGATCGCCTGGAACGTCGAGATCGCCCACTGGTTGTTGACGACGTTCAGCACGACCGGCGCGCGGTACACGTGCGCGAACGTGAGCGCGGTGTGGAAGTCGGCTTCGGCCGTCGCGCCGTCGCCGATCCATGCGGACGCGATCTTCGTGTCGCCCTTGATCGCCGACGCCATCCCCCAGCCGACCGCCTGGATGAACTGCGTCGCGAGATTGCCGGAAATCGAGAAAAAGCCCGCGTCGCGGTCCGAGTACATCACGGGGAGCTGGCGCCCTTTGAGCGGGTCGCCTTCGTTCGACATCAGCTGGCAGATCATTCGCTCGAGCGGCACGTCGCGCGCGATCAGGATGCTCTGCTGCCGGTAGGTCGGGAAGCACATGTCGCCGTCGCGCAGCGCCATCGCATGCGCGGTGCCGATCGCCTCTTCGCCGAGACTCAGCATGTAGAACGAGATTTTCTTCTGGCGCTGCGCGATCATCATGCGCGCGTCGAAAATGCGGGTCTTGAGCATCGCGCGCAGCCCGGCGATCAGGCGCGCATCGTCGAGGTCCGGCGCCCACGGGCCGAGGGCTTTGCCGTGGTCGTCGAGCACGCGCACGAGGCTGCGGGCGAGATTGGCGGTGTCCGCCGGGGCAACGTCGATCGGCGGGCGGCGGACCGCGCCGGCCGGCGATAGATGCAGATAGGAAAAGTCCGTCTTGCAGCCCGGGCGCCCGGTGGGCTCCGGCACATGCAGACGCAATGGCTCTGACAGGCTCATCGTGTCGTCTCCACGCTCGATTGTGTCTCACGCTGATAGGCGCGCGCGGCCGGTTGCCGGCCTGCGCGCGGGCTGGCGCGCGGACAAGCACGCCAACCTTGGAAATCTATGCAATGCCGCGCCGGCCGTCGATGACCAACCCGCTCGATCGCGGTGAGCATATTTGCCATGATAGGCGCGGGATGGCGGGATGGTATGCCTGTCGCAGGTGGCGATCGCGCGCGCCTGTGTCGGTTGCATGGTCATCGCATCCGATGCAACGCCGCAGAAACAAAAAACCCGCGAGCGTTCGATCTCTCGCGGGTTTTCGGGCCTTCATGGAATCGCGTGGAAGCGATCGTGGTGCCGGGGACCGGACTTGAACCGGCAAGCCAATCAAGGCGGCGGATTTTCGTCACACTGCTTCTTTCGAAGCCGGCGTCGCGAGCGCGATGCCGTTCGTGCGCTGGACTATGCCTTCGCCGTCGCGCGCGGGCGTGACCGCTGCCCGTGCGCCTTAGGCGCCCCCCGTCTAGTCTCTACACCTTCCTCGCGGGAGCCGCGAGGCTTGGCTCGGCGTTGCCTCGATGCGCGCATCAGGGGTTTCGCCGAATTTGAAGGGTTCTGCACCGACCGTTTCCGGCCGGGCACTCAATCGTTTAAGTCCGCTATGTTTACCAATTTCATCACCCCGGCAAGAGGGCGGACGCGATTCTACCATTGCTTGCGCATGCGTTCCCTTATTCGGGCAACATGCGTTGGGACGCGTCGTACGTGCGCGCTCCATCGCCACTCGACGCACCATCGCATCGCACGCCTTCATCCAGTGTAATCGGCGCCGATACGACACCGCCCGCGATTTCGTCCCGCGCCGCAACATCCGCCGATACAATCGAGCCCGCCTTGTCCGACGGCCCCAAACCGTCTGACGTTTGTATCGCGCCTGTTGCGAAACAAGCGTCGCGCAAGTCATCGCGAAGTCACAAACGTTTTCGATAATCCCCCCTGCCGAAAACGTTTACATCGCGCTACTTCATGACCTCGACCATTAAGGACGTTGCTGCCCTCGCGGGCTTCTCGATCGCCACCGTTTCGCGTGCGATCAACGCACCGCATACCGTCAGCCCCGCCACGCTGCAGACGATCCGCACCGCGATCG
The DNA here is from genome assembly GCF_949752865.1 of Burkholderia sp. IT-111MI5. NCBI lineage: Bacteria > Pseudomonadati > Pseudomonadota > Betaproteobacteria > Burkholderiales > Burkholderiaceae > Burkholderia > Burkholderia sp. IT-111MI5. The sequence continues at coordinate 146,356 of NZ_CATKIF010000001.1, read as the reverse complement.
ACACGCTGCAGTTCCGCCCGAGCCCGCTCGGCCGGCAACTGCGCGGCGAACGCACACGGCTCGTCGGCGTCGTCGTGCCGACGCTGTCGAACCCGGTGTTCGCCGATTGCCTGCAAGGCATCGACGAGCTCGCGACCGCGGCCGGCTTCAAGCTGATCCTGATGACGACCGAATACGACGCGGCGCGCGAGCGTCACGCGATCGAGACGCTGCGCGAGCAGCGCGTCGAAGGGCTGATCCTGACCGTCGCCGACGCGGACACGCACCCGCTGCTCGACATGCTCGACCGCGACGGCCCGCATTACGTGCTGATGCACAACGACACGCAGCGCCGCCCGTCGGTGTCGGTCGACAACCGCCGCGCCGCCTATGACGGCGTGCGGCTGCTGACCGTGCGCGGCCACCGCCGCGTGCTGATGCTGGCCGGTTCGCTCGCCGCATCGGATCGTGCGCGCCAGCGCCATCTCGGTTATGCGCAGGCGCTCGAGGAAAGCGGCGTCGCCACGCTGCCGCCGGTCGAAGTCGACTTCAACGCGCCCGAACTGCCCGACGCGGTGCTCGCGCATCTGACCTCGCGCGCCACGCGCCCGACCGCGCTCTTCTGCAGCAACGACCTGCTCGCGATGGTCGTGATGCGCGGCCTGCGCCGCGCGGGCTTCTCGATCCCGGACGACCTGTCGGTGCTCGGCTTCGACGGGATCGCGATCGGCGAACTGCTCGCACCGCCGCTCGCGAGCGTCGCGACGCCGAACCGCGACATCGGCCGCCACGCATGGCAGCGTCTCGTCGAATGCATCGGCGGCGCAACGATCGAACGCACGTCGCTGATCCTGCCGCACGCGGTGCGCGACGGCGCGACGGTCGCGCCGCCGGCCACCGACCTGCAATTGCGCAAGGCCTGAACGCACCGGCGTGCGACCACGCACGCCGACCACCACCCCACCCCAGCGCCACACACTCGCCCGGAGACCCACCGTGTCCTTTCGCCTGACCTCGCTGCTGCGCGCACTCGCCGCGCCGCTCGCCTGCGCCGCACTTTTCGCCGGCGCACCCGCCGCCCAAGCCGACGAAACGGCGATCTGCTACAACTGCCCGCCCGAATGGGCCGACTGGGCCGCGCAGATCGCGGCGATCAAGCAGAAGACCGGCATCCGCGTGCCGTTCGACAACAAGAACTCGGGCCAGTCGATCGCGCAGCTGATCGCCGAGCAGAAGAGCCCCGTCGCCGACGTCGTCTACCTCGGCGTGTCGTCGGCATTCCAGGCGAAGGACAAGGGCGTGATCGCGCCGTACAAGCCCGCGCACTGGAACGACATCCCCGCGAACCTGAAGGACCCGCAAGGCTACTGGTTCGCGATCCACTCGGGCACGCTCGGCTTCTTCGTGAACAAGGACGCGCTCGACGGCAAGCCGGTGCCGCGCTCGTGGGCCGACCTGCTGAAGCCCGAATACAAGGGCATGGTCGGTTATCTCGATCCGTCCAGCGCATTCGTCGGCTACGCGGGTGCGGTGGCCGTGAACCAGGCGCTCGGCGGCAGCCTCGACAACTTCAAGCCGGCGCTCGACTGGTTCCGCAAGCTGAAGGCGAACGCGCCGATCGTGCCGAAGCAGACCGCGTATGCGCGCGTGCTGTCCGGCGAGATTCCGATCCTGCTCGATTACGACTTCGACGCGTATCGCGCGAAATACAAGGACAACGCGAACGTCGAGTTCGTGATTCCGAAGGAAGGCACGATCGCAGTGCCGTACGTGATGAGCCTCGTGAAGGGCGCGCCGCATGACGCGAACGGCAGGAAGGTGCTCGACTTCGTGCTGTCGGACGAAGGCCAGAAGCTGTGGGCCAACGCGTACCTGCGCCCGGTGCGCGCACAGGCGCTCGGCGCCGATGTCGCCGCGAAGTTCCTGCCGGCGAGCGAGTACGCACGTGCGAAGCCGGTCGACTTCGGCAAGATGGCGGCCGGTCAGCAGGCGTTCGGCCAGCAGTACCTGCAGGTGATGCAGTAAGCAGCAGGACGCAACCGATGCTCGATCTGACTTTCCCGCTGCGCTGGCGCGTCGCGCTCGTCGCGCCGGCGCTCGCGATGTTCGCCGCGTTCTGGCTGCTGCCGATGGCGGCGCTCGTGCAGGTGTCCGCCGACGGCGCGTTCTTCTCGCAGTATGCGGCGCTGCTCGGCAATGCACGCTACATGAAGAGCCTCGGCGAGACCGTCGCGCTGTCCGCGGGCGTCACGCTCGCGACGCTCGCGCTGTCGACGATCTCCGGCCTGCTGCTCGCGCGCCGCGAATTCCGCGGCAAGCGCGTGCTGCTCGCGCTGCTCACGTTCCCGCTCGCGTTCCCGGGCGTCGTCGTCGGCTTCATGGTGATCATGCTCGCCGGGCGCCAGGGGCTGATCGGCATGCTGTCCGCGAAGCTCACCGGCGACAAGTGGGTGTTCGCGTATTCGGTCGCGGGCCTGTTCGTCGGCTACCTGTACTTCTCGATTCCGCGCGTGATCGTCACCGTGATCGCGGCCGCGTCGAAGCTCGACGCGTCGCTCGAGGAAGCCGCGCGCTCGCTCGGCGCGTCGCCGTGGCGCATCTTCGTCGACATCGTGCTGCCCGCGCTTGCGCCCGGCCTGATCGCGGCCGGCGCGATCTGCTTCGCGACCGCGATGGGTGCGTTCGGTACCGCGTTCACGCTGGCCACCGACCTGAACGTGCTGCCGATGACGATCTATACCGAGTTCACGCTGAACACGAACATCGCGACGGCGGCCGGCCTGTCGATCGTGCTCGGCGTCGTCACCTGGGCCGTGCTCGCGCTCGCGCGCCGCTTCACCGGCCACACCGCCGCCGCCGCGGCCTGAGGATTCCTGCATGCAATCGCTTTCCGGCTCTTCCGCGCCGTCTCCGGCGCCCGCTCCCGCTTCCGTTCCCGCGCAGGCGAACGGCGTCGCGCGCCGCGCGCCGCGCGTCACGGGCGCGCGTGCGATCGCCGCGCTGCAATGGGGCGTCACGCTGCTGTTGTGCGCGTTCCTGATCGTGCCCGTCGTGATGTCGGTGCTCGCTGGCCTGACCGTCAACTATTTCCGCGGACTGTCGAGCGGCCTCACGCTGCGCTGGCTCGAACAGGTGTGGCAGCAGTATCACGGCTCGGTCGCGCTGTCTCTATACGTCGCGTTCGCGACGCTCGCGATCGTGCTCGCGGTCGGCGTGCCGGCCGGCTATGCGCTCGCGCGCAGCAAGAGCCGCATCTCGCGCGCGATCGAGGAAGCGCTCGTGCTGCCGGTCGCGCTGCCCGGCCTCGCGTCGGCGCTCGCGCTGCTGGTCGTGTACGGCGGCTTCACCGCGTTCCGGATGAGCCTGTGGTTCATCGTCGTCGGCCACGTCGTGTTCACGCTGCCGTTCATGGTGCGCGCGGTCGCGGCCGTCGCGGCCGGCGCCGACCTGCGCACGCTCGAGGAAGGCGCGGCCAGCCTCGGTGCGTCGTTCGTCACGCGCTTCGTCACGATCGTGCTGCCGAACCTGCGCCCCGGCATCGTCGCGGGCGCGCTCGCGGTGCTCACGCTGTCGATCGGCGAATTCAACCTCACGTGGATGCTGCATACGCCCGACACCAAGACGCTGCCCGTCGGGCTCGCCGATACCTATGCGTCGCTGCGCCTCGAAGTCGGCAGCGCATACACGATCCTGTTCCTGCTGATGACGCTGCCGCTCCTCGTCGCGATGCAATGGCTCGGTGTCGATCCGTCCGGCACGCGTGCACTCAAGCGCCGCCCTCGTTGAACCAACTATGAAACTCGATTCCACTCCCATCACCCTGACCGGCTGCGCGAAGACGTTCCGCGGCACGCGCGTGCTCGAACCGCTCGACCTGTCGATCGGCGCGGGCGAAACGCTCGTGCTGCTCGGGCCGTCGGGCTGCGGCAAGACGACGACGCTGCGCCTGATCGCGGGCCTCGACACGCCGGACGCCGGCGGCACGATCGCGTTCGGCAACGACGACGTGACCGCACTGCCGATCGAGCGCCGGCAGGTCGGCATGGTGTTCCAGAACTACGCGCTGTTTCCGAACCTGACGGTGCGCGGCAACGTCGGCTACGGGCTCAAGATCCGCAAGACCGAGCCGCGCGCGCTGCGCGAACGCGTCGACGAACTGCTCGCGATGATGCGGCTCGACGCGCACGCGGACAAGCCGATCGATCAGCTGTCGGGCGGCCAGCGCCAGCGCGTCGCTCTGGCGCGCGCGCTCGCGGTACGGCCGCGCGTGCTGCTGCTCGACGAACCGCTGACGGCACTCGACGCGAAACTGCGCGACGTGCTGCGTCGCGAGATGAATGCGCTGCTGCGCGAGCTCGGCGTGACGACGGTCTACGTGACGCACGACCAGGCCGAAGCGATGGAACTCGGCGACCGGATCGTCGTGATGGGCGCGGGCCGCATCGAACAGATCGGCACGCCGCGCGACATCTACTACCGGCCGGCCAATCGTACGGTCGCGCAGTTCATCGGCACGCTGAACCGGCTTGGCGGACAATGGCGCGATGGCGCGCTCGTGACGACGGGCGGCGCGATCGTCACGCCGCATGCCGCCGACGAGTGGTTCTTCCGCCCCGAGGATGCACAGCTCGCCGATCCCGCGCATGCGCCGCTGCGCGGCACGGTCGGCGCGTGCGCATTTCTCGGCGAGCGCACGCGGCTCACGATCGAGCACGCGGCGCCCGACGCGCTCGTGATCGACGTGCCGGGCCGCATCGCGCTCGCGCACGGCACGGCGGTCGGCATTACGATTGCACCGGAAGGCCTGATCGCGCTCGGCGCGTAATGCGCTTCGAATGCACCACGGATGCACGCCCCACCGCGGCGCATGACGCCGCACCCACAATAACCAGACGATTCCGAGAACCGACGATGCTGCTAGCTCAAATCAGCGATCTCCACATCAAGCGGCCGGGCCAGCTCGCGTACCGGCGCGTCGACACGGCGGCCGCGCTCGCGCGCTGCATCGCGAAGCTGAACGCGCTCGTGCCGCGCCCCGACGCCGTGCTCGTCACCGGCGACCTGACCGACTTCGGCCACGACGACGAATACGCCAACCTGCGCGACCTGCTCGCGCCGCTCGAGATTCCGTACTACCTGATGATCGGCAATCACGACGACCGCGCCGGGCTGCGCCGCGCGTTCGCCGATCGCGCCGAACTGCAGGACGGCGAATTCGTGCAGTACGCACTCGACGTCGGCGCGGTGCGCGTGCTCGCGCTCGATTCGCAGGTGCCGGGTGCGAGCCACGGCGACCTGTGCGACGCACGGCTCGCATGGCTCGCCGCGCAGCTCGACGCCGCACGCGATCGCCCGGTGATCGTCGCGCTGCATCACCCGCCGTTCGTATCGGGGATCGGCCATATGGACGCACTGCGCCTCGCGCCCGCCGCCGCCGCGCAACTCGACGCGCTGCTGCGTGCTTATCCGAACGTCGAACGCGTGCTGTGCGGCCACGTGCACCGCACGATGTTTACGCGTTTCGGCGGCACGCTCGCGTCGGCCGTGCCGGCGCCCGCGCACCAGGTCGCGTTCGACCTGCGGGCCGATGCGCCATCCGCGTTCCGGCTCGAACCGCCGGCGTTCGCGGTGCATCGTTATGCGCCGGATACGGGGATGACGTCGCACCACGTGTATGTGGACGAAGGCGCCGGGCCTTATCCGTTCTATGAGCCGACGGGGGAACTGGTCGACTGACCGCGTGAAGGACGTGCGATAACGGGCGTCCGGTTGTGCCGGTTGTGCCGGTTGTGCCGGTTGTGCCGGTTGTGCCGGTTGTGCCGGTTGTGCCGGTTCGCCGGTTCGCCGGTTCGCCGCGCCCGGCAGGATTCACGGTGCTCCGGTATGATCGGCAGCCTCGGCTGGCGCCCGGCCCGCCTGCGCACCCGACGCGTGCGCCGCGCGCCGCGCCGCCCAACTTCGCCCGCGCAGCCATGTCCACCGCCTCCACCGACCGTCCGACCGACGCCGCCTCGCCCCACTACTCGCGCAGCCTGCTGTTGCTGCTCGCGACGATCGCGGGCGTGTCCGTCGCGAACATCTACTACAACCAGCCGCTGCTCGACAGCTTCCGCTCGGCCTTTCCCGACGGCGCGTCGTGGATCGGCGCGGTGCCGACCGCGACCCAGCTCGGCTATGCGGCCGGGATGTTCCTGCTCGCGCCGCTCGGCGACCGTTTCGATCGCCGCCGGCTGATCCTGATGCAGATCGCCGGCCTGTCGGTCGCGCTGATCGTGGCGGCCGCCGCGCCGTCGCTGGCCGTGCTCGCCGTCGCGAGCCTCGCGATCGGCGTGCTCGCGACCATCGCGCAACAGGCCGTGCCGTTCGCGGCCGAAATCGCGCCGCCCGCCGAACGCGGGCACGCGGTCGGCACCGTGATGAGCGGCCTGCTGCTCGGCATCCTGCTCGCGCGCACAGCCGCCGGCTTCGTCGCCGAGTATTTCGGCTGGCGCGCGGTGTTCGGCGCGTCGGTTGCGGCGCTCATCGCGCTGGCCGCCGTGATCGTGCTGCGGCTGCCGCGCAGCTCGCCGACGTCGACGCTGCCGTACGGCAAGCTGCTCGGCTCGATGTGGCATCTGGCGGTCGAACTGCGCGGGCTGCGCGAGGCGTCGCTGACGGGCGCCGCGCTGTTCGCGGCGTTCAGCGCGTTCTGGCCCGTGCTCACGCTCTTGCTCGCCGGCGCGCCGTTCCATCTCGGCCCGCAGGCGGCCGGCCTGTTCGGGATCGTCGGCGCGGCAGGCGCGCTTGCGGCGCCCTACGCGGGCCGCTTCGCGGACACGCGCGGCCCGCGCACGATCATCTCGCTCGCGATCGCGCTGCTCGCGCTGTCGTTCGTGATCTTCGCGCTGTCGGGCTCGAGCCTCGTCGGGCTCGTGATCGGCGTGATCGTGCTGGACGTCGGCGTGCAGGCCGCGCAGATCTCGAACCAGTCGCGCATCTATGCGCTGAAGCCCGAGGCGCGCAGCCGCGTCAACACGGTGTTCATGGTGTGCTATTTCATCGGCGGCGCGCTCGGCTCGTCGGCCGGCGTCGCCGCATGGCACGCGTTCGGCTGGACCGGCATGTGTGCAGCCGGGCTGCTGTTCACCGCGCTCGCGGGCTGGTCCCACCATCGCGGCGGCCGGCGCGGCTGAGCGCGACCGGCGGCGCCGACATCACGCGTCGGCGCGCGGTGCCGCCGGTTCGCTCGCGGGCGGCGGTGCGAACGCCTGCGCCGGATCCATGACCACCGCCGGATCCATCACGGCAGCCGGCGTCGGTACCGCCAGCGGGACGGCGGAAGGCGCCAGGATGGGCGCCGCTTCCGGCAGCGCGATCTGATCGGGTGCGGACGCAACGTCTGCCGTCGACGCGGCCGCCGCGACCGGCGAACCGGCAGCCGCCGCGCGTGCCGCGGGCCGGCGCGCCGGATCGAACACGAACGACAGCCCGACGCTGCCGAGGATCGCGACGGTCGCGACCACGGTCGCCATCGTCACCGGTTCGCCAAGCAGCAGCGCACCGAGCGCGACCGCGACGATCGGGTTCACGTACATGCAGCTGCTCGCGATGATCGGGCTCGTGTGGCGGATCAGATAGCCGTACGCGACATACGCGGCCATCGTGCAGAACACCATCAGGTACAGAAACGCGAACACGGGCCCGACGGCCAGCTGCTCGACGCGTTCGCCGAGCAGCCAGGCGACGAGCGTCGACATCAGCCCGCCGAGGCCGATCTGCAGCGACGTGGACAAAAACAGGTCGGACGGCAGCTTGAGCCGCGTCGCGAGATGCGCGCCGCCCGCCCAGAACAGCGCGCCGGCCAGCACGCAGATCGTGCCGAGCGCCGAGTTCGCGGCTGCCGCGCCGCCCGAATTCAGCACGACGATGCCGACCATCCCAAGCGCGACGGCCGCCCACTCGCCCTTCGTCACCGGCCGCCCGGCTACCGCCGCGATCACGGTCGCGAACAGCGGCACCGTGGCCACCATCACCGCGGCCGAGCCGCTGCTGACCGTGCGCATCCCGAGCGCGATCGTGCCCGACGACAGCGCGACGAGCATCGTGCCGACGATCGCCGAGTTGCGGATCTCCAGCAGCGTCGGCCATTCGGGCTTGCGCCGCAGCGCGAAGATGAACAGGCCGATCCCGCCGAGCAGGTTGCGCAACCCCGACAGCAGCAGCGGCGGGAACGACTGCAGCGCGAAATGCAGGCCGGTGTAGGTCGAACCCCAGACGAAATAGATGAACACGAGCGCCAGCGCGACGCGGCCGCCGCGGCTTTGCGGCAGGCGGATCCGGAACGAAAGGCGGGAGAAGAAATCGAGGAGGCGATCGAGCGGGGTCATCGTGCAGCCCGCCCGCACGTCGCGTTGCGTGCTCCGCTGAAAGACGCCGGCAATGCCGGCAAACGGTCCTGGCGGGACCGGGAAGGCAGAGCAAACATGCGGAACGACATGGCAGTGCGAACGGCGACGAAAGAGAACCGGCAAGCGGCGGCAAAGGGGCAAAAAAAACGCGCGCAACCGTTTCGGCTGCGCACGCTCGGGATTATGGCATCAAGGATTCGAAAGCATCGTCAGACCTGTCTGAAAGGATAAGGACTGACGTTTCGGCGCGACAATTCTCGGCCGGCAGGTGGGCGGTTGAAATCCGGGGCCGGATGCGCGATGCGCGCACATTGCCGGCGTCGGTGCCGGTACCACACGCAATTCATAGCAATCCGTAACGGTCGAACCAGACATCGGCCGAACAGCCAATCATGCGTGCTGGCCTTCGATTCACGCTTATCGTGACGGTCGGCATACCCTCCTCGCGCCGTCCGCAGCCTCCGTTCGAAACCCGCACCATCGATACAAAATTTTGTATAATTCGACCATTCTTCCGCCGAAGCCGGTCGTGTTCGTCGGCAGCGCGCTCGACGATCTTCGCGACTTTCCGCTGCCCGCGCGGCGTGACGCCGGCCACCAGATCGACCAGGTGCAGCGCGGCCTGGCGCCCGACGACTGGAAGCCGATGCGCACCATCGGCGTCGGCGTGCGGGAAATTCGCCTGCGCGATGCGAGCGGCGCGTTCCGGATCGTCTATGTCGCGACCTTCGCCGATGCCGTCTACGTGCTTCACTGCTTCCGGAAGCAATCGGCACGCACGAACAAAACCGATATCGACCTGGCCGCCCGGCGTTATCGCACGCTGATGATGGAGTTGAAACGATGACCAATGAACGTTACACGAACGTCTGGGACGCAATCGAGGGCCAGCCGGCCGAGGCCGAGAACATGAAGCTGCGCTCCGAACTGATGATCGCGCTCAAGCAGCGCATCGCACAGCTCGAACTCAATCAGGCCCAGGCTGCGCAACGGCTGGGCGTCACGCAGCCGCGCGTCTCCGATCTGCTGCGCGGCAAGATCAACCTGTTCGGGCTCGACGCGCTCGTGAACATGGCCGCGGCAGTCGGCCTGCGCGTCGATCTCCAGGTGCGCGCATCCGCATGACGCGCGATGCGTCGCGGCACGCGCATGCGCTTCCGAGCGATGCGCCGCTCACGATCCGCCGAACCAGTTGTATCCCTGATCGACCCAGTAGCCGCCCGGAAACGTATCGGTCACGAAGATTTCCATGATGTGCTTCGGGTTCTTGTAGCCGAGCTTGGTCGGCATCCGCAGCTTCATCGGAAAACCGAATTCCGGCGGCAGCCGGCGGCCGTCGTAGTCGAACGCGAGCAGCGTCTGCGGATGCAGCGCGGTCGGCATGTCGATGCTCTCGTAGTAGTCGTCCGCGCACTTGAAGCCGACGTATTTCGCGCGCGTGTCGGCGCCGGCGCGCGCGAGGAACGCGCCGAACGGCGTGCCGCCCCAGCGGCCGATCGCACTCCACCCTTCCACGCAGATATGCCGCGTGATCTGCTCCGCGTGCGGCAGCGCATACAGCTCGTCGAGCGTCCACACGCGCTTGCCCGTCACGCGGCCGGACAGCACGAGCCGATACGTCGACGCATCGACGTGCGGCACGTCGTCGATCCCGTAGTACGCATTGAACGGGAACGGCCGCGTGATGTCGGCTTCGGTGTAGGTCGGTGCGAGCCGGTCGCCGCTGAACAGCCAGGCCTGCACGCGATCGTTCATGCGCGACACTTTCTCGAGGAACGTGTTGACCGACGCATCGTCCTGCAGTGTGCAGCCGGTCAGCATCGTCAGCCCGCCGAGCGTCAGCACGCGCCGGTTGAAAAGCCGCCGCGACGGCATCTCGAGCTCGCGGCGCACGTCGAGTTCGAGCGACTTCCGGTCGAGGGTCCAGCGCGGCTGGCCGCGCCTGTTTTCGGATTCCGACATGATGATTTCCTTCGCCCGCGGCTCGCGGGTCAGCGGCCGCGCAGCATCGCGAGCAGCGAGCGCGGCACCAGCAGCGCCATTGCGACGTGTACGACAAAAAATGCGACGAGCAGCGACATCGCCCAGAAATGCACGACGCGCGCGTTGTCGTAACCGCCGAACAACTCGCGCAGCAGCGGAAACTGCACGGACTTCCAGATCGCGAGCCCCGACAGCACCAGCACGACGAGATCGACGATCGCGGTCAGGTACGCCGCGCGCTGTACCGCGTTGTAGACGCTCAGGTCGGCGTGCGACAGCCGCCCGCCGAGCGCGGCGCGTACGTCGCGCCACACGGACGCCGGCGTGACGGGCAGCATCTTGCGCACCAGGCGTCCGGTCGCAAGCGACATCGCGAGGTAGAACAGCCCGTTGCCGACGAGCAGCCACATCGCCGCGAAATGCCATTGCAGCGCGCCGCCGAGCCAGCCGCCGATCGTGATGCCGTGAGGAAACGTGAACGGCGGATAGATCGGCGACGCGTCGTAGATGCGCCAGCCGGACAGCGCCATCAGCACGGCCGCGAGCGCGTTGAGCCAGTGGCTCGCGCGCACCCACAGCGGATGGATCGGGCGCGCGGGCGGCGTGGCGGCCGCGCGCCCTGTGGCGGGAACGGTTTGCATGATGAAAACTCCCGGAATGAGGCGACAGAGCGCGAGACGGGGCCGAAGACCGGCCACGCAACGCATGCGCTGACGTGCGGCGTGGCGCGTGCCGCGCGTCGGCCGGCACCGCGTGCCGTCCCGGCACGCAGCAACGACACGCGCGTCGGCCGCGCTCCGTCCGTTTCCGTCAGTTCGACGGGGCCATCTTGTCGTCCGACTTCGGCTTGCTCATCGAGTCGTGCGACATCGCGTCCTTCTTCATCGCGTGCTTCTTCATGGCGTCCTTCTTCATCGCGCCGTCCTTGGCCATCGCGTCGTGGCCCATCGCGTCCTTCGACATCGACGAACCCTCCTTCGACATCGCGTCGTTCTGCGCATACGCACCCGTTGCGACCATGGCGAAACCGGCGACACAGGCTGCGATCAGTACTTTTTTCATGACATCTCTCCGAAACATGGGTTTGAGGAGCCGAATAGACGGACGACGTCACGGGAAATGACAGCCGATCTGAAAATATTTTTTTGTGCCGGCCGGACAGCCCGCCATGCTGCACCGCTCATCCGCCGCCGACCGAGCTGCCGGACCGAACGGACAACCGAGCGTGTTGCGGCGCACCCGCCTGCCATGCAGCCCGCCACAGCGCGACTGCACCGGGATAATCACTGTACGCCCGGTTGAAACCGCCGCAAAGCCGGTGTATCGTGTGCCCTTGCTAACGCGGGGGTCCTGCAATGCGTTCGGTCAAACAACCGGCATTGCGGGTGAGAAATACCCTTTGAACCTGATCTGGATAATGCCAGCGCAGGGAAGCGTACGGATTCCGCCGCCATCCTTCTGACGAATCCGCCGCCTCACCAAGCCTCGTCTCCTGCTTAGCTCGAGCCCCACATTCGTCAAGGGCTCCGGGCAAGCGCCGCAGCGCCTGCCCGGCGCTCACACAGGAGATTGCATGAACGCCAATCCGAAGTTTCTGTCCGCCGACGCCCACGTCGATGCTGCTGCCGTCGCGCCGCTGCCGAATTCGCGGAAAGTCTATGTGACCGGCTCGCAGCCCGACATCCGCGTGCCGATGCGCGAAATCACGCAGGCCGACACACCGACCGGCTTCGGCGGCGAAAAGAATCCGCCGATCTACGTGTACGACACGTCGGGCCCCTACACCGATCCGGAAGCCAAGATCGACATCCGCGCGGGCCTGCCCGCGCTGCGCCAGCGCTGGATCGAAGCGCGCGGCGACACCGAAGTGCTCCCCGGCCTGTCGAGCCGATACGGCCTCGAGCGCGCGGCCGATCCGGCCACCGCCGACCTGCGTTTCCCGGGCCTGCACCGCAACCCGCGCCGCGCGCAGGCCGGCAGGAACGTCACGCAGATGCACTACGCGCGTCAGGGCATCATCACGCCGGAAATGGAATACATCGCGATCCGCGAGAACCAGCGTCGCGCCGAATACATCGAGAGCCTGAAGTCGAGCGGCCCGAACGGCGCGAAGCTCGCCGCGATGATGGGCCGCCAGCATCCGGGCCAGGCGTTCGGCGCTGCCGCGTTCGGCGCGAATGCGCTGGCCGAGATCACGCCCGAGTTCGTGCGCGACGAAATCGCGCGCGGCCGCGCGATCATCCCCGCGAACATCAACCACCCGGAATCGGAGCCGATGATCATCGGCCGCAACTTCCTCGTGAAGATCAACGCGAACATCGGCAACTCGGCCGTCACGTCGTCGATCGGCGAGGAAGTCGACAAGATGACGTGGGCGATCCGCTGGGGCGGCGACACGGTGATGGACCTGTCGACCGGCAAGCACATCCATGAAACGCGCGAGTGGATCATCCGCAACAGCCCGGTGCCGATCGGCACGGTGCCGATCTACCAGGCGCTCGAAAAGGTCAACGGCAAGGCCGAGGACCTGACCTGGGAAATCTTCCGCGACACGCTGATCGAACAGGCCGAGCAAGGCGTCGACTACTTCACGATCCACGCGGGCGTGCGCCTGCAGTACGTGCCGCTCACCGCGAACCGGATGACCGGCATCGTGTCGCGCGGCGGCTCGATCATGGCGAAGTGGTGCCTCGCGCATCACAAGGAAAGCTTCCTGTACGAACACTTCGAAGAGATCTGCGAGATCATGAAGGCGTACGACGTGAGCTTCTCGCTCGGCGACGGCCTGCGTCCCGGCTCGATCTACGACGCGAACGACGAAGCGCAGCTCGGCGAACTGAAGACGCTCGGCGAACTCACGCAGATCGCATGGAAGCACGACGTGCAGGTGATGATCGAAGGCCCCGGCCACGTGCCGATGCAGCTGATCAAGGAGAACATGGATCTCCAGCTCGACTGGTGCAAGGAAGCGCCGTTCTACACGCTCGGGCCGCTCACCACCGACATCGCACCGGGCTACGACCACATCACGTCGGGCATCGGCGCCGCGATGATCGGCTGGTTCGGCACCGCGATGCTGTGCTACGTGACGCCGAAGGAGCACCTCGGCCTGCCGAACAAGGACGACGTGAAGGAAGGCATCATCACGTACAAGCTCGCCGCGCACGCCGCCGACCTCGCGAAGGGCCACCCGGGCGCGCAGGTGCGCGACAACGCGCTGTCGAAGGCGCGCTTCGAGTTCCGCTGGGAAGACCAGTTCAACATCGGTCTCGATCCGGACAAGGCGCGCGAATTCCACGACGAAACGCTGCCGAAGGATTCGGCGAAGGTCGCGCACTTCTGCTCGATGTGCGGCCCGCACTTCTGCTCGATGAAGATCACGCAGGACGTGCGCGAATTTGCGGCGCAGCAGGGCGTGTCGGAAACCGAAGCGCTGAAGAAGGGGATGGAAGTGAAGGCGGTCGAGTTCGTCAAGACCGGCGCCGAGATCTATCACCGTCAATAAGCGAACGAGCGAACGCGGCGATCCGCACCTGACATGCATCGCGATGCACGAAGCCCGCTTTCGAGCGGGCTTTTTTACGCATGTCGCGTGGCCTGCGCATGTCGCATGCCTGCCGGCGCACGGGGAAACAAATGATTACGAAACCGCGCGAGGCTTAACAAGTCCTTACAGCAGCGGCGCGGGACGGCGCGTAGATTGGAAACATGCGTGGCCGCCCGCCGGTCGCGCGCCTTCCGTTCACAACCACAGGACAACGATCATGAAATCGATTCGGCGTATTGGGGTATGTGCGCTCCTCGTCGCGACGGTGACAAGCCTGTCGGCCTGCGATTCGATGACGAGACGCCAGCGCGACACGGCAATCGGTGCGGGTGTCGGCGGCGTCGCCGGCGCGGCGATCGGCGGCAACGCGCTGTCGACGCTGGGCGGCGCGGCGGCTGGCGGCATCATCGGCAACCAGATCGGCAAGTAAAACGGCTGGACGCGGTCTGCCAGACGCGGCGCAACATTTCAATCAAACGGCGTTTCCGCGGTGCGGAAGCGCCGTTTTCGCATGCGGCGCCGCAACACGGGCAGCAGCGGGCCGGAAATGATCCGTTACCGTTTTGCACACCGTGTCATCGGCGCGCGGCCTAAGCTTAAGCATCTGCCGATTGCCGGCTTCGCCGGAGAAACATCATGAACAGGACCCTCGTCGCCGCGGCGCTCGCCTGCACGACGCTCGCCGGCTGCTACTACCCATACGGCTATTATCCTGGCGGCTATTACACGGCGGCACCGGTGCAGCCGGCGCCCGTGTACGTCGATCCGGGCCCCGCCTACTACTATCCGGCGCCTGCGTATGCGCCGGCGTGGGGCGGCTATTGGGGACCGGCGGTGTCGCTCAATTTCGGCTTCGGCGGACGCGGCGGCTGGCGCCATCACTGATCGGGCAACGCCGCCGGCAGCCGGCAGTCCCGCGGCTGCTTCCGGCGGCATTTCCCGTTTCTTGCCATTTCATCGAATCGTGAAACGACGGCGTGGTAACGCAGTGTAAGATTCACCGCATCCCGTCCCTCGCCCTCACGCTCGATGTCACCCAAGAACGCCATTCTGCTGACCGTGCTCGCTGCCCTGTGGGGCGCGTCGTTCCTGTTCATCCGGATCGGCGTGATCGATTTCGGCGTCGCGCCGCTGATGGCACTGCGCGTGGGCATCGGTGCGCTGTTTCTCACCGGCTTTGCGCTGACGCGCTTCAAACCCGCCGATCTCGGCGCGCGGCTGCGCCGTCATGCATGGCCATTGTTCGTCGTCGGCGCGCTGAACTCGGGCATACCGTTCTGCCTGTTCGCGTTCGCCGAACTGACGCTGTCGGCCGGCCTGACGTCGGTGATCAACGCGACGACGCCGCTGTGGGGCGCGCTCGTGGCCTACCTGTGGCTGAAGGACAAACTGTCGCTGCCGCGCGCGCTCGGCCTCGTGATCGGTTTTGCCGGCGTGATCACGCTCGTATGGAACCAGATCGCGAATGCGCACGGCGACACGGGCGCCGGCACAACGGCGCTTGCCGCCGCCGCGGCGCTCGGCGCGACGCTGCTGTACGGCATCGCGGCCAATTACACGAAGCGCAAGCTCAGCGGCGTCGACCCGCTCGTCAACGCGACCGGCAGCATGATCGGCTCGACCGTCCTGCTGCTGCCGTTCGCGATCGCCACCTGGCCGGCCGCGTCGGTCGGCGCGCACGCATGGGGCGCCGTGCTCGGCCTCGGCATCGCATGCACGGGCATCGCGTATTTCATCTTCTTCTACCTGATCGCGCATGTCGGCCCCGCCCGCGCGATTACCGTGACGTTCGTGATCCCGGTGTTCGGCCTGCTGTGGGGCGCGCTGTTCCTCGACGAACACGTGTCGGCCGTGATGATCGAAGGCTGCGCGATCGTGCTCGTCGGCACCGCGCTCGCGACCGGCGTGATCAAGCGGATTCCCGGTCTGGGGCCGCGTAGCGGCGAAGCGACCTGAGAATCAGGGCGCGCGGGGCTGCCCGCCGCGGGTTTTCCCGCGCCGCCACGCACGCCATGCGGCCGCGACGCACGGGTCATGCCATCGCATCATGCCACCGGATCGTCATGTGCTTGCGCGGCCCCCTTCGCTTCGTGGCGGTGATGCACTGCGCGCACTCGGGCGGCGCCGGTCATCGCTGCGCGCCGCCATGGCCGCGGCCGCGTACCGCGTGCGTGTGGAGTTTCCCTGATACGCGCGGCGCCGCATTCCCGTTACACTCGGAACACTCATCCGCAGAAGGCGGTCACGATGCCCCACGTTCTTTCGCGTCCGCCTGCGCATGCGACTGCTTCAGTGTGGCAGCGCACTGCCGCCCCGCCGCTCGCCCCCGGGCACCGTTGACATGAAGCCCGCCCACGACCTGTCGCTCGATTCCCTGCTCGAACGCCTCACGCTGACGCCCGGCGGCTGGCTCGCCACCTATCGCACCACGACGCTGCGCAGCGTATTCCAGCCCGTGCTGTCGATCACGCACAAGCGCGTGGTCGGCTACGAGGCGCTGCTGCGCGTCGTCGACGCGAACGGCGCGCTGGTCTCGCCCACCGCCCTCTTCGACAAGACGCGCGCCGACGCCGATGCGCTGCTGCTCGACCGGCTCGCGCGCTGCCTGCACACGGCCAATTTCGTCGCGCAGGGCATCGGCGACGGCTGGCTGTTCCTGAACGTGACGCCGCGCGTGCTCGACTCGGGCCTCGTGCAGCGCGAGTTCGTCGAGGCGCTGTGCCGGCATTTCGGGTTGCCGCCGAACCGCATCGTGCTGGAAGTCGTCGAACAGCCGTCGCGCGACGAAGCCGCGCTCGCCCGCACGATCGACATGATCCAGCATCGCGACTTCCTGATCGCGATCGACGATTTCGGCACGGGATTCTCGAATTTCGACCGCGTGTGGCGCGCGCGGCCCGACATCGTCAAGCTCGATCGCTCGCTCGTCGAGCGCTCGACCGGGTCGGCCGACGACCGCCGCATCATGCATCACCTCGTGTCGATGCTGCACCAGGCCGGCGCGATGGTGCTTGCCGAGGGCGTCGAAAGCGACGACGCGCTGCAGGCGCTGATGGAAGCCGACATCGATTTCGTGCAGGGCTTCCAGTTCGGCCAGCCCGACACATCGATCGCGCACGCGAGCGCGGCCGCGCCCGCGATGCTCGACGCCGCGTGGAAGCGCTTCATCGCGCGCCGGCACACGCCGGCCATCGCCGAGCAGCCGGGCTTCGACGCGATCGAGCGGCTCGTGCTCACGGGCGCAGCCGCGTTTTCCGCGAGCGGCAACCTGCAGGATGCCGCGCAACGCGTGTTCGCGGTGCCGGCCGCGCGCCGCGTGTTCGTCACCGACGAGATCGGCGAGCAGTTCCTGCCGTCGATCGGCGCGCCCCCCGACGACGGCCAGGCGAGCGCGACGCGCCTGTCGCCGCTGTTCCCGGAAACCCACAGCAACTGGTCGCGCCGCCCGTACTTCCAGCGCGCGATCGCCGCGCCCGGACGCGTCGCGCTGATGGGCCCGCACTTCTCGCTGACGGAAGGCCGCGACTGCTACACGGCCGCCGTCGCGATCCGCGCGCAGAGCCGGCTCGTCGTGTTCTGCGTCGACTTCGTGCTCGACAGCGCGGGAACCGTGATGCGCTAGCCGGCCGGCGCGGCGGCTGGCGTTCGCCCGCGATGCCCATCGAGCGTGCGGCCCTCCGGCCATCCATGCGTCAGTCGACCACCTTCCCTCTGCCCGACTTCACCGCGCTGCGGCGCGACTTGTGCTCGAGCCTCCGCTCCTTCGACGCGCGCGTCGGCCGCGTCGCGACCCGTGCGCGCGGCGTGAACGCGACGCCGGCGATCAGCGTATCGAGCCGCGCGAGCGCGGCTTCGCGGTTCTTCTCCTGCGTGCGGTATTCCTGCGACTTGATCACGACGATGCCGTCGCGCGTGATGCGCTGGTCGGACAGCGCGAGGAGCCGCTCCTTGATGACGGACGGCAGCGACGAAGCGCGGATGTCGAAGCGCAGGTGGATCGCGCTCGACACCTTGTTCACGTTCTGCCCGCCCGCGCCCTGTGCGCGCACGGCCGTCCACTCGACTTCGGACGGATCGAGCGTATAGCGGATCATCATCGCGAAGCCTCCATGCGGCGCCGTGCGAGCGCCTCGTCGACGCGGGCCGCGAGGCCCGAGTCGCGCTGCGTACGCGTCGCGACCGCCTGCGCCAGCACGCGCCGCGGCCCGATCACCTGCACGCGCGTGCGTGCCCGTGTCACGGCCGTGTAGACGAGTTCGCGCGTGAGCACGCGGCCGAACGACGCCGGCAGCACGAGCGCGGCCTCGTCGAATTCCGAGCCCTGCGATTTGTGGACCGTCAGCGCGAACGCGGTTTCGTGCGGCGGCAGCGCGGCCGGCGACACCGCGCGCGCGGTGCCGTCCGCGCGCCTGAACCACACGCGCAGCACGCCGTGCGCATCGGGCAGCGCGATGCCGATGTCGCCGTTGAACAGCCCGAGCGCATAGTCGTTGCGCGTCACCATGATCGGCCGCCCGGTGAACCAGTGCGCACCGACCGCGAGCGGCACGCGCGCCGCATGCCGCACGTGCGCGGCCACGAGCGCGTTGACATGCTCCGCGCCGCGCAAGCCGCTGCGGGTCGCGCACAGGATCCGGAACCGGTTGAGCGCGTCGAACAGCGGCAGCGGATCGGGCACCGGCACGGCCAGCGCGTCGCGCAATGCATCGAGGTAGGCGCCGAACCGCCGCGCGAGCCGCTCGACCGTCGACGACGCGAGCGACTCGCCCGCATCGTCGTGGAACGACGCGGCAGCCGCGTCGTCCGCGGGCAGCGCATCGAGCGCGGCCTGCACGTCGCCGCGGCGGATCGCGAGCGACAGCCGCCCGATCGGCGAATCGAGACCGAAGCGGTAATTGCGTTCGAGCCACACGACGCAGTCGGCGAGCGGCGCCGGTGCGGACGTGGCGGGCGATGCAGCGGTTTCGCCGGGCGATGTCGACGTGATCGACGCAAGCGCCGCGTCGCCTGCATCGAACGGCGGCAGCTCGACGGCGTCGAGCCACGCGAGTTCGTCGACCTCGATCCATGCGGGGGCGTTGCCCGCATCGCCGATATCGCCGGCATCGGTCAATGCCGGACCGGCGGACGGAGATGGCGCGACGTCGGCCGCGGCAACCGCGTCGTCCTGCGGTTCGTCGTCGAACAGCGACGCCTGTCGCGCATCGGCGCGCGGACGCGACGCGCGTTTTCGTGAAGCAGCGGCGGATACCGAAGCGGAAGCCTGGGCCTGGGCCGCAGTGGAAACCGGATTCGCAGCAGGCACAGTCGCCGCCGCTTCGTCCGGCACCGGCAATGCCGCGACGAACGCCGCCTCGTCGATACCGAGCGCCTGCGCGATGCGCGTGCGCGCTGCGGCGGTAAACGCCGGCCGCGCGCTCAGCTCCGCGAACACGGCGCCCGCCTCGACCGCGGCCAGTTGATCCTTGTCGCCGAGCAGCACGAGCCGCGCACCCGGCGCGAGCGCGTCGAGCAGGTGCGCGGCAAGCGCGACGTCGATCATCGACGCCTCGTCGACGACGATCAGGTCGTACGGCAGCGGATTGTCGCGATGGTGCCGGAAGCCGGCCGCCCCGCCGCCGCCCAGCAGGCGATGCAGCGTGTACGACGTGTCGGGCAGGCGCGCCGCGAGCTCGGGCGGCAGGTCCCCGGCCCGTGCATGCAGCGCTTCCTGCATCCGCTGCGCGGCCTTGCCGGTCGGTGCGGCCAGCGCGATGCGCAGCCCCGGATGCGCATCGAGCAGACAGGCCAGCACGCCGACGACGGTCGTCGTCTTGCCGGTGCCGGGGCCGCCGCTGACGATCGTCACGCGGCCCGTCAACGCGACGATCGCCGCGACGCGCTGCCAGTCGACTTCGCAGGTCGCGGGCCCGAAGTAACGCGCGAGGTTGTCGCGCAACCGCTCGGGCGACAGCCCGTCGTCCGGCACCGCGACGCCGGCCTGCGCAACGAGCGCATCGGCCAGCCGCCGTTCGTAATCGAAATAGCGCGACAGGTACAGGTGGTCGTGCCGATCGACGATCAGCGGCCGTTCGTCGCCACGCGCGAGCGTGCCGAACGCGACCACGCCGCTCGCGGCGAGCGCCGCGCGGATGTCGTCGAGCGGCTCTTCGTAGCGCTGCGCGAGCGCGCCAAGCGCGACGCATACGTGGCCGCCCGCGGTCGCGCGGCTCGTCGCGAACGCGGCGCGCGCCGCCCAGCGCGCGGCCGCGGCCGGCGCGCCGGCGCGCCGCGCGAGGTCGCCGATACGGCGCGCGAAGCCTTCCGCGAGCGCGATGCCGAAATCGGCGGGCTCGGGCAGCCGCGCGACGAGGCCGCCGGTGAATTCGAGCGTGTCGTCGGATGCATTCATGCGCGCCCCCCTTCCATCATCCGGTCGAGTGCGTCGACGAGCGCGCGTTCGGGCCGCCGCGCATGCACGCCGGCCGGCTCGCCGCCGCTGCGCCAGCCGGGCCGCACGCCGCGCACGAACAGATACAGGTAGCCCGCGATATGCGTGTCGTAGTCGTAATCGGGCAGCCGCCCGCGCAGGTAGCGATGCAGCGCGACCGTGTAGAGCAGCGCCTGCAGGTGATAAGCGTGATCGGCCATCGCAACGTCGAGCGCGCGCGGGCCATAGGCGTCCGGCGTCGTGCCGAGATGGTTCGACTTCCAGTCGACGATCCAGAAGCGGCCGTCGTGTTCGACGATCATGTCGATGAAACCCTTGATGAATCCGGCGAGCATGCCCGCCTCCAGTGCAACGTCCGGGTAGCCGTGCGCGACCAGCAGCCGGCGCAGCGCCGTCAGGTCGAGCGACGGTGCCGGAAACAGGAAGCCCATTTCGTCGAGCCGCTTCGCGGGATCGAGATCGGCGAGCCGCATGCCCGGCACGAGCTCGGTGCGCACGACATCGTCGACGAGCCGCGCCATCATCGCCGGCAGGCGCGTCGCGAGCTCGGGCTCGGCCTCGACCGGCCGGTCGTGCAGCGCGCCGAGCGCGGCCTGGTGCCACGACTCGGGCTCCGTGAAACGGCTGAGCTCGAACAGACGGTGCAAGCACTCGCCCGCCGCCGCGCCGCGCGGGAACACGAGGATGTCGTCGTCCGGCGGTTCGGGCGCAACCGGATCGGCCAAGATGAACTCGCCGTCCGGCGCCACCGCGGCAAGTGCATCATGATCGGGCCGCAGCTCGTCGTCGGGCACGGCCGCGACGCCGGCCTCCTCGCGCGCCATCGACGCGGTCAGCGAACTGAAGCTCGCCATCCGCCACGCATCGCGCAGCACGCGCGTCGCATGGCGCGCCGCGAGCGTCTGCGACGCGTCGTGCCCGGCCGCGAGACGCTCGCGGCGCGCGGGCACCGGCAGCGGCGCGACGCTCACGGGGCCGCCCGCGAGCGCAAGCCACGCGGCATCGAGCGCCGTTTCGTCGGGCGGCTCGTCGAGCCACGCGTCGAACGACTGGCCGGCACCCGCGACGAGCCAGTTGAGCACGCTGCGCCGCGCTTCGCGCGTCGAGCGCGACGACTGGTACGGCCCGGCGACGACATAGCAGCGATAGACCGCACGCGTGAGCGCCACGTAGACGAGCCGCGCGCGTTCCGCGGCCTGCTCGCGCATCGCCTGCCGCGCCGCGTGCGCGGCCGCTTCGTCGTCGCAGCCGTAATGCAGCACCGCGTCGCCCGCGTCGTCGTGATACTCGCGCGCATCGGGCAGCGCGGACGAAGGCGGCTCGCGCAGCCCGCCGTCGTTCAGGAACGGACAGAACACGATCGCGTATTCAAGGCCCTTCGACTTGTGCACGGTCACGATCTGCACGAGGTTGCGATCGGATTCGAGACGCAACTGCGCTTCCTCGCCGCCGCCGTCGAGCCGTTGCGCGGCGAGCCAGCGCAGCGTCGGTGCGATGCCCGGCTGCGCGGACGCGCGTGCCTGCGTCAGTTCGGCCAGGTGGTTGATGTCGGTCACGCGGCGTTCGCCGTCCGCGCCGGCCATCAGCCGCTCGGCAATCCGCAGCTCGCGCGCGAACGTGCGCCACATCACCGCGAAACCGCGCTCGCGCCATAGCAGCCGATATCGAGAGAAACGTTCGACCCAGCTCATCGCGTCGGCACTGTCGGCCGCGGACGCTTCGTGCGACGCATCGCCGTCGCCCTGTTCCATCCGCCACAGCGCACCGGCATCGAGGCCGAACCAGTCGGCCGCGAGCGCCGAACGCAGACGCCGCAGGTCGCCCGGCGCATCGATCGCCGCCAGCACGCGTTCGAGCTGCTCGGCGTCGCCGGTCGAGAACACCGAGGCCTGCGCCAGTTCGACGCTGCCGATGCCCCACGCGGCGAGCACGCGCTTCACGAGGCTGCCCTGCCGGTGCGTCTGCACGAGCACCGCGATGTTGCCCGGCGACAGCGGCGTGTCGCCCAGCCGCACGTGCCCTTCGCGCGCACCGCGCATCAGCCGCGCGATCTCGGCCGCGCAAGCCTGGGCGGCCTGCGCCTGCGCATCGCGCTTGAGCAGCGTGCCTTCGCCGCCCGGCAACGCCCAGACCCGGAAATCGCCAGCCGGGCCCGGATCGGTTTCGTCGACGAACGGCGCACGCACACGCGTGCCGGCACGCACCGCGTAATAGTCGAGCCCGTCGAGCACGAACGCGCGCGGATTCGCCATGAAGAAGCGGTTGCACGCATCGACGATCGCGGGCGTCGAGCGCTGGTTGACCGCGAGCGTGTAGCACGCGCTCGCGCTCGCGCGCGCCGCAAGATAGGTATGCAGATCGGCCGCGCGGAAGCTGTAGATCGCCTGCTTCGGATCGCCGACGAGGAACAGCGGCCCGCCCGGTGCGAAGATCCGGTTGAAGATCGCGAACTGCAGCGGGTCGGTATCCTGGAACTCGTCGATCAGCGCGGCCGGATAGCGCGCACGCAGCGTGTCGGCGAGCCACGGATGCGCATGCAGCGCGTGGTACAGGTTCGCGAGCAGATCGTCGAACGACACGACGCGCCGCGTACGCTTGCGCTCGGCCAGCTCGCCGGGCGCCATGTCGAGCCATTCGGCGATCAGCGCGAGCCAGCGCGCGCGCTGCGTTGCCTCGGCTGCCGCCACGGCCGCTTCGAGCGCGTCGGCCACGTCGAAGAACGCGTGTTCGGGCGTCGCGCCGCCTTTTTTCGTCGCTTTCACGAGCGCGGTGCGCGTGAGCTTCAGTGCGGCCTTCGGCAGCGCGGCCGTCGCGTCGCCCTGCGCGAAATGCGCGGCCCATGCGTCGAGCGCATCGGCAACCGCGTCGGGCTTGTGCGAGCGCTGGTTGAGCACGGGCTGCGCGGTGCGCAGCAACGCATCGATCGCGTCGCGTTCGGCCGCCCACATCCGCGCCGCCTCGGCGAAGCATTCGGCTGCGGCGGCCTCGGCCGATTCGTCCGGCTCGGTCACGCCGTCCCAGCGCAGCGCGGCGAGCGGCTTCTTCAGCCGGCGCGCGAGCTGCGCATCGAGCGCGGCCGGGCCGGCGCCCGATTCGACGAGCCAGGTCGCGAAGCCCGGCCAGCGCGCGGCCGCCGGTTCGACGCGCGTGCGCCAGAAGTCCGCTGCGAGCTCGAAGCGCAGCGACGCATCGTCGGCCTCCATGTCGAATGCGAACGGCATCGCAGCCGCGAACGGCGCTTCCTGCAGCGCGCGCTGGCAGAACGCATGGATCGTATGGATCGCGGCCTGGTCGAACGCGCGCAGCGCGCGCCGGATCCGCTTCGCGGCTGTCTCGGGATCGAGCGCGCCGTCTTCGCCGAGCGTGGTTTCGAGCAGGCGCACGATGAACGGATCCCCGCCGTCGTCGCCCGTATCGAGCGCGTGCGCGAGCTGCGCGAGCCGGCCGCGAATCCGCTCGTGCAGCTCGGCCGTCGCCGCCTTCGTGAAGGTCACGACGAGGATTTCGTCCGCGCCGAGATCCTTTTCGAGCAGCAGGCGCACGTATAGCGCGCAGATGTTCCAGGTCTTGCCGGTGCCGGCCGACGCCTCGATCTGGTTGACGCCGTCGAGCGCGCACGCGAACACGTCGAGTTCGAGCGCCGGCTGCGGCTGCGACACGGCGCTCATGCGACCTCCTTCAGATGTTCGACGAGCGGCTCGAACACGAGCCGCGCGAGCGTGCCGAACGGCTCGTCGAGCGACGCGTGCGCGCCGCGCCATGCGATCGCGATGGCCGGATCGTCGGCTTCGCTCACGACGCGCTCGTTGATCCAGACGCTCGCGGCCTTGGCTTCGCCATCGGACACCCTCGCCCACGCACTGCGCGGGAAAAACCGCAGCGGCATGCGCCGCCCTGCGCGAAACAGCGCGGCAAGCGGCGCGAGCCGTTCGAGCGGCGCCGCGACGGGCGTCAGCTCGAACGCACCGCCGCTGCCGAACCACAGCGTGCGGCGCGGGCCGCCCGGTTCGACCGCACAGTAGACGAGATGCGCGAGCCACGCGGACAGGTAGTCGCGCGCGCTCGACCGTGCATAGCGGTAGATGATCTGCCCGGCCGGCGTCAGCCGGTTCAGCGTGCCGTGCAGTTCGAGCGGTGCGCTGACCGCGTCGCCAGACAGCATCGCGTCGTCGGCGCCGAACAGCGCCTGCTCCGTATCGGGCCACGCGGGCACGATGACGAGCGAAAACGGCCGCCGCTCGATGCCGTCGGCCAGCGCACGGCGCACGTTCGACGCAAGCCGAGTCATCGAGCCGAGCGCCTGGTCGCGCCACACGGCGCCCGTCGCGCCGCCCGGCAACTCGGGGCTCGCGTCCGCAATGCGCAGCGCATGATCGTGCGCGGCCCCATCATCCGATTCGATCAGGAGCGGCAGCACGCGCTCGGCGAGCGCATCGCTGCCGGCGAAGTCGAGCGCGAACGGCTCCGTGTCGAGCAGTTCGGCCTGCGCATCGGCGAGCACGATGCCGAGACGTGCGCGCAGCAGCGCCCGCGCGGGATGCCGCCAGAAGCGCTCGAATTCGCTGAACGCGACGGGCTCGACCGGTTCGGCCGGCAGCGGCTGCGCGAAGAACGGCGGTTCGTGCGAGCCGTCGCGTGACGCGTCGGCGGCCAGCAGCGATGCGAGCGTCGCGCGCTCGGCGTCATAGGAAACGAGCCCGCTGCCGGGCTGGAAATACGCGGCCGCGAACGGTTGCAGCGGATGCTCGACGATGAACGCGCGCCGCGCGGCATCGACCGCGTCCGGCGCCGCGTCGGGCCCGGCCGTGACGAGCGCGAGATGGTCGAGCAGTTCGTCGACGAGTGCCGCGGGCGGCAACGGCGCGTTGTCGCGAATGCTGCGGCCCGTATACGCGATCAGCAGCCGATCGCGTGCGGCGAGCAGCAGGTCGAGAAACAGGTTGCGCTCGTCGTCGCGGCGCTGTCGGTCGCCGAGCTTCGGCAACACGGCCATCAGGTCGAATTCGTCCGCACGCGAGAGGCTCGGCAGCACGCCGTCGTCCATCCCGAGCAGGCAGACGACGCGGTATGGCAGGCCGCGCAGGCTCGTCAGCGACGAGAACGTGACGCCGCCCCACGGCACCCCGCCGCGCGCCGGATCGTCGAGCGCCGCGGCAAGCCCCGCGCGGACGACGGCCGCCGGCAGCGCTTCGTCGGGCGCGCCCTCCGTCATCGCGGCCAGCATCGCGTCGAGCGCGTCGCGCACGCCCGCGAGCGCATCCGCATACGCGGCGCCAGAATCGAAGAAGCGCGCGAGCGTGTCGGCGAACAGCTCGCTCCAGCCGCGCGGCGTGTGCGACTCGGCGAGCCGCCTCGCGAAGCCGTCGAGATCGTCGGTGAAACGCGCGAGCCGGCCGAGCAGTTCGGCCTCGCTGCCCGTGGCCGCCTCGATCGGCAGCCACGCGCCGACCGGCGCCGCGCCTTCGGGCATCGCATAGCCGAGAAAGAGCCGCGCGAGTGCATCGGAGAACGTATGGCGCGGCGCAGGCACGGCCGCGTCGTCGCTCGCACGCGGCGACAGCCCGCGCCGCGCGCCGGCGGCCGCGAGCCAGGTCTGCACCGTCTCGAGCGCGGCCGCATCGATGCCGTAGCGCGCAGCCACCGCATCGACGCGCAGCCATTCGACCAGCTCCGGCGCGCCGACCTGCCGCTCCGGCAGCGCGAGCCAGTCGAGCAGCACGCGCGCGACCGGGTTCGCCTGCGACGGCGGCAGGCCGGTGATCCGGTAAGGCACGCGCGCGCCGCCGGCGCCGGCCGTGCCGAATACCGCATCGATCAGCGGCCCGGCCGCCGCGAGGTCGGCCACCGCGACGAGCACGTCGGACGGCTGCAGGCTCGCGTCGGCATCGAACCACGCGAGCAGCCGGTCGTGCAGCACCTCGAGCTGGCGCGCGAGGCTGTGGCACACGTGCACTTCGATCCCGCGTTCGGCCGGCGCATCGCCGGCTTCGGCCTCCGGCTGCAGTTCGAGGATCGCGTTCTGCACGCGCGCGAGCCACGTCGGCGCGGGATTCTCGACGAAACGCGACGCATCGCCCACCGCGGCGCTTTCGGTCAGCTCATGCAGCATGTGCAGTTGCGCCTGCGTCTGCCGGCCCCACTCGGCGAGCAGCGGATGGCCGACTTCCTGGTAGTCGAGCCGGCCGGCCGCATCGAGCGCCTCGGCATGCGCGGCGGTTACGATGTCGAACCAGAATTCGCGGCACGGGTTCAGCGCGTAGACGCGCACGTCGATCCAGCGCGACAGCTCGCGCAGCAGCGCGACGTGCAGCGGCGGCATCGTCGGCAGTGCGAACACGCTGACCGATTCCGGCCAGTCGGCGCGCGCGACCGCGTCGGCATCGAGATGGCGCGCTTCGACGAGGAAGCGGTGCGCGGGCGGCGTGCCGCTGTCGCTCAGTTCCGCGAGCAGCGCGCGCCACAGCGCGGCCTGCCAGCGCTCGTCGTCGCGTGCGGCGTCGCCGATCCCGCGCGGCGCGCCGTCGCCCGCGAGCACCGACTCGCCGGCCTGCCACGCGGCCAGCCATTCGGGGCGATAGGTCAGGTAATGATCGAGCACGGCCGCGACGCGATGCGCGAGCTCGTAGCGCATCGCGTCGTCGGAAGCGGACAGATACGCGGCGAGCCGCGGCGACGCGAGCCACGGCGCGCCGTCGGCCGCCTGCGCGAACAGCCGGTAGCAGCGCCACACGAGGCGGTCGGGCGCGAACGGCGAACGCGCGGGCACCGTCAGCACGCGGCCGATCTGCGCCCACAGCCATTGCGCGAGATACGTGAACTCGACGTTCGCGCACACGCCGTTGCGCGCGGCGATGTCGAGCTCGAGACGGCGGCGCAGCGCCGCGCTCGGCACGATGACCTGCTGCGGCGCCCACGGGCCGTTGCGGGCCGGGAACGCGGCCAGATCCTCGAGCAGCGCATCGGCCAGCGTTTCGTGACGATTCGAATAGAAAAGATGGAGCATGAGGCGGGCGTCGGAACCTCGCGCCGGCCGGGCCGGGCGAACAGGGTCCCCAAGGATAGCAAATGGGCCGCCGCCGCGAGCCTCGGCCGGAAAGCCAGGTTTTACGGACCGCGAAATACGATAGACTCGTCGCCAGTCAAATACGCCGCCCCCGGGCCTCTTCGTCTGCCATTCAGCCCATCGATGCGCTATTCGGTCGAAATCAGAAAGTTTCTCTACAGCCAGTACTTTTTCGGCGGCCTGCGGATCGCGGTCGGCGTTTCACTGCCGGCCGTGCTGTGCCTGATCGTGTTTCACAACCGCGAGCTCGGCTTCACGATCTCGACGGGCGCGCTCGGCGCGTGCGTCGTCGACATGCCGGGCCCGCTGAAGTACAAGCACAACGAAATGCTCGCGTGCAGCGTGATCGGCTTCCTGGCCGCGCTCGCCACCGGCCTCGCGACACCGAACATCTTCGCGCTGTGGCTCACGATCGTGCCGCTCACGTTCGTGCTGTCGCTGATCGTCGTCTACGGCAACCGCTGGCCGCAGATCAGCTTCGCGACGCTGTTCATGATGGTGATGACGCTCGAGGAGCAATTCACGCCGCTGCAGGCGCTCGTCAACGCCGGCTGGATTCTCGCGGGCGGCCTCTGGTATACGTACTGGGCCACGCTCGTGTCGCGCTGGCAGGCGCGCCGGATCGAGCAGCAGGCGCTGGCCGAAAGCCTGTTCGCATGCGCGGACTACCTGCTCGCGCGCGCGCAGTTCTACGATCTCGATGCCGATCTCGACGAGTGCTACCGCAATCTCGTCGCGCGGCAGATCACCGCGGTCGAAACGCAGGAAACCGCGCGCGACATCGTGCTGCGCAACCTGCCGAAGCTGCGGCGCGGCAAGCTCGATCCCGGCCGCACGACGATGTACAACCTGTTCATCAACAGCGTCGACCTGCACGAGCTGTTCGTCGGCGCGCATACCGACTACCCGCTCGTGCGCAATACGTTCGGCGGCTCGGATCTGATCATTTTCTACCGCGACCTGATCCGCAAGGCGGCCGCCGATCTCGAGGAGATCGGCCTCGCGGTGCTCGAGAACCGCGCGCCGCATTCGCGGATCAGCGTGAAGGCCGAACTGCGCGCGATCGAGTACGAGATCGAGCTGATGCGCAAGAAGAACTTCGCGGCCACCAACGCGGAAGCGTATGCGGCCGTGCTCGCGACGTTCCGGCGCATCTGGAGCGCGACGCGCCTGATCGAACGGATGCGCCGCAACCTGTCGGGCCACGCCGATCCGCAGCAAACCGAACTGAAGATCGACAAGGCGCTCACGCGCTTCCTGCAGCGCCGCCGGATGTCGCCGCTGCTGATCTTCTCGAACCTGAACATGAGCTCGCCGAGCTTGCGCCACGCGCTGCGCGTGACGATCGCGGTGGCGGTCGGCTTCTGGCTCGGCCGGCTGCTGCCGCTCACGAACGCGTACTGGATCGTGATGACGACCATCATCATCCTGAAGCCCGGCTATTCGCTGACCAAGCAGCGCAACGCACAGCGTATCGTCGGCACGCTGATCGGCTGCGCGGCGAGCATCGCGCTGATCTACACGGTGAAGGAGCCGCACCTGCTGATCGCGATCATGTTCGGGTCGATGGTGATGAGCTACAGCCTGCTGCTGTTCAATTACGCGGCGAGCGTCGTATTCACGTCGTCGTACGTGCTGCTGATGTTCCACCTGCTCGCGCCGGGCAGCATGCGGATCATCGGCGAGCGCGCGATCGACACCGTGGTCGGCTGCATGATCGCGATCGCGGCGAGCCGGCTGTTCCCGTACTGGGAATACCGGCTGATGGGCAAGCAGGTCGCCGACATGCTCACGGCGACCCGCAAGTATTTCGAGGCCGTGTGGCGCGTCGGGCGCGGTGCGTCGTCGCCGCCCGTGCCCGCCGCCGACGGCGCGGCCGTGGTGCCGGTCATCGCCGCGGCGGTCGAGACGCCGGCCGCGAGCCTCGACGACGACTACCGCTACCGCCTCGCGCGCAAGGATGTGCACATCGCGTTCGCGAACCTCGGGCAGGCGTTCCAGCGGATGATGATCGAGCCGAAGGCGCACCAGCGTTTCGTGCCCGAGCTGAACGACCTGCTCGTGCAGACGCACGTGCTCGGCGCGCAGATCACGGCCGCCGCGCCGCTGATCCGCAACGCGTGCTCGGCCGACGGCAGCCTCGTCCACGACGACGCGCTGCAGCGCGGCCTTGCTGCCGTGCTCGACAATCTCGAGAAGGCCGAAGCCGGCGAGCCGCCGCCTGCCCATCAGCTCGAAGCGTCGAAACAGATCACGCGCGATCTCGACGCGATGGTCGTGTCGGCGGAAAAATCCGACGCGGTCGGCGCCGAGCTCACGCATGACCTGAAGGTGCTTGCGCACCAGTGCAAGCAGATGCTCGCGTCGTCGCTGCTGATCCGCAAGGACGCGAGCGTGATCCGCCTGCCTGCCTGAGCCTGCCCGACCGTTCCCGCCGGTGGCCGGCCCGCGCACGCCGCGGCCCGGCCACCGGCGTTCCCCGATTCAACGAACCCTCGAAGCATGATCCGCCCGCTCCACGCGGCCCGCGCATCCGTCGCGCGACCGCCCCACGCCCTATTCCGCTCGTCGCACCAGTCAGGGAATACCCGATTCCGGTTACCGGGCCCGAATTGTTATCATTCGTTCACACTCAAGTTGTATATACAACTTGACGCAGTCGGACCGGTCCCGCTCGCCCGGTCCGTCGCATAACGATATCGGAGACTCGATGAAAAACTTGCAGCGCCACCTGAGCGCGCGGCACATCCGCTTTCTCGCGCTGGGCTCGGCGATCGGCACGGGCCTGTTCTACGGTTCGGCGTCCGCGATCCAGCTCGCGGGCCCGGCCGTGATCCTGGCGTACATCCTCGGCGGCGCGGCCGTCTATATGGTGATGCGCGCGCTCGGCGAGATGGCCGTGCGCGAACCCGTCGCCGGCTCGTTCGGCCACTACGCGACCGAGAACCTCGGCCCGTTCGCGGGATTCGTCACGGGCTGGACCTACACGCTCGAAATGGTGATCGTCGCGATCGCCGACATCACCGCGTTCGGCATCTACATGGGCTTCTGGTTTCCGGATGTCCCGCAATGGATCTGGGTGCTCGCGGTCGTCGCGATCATCTGCGGGCTGAACCTGTGCCACGTGAAGGTGTTCGGCGAACTCGAGTTCTGGCTGTCGATCATCAAGGTCGGCGCGATCGTCGCGATGATCGGCGGCGGCGTCGCGATCCTGCTGACCGGCATGCACTTCGGCCATTCGGCCGACGTGCCGACGTTCGCGAACCTGTGGAACCATGGCGGCTTCCTGCCGAACGGTATCGGCGGGCTGATCGCGTCGCTGTCGGTCGTGATCTTCGCGTACGGCGGGATCGAGGTGATCGGGATGAGCGCCGGCGAGGCGAAGGACCCGGAGCGCGTGATTCCGCGCGCGATCAACGCGGTGCCCGCGCGCATCCTGCTGTTCTACGTGCTGACGATGGTCGTGCTGATGTCGATCAGCCCGTGGACGGGCGTCGGCGGCGACGGCAGCCCGTTCGTGCAGATCTTCTCGGCGCTCGGCGTGAAGTCGGCCGCGACGATCCTCAACCTGGTCGTGATCAGCGCGGCGATCTCTGCGATCAACAGCGATATCTTCGGCGCGGGCCGGATGATGTTCGGGATGGCGCGGCAGGGCCAGGCGCCTCGCGTGCTGACGACGACGTCGCGGCACGGCGTGCCGTGGGTCACGGTGCTCGTGATGGCCGGTGCACTGCTCGTCGGCGTACTGCTCAATTACCTGATGCCGAAGGACGTGTTCCTGATGGTCGCGGCGATCGCGACGTTCGCAACGGTGTGGGTGTGGCTGATGATCCTGCTGTCGCAGGTTGCGATGCGCCGCCGCCTGTCGAGCGCCGAAGTTGCGGCGCTGAAGTTCAAGGTGCCGCTGTGGCCGGTCGCGCCGGCACTGACGATCGCGTTCATGGGTTTCGTGATCGTGATGCTCGGCTGGTTCGAGGATACGCGCGTCGCGCTGTATGTCGGCGCAGCGTGGCTCGCACTGCTCGCGGCCCTGTTCTACGCCCGGATCCGCCCGAACTTAGCGCCCGCGTCACGTTGACGCACGGCTGACCTGCCCGCGCGGCGCGCCGGTTTCGGCGCCCGCTTCCTTTCCCTGCTCCGCGCGGCGCCTGCCGCGCCGGAAGCCGCGGGCTGCCCCCTTTCGCATGCACGCCGTACGCGGCCCGACCGGGCCGCGCACCGGCACGTCAATGCGATGCCGCGCTCGCGGCCTCGGCCGGGTGGGCCTCGTCGTACGCGTGCTTCTGCGAAATCGCGTTGTACAGGATCGTCCCGATCACGAGCAGCACGGCCACGACGATCAGGATGCTCACGTTGCGGACAGGGTTCTTCTTGCGCTGATCGTTCATGGTCGGGGCGATTCCGTCAAATTCGTCGAAGCGGGCATTCTACGCGCTTGCGCCCCCGCCGCGACGCCCCGTTTCCGATCCCCGTCCCTGCCTTCCCTACCGCCCACCGCAAGCTTTCATTTGATAATCATTCCCATTTCGATCTAGAATCCGGAGTCTTTCATTTCGTAATGTTCCGGATCGCTCGGGCGGCAGGCGCGCCCCGGAACGCTCCCCTCGTCCACCTGCCCCACCGGAGTCTTCATGTCGAATCCGCGCACCCGCCTGCTGCCGCTCGCCGGCGCCCTCGCCCTTGCCGCGGCCGCATTCGCGCCGCTGGCCCATGCGGCCGAGGAAGTGAGCCTGTACACCACCCGCGAGCCGAAGCTGATCCAGCCGCTCATCGACGCGTTCACGAAACAGAGCGGCGTCAAGGTCAACACGGTGTTCGTGAAGGACGGCCTGCTCGAGCGCGTGAAGGCCGAAGGCGCGCAGTCGCCGGCCGACGTGCTGATGACGGTCGACGTCGGCAACCTGCTCGATCTCGTCGACGGCGGGCTCACGCAGCCGGTGCGCTCGAAGGTGCTCGACGATGCGATTCCCGCGAACCTGCGCGGCGCGAACGGCGACTGGTATGCACTGTCGCTGCGCGACCGCGTGCTGTACGTCGAAAAGGACCTGAAGGTCGATGCGTTCCGCTACGAATATCTCGCCGACCCGAAATGGAAGGGCAAGGTCTGCATCCGCTCGGGCCAGCATCCGTACAACACGGCGCTCGTCGCCGCGATGATCGCGCACGACGGCGAAGCCGCGACCGAGAAGTGGCTGCGCGGCGTGAAGGCGAACCTCGCGCGCAAGGCGACGGGCGGCGACCGCGACGTCGCGCGCGACATCCTCGGCGGCATCTGCGACGTCGGTCTTGCGAACGCGTACTACGTCGGTCACATGAAGAACGCCGAGCCGGGCACCGATGCACGCAAGTGGGGCGACGCGATCAAGGTCGTGCGGCCGACGTTCGCGAACGCGAAGAGCGGCGGCACGCACGTGAACATCAGCGGCGCGACGGTCGCGAAGCACGCGCCGCACAAGGCCAACGCGGTGAAGCTGCTCGAATACCTCGTGTCGCCGGAAGCGCAGGCGCTGTATGCGCAGGCGAACTACGAATACCCGGTGCGCGCGAACGTGAAGCTCGACCCGGTGATCGCGAGCTTCGGCACGCTGAAGGTCGATCCGCTGTCGCTGGCTGACATCGCGAAGCATCGCAAGCAGGCGAGCCAGCTCGTCGACAAGGTCGGCTTTGACAACTGACGCATCGTCCGCCGGCGCGCGCCGCCAGCCGTATCGGCCGCGCCTGCGGCCGCGCGCGGGCAGCCTGTGGCTGCTCGCGGCGCTGGCGATCGCCGCAGCGGTCGCGGCGCCACTCGCGGTGCTCGTGGCCGCCGCGTTCGACGCCGATCTCGCGCATTGGCGGCATCTCGCCGAATTCGTGCTGCCGCAGGCGCTCGTCAATACGCTGCTGCTGCTCGCGGGCGTCGGCGCGATCGTGTCGATCGTCGGCACGGGCTGCGCATGGCTCGTTACCGCATACGACTTTCCCGGCCGCCGGATGCTGACGTGGGCGCTGCTGCTGCCTCTCGCGGTCCCCACCTACATCGTCGCGTTCGCGTATCTCGACCTGCTGCACCCGATCGGCCCCGTCCAGGGCGCGATCCGCTGGCTGCTCGGCCTCGACAGCCCGCGCCAGTTCCGCCTGCCCGACCTGCGTTCGCTGCCCGGCGCGATCTTCGTGCTCGGCTTCGTGCTGTATCCGTATGTGTACCTGAGCACGCGCGCGATGTTCGTCACGCAGTCCGCGAGCCTGCTCGAAGCCGCGCGCACGCTCGGCGCGGGGCGCGTCGCGACGTTCTGGCGCGTCGTCGTGCCGCTCGCGCGGCCGGCGATCGCGGTCGGCGTGAGCCTCGCGCTGCTCGAAACGCTGAACGACATCGGCGCATCGGAATTCCTCGGCGTGCAAACGCTGACCGTATCCGTCTACACGACGTGGATCACGCGCTCCGATCTCGCCGGCGCCGCGCAGATCGCGCTCGCGATGCTCGCGATCGTCGTCGGCATGATCGTGCTCGAACGCTACGGACGCCGCCGCCAGCGCTACGCGCATGGCCGGCGCATGCGGCCGATCGCGCCGCGCCGCCTGACGGGCACGGCCGCGTTGGGCGCCGCCGTGCTCGGCTGGCTGCCCGTGCTGCTCGGCTTCGGCGCGCCGGCCGCGTATCTCGCGGTCGAGACCGGCAAGCGGCTGCATCTCGTCGGCGGCGTGTCCGCGCAGTTGATGAGGGGGCTCGCGAACACGCTGACGATCGCCACCGCCGCGACCGCCGCGACGCTCGCGTGCGGGCTCGTCGTCGCATGGGCCGCGCGCGCGCAACGCGACAGCGCCCGCGCGGGCCCTGCCCGCGTGTGTGCGCGGATCGCGGGCCTCGGCTACGCGGTGCCGGGCACCGTGCTCGCGATCGGCCTGCTGATCCCGTTCGCGGCGGCCGACCGGCTGTTAGGCGCGGTGCTCGGCCGCGACGGACTGCTGCTGATGGGCTCGGCGACCGCGCTCGTCATCGCATACACCGTGCGCTTTCTCGCGATTCCGGCCGGCAGCATCGAGGCCGGCCTTGCGCGTATCCCGCCGTCGCTCGAACAGGCGTCGCGCTCGCTCGGCGAGACGGCCGGCGGCACGCTGCGCCGCGTGCACCTGCCGCTGCTGCGGCCCGCGCTGACGACGAGCGCGCTGCTGGTGTTCGTCGACGCGATGAAGGAACTGCCGGCAACACTGCTGCTGCGTCCGCTGAATTTCGACACGCTCGCGACCTGGTTGTATGCGGAAGCCGCGCGCGGCACCTATGAGGAAGGCGCGGTCGCCGCGCTCGCGATCGTGCTGGCCGGGCTCGTGCCCGTGATCCTGCTCGCCCGCACCCGCCACAAGATCGGAGCCTGAACCCGTGAACCTGCTCGAACTCGATGACCTCCACCTCGGCTACGACACGCCGCAAGGCCGCCGCACGGTGGTCGACGGGCTGAGCCTCGCGCTGCCGCGCGGCGACATCGGCTGCCTGCTCGGCGCGTCGGGCTGCGGAAAAACCACCGTGCTGCGCGCGATCGCCGGCTTCGAACCCGTGCGCATGGGGCGCATCGTGCTGGACG
The DNA here is from genome assembly GCF_949752865.1 of Burkholderia sp. IT-111MI5. Taxonomy (NCBI): domain Bacteria; kingdom Pseudomonadati; phylum Pseudomonadota; class Betaproteobacteria; order Burkholderiales; family Burkholderiaceae; genus Burkholderia; species Burkholderia sp. IT-111MI5. The sequence continues at coordinate 111,408 of NZ_CATKIF010000001.1, read as the reverse complement.
GCACGCCCGTCGCGGCGCCGTCGCTCGACGTGCCGCCCGAGCGGCGGCGCATCGGCATGATGTTCCAGGACTATGCGCTGTTCCCGCACCTGAGCGCGGCCGACAACGTCGCGTTCGGCCTGCGGCGCATGCCGAAGGCCGAACGCCGTGCGCGCGTCGCGGAGCTGCTCGAACTCGTCGGCCTCGCCGGATCCGGCGGCGCCTATCCGCACGAACTGTCGGGCGGCCAGCAGCAGCGCATCGCACTCGCGCGCGCGCTCGCGCCGTCGCCGGAGCTGCTGCTGCTCGACGAGCCGTTCTCGAATCTCGACGTCGATACGCGCGAACGGCTCGCGTTCGAACTGCGCGACATCCTGAAACGCACCGGCCACACCGCGATCCTGGTCACGCACAACCAGGCCGAAGCGTTCGCGATCGCCGACCGGATCGGCGTGATGAAGGACGGCCGGCTCGCGCAATGGGACACGCCGTACGCGCTGCATCACCATCCGGCCAGCCCGTTCGTCGCGGATTTCGTGCGCCGCGACGCGCTGGCCGACGAACGTGCGCGCGCACTGGCGCGCGGCCGCTGAACCCGCGCCGCCGGCGCGATCGGCAACGGCGCAGCGTCTGCAGCACGTCAGGCCGGCTCGGCATGATCGCGCACGGGCAGCGCGGTCGAATACTTGATCTGCTCCATCGCGAACGACGAGCTGACGTCGAACAGCGGCACCGCGCGAATCAGCTGCTTGTAGACGCGGTCGTAATCGTCGATGCCGGCGACGACGACGCGCAGCAGGTAATCGGTCTCGCCGCTCATCCGGTAGACCTCGACGACTTCCGGCATGTCGCGCACGGCCTGCGTGAAACGCTGCGCCCATTCCTCGGTGTGCTGGTTCGTGCGGATCGCGACGAACACGGTCGTGCCGACCCCGAGCTTGCGCGGATCGCACAGCGCAACCTGCGCGCGAATCGCGCCGGTTTCCTTCAGCCGCTGCACGCGCTTCCAGCACGGCGTCTGCGACAGGTTCACGCGCTGCGCCAGTTCCGCGATCGGCAGCGTGGCATCCGCCTGCAACAGCTCCAGCAGCTTGCGATCGATGGCGTCCATTTCTCCAGTCCCTCGTAGATAGAAATTTATTCTATGCATTCTGCATAACGGGGAACAATATGGAAACCGCCTGTCCGCGTCGACCGGTATAAATACCAATCCGGTACGCGTGAATCCGCCGCGCAGGCGATCGAGCCGGCACGCGTCCCTCCAAACGAAAAAGGCGACTCCACCCGTCCAGGTGGAATCGCCTCATGTACCGTCCGTTGCGGCTCGCGTGCCGCGCCCGGGCCAGGCCGGCGCTCACGCGGCACCGGCCGCCAAACCGCTCAATACGCGACCGTCGCGATCTCGCGCACGAAGCTGCGTTGCTCGAGCGCGTCAACGAACGCGACCGCGTAGTCTTCCGCCGAGATGTTGCCCTGCGCGTCCGCGATCAGCTTGCCGACGCCGGTGCGGAACGTGCCCGTCCGCTCGCCCGGTGCGATCAGCGCGGCCGGCGCGAAGAACGTCCAGTCGAGATCGCCGACCGTCTTCAGGTAGTCGAGCGCATCGCGGTGCGCGAGCGCGACCGCCTTGTACGCTTCCGGGAAGCCTTCGCTGTCGACGAGCTGCTTGCCGGGCGCGACTTCGAGCGAACCCGCGCCGCCCACCACCACGAGCCGCTTCAGGCCCGCCTGACGCGTGCCGGCGACCAGCGCCTTCGCGGCCGCGACGACCTTCGCCGCGTCGTCCTGCTTCGGGCCGTACGCGCTCGCGACGACGTCATGGCCCGGCAGCGCGGCCGCGATGCTGGCCGCGTCGAACAGGTCGGCCGCCTTCGCCGTGATGCCGTCGCCGGCCGCACCGGGGTTGCGCGACAGTGCGGTCACGCGATGGCCGCGCCGTGCGGCTTCCGCTGCGATGCGCGAGCCGATCATGCCGGTGGCGCCGAACAGCGCGATATTCAAGGTACGTTGCGTCATATCGATTCTCCGAAAAAATGTTACTAAATTGATTACATATAAGACCGAAAAAAACGAGGCGAATTCCCCGTTGCGCCGATCGCCGCACCCACGCGCCGCCCGGCCTCCTGCGCTCTGCCTGCCGCCGCTCACCCGCCGGCGCGCCCCGCGTGTTGCTTGCGCTGCTCCGAATCCAGCACGTCGGCCGTTACGTCGGCAAGCGTGCGCGTGGCGAGCGATGCCTCCATCGCGCGCTGCGCGTCGCCGATGTAGTCGATCAGCACGCCCTGGATGTGCCGCCCGACGAGACACGCGGGATTCGGCGCCTCGCGGTGCAGCGCGAACAATTGGGCATCGTCGACCGCACGATACACGTCGAGCAGCGTGATCTCGCCGGGCTCGCGCGCCAGCAGCGCGCCGCCGCCCGCGCCGAGCTGCGACGTGGTCAGCCCCGCGCCCGCCAGCATCGACAGCAACCGGCGGATCAGCGCCGGATTCGTGTTCACGCTGCCCGCGATGATGTCGGACGACAGCGGCGCGCCTTCCTGCATCGACAGCAAGGCGAGCACGTGGACGGCAAACGCGAACCGGCTGCTGGTATTCATTCCTCACCCACTCGGCGACGCCGGCCCGTACCGCGGCCGGCGACAATGTGTAACTATAATAATTACATTTTGCGGATCATGCAAGCCTGCGTCATTCTCCGCTTGCGGGCTTCGCGCCCGACGCGTTCTGCTGGCTCCACTGCTGGAGCTTCTTGCCGGCTTCCGCCATCTTCGCTCCGGCTTCGGAAGCCGCATGCGCGACGACCGCGGAAGCCGCCGCGTCGATCTGCGCCTGCGCGGCGGACGCGAGGCCGCTCGCGGACAGCGGCGGCACGGCCGACGCCGCGGACGCGATGCCGGCCTTCGCGGCGTTGAGCTGCTGGTTGACGGTGCTCGCGACCTGGTCGAGCGCCTTGGCCGCGCTGTTCGCGGCATCGGCGGCCGCGCTCGCGGCCGTATCGGGTTGGGCGACCGGCGTGCCGGACTTCTCGCAGCCCGCGAGCAACAGCAGCGCACCGGCAGCCACGGCCGCCAGCGCGAACCCGGGCACGCGACGCGCCCGCGATGTCTTCATGTTCATCAGCAATCTCCGGCCGCGCGTCGCACGGCCTCGTGGTTGGACCGACGTCGATGATACCGCCTGTTGAACAGGCCAAATGACGACCCGTGATTAAAAATGCCTTTCAATTTCGGATTCGTCTGATTCAATCGCAGGCACGACGCCACTAAAGTGGACACGCTTCAATCCGCTTCGTACGTGTCCCCTTTTCCGTCATGGCTTTCCTCGTCGACTGGTTCATCGCCCTGGCCGCGCTGCTCGCCGCCACCCTGTTCCTGTGCCTGCGCCCTCCGTCGGCGCGCCGCCTGGCCGAAGCCGGGCGCTCGCGCCGCGTCACGTCCGCGCGCCTGCTCACGCAGGCCGTGATCGGCTTCTGGACAGCCGCGCTGATCGTCGCGCAAGGCATCCTCGGTCCCGACGGCGACGGCCAGTCGCTCACGGGTTTCGCGGCGCTCTCGTTCGCCGCGCTCGGGCTGACGACCGTCGCCGCGTACTGGTCGGCGTGCGCACTGCGGCTGCGCCGGCCGCGAGAACTGTTCGTGCGCCACTGACGCGCCAGATCGGTGCGTAACGGCATACGCCGCCGCACCACGCCGCACCCATTCGCACCAGTTCCGCACGCGCCGCACCACGTGCGTGCGTACGGTGCGGCCCCGGCCCGAACCATACGTGCGTCAATACCGGGCGCGATTCACCGAAATGCCCCGCCACGTGGTGCCTGAGCACCAATTCCACGCAACCGTTCACCAAGTTGGCTCGATACTTGCGTTCCTCGCCCGTTTTTTGCGCAAGGAAACCACGGCATGGATGGTCTGAAATCCGGCGTCGACACACTGTTCCTGTTGATCGGCGCCGTCATGGTGCTCGCGATGCACGCGGGCTTCGCATTTCTCGAACTCGGCACGGTCCGCAAGAAGAACCAGGTCAACGCGCTCGTGAAGATCCTGGTCGACTTCTCGGTGTCGACACTCGCGTACTTCCTCATCGGTTACACGATCGCGTACGGCGTCGAGTTCTTCGACGACATCGGCACGCTGTCGCAGCACAACGGCTACGCGCTCGTGCGCTTCTTCTTCCTGCTGACCTTCGCTGCGGCCATTCCCGCGATCGTGTCCGGCGGCATCGCCGAGCGCGCGAAGTTCAATCCGCAGCTCGTCGCGACGCTGATCATCGTCGGCTTCATCTATCCGTTCTTCGAAGGGATCGCATGGAACGAACGCTACGGCGTGCAGGCCTGGCTCACGCACGCGTTCGGTGCGCCGTTCCACGATTTCGCGGGCTCGGTCGTCGTGCATGCGTTCGGCGGCTGGGTCGCGCTGCCGGCCGTGCTGCTGCTCGGCGCGCGCCACGGTCGTTATGCGAAGGACGGCCGGATCGCCGCGCACCCGCCGTCGAACATCCCGTTCCTCGCGCTCGGCGCATGGGTGCTCGCGGTCGGCTGGTTCGGCTTCAACGTGATGAGCGCGCAGACGCTCGACAAGATCAGCGGCCTCGTCGCCGTGAACTCGCTGATGGCGATGGTCGGCGGCACGCTCGCCGCGTGGATGGCGGGCCGCAACGATCCGGGCTTCACGTACAACGGGCCGCTCGCGGGCCTCGTCGCGGTGTGCGCGGGCTCCGACGTGATGCACCCGATCGGCGCGCTCGTCACGGGCGCGGCGGCCGGCGCGCTGTTCGTCGCGATGTTCACCTGCGTGCAGAACAAGTGGCGCATCGACGACGTGCTCGGCGTGTGGCCGCTGCACGGGATGTGCGGCGCGCTCGGCGGCCTCGCGGCCGGCGTGTTCGGCCTGCCCGCGCTCGGCGGTCTCGGCGGCGTGTCGTTCCTGTCGCAGCTCGTCGGCACGCTCGGCGGCATCGCGATCGCAACCGCCGGCGGCACGCTCGTCTACGGCGCGCTGAAGGCGACCGTCGGGCTGCGCCTCGACCGCGAAGCCGAATTCGACGGCGCGGACCTGTCGATCCACCGGATCTCGGCGACGCCCGAACGCGACTGAGTGCCTGACGAACGCCCGACGCAGCATTACGTTTTTGATTCAAAAAACTTTCATCGAGCGTCCTTACACTTCCGTCCAGTTTTCACTTTGCCTTCGCGGAGCTTGCCGATCGCCTGCTTGCGCTTCGCGAAGGCCATTCTTCCAACAACTGAAACTGGACTCCACATGCCCGCGTTGCCCAATGCTGCCCGTCGTCAGGCCCTGAAGATCCTCGCCGGCGCGCCGATGCTTCCCCTTTCCGGCCTCGCGCTGCCGGCCCTGCTGACGGGTTGCGGCGGCGACGACAATCCGACGTCGACGCCGGCCCCGGTCGCCGCCGCCTATACGTCGGCGACGTTCTCGGCGATGGCCGCACCCACGCTCGACAACGCGGCCGCAATGGCCACGACGACGGTCGGCTCGACGCTGTCGGTGTCGTTCTCGGACGGTTCGTCGCGCAACTTCAAGCTCGCGTACCGGCCGTTCTTCGTGACGGGCGACATGGTGCCGGACGGCAAGGGCGGCACGACGCTCGCGGGCGGTTACTACGACATCAACAACCAGCCGATCATCGATCGCTCGGTAGCCGGCAAGGAGCGCCAGTTCTATTCCGACTGCCCGGACGGCAGCTCGCTGCTCACGCTGAAGAACGCGAACGTGCCCGGCGTGAAGGGCAACACGGTGTTCGCGGTCGTGCAGTTCGAATACACGACGCGCGACCAGGCCAGCGCATCGCAGTACGGCCAGCTGCCGTCGCCGATCGCGGTGCTCACGCTCGACCAGGATCCGGCCACCGGCGCGCTGAAGGTCGTCAAGTACCACAACGTCGACACGTCGAACGCGCACGGCCTGTGGATCACCTGCGGTGCGAGCCTGTCGCCGTGGGGCACGCACCTGTCGAGCGAGGAGTACGAGCCGGACGCGACGAAGGCCGCGACCGACGCGCAGTTCAAGGCGTTCAGCAAGAACACGTTCGGCGACGAGACGAAGGCGAATCCCTACCACTACGGCCACCTGCCCGAGATCACCGTGAACGCGGACGGCACGGGCACCGTGAAGAAGCACTACTGCCTCGGCCGCATCTCGCACGAGCTGATCCAGGTGATGCCGGACCAGCGCACCGTGATGATGGGCGACGACGCAACCAACGGCGGCCTGTTCATGTTCGTCGCCGACAAGGCGGCCGACCTGTCGGCCGGCACGCTGTACGTCGCAAAGTGGGCGCAGACGTCGTCCGCCGGCGCGGGCACGGCGACGCTGACGTGGATCAGGATCGGCCACGCGACGAGCAGCGAGATCGAAGCGCTCGCGAACACGCTGAAGGCGTCGGACATCATGGACCTGACGACCACCGACCCGAACGATGCGAGCTACACGAAGATCCACTTCGGCGGCAAGTTCAACTGGATGCGCGTGAAGCCGGGGATGGAGAAGGCGGCCGCGTTCCTGGAGACGCACCGCTACGCGGCGCTGCTCGGCGGCAGCATGGCGTTCACGAAGCTCGAAGGCACGACCGTGAACGCGAAGGACAAGATCGTCTATACGGCGATGTCGCGGATCGAGACGTCGATGGTCAAGGGCAACGCGGTGTCGCGCGACGTCGCGGTCGACAAGAAAATCGCCGCGGGCGCCGTCTATGCGCTGAACCTGAAGGGTAGCCAGCGCGACACGACGGGCGGCGCGATCGACAGCGAATGGGTGCCGGTCGACATGGGCGCGCCGGCCGCGCTCGTCGGCGAGGATCTCGCCGCGGCCGACGGGCTCGGCAACCTCGCGAACCCGGACAAGATCGCGAACCCGGACAACCTGAAGTTCTCCGAGAAGCTGCGCACGCTCTTCATCGGCGAAGACTCGGGCATGCACGTGAACAACTTCCTGTGGGCCTACAACGTCGACACGAAATCGCTCGTGCGCGTGCTGTCGTGCCCGGCCGGCGCCGAATCGACGGGCCTGCACGCGGTCGACGAGATCAACGGCTGGACCTACGTCATGAGCAACTTCCAGCACGCGGGCGACTGGGAAACGCCGCTGCACGACAAGGTCAAGCCGACGCTCGACCCGCTCGTGCGCGCGAACTTCAAGGACCGCTTCGGCGCCAGCGTCGGCTACCTGACGGCCGAGCAGACCAGCATCAAGCTCGCGAAGGCCTGACCGCTTCGCTCGAGGGGGCCTTGCGTCCCTGGCCGGGCGCCCCTTTCTTCATCACCGTTCATTCGTCGGCGCTCCACGCCGGTTTGTGCGCGATGCCCAGTGCGGGCATCGCGCTTTTTTTTGCGCGCGCGAATCGAACCTGCCGCGAATGCATCGCGCGCAAGCATGCTCCGTCGGACGTTCGGACGGGCGTTTTCTGCGATCGGGGGATAATACGGGCCTGACGCGTCCGGGCGGACGGGCAAAAAAAAGCGCCACGGAGACCGTGGCGCTAAAAAAGTTCTAGCCATTCCGAGGGCCGTGCTAGAACCTGAGAGACTGCGCGAAACACCGTTGCCGGTTAAACTCCTGAAACGATGTTTCGAAAACGTGAGACATTCTTTCCGTTTCCGCCCGACAAGTCAAGCGGTATTTGCACCGGCTCATGCACTTTCCAGCAATGCTCCTTTGAGCGTTTTCCTAATAAACCAAGGGTGAACCCGCAAAATCTCATCCAATGACCGGTTCACCCATGGAACATGCATCTTTTGACAATCGTCCTACAATACCAACAAAATTGAAATCGAGTTTCGGAAATAGAGAGAATCCCTCGTGTCGACAACTGTAACCCCTTCCGCGTCCCGGGACCGTGAATCGTCGCCCGACGAGATCACCGCGCTCGCCCGCGGCCTTGCCGTGCTGCGCCGCATCGCGGCTGCCGACGCGCCCGTCAGCAACCGCGAGCTGACCGAACTGACCGGCATCCCGAAGCCGACCGTGTCGCGCATCACCGCGACGCTGGTCAGCGCCGGCTTCCTGTTCCAGTTGCCCGACAGCGAGCGCTTCGTGCTCACCGCGTCGGTGCTCGAGCTGAGCCACGGCTTCCTGCGCAACTTCGACATCCGCGCGCGTTCGCGGCCGTTCATGATCGAGCTGGCCGAACGCACGTCGCTGTCCGTGCACCTTGCAGTGCGCGACCGGCTCGACATGGTCGCGATCGACGTGATCCGGCCGCGCTCGGCCGTGCTCGTCACGCGCCTCGAAATCGGCTCGCGAATGGACATCGCGCGCACGGCCGTCGGCCGCGCGTATCTCGCGGCACTCGAGGACGACGAGCGGCGCCAATTGCTCGACTCGCTGCGCACGACGGCGGGCGACGACTGGCCGCATGTGTCCGCAAGACTCAATCCCGCGCTCGACGAAGCGATGCGCGAAGGCCACGCGATCGCGATCGGCGAATGGCGCGAGGGCCTGAATGCGGTCGCGGCCGGTTTCGTCGGCCCGTCGGGCCAGCGCTATTCGGTGAATTGCGGCGGTGCGTCGCACCAGTGTCCGCCCGAATGGCTACAGGAACATGTCGTACCCGCACTGCACGAATGCATCGCGAAAATCACCCGCGAGATCGGCGGCGCGCCGGCCCGGCGCATCAGCGTGTAATCGTTCCGTCATCGTGCCGACGCGTTCTGTAACGACCGTAACCCGTTGAAAGATAGACCGCTGGACTGTAACGGGGACGGCACGTAGGATCATGCCCATCGTCGCGCCGCATTCGCGGTGCGCACAGCTCTTTTCCCGCGCGGGTCGGGAGGGCACCGGACCGAGCCGGGTTGCCCCCTCCCGGCACCGCTCGCCCACGCGCAGCCAAGAGCAGTCCGATTCCCGGCACGCCGCGCCGTCTTCCTGACAGAACACGATGGATAACGAACAAAATCCCACGCCCCCTTCGAAAGATCCCGCATCTCCCGCCGCACGGCGCCCGCGCCGCACGCTGATGATCGGGACGCTCGCGGTCGTCGTCATCGGCGGCCTGCTGTGGTGGCACCCGTGGAACCGCACGTCGGCGGCCCAGCCGGGTGCCGGCAGCGCGGCCCAGGGCGCGAGCGGCGCCGGCGGCCATCGCGGCCGCGGCGGCCCCGCCGCGATGGCGAACGTTCCGCAGCCGGTGCAGGTGGCGACCGCGACGCAGGGCGAGATGCCGATCGTGCTGTCCGCGCTCGGCACCGTGACGCCGCTCGCGAACGTGACGGTGAAGACGCAGTTGTCGGGCTATCTGCAGTCGGTGTCGTTCCAGGAAGGCCAGATCGTCAAGAAAGGCGACGTGCTCGCGCAGATCGACCCGCGCCCGTACCAGGTGTCGCTCGAGAACGCCGAAGGCACGTTCGCGCGCGACTCGGCACTGCTCGCGACGGCGCGCCTCGACCTGAAGCGCTACCAGACGCTGCTGTCGCAGGACTCGATCGCGTCGCAAACCGTCGATACGCAGAAATCGCTCGTCAAGCAATACGAAGGCGCGGTGAAGACCGACCAGGCCGCGATCGATTCCGCGAAGCTGAACCTCACGTATGCACGCATCACGGCGCCCGTGTCGGGCCGCGTCGGCCTGCGCCAGGTCGACCCCGGCAACTACGTGACGCCGGGCGACAGCACCGGCATCGTCGTGATCACGCAGTTGCAGCCGATGAGCGTGATCTTCACGACGTCGGAAGACAACCTGCCGCAGATCCTCAAGCAGGTGAACGCGGGCCAGAAGCTGTCGGTCACCGCATACAACCGCAACAACACGGTGCCGCTCGAGACGGGCTCGCTCGCGACGCTCGACAACCAGATCGACACGAGCACGGGCACGGTCAAGCTGCGCGCGAACTTCGATAACAAGGAAGGCATGCTGTTCCCGAATCAGTTCGTGAACACGCGGCTGCTCGTCGACGTGATGCGCGATGCGACGATCGTGCCGACGTCCGCGGTGCTGACGGGTTCGATCGGCCAGTTCGTCTACGTCGTGAAACCCGACAACACGGTGACGGTGCGCAAGGTCAAGCCCGGCCCGGTCGACGGCGAACGCACGAGCATCGTCAGCGGCATCGCGCTCGGCGAGCGCGTGGTGACCGACGGCTCCGACCGCCTGCGCGAAGGTGCGAAGATCTCGATCCCGGCCGACAAGCCGAAAGGCGCGTCGGGCGCGCGCGGCGCCGGCGCGGCGTCGGGTGCATCGGGCGCCGGCGGCCATCGCGGCGGACACCCGCACGGCGCGTCGCAAGCAGCGGCCCGATAACGCGCGGGCCGCTCGATGAATCCATCCCGCCTCTTCATTCTCCGGCCGGTCGGCACCGCCCTCCTGATGGCGGCGATCATGCTGGCCGGCCTCGTCGCGCTGCGCTTCCTGCCGCTCGCCGCGCTGCCCGAGGTCGACTATCCGACGATCCAGGTCCAGACCTTCTACCCGGGCGCGAGCCCGGAGGTGATGACCTCGTCGGTCACCGCGCCGCTCGAACGGCAGTTCGGGCAGATGCCGTCGCTGAACCAGATGTCGTCGCAAAGCTCGGCCGGCGCGTCGGTGATCACGCTGCAGTTCTCGCTCGACCTGCCGCTCGACATCGCCGAGCAGGAAGTGCAGGCCGCGATCAACGCGGCCGGCAACCTGCTGCCGTCCGACCTCCCTGCCCCGCCGATCTACGCGAAGGTCAATCCGGCCGACGCGCCGGTGATCACGCTCGCCGTCAAGTCGAAGACGCTGCCGCTCACGCAGGTGCAGGATCTGGCCGACACGCGGCTCGCGATGAAGATCTCGCAGATCGCGGGCGTCGGCCTCGTCAGCCTGTCGGGCGGCAACCGCCCGGCCGTGCGGATCCAGGCGAACCCGACCGCGCTCGCGCAGTACGGGATGAACCTCGACGACCTGCGCACGACGATCTCGAACCTGAACGTGAACACGCCGAAGGGCAACTTCGACGGCCCGACGCGCGCCTACACGATCAACGCGAACGACCAGCTCACGAGCGCCGACCAGTACAACAGCGCCGTCGTCGCGTACAAGAACGGCCGCCCGGTGATGCTCACCGACGTCGCGACGGTCGTCGCCGGCTCGGAGAACACCAAGCTCGGCGCGTGGGTGAATTCGGAGCCCGCGATCATCCTGAACGTGCAGCGCCAGCCCGGCGCGAACGTGATCCAGACGGTGGACGCGATCAAGGCGCAGTTGCCGAAGCTGCAGGAAACGCTGCCGGCCGCGCTCGACGTGCAGATCGTCACCGACCGCACGACGATGATCCGCGCGGCCGTGCGCGACGTGCAGTTCGAGCTGCTGCTCGCGGTCGGGCTGGTCGTGCTGGTGATGTACCTGTTCCTCGCGAACGTCTACGCGACGATCATCCCGAGCCTGTCGGTGCCGCTGTCGCTGATCGGCACGCTCGCGGTGATGTACCTGGCCGGCTTCTCGCTGAACAACCTGTCGCTGATGGCGCTCACCATCGCGACCGGCTTCGTCGTCGACGACGCGATCGTGATGATCGAGAACATCGCGCGCTACGTCGAGGAAGGCGAATCGGGGCTCGAGGCCGCGCTGAAGGGCTCGCGGCAGATCGGCTTCACGATCATCTCGCTGACGGTGTCGCTGATCGCGGTGCTGATCCCGCTGCTGTTCATGGGCGACGTGGTCGGGCGCCTGTTCCACGAATTCGCGATCACGCTCGCGGTGACGATCGTGATCTCGGCGATCGTGTCGCTCACGCTCGTGCCGATGATGTGCGCGAAGCTGCTGCGCCATTCGCCGCCGCCGGAGAGCCACCGCTTCGAGGCGCGCGTGCACCAGACGATCGACTGGGTGATCGCGCGCTACGCGGTCGCGCTCGAATGGGTGCTGAACCGCCAGCGCTCGACGCTCGTCGTCGCGTTGCTGACGCTCGTGCTGACCGGCCTGCTTTACGTCTACATACCGAAGGGCTTCTTCCCCGCGCAGGATACCGGCGTGATCCAGGCGATCACGCAGGCGCCGCAGTCGATCTCGTACGGTGCGATGGCCGAACGCCAGCAGGCGCTCGCGACCGAGATTCTGAAGGATCCGAACGTCGTCAGCCTCACGTCGTTCATCGGCGTCGACGGCAGCAACATCACGCTGAACAGCGGCCGGATGCTGATCAACCTGAAGGCGCGCGACGAGCGCTCCGAGACGGCGGCGCAGATCATCCGCGACCTGCAGCACCGCGTCGCGAACATCACGGGCATTTCGCTGTTCATGCAGTCGGTGCAGGATCTGACGATCGACTCGACCGTCAGCCCGACGCAGTACCAGTTCATGCTGACGAGCCCGAACTCGGACGAGTTCGCGACCTGGGTGCCGAAGCTCGTCGCGCGGCTGCAGCAGGAACCGTCGCTCGCCGACGTCGCGACCGACCTGCAGAGCAACGGCCAGTCCGTCTACATCGAGATCGACCGCGCGAGCGCCGCGCGCTTCGGCATCACGCCGGCAACCGTCGACAACGCGCTGTACGACGCGTTCGGCCAGCGCATCGTGTCGACCATCTTCACGCAGTCGAACCAGTACCGCGTGATTCTCGAGTCCGAACCGAAGGAGCAGCACTACGCGCAATCGCTGAACGACATCTACCTGCCGTCGGCCGGCGGCGGCCAGGTGCCGCTGTCGTCGATCGCGTCGTTCCACGAGCGGCCGTCGCCGCTGCTGGTCGCGCACCTGTCGCAGTTCCCGTCGACGACCATCTCGTTCAACCTCGCACCCGGCGCGTCGCTCGGCGAGGCCGTCAAGGCGATCGAGGCCGCCGAGAAGGACATCGCGCTGCCCGCGTCGTTCCAGACGCGCTTCCAGGGCGCGGCACTCGCATTCCAGGCATCGCTGTCGAACCAGATCTTCCTGATCCTCGCGGCGATCATCACGATGTACATCGTGCTCGGCGTGCTGTACGAAAGCTACATCCACCCGATCACGATCCTGTCGACGCTGCCGTCGGCCGGCGTCGGCGCGCTGCTCGCGCTGATGATCACCGGGCACGACCTCGACATCATCGGGATCATCGGCATCGTGCTGCTGATCGGCATCGTGAAGAAGAACGCGATCATGATGATCGACTTTGCGCTCGAGGCCGAGCGCGTCGAAGGCAAGCCGGCGCGCGAGGCGATCTTCCAGGCGTGCCTGCTGCGCTTCCGGCCGATCCTGATGACGACGCTCGCCGCGCTGCTCGGCGCGGTGCCGCTGATCGTCGGCTCCGGCGCGGGCTCCGAGCTGCGCCAGCCGCTCGGGATCGCGATCGCCGGCGGCCTGATCGTGTCGCAAGTGCTGACGCTGTTCACGACGCCCGTGATCTACCTCGGCTTCGACTCGCTCGCGCGCCGCGTGCGCGGCTGGTTCGAACGCCACGGCCCCGGTGCCGGCACGCGCACGGATGCGTAAATGAAACGACCCCCACGCTCACTTCGTTCGCGTGGGGGGGCGCAGCCCCCCCATCTGCCGAAAACGCATCCGTCGGAATACGCGGCGGCCCAGCGAGTGCCGACATGAACCTGTCGCGCCCCTTCATCACCCGCCCTGTCGCGACCACGCTGCTCGCGCTCGGCGTCGCACTCGCGGGCCTGTTCGCGTTCATCAAGCTGCCGGTGTCGCCGCTGCCGCAGGTCGACTTCCCGACCATCTCGGTGCAGGCGTCGCTGCCCGGCGCGAGCCCCGAGACCGTCGCGACCAGCGTGACGAGCCCGCTCGAGCGGCATCTCGGCTCGATCGCCGACGTCTCCGAGATGACGTCGACGAGCACGGTCGGCAACGCGCGGATCATCCTGCAGTTCGGCCTGAACCGCGACATCGACGGCGCCGCGCGCGACGTGCAGGCCGCGATCAACGCGGCGCGCGCCGACCTGCCCGCCGCGCTGAAGAGCAACCCGACCTACCGCAAGGTCAACCCGGCCGATTCGCCGATCATGGTCGTGTCGCTCACGTCGGAAACCTCGTCGCCGGCGAAGCTGTACGACGCGGCGTCGACGGTGCTGCAGCAATCGCTGTCGCAGATCGACGGGATCGGCCAGGTGTCGGTCAGCGGCTCCGCCAACCCGGCCGTGCGCGTCGAACTCGAACCGCAGGCGCTGTTCCACTACGGGATCGGCCTCGAGGACGTGCGCGCGGCGCTCGCGTCCGCGAACGCGAACGCACCGAAGGGCGCGATCGAATTCGGCCCGCAGCGCTACCAGCTCTATACGAACGACCAGGCCTCCGACGCGTCGCAATACCGCGACCTCGTCGTCGCATACCGCAACGGCTCGGCCGTGCGGCTGTCCGACCTGTCCGACGTCGTCGATTCGGTCGAGGATCTGCGCAACCTGGGCCTCGCGAACGGCAAGCGCGCGGTGCTCGTGATTCTGTACCGCTCGCCCGGCGCGAACATCATCGAGACGATCGACCGCGTGCACGCGGCGCTGCCGCAGCTCACCGCGTCGCTGCCGGCCGACATCACGGTCACGCCCGTGCTCGACCGGTCGACGACGATCCGCGCATCGCTGAAGGACACCCAGCACACGCTGCTGATTGCGGTCAGCCTCGTCGTGATGGTCGTGTTCCTGTTCCTGCGCAACTGGCGCGCGACGCTGATCCCGAGCGTCGCGGTGCCGATCTCGATCATCGGCACGTTCGGCGCGATGTACCTGCTCGGCTTCTCGATCGACAACCTGTCGCTGATGGCGCTGATCGTCGCGACCGGCTTCGTCGTCGACGACGCGATCGTCGTGCTCGAGAACATCTCGCGGCACATCGAGAACGGCAAGTCGCGGATGCAGGCCGCGTTCGACGGCGCGCGCGAGGTCGGCTTCACGGTGCTGTCGATGAGCATCTCGCTCGTCGCCGTGTTCCTGCCGATCCTGCTGATGGGCGGCATCGTCGGGCGCCTGTTCCGCGAGTTCGCGCTGACGCTGTCGCTCGCGATCGCCGTATCGCTCGCGGTGTCGCTCACCGTCACGCCGATGATGTGCGCGCGCCTCTTGCCCGAGTCGCACGACCCGCGAAACGAAGGCCGCTTCGGGCGCTTCCTCGAGCGCGGCTTCGCGCGCATGCAGCGCGGCTACGAGCGTTCGCTGTCGTGGGCGCTGCGCCGGCCGCTGCTGATCCTGATGACCCTGTTCGCCACGATCGGGCTGAACGTCTACCTGTACATCGTCGTGCCGAAGGGCTTCTTCCCGCAGCAGGACACCGGGCTGATGATCGGCGGCATCCAGGCCGACCAGTCGACGTCGTTCCAGGCGATGAAGCTGAAGTTCTCCGAAATGATGCGGATCGTGCAGAGCAATCCGAACGTGAAGAGCGTCGCGGGCTTCACCGGCGGCACGCAGACCAACTCGGGCTTCATGTTCGTCACGCTGAAGGACCGCACCGAGCGCAAGCTGTCGGCCGACCAGGTGATCCAGCAGCTGCGCCCGCCGCTGGCGGACGTCGCGGGCGCGCGCACGTTCCTGCAGGCCGCGCAGGACATCCGCGTCGGCGGCCGGCAAAGTAACGCGCAGTACCAGTTCACGCTGCTCGGCGATTCGAGCGCCGACCTGTACAAGTGGGCGCCGATCCTGACCGAGGCGCTGCAAAAGCGCCCCGAGCTGACCGACGTGAACTCCGACCAGCAGCAAGGCGGCCTCGAGGCGATGGTGACGATCGACCGCGCGACGGCCGCGCGGTTCGGCATCAAGCCCGCGCAGATCGACAACACGCTGTACGACGCGTTCGGCCAGCGCCAGGTCTCGACGATCTACAACCCGCTGAACCAGTACCACGTCGTGATGGAAGTCGCGCCGAAATACTGGCAGAGCCCCGAGATGCTGAACCAGGTATGGATCAGCACGTCGGGCGGCAGCGCGAACGGCTCGCAGACCACCAACGCGGCGGCCGGCACCTACGTCGCGACGTCGGCAGGCACGTCGAGCGCCGGCACGGCCGCGCAGAGCGCCGCGGCGATCGCGTCCGATTCCGCGCGCAACCAGGCGCTCAACTCGATCGCGGCCAGCGGCAAGTCGAGCGCGTCGTCGGGCGCGTCGGTATCGACGTCGAAGTCGACGATGATCCCGCTGTCGGCGATCGCGACGTTCGGGCCGAGCACGACGCCGCTGTCGGTCAACCACCAGGGGCTGTTCGTCGCGACGACGATCTCGTTCAACCTGCCGCCGGGCGTGTCGCTGTCGCAGGCGACCCAGGTGATCTACCAGACGATGGCGCAGGTCGGCGTGCCGCCGACGATCGTCGGCAGCTTCCAGGGTACCGCGCAGGCGTTCCAGCAGTCGCTGAACGACCAGCCGATCCTGATCCTCGCCGCGCTGCTGGCCGTCTATATCGTGCTCGGAATCCTGTACGAGAGCTACATCCACCCGATCACGATCCTGTCGACGCTGCCGTCGGCCGGCGTCGGCGCGCTGCTCGCGCTGCTGCTGTTCAAGACCGAGTTCAGCATCATCGCGCTGATCGGCGTGATCCTGCTGATCGGCATCGTGAAGAAGAACGCGATCATGATGGTCGACTTCGCGATCGACCAGACGCGCAACAACCGGAAATCGTCGTTCGACGCGATCCACGAGGCGTGCCTGCTGCGCTTCCGCCCGATCATGATGACGACGATGGCGGCACTGCTCGGCGCGCTGCCGCTCGCGTTCGGCAGCGGCGACGGCGCCGAGCTGCGCGCGCCGCTCGGGATCGCGATCGCCGGCGGCCTGGTCGTATCGCAGGTGCTGACGCTCTATACGACGCCCGTCGTCTACCTGTACATGGACCGGCTGCGCGTGTGGGCCGAAAAGCGGCGCAACCGCCGGAATCCGGGCGGGCCGGCGGTCGCCGGGGAATGATGGCAGCGGCCGCCCGTCAGGCGGCCGCTTTCCGCGCTTGAACACCGGCGGCGATCGGCTATCGTGTTTCCATGCCCACCGCCGGTGCCCTTCCCCGGAACACGCCATGAACGTCCAGTTGAACCACACGATCGTCTGGTGCCGCGACAAGCACGCGTCGAGCCGCTTCCTCACCGAGCTTCTGGAACTGCCGCCGCCGACGCCGTTCGGCGCGATGCTGGTCGTCGCGCTCGACAACGGCGTATCGCTCGATTTTTACGAAAAGACGGGGGAGATCACGGCGCAGCATTACGCGTTCCTGATCGACGAAGCCGGTTTCGACCGCGTGTTCGCCCGCATTCGCGAGCGCGGGCTGCCGCACTGGGCCGATCCGGCCAAGCGGCAACCCGGCGACATCTACCGCCACAACGGCGGCCGCGGCGTCTATTTCGACGATCCGGACGGCCATTTCCTCGAAGTGATGACGCGGCCGTATGTGCTGAACGGTTAGCTCGGCAGGCCGGCCGGCGTTGCGCCGGCCGGTATTGCGCGGGCCGGGTGCCGTCCTGTTTCGGACGATCCGGGCCCGGCTGCGGTTTATTTACTCGGTAGCCGCCGTCTTGCGCGGACGACGCGCGCGCGGCGCCGCCTTGCGGGCCGGCTTCTTCGGCTTGGCAGCGGCCGGTGCTTCGGCAGCCGATTCGACCGGCGCGGCGTCATGCGACGGCTGCGCCGCGGCAACCTCGCCGCCGAAATCGCCGGCCGCCGGCTCGGCGTGCGTCACCGCGGCGTGCCGGTCGTCGCCCTGCCCCGCATCGCGATGTGCGTCGTCGGCATGCTTGCCGTGCGCGTGCTTGTCGCCACCGTGCTGCGCCGCGCCATGCGCGGCGTCGTCCGGCTGCCCGGCCTCGTGACGGCCGGCGCTCTTCGCGGCGGCGGTTTTCTTCGCGCCGGTCTTCTTCGCCGCGCTCTTGCGTGCGCGCTTGCGGCCGTCCTTCGCGTCGCCGTGCGCATCGGCCGTGTCGGCCGCGACGGCAGGTGCGACCGCCGCTGCGTCGGCGACTTCGGCAACGACCGCCTCCTGCGCTTCGACCTGCACGCTTTCGTGCACGGCCGCTTCCGGCCGCTGCCCGCGACGCCGCGATTCGCGCCCGGCCCGCGCAGGCTCCGCCGCGCGCGTGCCGTGGTGCGCAGCGGCGCCTTCACCACCGGCCGCAACGTGCTCCGCAGCCGCCGGCTGGCGTGCCCGCGACACGAACGCGCCCGACTTGTCGTCGCGCCCCACTTCGAGCAGGCCGCGCGCCTGTGCCTCGTCGAGCAGGTTGCCGAACGCGCGGAACCCGTAGTACGACTCGTTGAAATCCGGCTTGCGGCGCTTGATCGCGCTCTTGAGCACCGACGCCCAGATCTTGCCGACGTCGTCGCGCTCCGACGCGAGCGCGTCGAACGTCTCGACCGCCAGCGCGATCGCCTCGGCCTTGCGCGCGTCCATGTCGTGCTTGCGCGACGGCTCGTCGGGCCGCTTCGCGCCGCCGTTGCCGGCGCGCTGCTGCTGTTCGCGCTTCGCGAGCGTGCGCTGCTGCTCGCGCACCAGATCGTCGTAGAAGATGAATTCGTCGCAGTTCGCGACCAGCAGGTCCGACGTCGATTTCTTCACGCCGACGCCGATCACCTTCTTCGCGTTCTCGCGCAGCTTCGACACGAGCGGCGAAAAGTCCGAGTCGCCGCTGATGATCACGAACGTATCGACGTGCGACTTCGTGTAGCAGAGATCGAGCGCGTCCACGACGAGCCGGATGTCGGCCGAATTCTTGCCCGACTGGCGCACGTGCGGAATCTCGATCAGCTCGAAGCTCGCCTCGTGCATCGATGCCTTGAAGCCCTTGTAGCGATCCCAGTCGCAATAGGCCTTCTTCACGACGATGCTGCCCTTCAGCAGCAAGCGCTCCAGCACGGGCTGGATGTCGAATTTCTCGTACTTCGCGTCGCGCACGCCGAGCGCGACGTTCTCGAAGTCGCAGAACACGGCCATGCTGACGTTGTCCAGGGGTAATGCCATGTGTACTCCAACCGGTTGGCCGACGCGTTATAGGACATAGCGTCGAAAAATGCATCGCGCACATGATAGCCGGTCGGCGCGTCATTCCCGAATCCGTGTGAATGAATGACCGCCCGAACGTGCGCCGTGTCGGCGGGGGCCGCGTGCCTGCACCGGGAAGCCTTCGCCGACAGCCCGCGCCGGTACGCCCCTTATTACCTGTGCGCCGCCGCCGCGATTCGACATTACACTTGAGTTATCGGTCGTCCGTCCCTATCTGGGAGGATGACGCATCGAGCAAGGAGCGGTTTCATGACGACGAAGGTACTGCTGATTGGCGCGACCGGCCGCACCGGCCAGGCCTGCGCGGATCTGCTGCTCAAGCAGCCGGAGTTCGAGGTCACGGCGCTGGTGCGCCGGCACGGCTATGCGCTGCCGGGCGCGAAGGTCGTCGAGGCAGATCTGACGGACGATTTCTCGCACGCATTCCAGGGCATCACGCACGTGATCTATGCGGCCGGCTCGGCCGAATCGGAAGGCGCGGCCGAAGAGGAGCAGATCGACCGCGACGCGGTCGCCCGCGCGGCCGAGTATGCGCTGGCGTACAACGTGCAGAAGCTGGTCGTGATCAGCTCGCTGTCCGCGTACTGGCCCGAGCAGAGCCCCGACGCGCTGCGCCACTATTCGCAGATGAAGCGCGAAGGCGACGAGCGCGTGATCGCGTCCGGCGTCGACTACGTGATCCTGCGCCCCGGCCCGCTCACGGACACGCCGGGCGTCGGCAAGATCGCGCTGACCGAGGAGCGCGTCGAGCCCGCGCCGCCGGTATCGCGCCAGGATGTCGCGTGGGCCGCGATCGAGGCGATCAAGCTCGGCATCTCGCGCAAGATCGTCGGCTTCGTCGGCGGCGGCGTGCCGATCGAGCAGGCATTGCGCGCGTAGCGCGGCGCCATGCGCGCCGCCTCGCGGGCGGCGCGTTTTCCCGTGCCCGCGGCCCGCACGACGGGCCGCTTGCGCGTGGGCCTGCCGCTTACTGCTTCGGATGCGCGTCGGCCCACGCCTTCACGGCGGCCAGCGTGTTCTCGACGTGCTTGTCGGGCGACAGGCTCGTGTATTCGTACAGAATCTTCCCTTCCGGCGAAATCACGTAGGACACGCGGTTCGCGCGGTCGAGCGCCGGCAGCTTCGCGTCGTATTCGCGGATGATCTTCGCGTCCGGGTCGGCCGCGACCGGGAACTTGCTACGGCACTCGCTCACCGAGAATTTCGTCAGCGTGTCGATATTGTCAGCCGATACGCCGATCACCGTCGCGCCGTAAGCCTTGTAACGGTCGACCGCATCCGCGAACGCATGCGCCTCGATCGTGCAGCCCTTCGTGAACGCGGCCGGGTAGAAATACAGCACGACCGGCCCATGCTTCAGCGCATCGGCGAGCGAGTACGTGTAAGTCTTGCCGCCCAGCGACGCCTGCGTCGTGAAGTCCGGCGCCGCGGCGCCCGGCTTCAGTTGCGCCTGCGCCATCAGCGCATGGCCGGCCACCAGCGCCGCCGCGGCGCCCAGCAACAGTTTTCGCTTCATCTGCGTCCTCATTTCTTATAAAGTCAGCCTCGATGTAGGCCACGCCAGCGTTCGCCTGTCGAACGCGCGTGCATGATCGGATTGCGCGGCAGCGCCATCCGCGCCCGGCCCGTTAAAGATTTCCCACAGTCTGCCGTTATTCCTTCCGGACAACCGGTTCCAGCCCTTCACGTCAGCGAGAAACATGGAAGCCAACAGGAAACAGACGTCACGCAAGGGCTCCTGGCGCAGCGCCTTGCATACGCTGCGCCGCTTCGCCTGGTCGGGCGGCGCGCTGATGCCCGCGCGCGCCGGCGCGCCGCGGCGCGACGACTCCGTGCGCAACTGGCTGGAACAGACGGTCGGCACGGTGGATTTCCTCGCCCATGTCGACCGCGAGCTGCGCTTTCTGTACGTGTCCGACGCGAGCCTGCGCTTCATCGGCTACCACCGCGACTACCTGCACACGCTGACGCTGCGCGACCTGATCGCCGAACAGGATACCGCGGCGCTCGAAGGCCTGCTTGCACGCGCCGCGCATTCGGGCCAGGTCGAGAAGGCGACGATGTGCATCGTCAAGTCGCTGACCTACCCGCTCGACGTCGAGATCCGTGCGTTCAAGAGCCGCCACCACGGGGTCGACGGCTTCGCGATCGCGGCGTTCGACGTATCGTCGTGGCGCGCGCTCGAGGCGCGCCTCACGTACGAGATGCACCACGATCCGATGACGGGGCTCGACAACCTGTCCGCGCTCGTGCCCGCGCTGATGCGCGCGCAGCAGACCGCCGACGAGGACGGCACCTGCGCGGCGCTGCTGCTGCTCGATCTCGACGACTACCAGCGGATCAACCGCGCGCTCGGCTACGACGCGGGCGACACGCTGCTGCGCGAAACCGCGCAGCGGCTGAAGGCGCTCGCCACGCCGAACGAACGGCTCGCGCGCGTCGCAAGCGACAAGTTCGCGGTCGTGCTCGGCGCGCCGGACCGCGTGCAGGCGAGCAATGCAGCCGACGCGCTCGCGCGCCGGCTGCAGGCCGCGGTGCGCGAACCCTACGTGTACCAGGGGCAGACGGTGCACTTGTCCGCCAGCATCGGCATCGCGCTCTATCCGGACGAGCGTGCCGCGCCGCATCGCGCGCAGCACCACAGCCCGCTGCTGCGCCGCGCCGACCACGCGCTCGCGCAGGCGAAGGCATCGGGCGGCAACGCGCTCGCGTTCCATGCGCCCGTCGACGATCCGGCCGACGCCGAACGGCTGAAGCTCGAAGCCGACCTGTACGACGGCGTGCGCAACGGCGAGTTTTCGCTCCATTTCCAGCCGATCACGCACAGCCAGTCGTGCGCGGTGGTCGGCGTCGAGGCGCTGATCCGCTGGCGCCATCCGGTGCACGGCCTCGTGCCGCCGGCGACCTTCATTCCGCTCGCCGAATCGATCGGCCTGATCAACTATCTCGGCAACTGGGTGCTCAAGGCCGCGTGCATGCAGCTCGTCGCATGGGACCGCCAGGGGCTCGCGCTGCAGTACGTGGCGGTCAACGTGTCGCCGCAGCAGTTCCGCGACCCGCGCTTCACGCAGAGCGTGCGCGAGGCGATCGCGCTGACGGGCATCGACCCGCGCCGCATCGTGCTCGAAATCACCGAAAGCCTGCTGATGCACGACCCCGCGCACGCGAAGGGGCTGCTCGAGGAGCTGACCGATCTCGGCATCCGCTTCGCGATCGACGATTTCGGCACCGGCTATTCGAGCCTCGCGTACCTGCAGCGCTTCCCGCTCGCGAAGCTGAAGATCGACCGCAGCTTCGTCGAGAACCTGCTGACGTCGCGCAACGACCGCGCGATCGTGTCGGCGGTGGTCGGCCTCGCGCAGACGCTCGATCTCGAGCTCGTCGCCGAAGGCGTCGAGACCGAGGCGCAGCGCGAACTGCTGACGGAGATGGGCTGCAATCACATCCAGGGCTGGCTCGTCTGCCAGGCGCTGCCGTCCGAGGAACTCGCACGGCGCTTCGAGGCGCAGCAGCTGCACCTGCACGCCGCCGCCTGACGCGCGCGGCGAACCGGACAGATCCGTATGTCAACCACCGAATACCTGCCCCGCACCGCGTTGCTCGACAAGCTGTGGGCCCGGATGAACGAACGGGGCGACTTCCCGCTGCTGTCGGAATCGCTGCGCGCGACGATGGCCGCGATGAAGAACGACGACCTCGACTTCACAGCGCTCGTACGCGTCGTGCTGTCGGATTTCGCGCTCACGCAGAAAGTGCTGCGGCTCGCGAACTCCGCGATGTACATGGCGTTCGGCGGCAACATCACGACCGTCACCCGCGCGCTGATGGTGCTCGGCCTCGACGCGGTCGGCCATCTCGTCGTCGGACTGAAGCTCGTCGACCATTTCCACCACAGCACGCCGCGACGCATCGACGCGAAGCTCGAACTGAACCGCGCGCTGCTGTCCGGCTGCGTCGCGCGCAAGCTGACCGAGCACGCCGAGCTGCGCGGCGGCGAGGAAGCCGTCGTCTGCACGCTGATGCGCCAGGTCGGCAAGCTGCTGGTGGTCTGCTATCTCGACAGCGAATGGGACCGGATCCGCCGGCGCACGGCCGAGCTGAACGGCGACGACGCGGCCGCGTGCATCGACGTGCTCGGCGTCGGCTTCGACGAGATCGGGCTCGAAGCGGCCGCGCGCTGGCGGCTGCCCGACGTGATTCGCGCGGGGATGGCCAACGACGATCACGCGGCCCACGCCGACGCGTTCGACGACGAATACGACGACGACCGCAACGCGGGCCATGCAGCCGACGACGGCCCGGCCGACCGCGTACGCTGGCTGCGCGCGGTGAGCCGCTGCTCGACCGACGTCGCGAGCGCGCTCGCGATGCCCGCGAGCCCGCAGCGCGACGCGCGCATTGCGACGCTCGCGCAGCACTACGGCACGGAGCTCGACATGGAGTCCGACGCGCTCGTCGAGATCGCCGACCTGCTCGCGCGCGAGGAAGCGAGCGACACCGTGATGCGCGAGATCGTCGAGCTGCGCGCGAATGCCGATGCGATCGCGCGCGCGCAGGCCGAACCCGAGGCATGCCTCGAAGCCGGCCTCGCGGACCTGCGCGCGCTGCCGTCCGAGCATGTGCTGACGCAGGTGCTCGCGCTCGCGTCGGAAAGCCTGCTGGCCGGCCTCGCGTTCACGCGCACCGTGATGTTCGTGCGTCACGACGACGGCACGTTCGCCGCGCGCCTCGGCTTCGGCCCCGGCGTCGATACGGCGCTCGACCGGCTGCGCTTCGACGAACGCTTCGAGCCGGACGTGTTTCATCTCGCGATCACGAATTCGGTCGGCATCTTCATCGAGCAGGCGCAGGATCCGAAGATGCTCAAGCGCCTGCCCGCGTGGTATCTGGACGCGTTCGACGACACGCGCGCGTTCGTGCTGCTGCCCGTGCGGGTCGGCACGACGACCGTCGCGCTGCTGTATGGCGACTGGGCCGGTGCGCAGCCCGCGCGCAAGATCGCGCAGCAGGAGATGAGCGTGCTCAACGAGCTCGCGCGCGAACTGGGGCGGTTCTTTCCCGCGTAGCGCGGGGCCGGCCGGCCCTCCACAGTTTCCCGCCTCCAAAAGCAAACCGGCCGCATGAGCGGCCGGTTTGCTTGCATCGTGCGATCGAACGAAACGCTTACTTGAGCGTCACGGGCACGCTGAAGTACTTCTTCGCGAGGTTGTCGATCGTGCCGTCGGCCTTCAGGTCCTTCAGCGCCTGATCGAGCGCGGTCTTCAGCGCCGCGTCGTTCTTGCGCAGGCCGAAGCCGACGCCCGAGCCGAGGATCTCGGTGTCGCTGACCGTGCCGCCCGCGAACCCGAAGCCCTGACCCTGCGGCTTCGTCAGGAAGCCCTTCGAACCGGCTTCCGAATCCTGGAACGTCGCGTCGAGACGGCCCGACTTCAGGTCGGCATAGGCCAGGTCCTGCGTCTGGTACGGCACGACTTCGACGCCGGCCGGCGCCCACTTCTTCTTCGCGTACGCTTCCTGGATCGTGCCCTGCAGCACGCCGACGCGCTTGCCCTTCAGCGATTGCGGGGTCGGCAGCAGGCCGCTGCCCTGCTTCGCGATCAGCTGGTTCGGAATCGTGTAGATCGGATCGGTGAACGCGATCGCGTGCTTGCGCTGGTCGGTGATCGTCATGTCCGAGTTGATCGCGTCGAACTTGCGCGCCTGCAGCGCGGGGATCAGGCCGTCAAAGTCGTTCTCGACCCACACGCACTTCGTCTTCAGCTTCGCGCACACCGCGTTGCCGATGTCGATGTCGAAGCCGGTCAGCTTGCCGTCGGGCGTCTTGTATTCGAACGGTGCGTACGAGGCCTCGACGCCGAACCGGATCTCCTTCAGATCCGCGGCAAACGCGCTGCCTGCCGCCACGACCGATGCCGCCACCACCGCGTGCGCGGCCACTTTACGCCAATCCAACTTCATCTGGTGCTCTCCTCGATACTCGAATGTTCCGGAACTACGGGCGCTTGCATCATTGCAGGGCCAGATGGCCGCGACAATGTCGATGCCGCGCCGTGATGCGGCGCAACAGCCGCAAGGCCGCGATTGTACCAATCCGCGCGGCCCGATATGGCAAAGCGGCCGTCGGCGCGCGATGCTGCGGTGCGTGCGCGGCGCCGGCCGTGCCGGCCGCCGAACTTGCAAGACGATGTCGCAAATACGCAAGGCCGGGGGCGGCGGACCGTCAGCCGCGGCATGCAGGCGACGACGGGATACCGACAGCTTGCTTGTCAGGCGCGGGCCGCATGCCGGTGCGGCCGCGCAATCGGTCGGGACACGCGCTCAGACTAGCGCCGCGAGCGTCTCGCGCGTCGTGTCGACGACAAGCAGGCCCGCGCGCAGGCCCGGCTTCACGGTCGGGTTCGGAAACACGATCCGTTCCTCGTCGTGCGTCACCGTGTAGCGGTAGTCGCCGTCCTGCGCGAGCACCGTGCCGCGCGCGAACGCGGTGAAGTTCGCGACGTCGGCCGCGACGAACAGCTCGAGCGCGTCGCTCTGCTTCGTGATCTGGTCGATCACGGTGAATACGCGCGGCAACGCGGCCCCGGCGTCGCTCCGCGGATGGCCGCCCCGCGCACCCGATACGAGTCGACGCACGGCCAGGTCGGCCGGCGCGAAGCGCGTCAGGTCGTTCTGGCCGAACGGCCGCACCTTGCCGAGTTCCAGCGTGCATGCGAGCGCGCCGCAGTGCTCGGCCGTGAAATGCGAATACGTATTGCCCTTCGCCGTATGCAGCAGCACGGCCGCGATGCGCGCGTCGCCGAGCCATTCGACCATCGTGCGCGTCGGCGGCGTGCCCGTATGCGGCAGCAGCGCGAACTGCTCGAACACCGACGCGCGGATCGCCGTATGCATGTCGATGTGCCAGCGCGTGCTGCCCGCCGGCGCCGCCGCGAAGAACGCGGCAGCGGCCGATTCGAGCTGCGCGGCGCGCGGCGCCTCGCGGCTCGCGGGCACCTGCGCGTGACGGCCGCTGAACAGGCGGTTCAGGTCGTCGTCGAGATAACGCTCGCCGGCACGCATCGCCGGCACGTTGCCGAGCACGACCAGCAGCCGGCACGCGAGCGGCAGCGCGCCCGAGGCGAGATCGCGCACCAGCATCGACAGCAGCTCGATCGGCGCCGTCTCGTCGCCGTGCACGCCCGCCGATACGAGCACGCTCGCGCGCGCCGCACCGTCAGTTGCGGCCGGTTCGAGCGCGAGCAGCCCGTCGCCGAGCCATAACCAGCGCACCGCCCCGCCCGCGCAGGCGCCGTCGGTCACGGCCGGCACGGTGCCGGCCAGCGTGAACGCGAGAAAGTCGTCGAGCGGCGCGGCGGCGGGCATCGGTACCTCAGCGCTGGAAGTCATACAGCGACCCGACGCGCAGGATCTGCGTGAGCTCGTCGAGCGCCGTGCGCGATTCGTCGAGCAGCGCCGGATCGGCGAGGTCTTCCGGTGCGAGGCGATCGCGATAGTGCTTGTCGATCCACGCATCGAGCGACGCGAACAGCGTGTCGTTGATCCACACGTTCGACGTGACGGCCGCGCGCTCCGCTTCGTTCAGCACGACGCGCAGGCGCAGGCACGCGGGGCCGCCGCCGTTCTTCATGCTTTCGCGCAGGTCGAACACGAGCACGTCGTGAATCGGGCCGTTGCCGGCCGCGAGACGGTCGAGATACGCCGCGACGTTCGCGTTCTCGCGGCATTCCTGCGGCACGACGAGCACTTGCGAGCCGTCCGCGCGCGACAGCAGCTGGCTGTTGAACAGATACGACGTCACCGCGTCGTTCACGCTCACGGCCGCGTCGGGCACCTCGATCACGTTCAGGCGCGCGCCGCGTGCGTCGAGTGCGGCGGTCAGCGTGTCGTAGATCGCCTGCTTGTTGACGAATGCGCGTTCGTGCGTAAACAGCGTGTCGCGGTTGCCGACCGAGATCACGTCGTTGTGGAACACGCCGGCGTCGATCACGTCCGGATCCTGCTGCGCGTAGACCGTCGCTTCTTCGGCGAGCCCGTGGCGATGCGCGACCGCGCGGCTCGCCTCGAAGGTCTGGCGTGCCGGGAAGCGCTTCGGCTCGGGGCCGCGGCGATACTCGGCACGGCCGTACACGAAGAACTCGATGCCCGGCTTGCCGTATTCGGCGCAGAAGCGCGTGTGGTTCGCCGCGCCTTCGTCGCCGAGCGCCGGCGTGCCCGTCAGCGCCTCGTGCACCGCGAAGTGTGCGGGATCGGCGAACAGCGTCGACAGCGTGCGGCGCGTCGCATCGTGCTCGATTGCGCGATGCAGCTTGCTGCACAGGTTCGCCGGCGTGAAGTGCACGCGGCCGTCGCTCGTGTCGGCCGACGGGCTGACGGTGGCCGCGTTCGCGGTCCACATCGCCGACGCCGAGCTCGCCGCGGCGAGCAGTTCGGGCGCCTGCTTCGCGGCCTTCGCGATCACGTCCGCGTCCTTGCCCGAGAAGCCGAGCTCGCGCAGCAGGCGCAGCGACGGCCGCTCCTGCGGCGGCAGCACGCCCTGCGCGAAACCGAGATCCGCGAGCTGCTTCATCTTGCGCAGCCCCTGCTTCGCGGCGGCCTTCGGGTTCGCGGCCGACTTCTCGTTGTTGAGCGACGCCACATTGCCGAACGACAGCCCGGCGTAGTTGTGGGTCGGGCCGACGAGCCCGTCGAAATTGGCTTCTTGTGCGTTCATCGTCGTTCCCTCGATCAGAAATGCAGGCCCGGCGACAGGCTCGCGGGCAAAGTCAGTTGCGTGCTTTCCACCGACGCCATCGGATACGCGCAATAGTCGGCCGCGTAGTACGCGCTCGGGCGATGGTTGCCCGAGCGGCCCGTGCCGCCGAACGGCGCGGCGGACGAGGCGCCATTGGTCGGCCGGTTCCAGTTGACGATCCCGGCGCGGATCGTGCGGCGGAAGTGCTCCCAAACGCGCGCGTCGTCGGCCAGCAGGCCGGCGGACAGGCCGAACGCCGTGTCGTTCGCGCGCTCGATCGCTTCGTCGAACGTCGCGTAGCGAACGATCTGCGCGAGCGGGCCGAAATGTTCTTCATCGGGCAGGTTCGCCACGCCCGTCACGTCGACGATCGCCGCGTTCACGAAACCGAGGCGCGGATCGCGCTGCGTCATCGCGACGATCGGCTTCGCGCCCTGCTCGACCAGGCGCGACTGCGCGTCGACCAGCTTCGCGGCCGCGCGCGCCGAGATCACCGCGCCCATGAACGGCTGCGGATCGGCATCGAACACGTCGGCCGTGATCTTCGACGTGACGTCGGCGAAGCGCGCGAGGAAGCGGTCGCCGAACGCGCCCTGCGGCACGAAGATGCGGCGCGCGCACGTGCAGCGCTGGCCGGCCGACAGGAACGCCGACTGGATCGTGTGATGCACGGCCGCGTCGATGTCCTCGACTTCGCCGATCACGAGCGGGTTGTTGCCGCCCATCTCGAGCGCGAGCACGATTTCCGGACGGCCGCCGAACTGCTTGTGCAGCAGCGTGCCGGTGTCCGAGCTGCCCGTGAAGAACAGCCCGTCGATCTGCCGATGATTCGCGAGCGCGATGCCCGTGTCCTTCTCGCCCTGCACGAGGTTCAGCACGCCGGCCGGCAGCCCGGCTTCCTTCCATACTTCGACCGTCGCGCGCGCGACGCCCGGTGCGAGCTCCGACGGCTTGAACACGACCGTGTTGCCGGCGATCAGCGCGGGCACGATATGGCCGTTCGGCAAGTGGCCGGGGAAGTTGTACGGGCCGAACACAGCGACGACGCCGTGCGGGCGGTGGCGCAGCACCGCGACGCCGTCGGCCATGTCCTGGCGCTTCTCGCCCGTGCGTTCCTGGTAGGCCTGGATCGAGATGCCGACCTTCGCGGCCATCGACGCGACTTCGGTGCGTGCTTCCCACAGTGGCTTGCCCGTCTCGCGGCCGATCGCGGTTGCGATCGCTTCCTTGCGTTCGTTGAGCAATGCCGCGAAGCGCTTCACGATCGCGCAGCGCGATTCGAAGTCGAGCGCCGACCAGCCGGCGAACGCGCGGCGCGCGCTCGCGACCGCGCGGTCGACGTCGGCCGCCGATGCGCTGTCGCCCTGCCATGCGATCTCGTCGGTGCCCGGGTTACGCGAAGCGAAGACGGGGCCCGAGCCTGCGACCCAGGCGCCGTCGATGAAGAGTTCCGTCATGATTCGTTTATCCCTGTTTGACTTTGAGCGGCAGCACGCGGACCGGATCGCCGGCCTTCACGTCGAGCGCGACGGCATCGTCGGCCGACAGCACGAACGAACCGTTCGCGACCACGCCCGGCGCGACGCCGACGCGGAAATCGGTGAGCGACGTGTTCGACACGAGCGACGTCGGCGGACGGTCGCCCTGCGCGTCGGGCACGCCGATCGCGACCGGTACGACGACGCTTTCACGCACTGTGCGCAAGTCGTTCACGTGGCATTCGAGCACGGGGCCCGCGTCGAAGATGTCGACGTGGTTCTGGTAGCGCAGCCCTTCCGCCTCGAGCATCTTGCGGGCCGGCAGCGTGTCGCGGTGCGTGAGGCCGACCGCATCCTGCGCGTCCTGCGGCAGCAGGTCGACATATACCGGGTAGCGCGGCATCAGTTCCGCGAGGAACGACTTGCGGCCGTGCGAGCTCAGGTAGTCGGCTGCGTTGAAATCGATCTGGTAGAAGTGCGAACCGACTGCGCGCCAGAACGGCGACGTGCCGTCTTCGTCGAAGTGGCCGCGCAGTTCCGCGCAGATGCGTTCCGGAAAGCGCTCGCGGAACTGCGCGATGAACATGAAGCGCGAGCGCGACAGCAGGCCGCCGACGCCGCCCGTGCGATAGCGCGGGCTCAGGAACAGCGAGCACACTTCCGCGTAGCCCGTCAGGTCGTGCGAGATGTTCAGCGCGGACATCCGCGTCCACACGCCGAGCTCCTGGCTCGCGTGCACGACCGTGCTCACGCGGTAGTTGTAGAACGGCTGCTCGAGACCGACCTGCGATTCGATTCCGCATACGCCCGCGATGTCGCCCGTCTTCGAGTCTTCCATCACGAAGAAGTAGCCGGCCACGCCGGGCGCGGCCTCGCCCGCCAGCGTGCGGCGCGTGCGCTCGATGCGCGCGGCGAGCGCGTCGCGGTCGGGCTTGAACGTGGTCAGGCCCGGCCCGGTTTCCTTCGCGAGCGACACGAGCGCGTCGACGTCGCCCGTTTGTACGACCCGAACGACGATCATGCTGCGTCTCCCTTCAAATCTTCATCGTCGCGGCGGTGCAGCGGCACGCAGCGCACGACATCGCCATCCTTCACACCGAGCGCCGCGCGCACGTCGCCGGCCAGCGGCGCGTCGCCCACATCGCCCGGCAGGTCGGTCAGCACGCAGCGGAACGATTCGCCGCTGCCCGTCGACACCATGTACGCGACATCGCCCTGCTGGTGCGCGGCTTCGCGCACGACGCGCTCCGTGCCGTGCTTCACGCACGCGGTGCGGTCGACCTGCGCGGTCAGCACCGGGCCTGCGTCGAAGATGTCGACGAAGCGGTCGGGTTCGAAGCCTTCCTCGAGATGGATGTCGTATGCGAGCAGTGCCGTTTCGTTCGGCTCGCCGAGCACGCGCTGCGCGGCTTCCGGCAGCAGCGGCACGTAGATCGGATAGGCCGGCATCACTTCCGCGATGAACGTGCGGCTGCGGCCGCCCGACGCGATGTCGACGTCGGTGAAGTCGCGGCCGAAGAACTTGCGGCCCACCGCTTCCCAGAACGGCGATGCGCCGTTGCCGTCGCTGACGCCGAGCAGCAGCGTGAACACTTCGGGCGTGAAGCGGCGGCGGTTCGCGGCGATGTACATCATCCGGGCGCGCGAGATCAGGTGCGCGGCCGCGTCGCCGCGCAGCGACGGATCGACGTAGAAGCCGGCGAGCCGGCTCTTGCCGGTCAGCTCGTGCGACATCGTGAGCGCGTGGATCTTGCGGTTCACGTGCAGCTCGCGCGACGCGTGGATCAGTGCGTCGTTGCGGAACGCGTAGAACGGCTCCGAGTAACCGGCCGCGGCCACGATGCTCGCCGTGCCGAGCAGCTTGCCCGTCGACGAATCCTCGAGCACGAAGAGGTAGAACTCCTCGCCGGCGAAGTCGACGTCCGCGCGAAACGAATCCTCGGAAAGCGCCACGCGCGCTTCCAGCGCCGCACGGTCGTGCGGCAGCGAGTGCAGGACCGGCTGCGCGGTGCGCGCCATGTGCGCGAGCGCATCGAGATCCGTGAGTTTGCCGGGGCGAACAAATAGCATCGTCGTTCCTGTCTGCGATGGGTGCGCCGATCAGCGCGCGGTGGCTTCCTGCGCGGCGAGCACTTGTTCGACCGCCTTCTCGAAGCGCTTGACGCCTTCGTCGAGCAGGTCGAACGGGATCACCAGCGACGGGACGAAGCGCAGCACGTTCGGGCCGGCGATCAGCATGATCAGGCCGTTCTCGGCGGCTGCGTTGACGAAGTCCTTCGCGCGGCCGTCGAACGCGGCGGTGAGTTCCGCGCCGACGAGCAGGCCCTTGCCGCGGATGTCCTTGAAGATGCCGAAGCGTGCGTTGATGCGTTCGAGCGCGCCCTTCAGGCGCACGCTGCGTTCGCGCACGCCTTCGAGCAGCGCCGGGTCGCCGATCAGTTCGACGACCTTGTCGGCGATCGCCGATGCGAGCGGGTTGCCCCCGTACGTCGTGCCGTGCACGCCGACCTTGAAGTGCGCGGCCAGTTCGTTCGTCGTCAGCATCGCGCCGATCGGGAAGCCGTTGCCGAGCGCCTTCGCGGTCGTCAGGATGTCCGGCGTGACGCCCGTGTCCATGTACGCGTAGAACTGGCCCGTGCGGCCGACGCCCGTTTGCACTTCGTCGAAAATCAGCAGTGCGTTGTTGGCGTCGCACGCTTCGCGCAGCGCTTTCAGGAAGGCCGGATCGGCCGGAATCACGCCGCCTTCGCCCTGCACGGGCTCGACGATCACCGCGCAGGTTTGCGGGCCGATCGCCGCCTTCGCGGCTTCGATGTCGTTGTACGGCAGGTGCTTGATGCCGGCCGGCACGGGGCCGAAGCCTTCCGAGTACTTCGGCTGGCCGCCGACGCTCACCGTGAAGAACGTGCGGCCGTGGAACGACTGCACGAACGAGATGATTTCGAATTTGTCGGCGCCGTGGCGATCGAATGCGACTCGGCGTGCGAGCTTCAGTGCGGCTTCGTTCGCTTCCGCGCCCGAGTTCGCGAAGAATGCGCGGTCGGCGAAGGTCAGCGATTCGAGGCGTTTCGCGAGGCGCAGCACCGGTTCGTTCGTGTAGCCGTTGCCGATGTGCCAGAGCTTGCGGCCTTGTTCGTCCAGGACCTTCAGCAGTTCCGGGTGGCCGTGGCCGAGCGACGTCACCGCGATGCCGCACGCGAAATCCACGTACTCGCGGCCGGCCGTGTCCCACACGCGGGAGCCCTCTGCGCGATCCGGCACGAACGGGGCGGGGGAAAATACCGGCACCATCACTTCGTCGAATGTCTGGCGGGTCACGGTCGAGGTCGTCATGGTCGTTCCTTTCGGTTTCGTAAGAGGGTTCAACAGGATCAAGTTTAGGTAAGGGTGACGCAAGCGTCTTGCGGAATTGCGACGGGTTCTATCGGAAGCCCCTTTTTCTGCTGCTATTTTGCCCTTCCGGGCGGGGGGCTGTGGGTTTTGGTGTCAGGGTGGTTTTTTTGGTGGTTCGCCTGTGTTTGTCGTGAAGCACCTGTTGACTTGTCGGTCTATTAGCGTCGCCCCTGCGCGGGGCAGCGGTTACTTTTCTTTGTCTTGCCAAAGAAAAGTAACCAAAAGAAAGGCGCTCGGAAAACGCATGACTTCCCGGTGCCGTGGTCATCAGAGTGGATCGCACCTAAGTGTCCGCGCCAGTCAGGAGACCGGAGTGGTTCGAGCAATGGTTCCGACACCACTCACCACCCAACAGAGCGGTATACCACCCGCCAGCTCCATCCTCGCTATGCTCGGCTGCAGGGTACACATCTCTCAAGCGGAGCTGTTGGTCGATCAGTTCCGGGAATCACGGCGCGCACGCGACGCCACGAATCCTATGCATAGGCAGCCTGTCATTCTCACAGCCCACAAGAATGACGCAGCCGGCGAACGAGGAATAACGCAGTCGGCACATTGCTTGATGACACGGAACAAATGAGCACCGGTCGGCAAATTGCACACCCAGCGCGATCACTCCGTCTCAAGCGCCTCGAACAATATCGAGATGCACCCTTACGTCGTGCCGATACGATTGTGACTTTCCGCGAGGGCCAAACGATGAATAGAAGAATTGCGGTTGTTGGCGATAGTCTTTCAAGCGGCGGAACAATCAACTCATACAGCGGGCCACCGTTCCTGGTCCACGGGCATCAAGCAGCCTTGATTGGCGGCAGTGCGTTCTGCACTGCATGTCAAAGCACCGGCATCATCGCAAAGGCTGGCGGGCCATATCGGCTCAAGTTTCAGGGAGAAGTCGCACTAGACCGCGATACTGTCCTGTGCGGGTGCCCGACTCCGCCGAACATCGTTGCTCTGCTTGCCGGTGAAGCATGGTGTGATGATGGGCTAAAAGGCCTCGGGGAGGTCATTTCGAGCCGAACGATAACGGGTCGCGTCGTGTCGATCAAGAAAGGTGCATTTGATGAACAGGTCGAAGCGAAGACTAGCGGCAGTATTGCCCACGGGCCGGAAGGTTACCCCTATTACATCGAAACGGCAGACGGCCGCGTCCATTCCGGCGTGCTCGATGCGAGCTGCGAGCTACCGCGCGTCCACACCGGCGACGGATCCGGAGACTACACCGTCTATTGGGGAGACGAAGCAATTGCAAAAAGACACAACGGATAAGCTATGCCTAATCCATCCACGAAGGTCCGCACGAACGACACACCAAAATCAAAGAAATCTGTACAGCTTCAAGCGCTGTCCTTTCAAGAGCTTTGGAACGCGTACCCGAAGAAAGACCCCTACGACGACCCCACTGGCGAATATGAAAATCAATGCGCCATTCGCATGAGCGTCACGTTTCACAGCATCGGAAGCGACATGAAGTCGTTTTCGCAAAATGTGTTGAAGCCGATGCCGGGGAAGAAGACGCTAGGCCGTCTGATGCTTGGCGGCAAATCGACAGCGACGCGCGCGTACGAGCTGGCTGACTGGTTAAAGCTTCGTCCGTTCCTTGGGCTTGGCAAGCCTGAAAACATCACTGGCCTAGATTGGCAAGACAAGGTAAAAAACCGAACCGGTATCATCTACTTTTTCGGCTACTGGCGACAGGATGGCGACTCAGCCGACGCACTAAGCGGCGGTCATATCGACCTGTGGAACAAGGACACGCTTACGCCATCCGTCGTGAGTTTCTTACGCTTCCGCATTGGCATGTCGCGATTCCGAAACCCACTGACAAACAACAACTGGTTCTCCGACCTTGCCAATTCCAAAGAAATCCTTTTCTGGGAAGTGAAATGAAACGTATGGCGCTCGCTGTACTAGGGTTCGTATGGGGTTTGCTCGTCACATGGGTGACCATCTATGCCCTCAATCACATCCATTGGCCCGAGGTGAAATCACATGCGACAGGTTGCAACGACATGGAACACTGCGCATCGCATGCGAAGTTCCTGTGGGGCATGTTCGCCATGCTGTTATGGCCCGCTGTCTCATGCGCGACATTAAATGCGGTAGCGTATAAACGATGGTCGGGACGTCGCTGGGGCGGAGCGTTTTTCGTTGTAACGTTGCTCACCACGCTGTTCTATTGCAAGCCATACGTCGCACCCTACTTAGGTCTTGCCGGCTAACCCCTATCGCTGCTCTTGGGGATCGGACGTGCGCCGTCGCGGTCCATTTGTCGCACGCCTCCTGGCAAGGTCACCGCAAACACCATCACCTTCTGACTTGAAGCACCTTGCAGCCGAGCGCAGCGAGGATGGAGCTGGCGGGCGGTA
Source organism: Burkholderia sp. IT-111MI5 (assembly GCF_949752865.1). Taxonomy (NCBI): domain Bacteria; kingdom Pseudomonadati; phylum Pseudomonadota; class Betaproteobacteria; order Burkholderiales; family Burkholderiaceae; genus Burkholderia; species Burkholderia sp. IT-111MI5. The sequence goes on along the minus strand of NZ_CATKIF010000001.1, from coordinate 76,582 downwards.
TACCGCTCTGTTGGGTGGTGAGTGGTGTCGGAACCATTGCTCGAACCACTCCGGGTTCTGTCCTGGCGCGGACACTTAGGCGAGGGCCACTCTGATGGCCACGGCACCGGGAAGTCATGCGTTCTCACAGCGCCTTTCTTTTGGTTACTTTTCTTTGGCAAGACAAAGAAAAGTAACCGCCGCCCCGCGCAGGGGCGACGCAAATAGACCGACACGATCACAGGTGCTTCACGAAAACCGCGAGCGAACCAAAAATCAATCCTTCCCGCCCCGCTCGACCAGAGCGCCCCCACGAGGCTCACTCCCGGTCTGCTTCTCGAGCCACGCTCGCCGATCCTCCCGAGGCGTAACCCCGAACCTCTCGCGATAGGCATTGGAAAAATGCGCAGCAGAAGAAAACCCACAGGCGAGACTAACCTGCACGACCGATTTGCTCGTGCGCTGCAACTGCGTCCTTGCCTTGAGCAACCGCAAATTGAGGTAATACTTGGACGGCATCGCCCCGAGATACTGCCGAAAGAGCCGCTCGAGCTGCCGCCTCGACACGCCGACGAACTCGGCGATCTCATCGGTAGTCAAAGGATCCTCGACATTGGCTTCCATCAACAGCAACGCATCGTTCAGCCGCGGATGCCGCTCGCCAGGCGCAGTAACGAAAGGAATCCGCTGGCGTTCCTCGCCACTCCGCAAGGTCCCCGCGCCGAGCGCATCGGCGATCCTCTCGGCGAGATCGGCACCATGTTCCCGGCCAATCATGGCCAGCATGAAATCAACGGTAGTCTGCCCACCGGCACAGGTCGCGCGATCCCGATCGATCTCGAAGATCTGCTGCGTGACGATCGACCGCTCGAACTGCTCGGCGAACTGCTGATACGTCTCCCAGTTCACGCTCACGCGATAACCGGAAAGCTGCCCGGCCATCGCGAGCCACCACACGCCGTGATGAATGCCGGTCACGAGCGGTGTGCGCTGCCCGACCCGCGCGAGACTCGCGAGAAACAGCCGATAGTCGGCAAACTGCTGAAACCGCTCGGTCACGACGATCAGCCAGTCGCACGCGATCGCATCGTTGAACGCGGCATCGGCATGCCACTGCGCACCGCCCGCGAGCGGCACGGGCCGCCCGTCCCACGAACACACCTGCCAGCGATACAGCAGCCGGCCGTCGATCTCGTTCGCAAGATTCAGCGCGTCGACGATCGGGCCCACGCCCGACATCGACACGGGCGGCAATGCAACGATCGCCACCTGCGTCGTGCGGGTGGCGCCTGCGGGACGGGACACCGGTACCACGTATGAAACCTGCCTTGTCGCGTTACTTGAGGCTGCCCGACAGGAACTGCTTGAGCCGCTCGCTCTGCGGGCGCACCAGCACTTCCTTCGGATCGCCCTCTTCCTCGGTCCGCCCCTGATGCAGGAACATCACATGATTCGACACGTTGCGCGCGAACCCCATCTCGTGCGTGACGACGATCATCGTGCGGCCTTCCTCGGCGAGCTTCTGCATCACCTTCAGCACTTCGCCCACCAGCTCCGGGTCGAGCGCCGACGTCGGCTCGTCGAACAGCATCACGTCCGGATGCATCGCGAGCGCACGCGCAATCGCGACGCGCTGCTGCTGGCCGCCCGACAGATGCGACGGATACTGTTTCTCGACGCGCGGCGCGAGGCCGACCTTCTCGAGATACGCGCGCGCGCGATCCTCGGCTTCCTTCTTCGGAATGCCGAGCACGTGCACGGGCGCTTCCATCACGTTCTCGAGCACGTTCATGTGCGCCCACAGATTGAAGTGCTGGAACACCATCGCGAGCTTCGTGCGGATACGCTGCAGCTGCTTGTGGTCGGCGACTTCGAGCGCACCGGCGCGGTCGGTCTTCGTGCGGACGGTCTCGCCGTCGACGACGATCTGCCCCGCATTCGGCCGCTCGAGAAAATTGATGCAGCGCAGGAACGTGCTCTTGCCCGAGCCGCTCGCGCCGATGATGCTGATGACGTCACCGGCCTTCGCGTTCAGCGATACGCCCTTGAGCACCTCGTTGTCGCCATAGCGCTTGTGGATGTCGACCGCCGCAAGCTTGGTGGAAGCGGAAGCGCTCGTTTGAGTGATCTCGGCCATCTGGCTCTCCTCGAAGTGAAATCAATGACGGCCGGCCGCGAGATACGCGAGCCAGTGGCGCTCCGCACGGCGAAACGCCGCGACGAGTGCGAAAGATACCGCAAGATAGATCAGCGCGGCGATTCCGAACGACTGGAACGCCATGTAGGTCGCGGAATTCGCATCGCGCGCGACCTTCAGGATGTCGGGTACGGTCGCCGTGAACGCGACGGTCGTCGCGTGCAGCATCAGGATCACCTCGTTGCTGTACAGCGGCAGCGCGCGACGCAGCGCCGACGGCAGGATCACGCGGCGGTACATCGTGAACGGCGTCATCCCGTATGCCCGCGCAGCCTCGACCTCGCCGTGCGGAATTGCGCGGATCGCACCCGCGAAGATCTCGGTCGTGTACGCGCAGGTGTTCAGCGCGAACGCGAGAATCGCGCAGTTGAAGCCGCTGCGGAAGAACGCGTCGAGCAGCGAATGCGAACGCACGAACTCGAGGCTGTACATGCCCGTGTACATCAGCAGCAGCTGCACGTAGAGCGGCGTGCCGCGGAACACGTACGTGTAGAACCGCACGGGCATCGACACCCACTTCTTCTTCGACACGCGCGCGACCGCGAGCGGCACCGCGCACACGAAGCCGAGCGAAATCGACGCGACGAGCAGCCACAACGTCACCGCAAGGCCGGAGAGGCGCTGGCCGTCCCAGTAAAGGAACGCCTTGCCGAATTCCTGGAGGATCTCGATCATAGTTCTGCGTGCCGCACGCCCATGGAATAACGCTTCTCGAGCTGGATCAGCACGAGGTTGGAAACGGTCGTGATCGCGAGGTAGATCAGCGCCGCGACGAGGATGAAGAAGAACATGTTGAACGTGCTCTTGCCGGCGTCCTGCGCGGCCTTCACGACGTCCGCGAGACCGATGATCGACACCAGCGCGGTCGCCTTCACGAGCACCTGCCAGTTGTTGCCGATCCCGGGCAGCGCAAAGCGCATCATCTGAGGAAACATGATCCGCGCGAATACGCGCGCGCCGCTCATCCCGTACGCGGCACCGGCTTCGAGCTGGCCGCGCGGCACCGACAGGAACGCGCCGCGAAACGTCTCGGTGAAGTACGCGCCGTAGATGAAGCCGAGCGTCAGCACGCCGGCCACGAACGGATCGATGTCGATCTGGCTCCAGCCGACGAGGTCGGTGAACTGGTTCAGCCAGATCTGGATGCTGTAGAACAGCAGCAGCATCAGCACAAGATCGGGCACCGAGCGGATCAACGTCGTATAACCGGTCGCGATCGCTCGCAGCACCCGGTTGTGCGACAGCTTCGCCACCGCGCCGATCAGCCCCAGCGCCACCGCAGTGGCGAGCGACAGCACCGACAGCTCGATGGTCTGCACGGTGCCGGCCCAGAGGACAGGACCAAAGCCGTAAAGGAACACGCGCGCCTCCAGAGTTGGAATGGATGCCGACGCGAATGCCTGTCCCGCGCCGGGGTGACGCGGATAGTCGCAAGCGAAATTGTTTGCCTCAAATCACCTGGCGCGCGTTTGCTGCGCCGCAGCAACCCGTCCGGTCATTGCGAGCCCGGCCTACGCCGCTGTTTCAAAAGGAAAAAAGCCGCTTCCTGACAGTCGGATGACACGCAGGGAAGCGGACTTTTTGCAATTTTCCGGTCGCTTTTTCGATATAGCGCCGAACGCGGGCCGGCTCACCGCCCCTTCAGGATGTCGGAGCGCGAAGTCGTATAGACGAGCCCGTCCGGGCCGAAATGGACGTTGAAGAATGCGTCGGTGTTGACGCCGTCCTCGAGCCAGCGCCAGCTCCAGACCGTCTCGGGCTTCAGCGGATACTGCGCGATGTCGCCGGGCTTGCCGAGCAGGCGCCGCACCTCGTCCTCGTTCATCCCGGGGCGCACCTTCGCGAAATTCTCGGCGGTCAGCACCTGCGTCGCGCCCGTGTAGCGGCCGCTCGCATCGAGATCGACGAACCAGGTCTGGTTGCCCATCGGGCCGCGCGGATATTCGAGACGCTTCGAGCCGTCGGTGAACACGCGCTCGGTCTCGGGCTTGCCCATCGTGCCGCGCACGTCGGCCTCGGTCGATTCGCCGACCTTCAGCCCCTTCAGCAGCAGCGGCGCGGGCTTGATCGCGTTGAAGAAGTCCCTGATGCGTTGCACGTCGAGGTTACCTTGCTTGTCGTCGCAGCCGGTCAGCGCCAGCGCGGCGGCCAGCATCGTCACGGGAAGCAGCCGGAAACGGAAAATCATCGGAAGAAATGCGCGTCGAGAAAACACGCGGCAAGCATACCCGCACGACGCCAAAAGCGCGAGACGGGCGCGCGGCCCGTCTCGTGTTCAATGCGTCGTTTCGGTTTCGGCTTCGGTTTCGGGCGTGCGGCTCGCCGGATGCGGCGCGCGCGGCCCGACCGGCGGCGCGTCGTCGATGCGGCGGCGCGCGCGCACGAGCTCGGCGAGCTGCCACGAACCGAGCGCCACGCAGCCGAACAGCACCTCGCGGCCGCGCTTGACCAGCGCGAGCGACAGCGCCGTCTCGCGATCGACGCCGAACATCTGCGCGAGCAGCACGACGGTCGCCTCCTGCACGCCGAGGCCGCCCGGCACCATGAACGCCGCATGCCGCACGGCCTGCGTCATCGCCTCGATCGCGATCGCACCGCCGATCGATACCGGATGGCCGAGTAGCGCGAGCGCCCAGTAGATCTCGAGCGCGCCGAGCACGTAGCCGGCCAGCTGCCAGAAGAATGCGCTGAACAGCAGGCCCGTGCGCGACATCAGCCCGTCGATGTCGGCGTCGAGCCGGCGGCCGTCGACGCCCTGCAGCAGCCGGTGCGAATCGCCGAGCAGGCGGCCCGCGAAACGCTCGATCGCATGGAAGATGCCGCCGCGCCGCATCAGCACGACGCCGAGCACGGGCAACGGCAGCGTCAGCAGCAGCGCGAGGCCGATCGTGCCGCCGCCCATGTTGTCCGTCGTCGACAGCAGCAGCACGAGGCCAAGCGCCGCGAACGCATACTGGACGACGATCGTCACGAGCACCTCGACGATCACCGACGCCGTCACGCGGCTCGCGTCGGGTACCTGCCAGCGCGCGAGCCGGATGCCGACGAGTTCGCCGCCGATCCCGACCACCGGCAGCAGCCGGTTCACGGCCTCGCGCACGGTCGCGATCCACCACAGGAACGGCAGCGAGCTGCGCCGGTCGAGCAGCTGGTGCCATGCATACGCGTCGAGCAGCAGCGGCAGCGCGTGGAACGGCACGAGCCACAGCAGCGCGTAACCGGCGCGCGCGAGCATCTGCGACACGTCGCCGATGCCTTCGTGCAGCCCCAGCGCGAGCAAGATGCCGATGCCGATCGGCCAGCCGAGCCACTTGATCCATTTGGTCATGACGGCTGCGCTCCCGGTGCGCGCGGCGTGTGCGCGCCGCGCTGCGCCGCACGCTGGCCGAACACGTCGGCAAAGCCGCCGGTCGCGACGCCCGCCGCCTTCAGCGCGGCGGCGACACGCGGCGACAGCAGCGCATCGAGTTCGTCCACCGGACGGTAGCCGGCCATCGTCGGCGTGATCGGGCCGTCGCCGGCCTCGGCCGGATGGCAGTAGATCTCGCCGACGCCCGGCGGCAGCGTGGCGAGCGCATCGAGCAGCACGGCCTCGTCCATCGCGCCCGTGTGTTCGATCCCGACCACGTAGTCGTTGTGCGCGAGCCCCGCGCGGTCGAGCCGTGCGCGCACGAGCGCGATCCACGGCTTGAGCAGCGCGGGCGCACTCGTCTCGTAAGGCAGCCGCACCGCGCGCAGCCCGTAGTCGCGGCCGATCTCGATGATCATCAACAGCACGGTCGGATGCAGGTGGAAATGCTTGTGCGCGTTCACGTGGTCGAGCGGCAGGCCGCTCGCCGCGAACGCGTCGAACTGCGCGCGAATCTCGCGGCGCAGTTGCGCACGCACGTGCGGCAGGAAAAAGAAGCGACAGCCGTCCTTCGCCATCGCGTCGCCGAACCGCCCGTCGGGGCCGACGAGCGCGGGAATGTCATGCGCGGGCAGCGTGGCCGGCCCGTCCGCGAGGACGAGGTGCAGGCCGACCGCGAGCGACGGCAGCCGCCGCGCGCGTTCGATCGCATCCTGCGCGGCGGGCGCACCGACCATCAGGCTCGCGGCGTTCAGCACGCCGTCGCGGTGCGCACGCTCGACCGCCGCGTTGACGCGCGGGTGCAGCCCGAAGTCGTCCGCGGTGAAGATCAGCGCCCGCGCCGCCCGCTGCGTCGCCACGAATCAGGCCTCGTGCGCGCGCAGGAAGCGGAAGAACTCGACGCCTTCGCGCAGGCGGCGCTTCATCATGTCCCAGCTCGTCAGCATCTCGCGGACGATCTCCCAGATCTTCGACGGACGGAAGTAGAACTGGCGATAGAACTGCTCGAGGTGGTGATAGATCTCGTCGCGCGACAGGTGCGCATAGCCGATCGCCGCGAGCTGCACGCCTTCCTTGCTCACCAGGTTGATGGTCTTGTTCTCTTCCATCCAGCCGTTTTCCACGGCCTGCTTGTAGAGCGTCGTGCCCGGGTACGGCGCGGCGAGCGAGACCTGGATCGTGTGCGGATTGATTTCCTTCGCGTACTCGATCGTCTTCTTGATGGTCTCCTGCGTCTCGCCCGGCAGGCCGAGAATGAAGGTGCCGTGGATCTTGATGCCGAGCTTCTTGCAGTCCGCGCTGAAGCGGCGCGCGAAATCGGTGCGCACGCCCTTCTTGATGTTCACGAGGATCTGGTCGTCGCCGGATTCGAAGCCGACCAGCAGCAGGCGCAGGCCGTTTTCCTTCATGACCTTCAGCGTCTTGTACGGCACGTTGGCCTTCGCGTTGCACGACCACGTCATGCCGAGCTTGCCCAGACCGATTGCGATCGCTTCGGCGCGCGGCAGGTCGTCGGTGAAGGTGTCGTCGTCGAACATCAGTTCCTTCACTTCCGGCATGTTGTCGCGGATCCACTTCGCTTCCGCGAGCACGTTCTCCACCGAGCGCGTGCGGTAGCGATGGCCGCTGACCGTCTGCGGCCACAGGCAGAACGTGCAGCGCGACTTGCAGCCGCGGCCCGTGTAGATCGACACGTACGGGTAGTTCAGGTAGCCGATGAAGTAGTTGTCGATCTTCAGGTCGCGCTTGTAGACGGGCGCGACGAACGGCAGTTCGTCCATGTTCTCGAGGATCGGACGCGCTTCGTTGTGCTCGATCGAGCCGTCCTTCGCGCGCCAGCTCAAGCCCTTGATCTCGGGGAACGGCTTGCCTTCGGCGATTTCCTTACAGGTGTAGTCGAATTCCTCGCGGCACACGAAGTCGATTGCCTCGCTCGCCGTGAGCGAGTTGTGCGGATCGACCATCACCTTCGCGCCCACCATGCCGACCAGCATCGACGGCTTCATCTTCTTCAGATCCTGCGCGAACATCGCATCGGTCGGGAACGACGGCGTGCTCGTGTGGATGATCACGAGGTCGTAGTCGTTCGCGATCTTCAGCGTCTCCTCGACCGACAGGCCGTCGGCCGGTGCGTCGACGACGCGGCTGCCCGGCACGAGCGCGGCCGGCTGCGCGAGCCACGTCGGATACCAGAAGGAACGGATTTCGCGCTTCGCCTGATAGCGCGAGCCGGCTCCGCCGTCGAAGCCGTCATACGAAGGGGCCTGCAAGAACAGCGTTTTCATGAATGCTCCGGTAGCCTGCATAGTTCGTTTCGATTCAACGATTCAGTCAAAAAACCGCGGGCCGCCCTGCCGGCGCCCGCCTCTCTGTCATGTCGCGTCGCGCAGCTTCGCCGCACAGCGCGTGTCGGCCCTCGGGCCGGGTTCGTCCGGGAGCGGCCCTAGCGGCCGTCCACCGCTTCCACGGCCGCCGTCGCGCGTTCGCCGCCGACGACCGTCATCCTTGCGCCGCGCCACACGACGTGCGTGCCGAACACCGCCGCGAGCCACTCGAGCGCGAGCAGCGTGTCGCGCACCGCGACGAGCGGCAGGTCGCGCCAGAACGCGCGCCAGCCGTCCTCGCCGCGCGCATGCAGCACGAGCCGCCCGAATGCGCCGACGGCGGCCGCCCCGCCCGCCAGCGTGCCGGCGAAGGTTCCGTCGAGACGCAGCGCGAGCGCCGCGCCAATCGCGAGCCACGGCGCGGTAAACGTGATGAACAGGAACGCGAAGCCGGCCGGGTTCAGCGACCGGATCGTACGCAGCCAGCGCGTCTCGCGGTGCCAAAGCGGCCCGAACGACGGCTCGATCACGTCGGTCGCGACGTCGACCTCCGACAGCACGGTGCGCCGCCCGAGGCGGCGCGGCAGCTCGGCGAGCCAGAAATCGTCGGCCAGCTCGTCCTTCAGCGCGAGAAAGCCGCCGATCCGGTCGAGCGTGTCGCGCGTCAGCGCGAGCGTCGCGCCGAAGCCGAAGCGGCTCGAGCGGCCGAGATGCGTGATCCGCACCGACGGCGCGAACCAGGCGTCGACGAACTGCGCGCCGATCCGCGTCCAGAACCCGCCGACGCTGCGCGCATGATACAAGCACGTGACGACGCCGACCGACACGTCGGCGAGCGGCGCCGTCACGCGCTCCAGATAGTCGGGCTTCACCGCGATGTCGCTGTCCGCGATCACGATGCGGCCGTACTTCGCGCGCTCGGCGAGATTGATCAGGTTGCTGACCTTCAGGTTCTTGCCGTGCACGCGCGAGTCGGCCACCAGCGTGATGTCGCACTCGGGATAGTCGGCGCGCAGCCGCTCGACGACGGCAATGGCCGGATCGGCCGCCGACGCGACGCCGAACAGCACTTCATGGCGCGGATGGCGCTGCTCGCAGAAGGTCGCGAGGTTTTCGTACAGGTGCGGCTCCGCGCCGCACAGCGGCTTGAGCACGCTGACCGGCTCGTAGCCGTCGCGCGCGGCCGTGCGCGGCGTGCGCGGCTGCGGCGCGAACGCGGCGACGAGCGCGTAGCCGGCCGCGGCCAGCGTGAACGCGATCAGGAGCCAGTCGAGCAGCGTTGCGGTCGGCGTCATGCGCGACGCCTCCCGGCGACCTGAACGCCACGGCGAACGCTTGAGCGTGATTGAGCGTGATGCGGTATTCGGACAGCGACGAACGCGGGCACGACCCGACTCCTTGTTCCAGCAGCGTCTGTGTATGGGGGAGGCACGACCCGCTTTCGGGTGTTGCCATGCCCGGCTTCGTATGGCGCATCTCCGCGCGACACCCGGACGGGCATGCGGGAAGACTCGAATGGCTACCATCGGCACAACATGGGCAGGCGCCGGATTTTATCAGCCTGCGGCACCCCGCGCTCGGCAGTACGAGAAACGGACTTGTGCAATTTCAGCAAAGCTGTGCGGCCGGCGAACCATTCAGGCGCAACCGCGTTTACGTTAGCGTAAGCACTTTGCAGGCGTATTGCAGTCTTGAAAATCAAACGTTTCGTGCAAATTTGTAGGTCGATGCGGATTCACGTCCAATCGCCGTAAAGATTGGTAATTAACCAACGATTGGGTTGATTTTTGCAACAATCATCGAATGCGACCCTGCATCCCTCCGACGCGCATGGGTATCGGTACGCGCCCAGCACGTTCCGGAACCCTTTGGCAAAATCCTTGGCATTTGTTGCGTAAGCGCATCACCGCGCGCCCCTTTCGAAGGCCATCCGATGACTCCGTTTTCCGTACTCGATCTCGCCCCCATTCCGGCCGGCGCCGACGCCTCGCAGGCTTTCCGCAACACCGTCGATCTCGCGCAGCACGCGGAACGCTGGGGCTACCAGCGCTACTGGCTCGCCGAGCATCACAACATGCCCGGCATCGCGAGCGCGGCGACCGCCGTCGTGATCGGCCATGTCGCGGGCGCCACGAAGACGATCCGCGTCGGGTCCGGCGGCATCATGCTGCCGAACCACGCGCCGCTCGTGATCGCCGAGCAGTTCGGCACGCTCGCGTCGTTGTATCCGGGGCGCATCGATCTCGGCCTCGGCCGCGCGCCCGGCACCGACCAGACCACGTCGCGCGCACTGCGCCGCGACCTGATCGGCAGCGCCGACTCGTTTCCGGACGACGTCGCCGAGCTGCTGCGCTACTTCGCGGAGCCGGTGCCCGGCCAGCGCGTGCGCGCGGTGCCCGGCGCGGGGCTCGACGTGCCCGTGTGGCTGCTCGGTTCGAGCCTGTTCAGCGCGCAGCTCGCCGCGATGCTCGGGCTGCCGTTCGCGTTCGCGTCGCACTTCGCGCCGGACTACCTGATGCGCGCGCTCGAGATCTACCGCGCGCAGTACCGGCCGTCGGCCGCATGGCCGAAGCCGCACGCGATGGTCGGCGTCAACGTGTTCGCGGCCGATACCGACGATGAGGCGCGGCACCTGTTCACGTCGCTGCAGCAGCAGTTCATCAACCTGCGGCGCGGCACGCCGGGCAAGCTGCCGCCGCCCGTCGACGTGCTCGAGGCGAACGAGCTCGAACTCGCGAACGTCGCGCATGCGCTGTCGTTCGCGGCGGTCGGCTCGCGCGACACCGTGCGCGACAAGCTGCGCGATCGCATCGCGCAGACGGGGGCGGACGAATTGATCGTCACCGCGCAGATCTACGATCACGCCGCGCGGCTGCGCTCGTTCGAACTGGCCGCGCAGATCCGCGACGAACTCGCGAACGAAACGCGCTGACGGCGCGAGCGCGCGCCGCCGGCGGCCTGCCCCGCATCACTGCGGGTGCGCGGCCTCCAGAGCGTCGAGCAGCGCCTTGTGGAAGGCGTCCGGATCCTGGATCTGCGGTGCGTGCCCGAGCGCCGGAAATTCGACGAGCTGCGCGCCGGGGATCGCTGCCTGCGTGCGCTTCGCGAGTTCCGGATAGCGGCCGAGCTTCGCGTGCACGTCGGGCGGCGCGACATCCTTGCCGATCGCGGTCGTGTCCTTGTCGCCGATCATGAGCAGCGTCGGCACGCGGATCGCACCGAGTTCGTAGACCACCGGCTGCGTGAGGATCATGTCGTAGATCAGCGCGGAGTTCCAGGCGACCGCGTCGCGGCCGGCGCCGCGATACATCCCGGCGAGCATCTGCACCCAGCGCTCGTACGACGGCGACCACTTGCCCGCGTAGTACGTGCTCTGCTCGTAGCGGCGGATGCCGTCGGCCGTCGTCTTCAGCTCGCGCGCATACCAGTAGTCGACCGACAGCGGCGGCACGCCGAGCGCCTTCCAGTCCTCCAGGCCGATCGGATTCACGAGCACGAGCTGGTCGGTCGCCTTCGGGTACATCAGCGCGTAGCGCATCGCGAGCATCCCGCCCGTCGAGTGGCCGACGATCGTCGCCGATTTCACGCCGATCGATTCCAGCAGCGCGTGCGTGTTGCGCGCGAGCTGCTGGAAGCTGTACTGGTAGCGATCGGGTTTCGACGACTTGCAGAAGCCGATCTGGTCCGGCGCTATCACGCGATAGCCGGCGCGGCTCAGCACGCCGATCGTGTCTTCCCATGTCCCCGCGCAGAAGTTCTTGCCATGCAGCAGCACGACGGTGCGGCCGTTCGGGTGCGCCGGCTGCACGTCCATGTAAATCATCTCGAGGGTTTCACGCTGCGACACGAACGCGTAGCGGTGCAGGGGTTCCGGGTAGGTGAAGCCTTCCAGGCGCGGGCCGTACGCCGGCCCGTCGTTGCCGGCGGGCACCGGGGCGGCCTCGGCGGCGGCGCTCGCGCATGCGAAGGCAACGCCCGCACCGAACAGGGCGGCGCGCGCGACGGACAACATCTTGCAAATCGAAGGCATGGCGGTCACGGTGATTGGAAACGCACGCGGGCAGCCGGACGGCGCCGCGCCCCGCGATTCTACGCGGTCGGCTGACGACGGCGCGCAACACTCGGTGGCCGCGCGACTTCCGCGCGCGCGACGAACTCGGGTATCGTGTGACGTGACCCTGAAACGCCTGCAGGCGGGTTCCCATGAAAAACGTCCTCAGCATTCAGTCGCACGTCATCTACGGCCATGCCGGCAACAGTGCGGCCGTGTTCCCGATGCAGCGCCTCGGCGTCAACGTCTGGCCGCTCAATACCGTCCAGCTGTCGAATCACATGCAGTACGGCCACTGGGCCGGCAGCGCGATCGATGCCGCGAAGATGGAGCAGCTCGTCGACGGGATCGCCGCGATCGGCGCGCTCAAGCGCTGCGACGCCGTGCTGTCCGGCTTTCTCGGCTCGCCGCCGCAGGCGCGCGCGGCAGTCGAGATCGTCCGCACGGTGAAGGCGATGAATCCGGACGCGTGGTACTTCTGCGATCCGGCGATGGGCCAGACGGGCGGCATCCGGCCCGAGCCCGGCGTCGAGGAATTCATGGTCCAGGAGGTGCCCGCGCTCGCGGACGGCATGTCGCCGAACCACACCGAACTGCAGAAGCTCGTCGGGCGGCGTATCGAAACCGTCGCCGAAGCCGTCGACGCGTGCCGCGCGCTGATCCGCCGCGGCCCGCAGATCATCCTCGTCAAGCACCTGCACGACCGCAACAGCCCGGCCGACCGCTTCAACATGCTCGCGGTCACCGAAACCGAAGCGTGGATCGGCCAGCGTCCGCTGTACGCATTTCCGCGCCATCCGGTCGGCGTCGGCGACCTCACCAGCGCGGTGTTCGTCGCGCGCCGGCTGCGCGGCGACTCCGTGCGCGCCGCGTTCGAGCATACGCTCGCGGCCGTGCACGCGGTCGTGAAGGCCACCTACGATGCGCGCCGCTACGAACTCGAACTCGTCGCCGCGCAGGACGAGATTGCACGCCCGAGCGAATGGTTCGGCGCGTGGGTGACGGACGCCTGACGCGCCCGCACCGACCTCCGCTTCGCCGGCGCGCATGCGCGCCGTCCTGCTGTCCTGCTGTCCTGCTGTCCTGCTTTCCCTGCTTTCCCTGCTTTCCCTGCTTTCCCTGCTTTCCCTGCTTTCCCTGCTTTCCCTGCTTTCCCTGCTTTCCCTGCTTTCCCTGCTTTCCCTGCTGCGCCATAACCGCCGGCGATACGCGTCCCGATGCCGGTCCGATACACGTGCAAACGTTTCCGGACTTCACATGAATGACACCGATTTCCCGCTATGCTCGCGACGGCACGAACCGGCGCAGCCGCATCCTGCGACCCGGACGCGCCCTTCCCGTAGGTCCCGCCAATCGGCTTCCCCCTTTACCGCACGATAACGACCATGACCCGATCGAACCGTCGTGACTTCCTGCGCGTCGCCGCCGGCACCGCCGGCGCCGCCGCGCTGAACCTGTTTCCGCCCGTGATCCGCGATGCGCTTGCGATTCCCGCGAACCGCCACACCGGCACGATCCGCGACATCGAACACATCGTGATCCTGATGCAGGAGAACCGCTCGTTCGACCATTACTTCGGCACGATGCGCGGTGTCCGCGGCTTCGGCGACCCGCGCGCGCTGCGTCTCGCGAACGGCAAGTCGGTGTTCCACCAGCCGGTCGGCCCGGCCGAACTGCTGCCGTTCCACCCCGGCGCGGACAAGCTCGGCCTGCAGTTCCTGCAGGACCTGCCGCACGGCTGGCAGGACATGCACGCCGCGTGGAACAAGGGCCGCTACGACCAGTGGGTGCCGAACAAGGGCACCACGACGATGGCTTACCTGAAGCGCGACGACATCCCCTTCCACTACCAGCTCGCCGACGCGTTCACGATCTGCGATGCGTATCACTGCGCGATCCCGAGCTCGACCGACCCGAACCGCTATTACATGTGGACGGGCTACGTCGGCAACGACGGCACGGGCGGCGGCCCGGTGCTCGGCAACGAGGAAAAGGGCTACGGCTGGAAGACCTATCCGGAAGTGCTCGAACAGGCCGGCGTGTCGTGGAAGATCTACCAGGACGTCGGCACGGGGCTCGACGCGAACGGCTCGTGGGGCTGGACGCAAAACCCGTACATCGGCAACTACGGCGACAACGCGCTGCTCTACTTCAACCAGTACCGCACCGCGCTGCCCGGCACGCCGCTGTATGAGAAGGCGCGCACCGGCACCAACATCAGCGCGGGCGGCACGCTGTTCGACGTGCTGCAGCAGGACGTGAAGAACGGCACGCTGCCGCAGGTGTCGTGGATCTGCGCGCCGGAAGCGTATTCCGAGCACCCGAACTGGCCCGCGAACTACGGCGCGTGGTACATCGAGCAGGTGCTGAAGGCGCTCGTGTCGAATCCCGACGTGTGGAGCAAGACCGCGCTATTCATCACGTACGACGAAAACGACGGCTTCTTCGACCACGTGCCGCCGCCGTTCGCGCCGCAATCGCGCGACAACGGGCTGTCGACCGTCGAGACGACCAACGAGGTGTTCGCCGGCGACGCATCGCACATGGCCGGCCCGTACGGGCTCGGGCCGCGCGTGCCGATGCTCGTCGTGTCGCCGTGGACCAAGGGCGGCTGGGTCTGCTCGCAGACCTTCGATCACACGTCGCTGCTGCAATTCATCGAGGCGCGGTTCGGCGCGCAGTATGCGGTCACTGCAGCCAACGTGTCGCCGTGGCGCCGCACGGTGTGCGGCAACCTGACGTCCGCGTTCGACTTCTCGACGCCCGACGCGAGCTGGCCGCAGCTCCCGGACACGAGCGGCTACGCGCCGCCCGACCGCAACCGTCACCCCGACTACATCCCGGTGCCGCCGGTCGTCCAGCATCTGCCGAAGCAGGAGCATGGCCTGCGTCCGGCGCGCGCGCTGCCGTACGAACTGTTCGTGCACGGGCGGATCGACAACGCGAGCGGCCAGTTCCGGCTGACCTTCGCGAACACCGGCGCCGCCGGCGCGGCGTTCCAGGTCCAGGCGCGCAACCGCGTCGACGGCCCGTGGGCCTACACGGTCGACGCCGGCAAGCGGATCTCCGACACGTGGAGCCCCGCGCCGTCGCTCGGCCTGTACGACCTCGACGTGTACGGCCCGAACGGCTTCTACTGCCACTTCCGCAGCCCCGCCGCGTCGGCGGTCGGCCCCGCGAGCGTCAACCCCGAGGTGATCTACGGCTACGACGTCGCGAACGGCAACATCACGCTGCGCCTGATGAACCGCGGCCACAAGGCCGTGCGGCTCAAGGTCACGAACGCTTACGGCCACGGCCACGCGCGCACGTTCGACCTCGCACCGGGCGCGCGGGTCGACGACTACTGGGACCTGCGTGGCAGCCACGGCTGGTACGACCTGACCGTCAGCGACGGCAAGCCGCTCGGCTTCCAGCGCCGCTTCGCCGGCCACGTCGAGACGGGCCGCCCGAGCGCGAGCGACCCGGCGATCCGCACGACCTCGTCGCACAGCGACGCGGAAGCCGCATCGGACGCGCTGTCCGACTGACGGTGTCCCACACGCGGCGCGGCCCCGGCGGGCCGGGCCGCGTCCTGGCCCCGCACCGCTCCCCCTCCTCCCCGCCCGTTCCGTTCGCGACGGGAAACTCCCGATACCGGCCGCCACCGCACGCGTGGAAGCTGTGCGCAAATCCTCATCGAATGCGCGGCAAATTGCCAAGACCCGTGCATATCGGCGACCTATAAATCGAGGCGATCGGGGCTCTTCGCGGAGCCTGACGGGAGATTCTTCCGAGGATCACGATGCCGACCTCCCCGCCCGATTCCGAGAAGCGGTCGAACCGCCCGCCCGTCGCACGCGCCTGGCCCGCCCGGGCGCGTGCGGTACCCACTCGCAGGTATCGAACAAGAGGAACCACATGAAATTCCGTCATTCCCTGCTGTCGGTGTCGATTGCATCCGCGCTGGCCCTCCTCTCGCAACAGGCCGCCCGGGCCGCCGACGCAACCGACGTGAAGGTCGGCTTCGCCGCGCCGCTCACGGGCGTGAACGCCGGCTACGGCAAGGATCTGCAGAACGGCGTGCAGCTCGCGCTCGACGACGCCGCCGCGCAGAAGGTGCAGATCGCCGGCAAGCCCGTGCACTTCAATCTCGTCGTGCAGGACGACCAGGCCGACCCGCGCATCGGCGTGCAGGCCGCGCAGGCGCTCGTCGACCAGAACGTGTCGGTCGTGGTCGGCCACTTCAACTCGGGGACGACGATTCCGGCGTCGGTCGTCTACGACAAGGCCGGCATCCCGGTGATCGATCCCGCCGCGACCAACCCGACGCTCACGTCGCGCGGGCTCGCGAACATGTTCATGGTGATCGCGACCGACGGCCAGAACGCCGGCAACGCGGGCAAGTACGCGGTCGACGTGACGAAGGCGAAGCGCATCGCGATCATCGACGACCGCACCGCGTTCGGCCAGGGCGAGGCCGACGAGTTCGAGAAGGCCGTGAAGGCCGCCGGCGGCACGATCATCGGCCGCGAGTTCACCAACAACCAGGCGGTCGACTTTCGTGCGCAGATCACGAGCCTGAAGGGCAAGAACCCCGACCTGATCTTCTTCGGCGGCCTCGATTCGCTCGCCGCGAACTTCGTCAAGCAGATGCGCCAGCTCGGGCTGAACGCGCAGTTCGTCGGCGGCGGCGGCGTGAAGGACAACGAGTTCATCAAGATCGCGGGCCCGGCCGCCGAAGGCGCGATGGCGTGGGAATACGGCCGGCCGCTCGACGAGCTGCCGCAAGGCAAGGATTTCGAACAGCGCTTCAAGAAGCGCTTCGGCGTCGACGTGCTGTCGTACGCGCAGTTCGGCTACGACGCGGCCTGGGCGGCGATCAAGGCAATGCAGGCAGCCGGCTCGACCGACCCGAAGGTTTATCGCCCGGTGCTCAAGAAGGTCGACTTCGAAGGGGTCACCGGCCGCATCTCGTTCGCGAACGACGGCTCGCTGAAGAGCGGGATGTCGACGCTGTACCAGGTGAAGAGCGGCACGTGGAAGACGATCGTGACGAAGGGAGGCTGATCGGCGGTGTCGGCGGCCGGCGGCGGAAATGCCGTCCGGCCGCGCAGATCGACGAAGTCACGCCGATCTCGTATGACGACTGATGTTGGCGCAATACAATCGGGCCCGCGGCAACGCGGGCCGCACTGCCCGGCGCATCAGTTGGCCTGCGTATCGCGCTCGGCCTCGGCCGCCTCGTGCGCGCGGCGCAGCCGCTCGCGGCTGTTGGTGAGGTGCGTGCGCATCGCGGCGCGGGCGGCCTCCGGGTCGTGACGCGCGATCGCCTCGTAGATATCCTCGTGCTCGTGATTGAGCCGGCCGACGTAGCGCTCGAGGTCGTCGCCGGCGAAGCGCGCCGAATTCACGCGCGTGCGCGGGATGATCGACGTGCCGAGCTGCGTCATGATGTCGACGAAATAGCGGTTGCCGGTGGACTGCGCGATCTGCAGGTGGAACTGGTAGTCGAGCTGCGCCGTGTCGCGGCCGCCGCCCGCGCCCGTCGCGATCGCGTCGAGCGCACGCCGCAGCGCGGCGAGGTCGGTATCGTTCGCGCGCTGTGCGGCGAGGCTCGCACACTCGCTCTCGAGGCTGATGCGCAACTCGAGCACCGCGAGCACGTCGCGCAGCGTCGTGATCGTCGCGGGATCGATGCCGAGCGCCTGGCGGCGCGACGGCTCCAGCACGAAGCTGCCGATGCCGTGGCGCGTTTCGACGAGGCCGCTCGCCTGCATCCGCGAGATCGCCTCGCGCACGACCGTGCGGCTCACGCCCTGCGCCGCCATGACTTCGGTTTCGGTCGGCAGCTTGTCACCGGGGCGCAGCGTGCCGTTTTCGATCTGCGCGGTCAGCGCGTCGACGACATCTTGTGCGAGGCTGCGTGCGCGACGGCGCGGCGCTGCGGGAAACGTAGGCACGGACATGAGGCCGGTTCCTTTTAGAATGATCGTAATGTGAGCCGAGGGTTTACGCGGGGTTTGAGCGAAAGCCGATGATTCATTATACTGCGTCACAAGTCATCCGACGACTGATGATCGACGCACGGATCTCCTGTCGACTCGAGCCGGCGCTCCGGCGCCTGCGCGGTCCCATGCGTTACGATCGGCCAGCGTTCGCGTTCTGCGCTTCGCTGGTCCGGTTGTCGCTCCCACCCCGTTCCGGGTTTGCTGTCGACATGCAGGCCTTGCGCGCCGCGCACGTCGGTTGTCGAATGATCGCACCTCCCGCCGCGCGCGGCAAAGCTTTTGCCGCACGGCATTGCCCACCCTTTCGCCATCGCCGCCCATGAACGCCGCCACTGCCTCGCCTTCCCACGACACGCCGCGCATCGTCGACCTGCAAGCGATTCCGGTCGCCGGCCACGACAGCATGCTGCTCAACCTGAGCGGCGCGCACGGTCCGTTCTTCACCCGCAACCTCGTGATCCTGACGGACAGCGCGGGCCGGACCGGCGTCGGCGAGGTGCCGGGCGGCGAAAGCATCCGCCGCACGCTCGACGATGCGCGCGCGCTGGTCGTCGGCCAGCCGGTCGGCAATTACCACGCGGTGCTCAACGACGTGCAGCGCACCTTCGCCGATCGCGACGCGAGCGGCCGCGGGCTGCAGACCTTCGACCTGCGCACGACGATCCACGCGGTCACCGCGCTCGAAGCCGCGCTGCTCGACCTGCTCGGCCAGCATCTCGGCGTGCCGGTCGCCGCACTGCTCGGCGAAGGCCAGCAGCGCGAGCGCGTCGAAATGCTCGGCTACCTGTTCTACGTCGGCGACCGCACCAAGACCGCGCTGCCCTATCGCGACGGCAGCGGCGCAACCGACGACTGGACCCGCGTGCGCGACGAGCCGGCGCTGACGCCCGACGCGGTCGTGCGGCTCGCCGAGGCCGCGCATGCGCGCTACGGCTTCAACGACTTCAAGCTTAAAGGCGGCGTATTCGAAGGCGCGAGCGAGATCGAGGCCGTGACGGCGCTCGCCGAACGCTTCCCCGACGCGCGCGTGACGCTCGATCCGAACGGCGCGTGGTCGCTCGACGAGGCCGTGCGGCTGTGCCGCGACCAGCATCACGTGCTCGCCTATGCGGAAGATCCGTGCGGTGCGGAGAACGGTTACTCGGGCCGCGAAGTGATGGCCGAATTCCGTCGCGCGACGGGATTGCCGACGGCGACCAACATGATTGCGACCGACTGGCGGCAAATGGGCCACGCGGTGCAGCTTCAGGCTGTGGACATCCCGCTCGCCGATCCGCACTTCTGGACGATGCAGGGTTCGGTGCGCGTCGCGCAGATGTGCCGCGACTGGGGTCTCACGTGGGGCTCGCATTCGAACAACCACTTCGACGTATCGCTCGCGATGTTCACGCATGTCGCGGCCGCCGCGCCGGGCCAGGTCACCGCGATCGACACGCACTGGATCTGGCAGGACGGCGAACGGCTGACGCGCGAACCGCTGAAGATCGAGAACGGGCTGGTGGAAGTGCCGAAGCGGCCGGGGCTCGGCATCGACATCGACATGGATGCGGTCGCGGTCGCGCACGAGCTGTACAAGCAGCACGGGCTCGGCGCCCGCGACGACGCGGCGGCCATGCAGTATCTGATTCCGGGGTGGACGTTCAACAACAAGCGCCCCTGCCTCGTGCGCTGAGCATGGACGGACCGGGCGGCGGCCTCGCCCGGCCGGGACGAAATCCGAAGGAATGGTGCAGTTCGAGGCCGGCCCGGCTGATGTCGGGCTCGAGAGGCGGTGCAGGTGGAACGGAGATCCGGACGGTTGCTTGCGGCTATGCCGGACCTGCCGAGCCAGATCTGGCCGGCGGCACCTATCCGGCTACCGCTACCCGGCCAGACCTAGCCGGCCGCACCTAGCCGGCCGCACCTACCCGGCCAGCCCAATCCCCCGCGCCATCCCCGATGCGGCGAACACGATGACGACCAGCAGCACGGCCTGCCAATGACCGATCCGCACATAGGTGCGCGCGCGGCCGATATCCGGCATCTGCTGCTGCCGCGCGGCGACACGCCAGCGGATCAGCCCGAGCATCGGCACGACCTCGAGCAGCAGGATCAGCACGAGCGCGGTCATCTTCAGATGAAAGAGCGGTTCATGCAGGTAGTACGCGGTGCCTTTCTCGAAACCGCCGAACGCGCGCATCAGCCCCGTCACGATCAACACCAGCGCCGACAGCCCCCAAGCGGCGTCAGCCTTGAATACGCCGGGCAGGTCGGCCGCCTGCGCCGACGCGATGAGCCGGCGCAACGCGCGGTTGCGTCCCGCGATCGCGGCAAACGCGACGGCGAACGCGCTCAGGTGAACGGCAGCCAGCAACCAACGGACGATCATTGCGCCTCCTTGTCGCCCGCGCCCGGTGCGCGAGCCGTGTCAGACGATCTGCTTGAGCGCCGCGTCGAGCGCGAGCACCGCGACGCGGTCGCCCTCGGTCGCAAGCGGCGCGCGCATCACGATCTGCCGGTTATGGCCGACGGCCGCCGGCGAATCCCACAGCAGCTCCACCTTCGGCCGCCGGAACAGGCTGCCGCGGCGCGGCGGCACGGCCGCCGGCTGTACGTCCGGCGCGCCCTGATCGCCCGCGACGGGCGCCACCCGGCCGGGCCAGCGCACCGACAACTCGCGCGCATCGTACTGGCCGACCTTGCGG
Source organism: Burkholderia sp. IT-111MI5 (assembly GCF_949752865.1). Taxonomy (NCBI): domain Bacteria; kingdom Pseudomonadati; phylum Pseudomonadota; class Betaproteobacteria; order Burkholderiales; family Burkholderiaceae; genus Burkholderia; species Burkholderia sp. IT-111MI5. Next base: position 56,008 of record NZ_CATKIF010000001.1, on the reverse strand, counting down.
CTTTCCATCCAGACGATCGCGGTGCGCGTCAGCACGTCGAGCGAAATCGCGTAGCGGCCGACCGCGAAGCGGCGTGCCGCCACGTTGGTTCGCCACAGCGGCCGCGGACGGCAGATCCAGACGATCGCCGCATAGAGCGCCGGCGCGGCGACGAGCCAGCCGTTGGTCGCCGTCACCGCATGCAGCGCACGGCGCCAGCCGGCCGCCCATGCGAATGCGCCGATCGACCAGACGGCGAACAGGAAGCCGATCAGCGCGAAGACGCGCAGCGCCTGGCGCAGCCATTGCGGCAGCGGATGGAACGGCCGCTCGGCGCGCGCGACGGCGCCCGGCAACGCGAGCAGCAGGAAGATCAGCACGAGATAGACGAACGCCCAGGGCGACGACACCATCGCCGACAGCGACGCGCGATAGCCCATCTGGGACATCGAGAACAGCCAGCGCGCGAGCAGTACGAGACCGATCGCGCGCAACGCGAAGATCACGCCGGCGCCGGGGGCCGGCGCTGCGCGCGTGGTTTTCGTTCTCGCCAAGACTGCTCTCCTCTGGATGATCGTGCGGGGCCGGATTTCACGGCACGGCCATTATAGGGACATTACCGTCTGGACAGACTGCCGGATGGCGTGCCCGGCCGCTTCATGGGCCGTTCGCGGCGTCGGGCGCGGCGAGAATACAACAGATCCGCGCCGCGGATGTGACAACGCCCCGCCGGGAACCCGGACGGGGCGTCGATGACGGCCGCGCACCGCACCGCAGCGCGGCGGCGGCCGGCGAATCAGCTTGCGTTGACTTCGCGGAGCACGGTGCGGCGCTTCTGGCGCAGCAGTTCCTCGTAGCCCTTCACGTAGTTCTGCGCCATCACCTTCGACGAGAAACGTGCTTCGAACGCGGCGCGGACCTTCTCGCGCGGCAGCGTATCGAGGCGCTTGAGCGCCGCGACGGCCGACAGTTCGTCTTCGACGACGAAGCCCGACACGCCGTTGTCGATCACTTCCGGCACCGAGCCGCGCTTGAATGCGATCACCGGCGTGCCGCATGCCATCGCCTCGATCATCACCAGGCCGAAGGGCTCCGGCCAGTCGATCGGGAACAGCAGCGCGTGCGCGTTGCCGAGGAATTCGGTCTTTTCGGACTCGCTGATTTCGCCGATGTACTCGACGTGCGGCAGCGCGAACAGCGGCTTGATCTTCTCTTCGTAGTACGCGCGGTCGGCCTTGTCGAGCTTCGCGGCGATCTTGATCGGCAGGCCGGCCTGCTCGGCGATACGGATCGCCGTGTCGACGCGCTTCTCCGGCGAGATGCGGCCGAGGAACGCCAGATAGCTCGGCTTCACGTTCGGGATCGGCGTCAGCAGGTTTTCCGGCAGGCCGTGATAAACGGTCGACAGCCAGTTCGCCTGCGGCAGCGGGATGCGCTGGTTGTCGGAGATCGACACGACCGGCACGTCGCTGAATGCGTTGAAGATCGGCTGCAGTTCCGGCAGGTCGAGACGGCCGTGCATCGTCGTCAGATGCGGGACCGGCTGGCGCGAGAACAGCGAGAACGGGTAGTAGTCGATGTGGCAGTGCAGGACATCGAACTCTTCCGCGCGGCGGCGCACCTGCTCGAGGAGCAGCATGTGCGGTGCCATCACGTCGCGGATCGTCGGGTCGAGGCGCAGCGCCTGCGGCCAGCACGCTTCGAGCTTCGCGGAGGTTTGCGAATCGCCGCTCGCGAAGAGCGTGACGTCATGCCCCATCTCGACAAGTGCTTCGGTGAGGTAGGACACCACTCGCTCGGTACCGCCGTACAGCTTCGGGGGAACTGCTTCGTGCAACGGAGCGATTTGGGCGATTCGCATGCGTAACTCCTAAAAAATCGGCTAAAAACCAGGTTGGGTCGGCAACCTGCCGGCGGTCCGGGCTGGATGCATTTCGTCCGAAAAATCGGACGAATCAGCCTGCCGGGGGCGTCGAACCCGCGCGGCTCAAGGAGCGTCGGCGACGCGACAGGCATAGAACGTTTGAAACGAAGACCCGTTGACAGGGGTTCGTAAAAAAACCTGGAACCGAACCCGGAGCCGATTATCTAGGGTTAATCCCGATACGGCGCACAACATTTCAAACACTTTACTTTGTTACAAAGGCGCAACACTTTGCAACCCGCGGACTTGGGCGTCCGTTCTAGAGTGGAAGGCCCTTTTGGCGATCCTGGTCACCCGTGACTGCCGGCAGCGTGATTCCGGCACATGTGGCAGGACGGGATGCCGGATTTTATCTCAAAATCGATCGTGAGCCCCTGGCCAAGGCAAGATTCGCGCAGCGCGACGCATGCGTTGTTTACAATGCCGGATTATTCAGTCCGGGCGAACGCCGGCATGCGATCCAGCCGCAACGCTCAACCACCGAATCACCGCACGCATATTTTGGAATCTCTCACCCCTGCCCAGCGCAACGCCCACAACGCGAAGCTGTCGAGCTACGCGCACCGGCCGATCGCGTTCCTGTTCCGCTACATTCGCCTGCATCCCGTCGCCCACCTCATCGTGCTGTGCAGCGTGGTGGCCGCCGTCGGCTGCGCGCTCGGCTCGCAATACGCGATCAAGCACCTGATCGACGTGCTGGCGACCGGGCGCCATCATCCGGGCCCGCTGTGGAGCGCGTTCGCGCTGCTCGTCGGGCTGATCGCGGCCGACAACCTGCTGTGGCGCGTCGGCGGCTGGGTCGCCGCGCACACGTTCGTCGCGGTCACCGGCGACCTGCGGCGCGACCTGTTCCAGTACCTGATCGGCCATTCGCCGACCTATTACTCGGAAAAGCAGCCGGGCACGCTCGCGAGCCGCATCACGGCCACGTCGAACGCGGTCTACACGTCGGAGAACACGATGGCGTGGAACGTGCTGCCGCCGTGCATCGCGGTGATGGGCGCAATCCTGATGATCATCGTCGTCAATCCGATGATGGCCGCCGGCCTGCTCGGCTGCTCGGCCGTGCTGTCCGTCATCCTGTTCAAGCTCGCCGGACGCGGCTCGGCCCGCCACCATGCGTTCGCGGCAAAGGCAGCGGCGGTCGACGGCGAACTCGTCGACGTGATCGGCAACATGGGCCTCGTGCGTGCGTTCGGGATGACCCTGCGCGAGCAGAAGCGCTTCGGCGCGACGGTCAAGGCCGAGATGGACGCGCGCCAGCAGAGCCTGCTCTATCTTGAGAAGCTGCGCCTGCTGCACGCGGTGATCACCGCGATGCTGTCCGCCGGCCTGCTCGGCTGGGCACTGTGGCTGTGGGACCAGGGCCGCGCGACGTCGGGCGACATCGTGCTCGTCAGCTCGCTCGGCTTCACGATCCTGCACGGCACGCGCGATCTCGCGGTTGCGCTCGTCGACGTCACGCAGCACGTCGCACGGCTGTCCGAAGCCGTGAAGACGCTGCTTGAGCCGCACGGGATGCAGGACCGCTCCGATGCGCAGCCGCTGTCGGCCAAGGGCGGCCGCGTCGCCTTCGAGCGCGTGACGTTCGCGTATCCGCACCGCCGTGCGATCCTCGACCACTTCGATCTCCATATCGAACCGGGCCAGCGCGTCGGCCTGATCGGCAAGTCGGGCGCCGGCAAATCGACCGTGCTCGCGCTGCTGCAGCGCTTCTACGACACGCAGGACGGCGTCGTGAAGGTCGACGGCCAGGACGTGAAGGCGATCACGCAGGACAGCCTGCGCCACGCGATCGCGCTCGTGCCGCAGGACATCTCGCTGCTGCACCGGACGATCTACGACAACATCGCGTACGGCCGCCCCGACGCGACCCGCGAGCAAGTGCTCGCCGCCGCGCGCGACGCGCGCTGCGCGGAGTTCATCGAGGCGATGCCGGAAGGTTATGACACGATCGTCGGCGACCGCGGCGTCAAGCTGTCGGGCGGCCAGCGCCAGCGCATCGCGATCGCGCGCGCGATCCTGAAGGATGCGCCGATCCTGCTGCTCGACGAAGCGACGTCGGCGCTCGACAGCGCATCCGAGGAAGCGATCCAGAGCGCGCTCGACCGCCTGATGGTCGGCCGCACGGTGATCGCGATCGCCCACCGCCTGTCGACGCTGCGCAACTTCGACCGGATCATCGTGATGAGCAACGGCAAGGTGATCGACGACGGCAGCCCCGAAGTACTGCGCAACCGCCCCGGCCTGTATCGCGACCTGCTCACGAAGCAGCACGGCCGCCACCACGCGGCACCCGACGGCAGCACGCCGACCGGCGAACGTGTGGCCTGACGCGTCCGCGCGCAGCCGATAAAAAAGCCGCAGTGCTTCACGCACTGCGGCTTTTTTAATTGCACCGGGAACGGCCGGCCGAGATGGCGCGGAATGTGCCGCGCGATGCGCCGGACCTACCGGCTAGCCATGCTGCAGATCGCGCAGGAAGTTGTCGCGCCACACCGACACGTTGTTCTCGCGAAGCTGCGCGATCATGTCCGCGTAACGCGCGCGCCGCTCGGCGAGCGGCATCGTCAGCGCCTGCGACAGCGCATCGGCCATCCCGTCGATATCGATCGGATTGACGATCAGCGCGCCCGTCAGCTCGCGCGCGGCGCCCGCGAAGCGCGACAGCACGAGCACGCCCGGATCGTCCGGATTCTGCGCGGACACATACTCCTTCGCGACGAGGTTCATCCCGTCGCGCAGCGGCGTCACGAAACCCACGCGTGCGAGCCGGTACAGCGCGGCCAGCACCTGGCGGTCGTACTGGCGGTGGATGTAGAGGATCGGCGCCCAGTCGAGCTCCGCGTAACGCCCGTTGATGCGCCCCGACTCCGCTTCGAGCTGCAGGCGGATGTCCTGGTACGCGCGCAGGTCCGCACGCGTCGACGGTGCGATCTGCAGGAACGACACGCGGTTGCGGATCGACGCCTGGTGTTCGAGCAGTTTCTCGAACGCGCGGAACCGCTCGACGAGCCCCTTCGAATAATCGAGCCGGTCGACGCTCATGATCAGTTGCCGCCCGCGCAGCGACGTCGCGAGCGTGCGTACGGCCTTGCCGTGTTCGCCCGCCTGCGCGAGCGTCGCGATCTCGTCCGGATATACGCCGATCGGATAGGCGGCCGCGCGCAGCGTCTGGCCGAACGCGCGCACGCGCACCGTGCGGCCGTCGCGCTCGACCTCGCCGCCCGCCTCGAATTCGATGTAGTCGCAGAACGCGCGCAGATCGGGCTCGGTCTGGAAACCGAGCAGGTCGAACGCGCACAGCGACTCGACGAGCTCGCGGTGCGGCGGCACGTTGACGAGCACCTGCGCGGCAGGAAACGGGATGTGCAGGAAGAAGCCGATGCGGTTCTTCACGCCGGCCTCGCGCAGCGCGCGTGCGAACGGGATCAGGTGATAGTCGTGCACCCAGATCACGTCGTCGTCCTGCAGCAGCGGCACGAGCTGCTGCGCAAGCCACACGTTGACGCGGCGGTAGCCGTCGAATTCGTGGCGGTCGTACTGGATCAGGTCCGCGCGGTAATGGAACGCGGGCCACAGCGTCGCATTCGAGAAGCCGCGGTAATACTGGTCGTAATCGCGGCGCGACAGGCCGACGGTCGCGAACGTCACGGGCCCGCGCTCCTCGATGCGGATCTGCGGCGCGCCGGAGGCGACGACCTCGCCGCTCCAGCCGAACCACATGCCGCCCGTCTCCTTCAGCGCATCGTAGACGCCGATCGCGAGGCCGCCCGCCGCCGGTTCGCCTTCCGAAATCGGGGCGACGCGGTTTGAAACGATGATGAGCCGGCTCATGCGTGCGGCTGCCCCGCGCCAAGCCAGCACGCGATCTGCTCGTGCAGCGCGTCGACCGAATCGAGCCGCATGCGGGCGGACGTCTCGCCCGCGCCGACCTTGATCGACAGGCCGCCGCGCGCGTTGACCACCGCGAAGCCCTTCTCGTCGGTCAGGTCGTCGCCCGCGAACAGCGGCATGCGGCCCGCGAACGGCGGCTCGTCGAGGAACGCGGCCAGCGCGCGCCCCTTGTCGACACCCTTCGGCTTGATCTCGAACACCATCTTGCCGGGCTGCAGCACGTACGCATCCGCATATTCGGCGACGAGGCGCTCGGCCGCTTCGCGCGCAACCGCCTCGCGCTCGGGCGCATTGCGATAGTGCAGCGCGACGGCCGCGCCCTTGATTTCGAGCAGCATGCCCGAATGACGGTCGACGACGGCCGCGAGCTCGCGCTCGATGCGCAGCAGACGTTCGTCGTTGAAGCCGATGCGCTGCGTGTCGCCGTTCGCATCGCGGCGCTCCGCGCCGTGCAGGCCGGCGATCGGCAGGCCGGGCATCTTCAGGAACGTGTCGAGGTTGTCGATGCCGCGCCCGGACACGACCGCGACCGCGCCGTGCGAGCGGCGGCGCAGCTCGTCGAGCAACGTCAGCAGCGACGGCGGAACGTGAATGCTGTCGGGCGTCGGCGCCAGTTCGACGAGCGTGCCGTCGAAGTCGAAGAAGAACGCGGTATCGGTCAGGGACAGGGAAGCCGGAACGGATTGCATCGATTCGATAATGTGAGGGGCGGCCGGCAAACGCCGGGCTGCCGCTGCGCGAATGGAATTGTGCGCATCTTACCGCGCCTGCGCATCGAGTTGGGCGAAACCGGCGCATCGCTGGCAGCGCGCCGCCAGCCGCGTCAACTGCGGCATATTGCCCCGCTCGCCCGCGCCGTACGGGTTTCGAAAGGACGCGGGCGCGCAAATTGCGCTACAGTCGCAACCGCCTGCCGCGCGACGCATGGCGCCGCGCCGGCCGGCCACCATTCCGTCCGATCGAGTTCTAGGATGCCGTCTGCCCGTCCCGTCCCGCGCCAGCGCTTCTCCCGCATCATCCGCACGGCCGCGACCCTCGCCGCCGCCGTCGCGCTCGCCGCGTGCACGCACGACGAGCCGCGCTGGAACCTGACCAACGTCACCGGCCACCTGCCCGACCTGTCGTTCACGCTGACGGGCGGCGACGGCCGTCCCGTCGACGCCGATGCATTCCGCGGCCGCGTCGCGCTCGTCTACTTCGGCTACACGCACTGCCCCGATGTCTGCCCCGAAACGATGGCGCGGCTGATGGAAGTGCTCGCGAAGCTCGGCCCGCAGGCGAACGACGCGCGCATCCTGTTCGTCTCGGTCGATCCCGCGCGCGACACGCCCCAGGCGATGCAGTCGTATGTCGCCGCGTTCGACCCCGCGCATGCGCGCGGCCTGACCGGCACCGACCGCCAGATCGAATCGCTCGCGAAACGCTATCGCGTTGCGTACCAGATGGAAAAACGCGATCCGTCCGGCGGCTACGAAGTCACGCACAGCTCGGCTGTCTACATCTTCGACGCGAGCGGCCGCGCGCGCCTGCTCGCGACCGACCGCGACTCGCCCGACGCCATCGCCGCCGATGTGCGCCGGATCATCGACACCGCCTCCACTACCTGAATGCATTCCGACATGAAGACGAAGACGACCCTCAAGACGTTCGCCCTCCTCGCCGCGCTGTGCGCCGGCGCCCAGGCCTATGCCGCCGGCACGATCACCGCGCAGAACGCGTGGGTGCGGTGGCTGCCGAACAAGCTGCCGGCCGGCGGCTACGTGACGCTCGTGAACACGGGCGACAAGCCGGTCGATCTCGTCGATGTCGCCAGCCCCGACTACGGGATGACGATGCTGCACCAGACCGTCTCGAACGGCTCGACGCAGAAGATGGAAATGGTCGACAAGCTGACGATCCCCGCGCGCGGCAAGGTCGACATCGCGCCGGGCGGCTATCACTTCATGCTCGAGGAGCCGAAGCACGCGATCAAGCCGGGCGACACCGTGCACCTGCGCCTGAAATTCTCCGACGGCGAAACGGTCGACACGCCGTTCGCCGTGAAGTCGCCGGCCCAGGCGAAGTGATGCGCGCGCGATGAACCTCCTGTACTGGCTCGATCCGTGGGAACCGTCGCCGACCGTCGTCATCGCGGTGCTGACGGCCGCCGTGCTGTTCGCGCGCGGCGTGAAGAAGGCGAAGGTGTCGCCGCTGCGGCAGTTCTCGTTCTGGTTCGGGCTGACGGCACTCTACATCGCGCTGCATACGCGGCTCGACTATTTCTTCGAGCACGAGTTCTTCCTGCACCGCGCGCAGCACCTCGTGCTGCACCACCTCGGGCCGTTCTTCATCGCGCTGTCCTATCCGGGCGCGGCGATTCGCGCGGGCATCCCGTTTCGCTGGCGGCAGCGTTTCGTGCGCCCCGCGCTCGCGTGGGCGCCCGTGCGCGCGACGCTCGACGTGGTGTTCCATCCCGTCGTCGCGGTCGTGCTGTTCGTCGGGCTGATCTATTTCTGGCTGCTGTCGCCGATCCACTTCATCGCGATGCTCGACTGGCGTCTCTATCGCGTGATGAACTGGAGCATGGTGATCGACGGGCTGCTGTTCTGGTGGCTCGTCGTCGATCCGCGCCCCGCGCCGCCCGCGCGGCTGTCGCCCGGCCGCCGGATCCTGATCGTCGTCGCGGCGATCCCGCCGCAGATCGCGCTCGGCGCGCTGATCTTCTTCACGCCGCACGAGCTGTATCCGATCTACTCGATCTGCGGCCGCGCGTTCACGTGGCTGAGCCCGCTGCGCGACCAGCAGATCGGCGGCCTGCTGCTGTGGATTCCCGGCTCGATGATGAGCGTGATCGGCGCGCTGATCGCGCTGCGGCACTGGCTGCGGCTGTCCGCGCGCGGGCGCCTGATCGGGGAACGGGCCGTGCAGCGCACGGACCAGCCGTCGGTGGCACGCACCGCGCACTGACTGCCGCGCGGCGCGTCGCGCATCACGCGCGCGTGCTGCTCATCCACACGTGCGGGATGCCGTCCTCGTCGTGCACGTCCGAACTCGGCGTGAAGCCGAATGCGCCGTAAAAGCGCTGCAAGTGGGCCTGCGCATGCAGGCTCACGGGCGTATCCGGCCACTGCGCGCGGATATGCTCGAGCGCGCGCGACAGCAGCCCGTTGCCGAGGCCCGCGCCGCGAAACGCGGCGGTCGTCAGCACGCGGCCGATGCGCACGTCGGTGTTCTGCGCATCGGGCAGCAGCACGCGCAGATAGCCGGCCAGGCGGCCGGCCGAATCGTACGCAGCGAGGTGCCACGCGGCCTGGTCCGCGTCGTCGATGTCGCGATACACGCAGTTCTGCTCGACGACGAACACCGCGCTGCGCGCTTCGAGGATCGAATAGATTTCGCGCGCCGTCAGCGCGTCGAAGGATTTCCAGCGCCAGTCGAGATCGGCGGCGCTCGGGGATGCGGCGGGTGCGGATGCGTTCATGTGCGGTCCTGATTCGGGCGCGCCGGCCGGCGCGCGGCAACCGCTGATTATGCCTCGAAGCACGCGCGACGCGCGGCCGTCCGCCCGCGCGAAAAAAAAGCCCCGCATCGCGCGGGGCCTGTCCGTCATGCCGGCATCTTGCCGAAGCGGCCGCTGTTGAAATCCTCGATCGCGGTACGGATCTCCGCTTGCGAGTTCATCACGAACGGCCCGTAACCGACGACGGGCTCGTCGATCGGCTCGCCGCTCAGGATCAGCAGCTTCGCGTCGCCGTTCGCTTCGATCTCGACGTCGCGGCCTTCGCGGCCCAGTTGCACGAACTGCGCCTCGCGGGCGACCGTCTCGCCGTTCACCTGCACCGTACCGCTCAGCACGACCACCGCGAGCGTGTGCCCTTCAGCGACCGGGAACCGCGCATGGCCGCCTGCCACGAGCCGCACGTCCCATACGTCGATCGGCGTGTGCGTACGGGCCGGGCCGCGCCGCCCGTCGAGTTCGCCCGCGATGATCCGCGCCCGCCCCGCGCCGTCCGGCAATTCGACCACGGGAATGTCCGCGTTCAGCAGCGTCTGATAGCCGGGCGCGCCCATCTTGTCCGCGGCGGGCAGGTTCACCCACAGCTGCACCATCTCGAGCGGGCCGCCACGCTTCGTGAACGCCTCCGAGTGGAATTCCTCGTGCAGGATCCCGCTCGCGGCCGTCATCCACTGCACGTCGCCCGGGCCGATCACGCCGCCCGCGCCGGTCGAGTCGCGGTGCGCGACTTCACCGTCATAGACGATCGTCACCGTTTCGAACCCGCGATGCGGATGCTCGCCGACACCGCGCGGCGCCGAAGCCGGCTCGAACGTCGCGGGGCCCGCGTGATCGAGCAGCAGGAACGGGCTCAGGTGCGCGCCGTGAGACTGGTAGCTGAACATCGAACGCACCGGGAAACCGTCGCCGACCCAATGGCCGCGCGGCGCACTATACACACCCTGGATCTTCTTCATTGCCCTCTCCAAATTGCGGCGAAACACGTGTTTCGCATCCTGAGCATGAATATAGAGGTGGAACGATCGATCCGGTAGACTGCCAAAATCGCACTCAGCGTTCCATTTCATGAACGATAAAGAACGGGATCTGAACGATCTCTACTACTTCGTGCAGGTCGTCGAGCATGGCGGCTTCGCGTCGGCCGGGCGCGCGCTGGACCTGCCGAAATCGAAGCTGAGCCGTCGCGTCGCGCTGCTCGAGGCGCGGCTCGGGATGCGGCTGATCCAGCGCTCGACGCGCCGCTTCACGGTCACCGACGTCGGCCAGACCTATTACGCGCATTGCCGCGCGATGCTCGTCGAGGCCGATGCGGCCGACGAGGCGATCGCGCTGCTGCACGAGGAGCCGCGCGGCATCGTGCGCGTCAGTTGCCCGATCGTGCTGCTCGATTCGCTGGTCGGCGCGATGATCGCCGCGTTCATGGCCGCGTGCCCGCGCGTCGAGATCCACCTGGAAGCGACCAACCGGCGCGTCGACGTGGTCGGTGAAGGGATCGACGTCGCGATCCGCGTGCGCCCGCCGCCGCTCGAGGACAGCGATCTCGCGCTGCGCGTGCTGACCGAGCGCGGCCAGTGCCTCGTCGCGAGCCCCGCGCTGCTGCGCGAACATGGCGTGCCGGCGGTTCCCGCCGATCTCGCGCGCCTGCCGAGCCTCGATCACGGTGTGCCGCAGTCCGCGCACGTGTGGCGGCTGCGCGGGCCCGACGGCGCTCAGGCCGAAATCCATCACCAGCCGCGCTTCGTGACGGGCGGCATGCTCGCGCTGCGCGCGGCGGCGGTCGCGGGCGTCGGCGTCGTGCAATTGCCGACGATGATGGTGCGCGACGAGATCGCGCGCGGCGAACTGGCGACCGTGCTGCCGGACTGGGCGCCGCGCCGCGAGATCGTGCACGCGGTGTTCGCGTCGCGCCGCGGGCTGCTGCCCGCGGTGCGGGCGCTGCTCGATTTTCTGGCGGAGCGGTTTGCCGGGCTCGAGCCCGATTGAGCGCGCCGCATCACACGCAACCGCGCGCTGCAGACCGTACGCGCGTGCCGTAGACTGCGGGACGCGCATCGCGCATTTTCACAACCCCTATCGCCTTCCCGCCATGTTCACGCTGTCCAACGACCCCACCGCCTCCAAGGCCGATCAATACGCGACGCTCGTCGAGCAGGCGCGCGCGCTCGTCGAGTCCGAACGCGACCTGACCGCGAACGCGGCGAATTTCTCCGCGCTCGTCTACCACTCGCTCGACCGCCTCAACTGGGCCGGCTTCTACTTCTTCGACGGGACCGAACTCGTGGTCGGGCCGTTCCAGGGCAAACCGGCGTGCGTGCGGATCGCGCTCGGCAAGGGCGTGTGCGGCACGGCCGCGCAGACGCGCGAGACGCAAGTCGTGCGCGACGTGCATGACTTCCCCGGCCATATCGCGTGCGATGCGGCATCGGAATCGGAAATCGTCGTGCCGCTGGTGGCCGACGACGGCACGCTGATCGGCGTGTGGGACGTCGACAGTCCGGTCGCCGCGCGCTTCGACGACGAGGACCGCAAAGGGATGGAAGCGCTGTGCCGCGTGTTCGTCGAACACGCGTGGCAGAAGGCGCGCGGTTAAGCAGCGGACTCGCGTCACGCAGCGGATAACCGCAGTCGCGCGCGAATCGCGCCGCGTGACCTCGAACGAAACGGGCCCCGCAACGGGGCCCGTTCATTTGCGCCGCCGCGCCGCCGGACGCGGCGCACGGCACGCGTCAGGCAGCGTGCGTGCCGGAAAGCGCCGCCAATGCCTGCGGCTTCGCATCGTCGGTCAGCACCTCGAAGCCCGTTTCCGTCACCACGACCATGTGCTCCCACTGCGCGGACAGCGAATGGTCCTTCGTGACGACCGTCCAGCCGTCCGGCAGCACGCGCGTGTCGCGCTTGCCCGCGTTGAGCATCGGCTCGATCGTGAAGATCATCCCCGGCCGCAGCGGCACGCCGGTGCCCGGACGGCCGTAGTGAAGCACCTGCGGCTCGTCGTGATAGACGTCGCCGATGCCGTGCCCGCAGTACTCGCGGACCACGCTGAACCCTTCCCGATGCGCGACCTGCTGGATCGCATAACCGACATCGCCCAGCGTCGCGCCCGGACGCACCGCGCGGATACCCGCGTGCATCGCTTCGTAGGTTGCCGCGACGAGACGCCGCGCGAGTTCGCCCGGCTCGCCGACGAAATACATGCGGCTCGTATCGCCGTACCAGCCGTCCTTGATCACCGCGATGTCGAGGTTCACGATGTCGCCGTCGCGCATCGGGCGTGACGATGGAATGCCGTGACAGACCACATGGTTGACCGACGCGCACAGGGTCTTCGGATAGCCGTGGTAGCCGATGTTCGCCGGTATCGCGCCGAGCACGTCGACGATGTATTCGCGGCAGCGCGCGTCCAGTTCATCGGTGGAGACGCCAGGCTTCACATGCTCGGCGATCATCGCCAGCACCTGCGACGCGAGCTTCGCGGCCTCGCGCGACTTGGCGATTTCTGCGGTGCCGCGGATCGGGATTTCGCGCTTCGCCATTACGCCACCTGCTCGATGCCGTGCGCGACCGGCTCTGCCGGCGCCACATCGCCGCCCCGTGCTTCGGCCTCGATCAGCATCCGGCAGATGTCGCCGTACGACAGCGCCGGATTGAGTTCCGCCAGCATCCCGACACGCAGCCAGTGTTCGGCCTGTGCGTTGATCGACCGGCTCAACGCCGTACTCGTCGAGCGCAGCCGTTCGTGCATGTGCTCGGAAATCTTGATGATGCCCATATATCCCCAATTAAACGAAACGTAGTCGATTCGTATATTACGCTGCGCGTGACTGCCGGGCAAGGCGTTCGAAGGCCGTCGCGCCATCGGTCGGCCGCTGCCAATGCGCCGTTGACACTGAATTCCAGTTTGCTGGAGAATAAATCCATCATGCAAGAATCCGTGACGACCGCTGCCGACGATACCGGCATCAACGAGCGCATCGCCCGGCGCGTGCGCGACCTGCGTACTGCTCGAGGCTACACGCTCGATGCGCTGGCCGCGCGCTCCGGCGTCAGCCGTTCGATGATCTCGCTCATCGAACGCGCGTCGGCCAGCCCGACGGCCGTCGTGCTCGACAAGCTCGCGGCAGGTCTAGGCGTGTCGCTGGCAGGGCTGTTCGGCGGCGACCGGGACGACACGCCCGCGCAGCCGCTGGCACGGCGCGCGCAGCAGGCCGAATGGCGCGATCCGGCGTCCGGCTATGTGCGGCGCAACCTGTCCCCGCCCGGCTGGCCGTCGCCGATCCAGCTCGTCGAGGTCGATTTCCCGCCCGGCGCGCGTGTCGCGTACGACAGCGGCGGACGCGACAGCGCGCTGCATCAGCAGATATGGATCATCAGCGGCCGCGTCGACGTCACGTTCGGCGGCGAGCTTCACGAACTTCACGAAGGCGACTGTCTGGCCATGCGGCTCGATCGGCCGCTGATCTTCAGCAACCCGTCGTCGCATGCCGCGCGCTATGTCGTCGTGATCTGCGACGCGTCCACGTCCGCGGCCGGCGCGCGGAGCGCGTGATGCGCGCGCCGTGTGCGCACCCCGTTCAAAACCAACCGGAGCCGTTATGAATTCCCCGAAACAGCGCGACGACGTGCGCCTGATCGATTGCAGCGAGGCCGAGCACGCAGCGGCCATCCTCGAGATCCTGAACGACGCGATCGTGAATTCGACCGCGCTGTACGACTACCGGTCGCGCCCGCCGGAAGCGATGGTCACGTGGTTTGCAACGAAGCGCGCGGGCGGTTTTCCGGTCGTCGGCGCGGTGGACGCGTCGGGCACGCTGCTCGGCTTCGCGAGCTGGGGTACGTTCCGCGCGTTCCCCGCGTACAAGTACACGGTGGAACACAGCGTCTACGTGCACCGCGACCAGCGCGGCCGCGGGCTCGGCGAACTGCTGCTGCGCGAAGTGGTCCGGCGTGCGCGCGAAGCGCAGGTGCACGTGCTGGTCGGCTGTATCGATGCGACCAATGCCGGGAGCATCGCACTGCATACGAAACTGGGATTCGTGCACTCGGGCACGATCACGGAGGCGGGATTCAAGTTCGGCCGCTGGCTCGATGCGGCGTTCTATCAGTTGAAGCTCGAAACGCCGGCGCAGCCGGTGGATGGCTGATCGCCCGCTTGGCCGTTGCATCCGCAACGGCCAAGCGGGGCGTTTGTGTCATCGAAGCCGCCAGACCCTAGGTCACCGAGGAGTCCGGTTTCCGTCAAGCCGCGGGCTGGAAGGTAGCGACCTTGTTCCGACCGGTTGCCTTTGCATAGTAGAGCGCCTCGTCGGCCGCCTTGATCACGGCACTCGGCTCGCCTTCCTGATCCGGCTCCCAACTCGCCAGTCCAATACTGGCGGTGACGCGCCCGTATTCGCTTCCGGCATGCTCGAGTGCCAGTTTGTCGATTGCCGCGCGAATCCGCTCGGCAATCTGGGCGGCCCCCGTCTGCGGGGTATCGGGGAGCAACACCACGAATTCCTCCCCGCCGTAGCGGGCCGCCGTATCCACCGGCCGGCGGATGTTTTCGCCGATGCAGCGTGCGACCGCAGTCAACGCGTCGTCGCCCGCCTGGTGGCCATAGATGTCGTTGTAGGCCTTGAAGCGGTCAACGTCGACGAACAGCAGCGAGAAAATGGAACTGGCCCGCCGTGCGCGACGCCACTCCCGGTCCAGCACTTCGCCAAAGCTGCGGCGATTGTTCAGGCCGGTGAGACCGTCGGTGCGCGCCAGCAGCACAAGCTCGGACTCCGCGCGCATCCGGCGCCGCAGTTGCGCGCCGAGCATGACGGACAGCGCAATAAACGCGGCGCCGAACGTCACCACAAGCGCACCGATCGTCACCGCGCGGTGCCGCCACGCCGCATAGATGTCCTGCTCGGCTTCCGCAACCATGATGATCAGCGGCAGCGTCGGTAGATGCTTGAAGTAGTAGAGACGGCGCACGCCGTCGATCGACGACGTTTCCGAGAACGAGCCCTCCGGGGCGGCTCCGAACCGTCGAAAGGTTGCCGCCTTGCTGATGTCGCGGCCGATGGTACGGACATCATATGGCTGGCGCATGACCATGACGCCATCCTTGCCGATCAGCGACATCGACCCATGCTGCCCCAGCGACAGCCCCGCGAACAGCTGGTGGAAATATTCGAGGTTGACCGCAATCAGCGCAACGCCGGCAAACGAGCCGTCCGGATTCGAGATTCGCCGCGACAGCGCAATGCTGAGCATGCCCCTGCGCAGGCGCGACGCGAACGGATCGCTGACATAGAGCCCCACGTTCGGATTGTCGCGGTGAATGGTGAAGTACTTGCGATCGGCGAAATTGCCCTTGCGCGGAACATGATTGGCCGAATCCAGAATGATGTTGCCGTCGGCATCGAGCACCAGTTGCGAACCGAGAAATTGCGCGGTCATCGAGTTGTCGAACAGCACGCCGTGCCGCAGGGCCGGCGAAGCAGCCATCACGTCGGGCCGCTGCAGACCATGAATCAACGCCTGCAAGGACAGGTCGTAGAGCTCGAAGTTGCGCTCGATGTCGCGCTCGGCCATCAGGCCGAGATTGCGCGAGGTCTCGCTGGCACGCTCCAGTGCGTCGTGGCGGCTCTGGAACAGTTGCAGCACGCACAGGCCCATCAGCGCGCAGGCGATCACGATGCCGACTGCCACAATGGAGTAAGGGGCTGCCGTCCGGGGGTGCATGGGTCTCCTCACTGCATAAGTGTGCGCCCGCGCCGGCGCATGGTTTTCCGCATACTAAATCGGATAGCCACATTTGCAAGCGCAGAGCGAAACTGATCGAAAGGCGAACCTCGCGCGACGGTGTCGGAGCCGCCGGCAAACCCGGGCAGCAAAGTAACTTTCTGTCCGATCCATGACAAGGCGTCACGCGAATCGATTGACGCGATTCGACGGACCACGCCCCGCCGACGGACACCATCTCGGTGCAAAACCCGTCGAAAGCGAGACGGAAAAAGAAAAGCCCCGCCGAAGCGGGGCTTTTCTTTTCCTACCTGGAGGCGCGAGCCGGAGTCGAACCGGCCTAAACGGCTTTGCAGGCCGCTGCATAACCGCTTTGCTATCGCGCCAAAAGCGGACTGTCCGGATGCCGTGAAGGCAGGCGACAGATTTCTATTCGAGGACCGTAAGTCCATCAAATAAAAAGGGAAGCGTGGCTTCCCCATTACTTGGAGCGGGAGACGAGTCTCGAACTCGCGACCTCAACCTTGGCAAGGTTGCGCTCTACCAACTGAGCTACTCCCGCATTGTCCTGCATGTGCAGCGCTTTGCCGACCAACACGCTGCCGAAAAATCCTGGAGCGGGAGACGAGTCTCGAACTCGCGACCTCAACCTTGGCAAGGTTGCGCTCTACCAACTGAGCTACTCCCGCATTTGTCCTGCATGTGCAGCGCTTTGCCGACCAACACGCTGCCAGAAAAATCTGGAGCGGGAGACGAGTCTCGAACTCGCGACCTCAACCTTGGCAAGGTTGCGCTCTACCAACTGAGCTACTCCCGCGTATTGCTGCGCTACTGCTTCCCCGTCGCACTTACTTCGCCGTGCAGCGGAGAAGCGAGATTATGTCGAAGGCACATTCGTGTGTCAAGGGCTTTTCCTGCCCTTTTTCCAAAAACCTGCGCCGACGAGTACGTGGCGCGGGTCACGCGCCGCCGCGCTCGCGAATCTGCGGCCACGCAAGCTTCATGTAGTACAGCATCGACCAGATCGTCAGCACCGCCGCGAGATACATCAGCCACTCGCCCCACACGCGCGTGTCGATCGTCGCGACGCCGAGCGGCAGCGGCCCGTAGAACAGCAGCATCGGGATCGCGACCATCTGGCACGCGGTCTTGAACTTGCCGAGCTGGTTCACCGCGACGCTCTTCGACGCGCCGATCTGCGCCATCCACTCGCGCAGCGCCGAGATCGCGATCTCGCGGCCGACGATCACGAGCGCGATCGCCGCGTCGACCCGCGAAATCTGCACGAGGATCAGCAGCGCGGCCGTCACCATCAGCTTGTCCGCCACCGGATCGAGAAACGCGCCGAACGACGACGTCTGGTTCCACTTGCGCGCGAGAAACCCGTCGAACCAGTCGGTCAGCGCGGCGAGGATGAAGATCGCCGCCGCCGCGAGATTGCGGTGCGCGCCGCCCATCACCGTGTCCGGCAGATAGAACACGCCGACGACGAGCGGAATCAGCACGATCCGTACCCACGTCAGGAAAATCGGGAAATTGAACGGCATGGCATCCGGGACAGTAAAGGATTCGCAATTGTGCCGTGTCGACCGGCCTGCCACAAGAACGCGAAATCGCGGGCAAGGCAGCCGGCCGCACGGGCCGCGTCAGTGAAGCTGCTTGTAGATCTGCTCGGCAAGCGCGTGCGAGATGCCCTCGACGCTCGCGAGTTCCTCGACACTCGCGGCAACGACGCCGCGCAACCCGCCGAACCGCGCGAGCAGCCGCTGCCGGCGCTTCGCGCCGACGCCTTCGAGCTCCTCTAGCCGCGACGTCTGGCGCGCCTTCGCCCGCTTCGCGCGCATGCCCGTGATCGCGAAGCGGTGCGCCTCGTCGCGAATCTGCGCGACGAGCATCAGCGCCGCGCTTTCCTTGCCGAGTTCGAGCGGCGTGCGGCCGTCCGCGAACACGAGCGTCTCGAGGCCGACCTTGCGCCCCTCGCCTTTCGCGACGCCGACCAGCATCGACGTGTCGAGCCCGAGCTCGGTGAACACCTGGCGCGCGATTTCGACCTGACCCTTGCCGCCGTCGATCAGCACGATGTTCGGCAGCAGGCTCGACGCCTCGGCCTGGCGCGTCGACTCGCCGTCGATGCCGGCCGCATCATCCGCGGCGGCCGCCTGCGCGGCCTGCTCGACCATCTTCTCGTAGCGGCGCGTGAGCACCTGCCGCATCGCCGCGTAATCGTCGCCCGGCGTGATGCCCGTGATGTTGTAGCGACGATACTCGCCCGACTGCATCTTGTGATGGTGATAGACGACGCACGACGCCTGCGTCGCCTCGCCCATCGTATGGCTGATGTCGAAGCATTCGATCCGCAGCGTCGCGAGATCGTCGCATTCGTAGCCGAGCGTCTCCGCGAGCGCGCGCGTACGCGCCTGCTGCGAGCCCTGCTCGGACAGCAGCCGCGCGAGCGCGAGCCGCGCGTTCTGCTCGGCCATCGACAGCCACGCGCGCCGCTGCCCCTGCGGCTGCCGCACCAGCGACACCTTGTGGCCGGCCTGCTCGGACAGCAGCTCGAGCAGGTCGCGGCTCGCGGGCGCATGACTCACGACGAGCACCGGCGGTACGCGGTTGCCGAGATAGTGCTGCGAGATGAACGCGTCGAGCACTTCGGCCTCGACCGACGCCACCGCGTCGCCGCGCGCGCTGCCGCCGTCTTCCGCGGGCTGGTCGGGCAGTACGCCGTTGGTCGCGTCGGCCGCGCCGGCAACCTCGGCCACCTCGGCCTCGTCGCCGAGACCGCCCTCGGCGAGCGTCAGCGCGCTTTCGACGTGCGTCGGGAAATACGCCTTGTCGCCGAGATGGCGGCCGCCGCGCACCATCGCAAGGTTCACGCACACGCGCCCGCCCAGCGCGACGACCGCCAGGATGTCGACGTCGCTGTCGCCGCCGACCTCGATCGCCTGCTGGTGCAGCACCGTCGCGAGCGAGCTCATCTGGTTGCGCACCGCAGCCGCCTGCTCGAATTTCAGCTCGGCCGCGAACGCGTGCATCTTCTGCTCGAGCTCGTTCATCACCTCGGACTGCCGGCCGAGCAGGAAACGCGCGGCGTTCGACACGTCGACCGCGTAATCCTCGTCGGAAATCGCACCGACGCACGGCGCCGTGCAGCGTCCGATCTGGTGCAGCAGGCACGGCCGCGTGCGGTTGTTGAAGACCGAATCCTCGCAGGTCCGCAACTGGAACACGCGCTGCAGGATCTGGATGCTCTCGCGCACGGCCCACGCACTCGGGAACGGCCCGAAATACTGGTTCTGCTTGTCGACCGAGCCGCGGTAGTAGGCCATCCGCGGAAAACGGTGCGCGGTGAGCTTCAGGTACGGATACGACTTGTCGTCGCGAAACAGGATGTTGTAGCGCGGCGCGAGCGCCTTGATCAGGTTGTTCTCGAGCAGCAGCGCCTCGGCTTCCGAGCGCGTGACGGTCGTCTCGATGCGCGCGATGCGCGTGACCATCATCGCGATGCGCGGCGACAGTTGCGTCTTCGTGAAATAGCTCGACACGCGCTTCTTCAGGTCGCGCGCCTTGCCGACGTAGAGGACGGTGCCCGCCGTGTCGTAATAGCGATAGACACCCGGCATGTGCGGCAACTGCGCAAGGATCTTCTTCGGTTCGAACGGAGTATCGGAGGCTTCTGGGGCTGTCATGCGTGATCCGGGCGCCTTGTAACGCGGAACGGGTCTATTAGAATCGCCAGTTTAGAGCATTCACCGGCCCGCTTCGATGCCACGCACCACCGCTGCCCCCCAATCCGCCGCGCTGCTCGCGCCGGGCGAACCGATCGCCTGCGACCTCTTCTGCACGGTAATCGACAATTTCGGCGACATCGGCGTGTGCTGGCGCGTCGCGCGCCAGCTCGCACACGAGCACGGCTGGCAGGTTCGCCTGTTCGTCGACGACCTGCGCACGTTCGCGCGCCTGCTGCCGGGGGTCGATCCCGACGCGGGACGGCAGACGGTCGACGGCATCGCGATCGAGCACTGGCATGCGGAAGCCGGCGACGCGCTGGAGATCGCCGATGTCGTGATCGAGGCATTCGCATGCGAGCTGCCCGGCGCGTATCTCGCCGCGATGGCGCGCCGTGCACGTCGCCCGGTGTGGATCAACCTCGAATACCTGAGCGCCGAGGACTGGGTCGCCGATTTCCATTTGCGGCCGTCGCCGCATCCGCGCTACCCGCTGCTGAAGACGTTCTTCTTCCCGGGCCTGTCGGCCGGCACGGGCGGCGTCCTGAAGGAACACGACCTCGATGCGCGCCGCACCGCGTTCGAAACCGACGCGGCCGCGCGCGCCGCGTGGTGGCAGCGCGCGACCGGCGGCGCACCGCCGGCGCCCGGCACGACGGTCGTCAGCCTGTTCGCATACGAGAATCCGGCCGTCGACGCGCTGCTCGCGCAGTGGCGCGACGGCCCGTCGCCGATCGTCGTGCTCGTGCCGGCCGGCCGCGTGTCGCCTGCCGTCGCGCGCTTTTTCGGGGCCGAGTCGTTCGGCGCGGGCGCGCATGCGAGCAGCGGCAACCTGGCCGCTCACGGGCTCGCGTTCGTTCCGCAGGCCGACTACGACCCGCTGCTGTGGGTGGCCGACATCAATTTCGTGCGCGGCGAGGATTCGTTCGTCCGTGCGCAGTGGGCACGCAAGCCGTTCGTGTGGCATATCTACCCGCAGGCCGACGATGTGCATCTGCCGAAGCTCGACGCCGCGCTCGCGCACTTGTCGGCCGGCCTCGCCGCCGCGCCGCGCGCGGCGCTCGAGCGGTTCTGGCATGCATGGAACGGCGTCGGCACGCCCGACTGGGCCGATTTCTGGCAACACCGTGCGGCACTGGACGCCAACGCGGCCCGCTGGGCCGACGCGCTCGCGGCGGTCGGCGATCTCGCCGGAAAGCTGGCGGAATACGCAAAATCTCAGTTAAAATAAGCGGTTATCCGACGGCCGACCACGCAAGCGCTCGCTTTTGGCGCCCACCGGAACGCGTCTGCTTGCGCCGTCAGCCGTTGTGCAACGCTCAGGCACCTATTTATTTGATTTGATCAGGACAGTTTTTTATGAAAACCGCTCAGGAACTCCGCGTAGGCAACGTCGTGCAGATCGGCAGCGACGCATGGGTCATCGCAAAGACGGAATACAACAAGTCGGGCCGTAACGCCGCCGTCGTCAAGATGAAGATGAAGAACCTGCTGTCGAACGCAGGCCAGGAATCGGTCTACAAGGCCGACGACAAGTTCGAAGTCGTCATGCTCGACCGCAAGGAAGTGACGTACTCGTACTTCGCCGATCCGATGTACGTGTTCATGGACGCCGACTACAACCAGTACGAAGTCGAAGCCGAAATGATGGGCGAAGCGCTGAACTACCTCGAAGACGGCATGGCGTGCGAAGTCGTGTTCTACAACGAGAAGGCGATCTCGGTCGAACTGCCGACGATCCTCGTTCGCGAGATCACCTACACCGAGCCGGCCGTCAAGGGCGACACGTCGTCGGGCAAGGTGCTGAAGAACGCGAAGCTCGCAACCGGCTTCGAACTGCAGGTTCCGCTCTTCTGCAATACCGGCGACAAGATCGAAATCGATACGCGCACGAACGAATACCGCAGCCGCGCGTAATCGCCAGCGATTCCCGCGTCGAACAAAGCGCCCTTCGGGGCGCTTTTTGTTTGCCTGTCGCCAACAGCGACCGCAAACCAGTGCCATATCAAGCACAAAATCCACCGGTAAAGATATTCAATTTGTATCATCGGTAACTGTTTTATAGCGCCGGAGAAATAATGCGCGTTACGCGTTCGGCGGGGCATAAAATCAGTTTTTAATCTGACATGCGGCTGCGGCTCCGATGGCCGACAGCCCGCCTCTCTTGACTCGACCCGCGTCCACCATGCCACACGCCCTGATTGTCGAAGACGATCCCAACAGTCTCTCCGGCCTCACCGCGCTGCTCGCCGCAGACGGCTTCTCGGTCGACACGGCCACGTCGCTCGCCGAAGCGCGCACGGCGCTCGGCCGCTCGATTCCCGATGTCGTCCTCGTCGACCTGAACCTGCCGGACGGCAGCGGCTTCGACCTGCTCCAGCACCTGCCGCAGCAACAGCCGAACGGCTCGCTGCCCGTCATCGTGCTGACGGGCAACGCGACGGTCGAAAGCGCAATCGAAGGCCTGCGTCACGGTATTTGGGACTACCTGCTGAAGCCGATCAACATTCCGCGCCTGCGCAGCCTGCTCGCGCGAATCCCCCGCCCGTACGAACTGATCGACGAGGTGCAGTCGCTGCGCGCATCGCTGCGCCATCTCGGCCGCTTCGGCGCACTGGTCGGCCGCAGCGACGCGATGCAGCACGTGTACGACATGATCGAGCACAACGCGCGCACCGAAACGGCCGTGCTGTTCGCGGGCGAAGCCGGCACCGGCAAGAAGCTGGCCGCACGCACGCTGCATGAACTGAGCCGCCGCCGCAAAGGGCCGTTCGTGTCGTTCGACTGCCGGACGATCACGCAGGCCGGCCGGCACGGCGCATCGCTCGACAGCGTGCTGTTCGGCCATGAGCGCGGCGCGTTCGACGGCGCCGAGCGCCGCGAATCGGGCCTGTTCGAACAGGCCGGCGGCGGCACGCTGTTCCTCGACGAGATCACCGCGCTGCCGCTCGTGCTGCAGGAAGCGCTGCTGCAAGCGCTCGATTCGCAGAACTTCATGCGGATCGGCGGCACGAGCGCGATCACGAGCGATTTCCGGTTGATCGCGACCACGCGCCGCCCGGCGCGCGAAGCGGTCGCGAACGGCACGCTGCGCGAGGATCTGTGGCTGCGCCTCGATGCGGCATCGGTCACGATGCCGCCGCTGCGCGAGCGCGACGGCGACGCACTCGCGATCGCGGACGCGCTGATCGACGAACTGAACCGCGAAGCGCGCGCGACCGGCCGCAGCACGACCGACAAGCGCGCGGCGCCGGGCTTCGTGCGCGAATGCGTGTCCTACGAATGGCCTGGCAACGTGCGTGAGTTGCAGGAGCGCGTGCGCTTCGCGTACGACGCATCGGGCGACTTCATCGAGACGCTGCGCGCCGGCGAGACCAGCTTCGCCGCCGGCGCCGCGCTGAACGGCAGCAGCGTGCAGATCAAGGTCGGTACGCCGCTGGCCGACGTCGAGGATCTGCTGATCCGCGCGACGCTCGACGCGGTCGGCGGCACGCGCCACCGCGCGGCGACGCTGCTCGGCATCAGCCCCAAGACGCTGTACAACAAGCTGCAGCGGATGAAGGTGAACTGAGCGCGCGGCGATGCATGCGGGCGCTGGCAGGATCTGACCGTTAGTTGCGTCACGAGGTCGCCGCGCGGGCATGCCCGATTTCCGCCGCAGTCCTGTTCACGCCTGCCGCACCCCATGTAAAAAGCCGCGCTGTTGCGCGGCTTTTTGTTTCAGCGACCGGAATGGCGCGGTACCGCGCCAGCCCCTCCCCGCTTACGCCAGTGCGCTGCTCAACAGCGCCTGCGCCTGCAGATACTCGGGCTGCACGATCAGCTTGTCCCACTTGAGCGCCTTGCCGCGCGCGCGCATCCGCTTGAGACGTCGCACCGACTCGGCCGATGCGTGCGCCTTCAGCCCGTTCAGCACGACCTCGGCTGCGTCCGGCTGGTTGCAGACGAGCACCATGTCGCAACCGGCGGCGAGCGCGGCTTCGGCCGCCTGCGTGAGCGTGCCGCCTTCGCGGGCGGCCTCCATCGACAGGTCGTCGCTGAAGATCGCGCCCGTGAAGCCGAGCCGGCCGCGCAGGATGTCCTGCAGCCACACGCGCGAGAAACCGGCCGGCCGTTGGTCGACCTGCGTGTAGATCACGTGCGCGGGAATCACCGCGGACAGCGACAAGCCGAGCCAGTCGTACGGCGCGACGTCCTGCTTGAGGATCGCGTCGAGCGTGCGATCGTCGGTCGGCAGCGCGACGTGCGAATCGGCCTCCGCGAAGCCGTGCCCCGGAAAATGCTTGCCGCAGTTCGCCATGCCGGCAAGCGACAACCCGTGGTTCAGGCTCTTCGCGAGCAGCGTGACGACGCGCGGGTCGCGATGGAACGCGCGATCGCCGATCACTTTCGAGTGCCCGTAGTCGAGATCGAGCACGGGCGTGAAGCTCATGTCGATCCCGCACGCGCGCAGCTCGGCGGCCAGGATGTAGCCGACGGCGGTCGCGACCTTCGTCGCGAGCAGCACGTCGCGATCCCACAGCTCGCCGAGGCGGCGCATCGCGGGCAGCACCGTGAAGCCGTCGGTGCGGAAACGCTGCACGCGCCCGCCTTCGTGATCGACGGCGATCAGGATGTCTTCGCGCACCGCGCGGATCGAGTCGGTCAGCGCGGTCAGTTGCGCACGATTCTGGAAGTGCCGCGCGAACAGGATCACGCCGCCGGTGTTCGGATGCGCGAGGCGCCGCGCATCGTCGCGCGACAGGGCCGTGCCGACGACGTCGAGCATGACCGGGCCGGGAGTCGTTTTCATCGAATCGGGAATTCCGTCAGGAGGAGGTTCGGGAAACAGGTGCAGGCGCGGCGTCCGTCTCGGCGATCACGAACGACACCGCATAGTCGCGTTCGTCGCTGACCGTCACGCGCGCCGTGATGCCGCGTGCGGCAAGCCAGTCGGCCAGTTCGCCCGACGCGACCACGTACGGCTCGCCGCTCGGGTGGTTGAGGGTCTGCAATGCACGCCACGTCATCGGCCAATGCATGCCGAGCCCGATCGCCTTCGAGAACGCTTCCTTCGCGGAAAAGCGCGTCGCGAGAAATGCGATGCCGCGCGCCTCGGAACGTGCGCGACGCGCATGGAACACGCGCAGCTCGTCGGGGCCAAGCACCTTCTCGGCAAACCGGCCGCCCGTGCGCTCGAGCACGGCCGCGACGCGGCTCACCTGGGCAATGTCGGTACCGATACCGTAGATCGCCATGTCAGTACGCGCCGGAGCGTCCCGGCGGGGCCGGGTTGCAAACGACGCCCGCGGCGCGATGGAATGTCATCTTCAACGCGCGCCGCCATGCAGCGCGGCGACGCGTGCGGCAACCATGATTGCCTTCATCTCGCGCACCGCGTTGTCCCAGCCCGCGAAGATCGCGTGCGCGACGATTGCGTGGCCAATGTTCAGTTCGACGATGCCGTCGATCGCGGCGATCTGCTGCACGTTCGTGTAATGCAGGCCGTGACCCGCGTTGACCTTCAGGCCGAGCTTCGCGCCGGCCTGCACGCCCGCGACGATGCGCTCGTATTCGCGCTGCTGCTCGGCTTCGTCGTGCGCCTCGGCGTAGCGGCCCGTATGCAGTTCGATCACCGGCGCACCCGCTTCGTGCGCGGCGCGGATCTGCGTTTCGTCCGGGTCGATGAACAGCGACACGCGCACGCCCACGTCGGCAAGCTGCTTGCACGCCGCGCGCACGGCCTCGAAGTGGCCGGCGACGTCGAGGCCGCCTTCGGTCGTCAGTTCCTCCCGCTTCTCGGGCACGAGGCACGCGTCGTGCGGACGCACTTCGCACGCGATATCGAGCATCTCGGCCGTCACCGCGCACTCGAGGTTCATGCGCGTCTTCAGCAGCGGACGCAGCTTGCGCACGTCCGCGTCGACGATGTGACGGCGATCCTCGCGCAGGTGCAGCGTGATCGCGTCCGCGCCGGCCTCTTCGGCAGCGAGCGCCGCGCGGATCGGATCGGGATAGGCCGTGCCACGTGCATTGCGCAGCGTCGCGACGTGGTCGATGTTCACGCCGAGGTCGATGGCGGTGGGCGTTGTCAGGAAGAAGCTCATAGGTTTTGCAGGTCGATCAGGATCTGGCGCGTGGCAAGCGGCGTACCGCCGAGATAGGTGTTCAGCAGGAAGCGCATCAGCGTCTTGCTTTGCGCAACCGTCTGGGCTCGATGGTAATCGTCCTGCTCCATGTCGAGCAACGTCTGTCCGGCGATGACCGGCCAGTGCGACGGCACATCGTCGTCCGCATTGCGCACGCCGCGCTCGGGATCGAACACGTACCGGCGCTCGGGTTCGACCGCACGACGCGCGACCGTGCGGTTCAGCGCCATCGCGTAGCCGGTCTCGCGCAGCAGCACACGCTCGAACGAGCGCAGCACCTGCACCGCGGGTTCGCCGTGCGCGAGGCGCGTGAGGGTCAGCACGTAATGATTGAACAACGGCGGCTGCGGATCTTCGCGCGCGCAGAATTTCACGAGCAGCTCGTTCGCATAGAAGCCGCACAGCAGCCCGTCGCCGGCGAGCGGCAGCATCCCGCCGACCCACTCGGCGCCCGTCAGCGTGCGCACCTCGGATTTGCCCGACCAGGACAGCAGCAGCGGCTGGAATGTCTGCAGCACGCCGCGCAGTGCGGAGTGCGGGCGCTTCGCGCCCTTCGCGACGAGCGCGAGCCGACCATGATCGCGCGTCAGCACGTCGACGATCAGGCTCGTTTCCCGGTACGGATAGCTGTGCAGCACGAACGCCGGCTGCTCGGCGACGCGGAAATCGGACGTGCGAGACGTCGCGCGCCGCGCCTTGCGCGGCGGTTCGGGCGGTGCCGGCAGCGGCGCGTCGTTCGCGCCGGCCGTCACCGCGTCTTCAGTCGACGTCAGCGCGTCATTCGTACCCATAGGCGCGCAGCCCCGCCTCGTTGTCGGCCCAGCCGCTCCTCACCTTCACGAAGGTCTCGAGGTACACGGGGCCGTCGAACAGCTTCTCCATGTCCATCCGCGCCTCGGTGCTGATCTGCTTGAGCTTCTCGCCCTTCTTGCCGATCACCATCGCCTTGTGCGAATCGCGCTCGACGAGGATCGTCGCGAAGATGCGCTTCAGGCGCCCTTCCTCCTCGAACTTGTCGATGATGACGGTGCTCGTGTACGGCAGTTCGTCGCCGGTCCAGCGGAACACCTTTTCGCGCAGGATCTCGGCCGCGAGGAAGCGCGAGCTGCGATCGGTGAGTTCATCCTCGCCGTAGATCGGCTCGCCTTCCGGCAGGTACGGCTTGATCGTCTCCAGCAGGCGCTTGATGTCTTCCGGCCGCTGCGCCGACAGCGGCACGAGTTCGGTGAATTCGCGCAGCGCGCTCATCTGCTGCATGAACGGGAACAGCGTCGCCTTGTCGGTCACGCGGTCGATCTTGTTCGCGATCAGCAGCGTCGGCATGCCGGGCGGAATCAGGTCGAGCACCTTCTGGTCGTCGGGCCCGAAGCGGCCCGCTTCGATCACGAACAGGATCACGTCGACCGACGTCAGCGTCGACGTGACCGCGCGGTTCAGCGAACGGTTCAGCGCGGTGCTGTGACGGGTCTGGAAGCCCGGCGTGTCGACGAACACGAACTGCGCGTCGTCGAACGTGTTGATGCCGGTGATGCGATGGCGGGTCGTCTGCGCCTTGCGCGACGTGATGCTGATCTTCTGGCCGACGAGTGCGTTCATCAACGTCGACTTGCCGACGTTCGGGCGGCCCACGATCGCGATCATGCCGCAACGGAAACCGGTAGGAGCGGGAGTGTTCATATCGTTTGGGAGACAGGTTCGGAAACGGCCGCGCGGCGCGCGGCGCGATCGATGGGCAATTCAGTGGTCGGCATCGGCGACGCGCGCCTGCGTGGCAGCAAGGCTCGCACCGCCCGGCGGCGTATCGGAATCGGGCGTCGCGGCATCGCGTGCGCGCACGGTCGCGCGCGAAGCGGGGTCGGAGCCGGCGGAAGGCTTGTCGGCGGACGACGATGCCGGATCGGCTGCGTGGCCGGCCGGTTTGTCGGCTGTGCGCGGCGCGGCTTCCGCGGGTTTTTCCGCAACCTTGTCGGTGCGCTCGGCCGGCTTTTCGGCAACCTTGTCGGTCGCCGGCTTCGTCGCCCGTTCGCCCTTGTCGGCAGCCGACTCGACATGCGCCGCTCGAATCGCGGCCATCGGCGCCGCAGCCGGCTCTACGCCGGCGCCGGTCGCAGCGGTTGCCGCAGGCACCGCACCGGCCGCCTTGGCCTCGCGCGCCGCCGCACGTTCCTTCCGCTCCGGCGAGCGCAGGTCGAGCGCTTCCTGCACGCCCTTCACGCCCGGCACGATTTCGGGTTCGACATGCTTCGACCCGCGCGCGTTTTTCGAGCGCTTCGGCTTCGAGGCCAGCATCGGCGCGGCCGCGATCACCTCGTCGAGCGCCTTCTTCGCCGCTGCCTGCTCGGCCGCGCGCCGGCTCGCACCGGAGCCCGACACCTTCACGTCCAGCTTCGGCACCGTGCATTCGACTTCGAATTGCTGATTGTGCGCCGCACCATGCGTCGCGACGACCGTGTAGGTTGGCAGCGCGATCTTGTGCCCCTGCAGGTATTCCTGCAGCAGCGTCTTCGCGTCCTTGCCGAGCGTGCGCGGATCGATGTGGTCGAGAATCGGGATGTAGAGGCGCTTGATGACCCCTTGGGCGGCTTCGAAGCCGCCATCGAGGAACACGGCCCCGATGATGGCTTCGAACGCGTCCGCGAGGATCGACGGGCGGCGGAAACCGCCGCTGCGCAGTTCGCCCTCGCCCAGCCGCAACCCGTCCGAGATATTCAGGGCCTGAGCAATTTCGTACAGCGACTGCTGTTTGACGAGGTTGGCGCGTACGCGCGACAGGTCGCCTTCGTCCAGCTTGCTGAAACGCTGGAACAAAAGGGCGGCCACCGCGCAATTCAGAACGGAGTCGCCGAGAAACTCGAGCCGTTCGTTGTGCGTGGCACTGTGACTGCGATGGGTCAAAGCCTGGCGCAACAATTCCGCATTGCGAAATTCGTAGCGCAGCCGGCTTTCCAACTGGGATAAGGGCATGTGCAGGAGTATAACGCGGGCGCCGGTCGGGCCGAAACGGCACGGCCGGACACGAAAAGGCGTGACGAGGCGGTGTTACCGCCGGTTCTTAAAGTAGTTCGGCAATACGCGACGCGGCCCGTGCATCGCGTATTGCGCGTGAGTCGAATGCGATCAGTTGAAGGAACCGATGCGCTTCAGGTCGCTGAAGTTCATCCAGATGAAGAACGCGCGACCGACGATGTTCCGGTCCGGCACGAAACCCCAGTAGCGGCTGTCCGCGCTGTTGTCGCGGTTGTCGCCCATCATGAAGTAGTGACCGGGCGGCACCTTGCAGATCACGCCGCGGCTGTTGTACGTGCAGTTGTCGCGATACGGATAGTCGTATGCGCCCATCACGAACGGCGGCACCGCCGGGTTGTTGAGGATCGCGTTCTTCTTGTTGCCGATCGTCTCCTCGAACTGCTTTGCGTAATTCTGGCGCTCGTCGTCGAAGAAATCGGGCAGCGGCGTTTCGGGCACCGGCTGGCCGTTGATCGTGAGCTGCTTGTCCTGGTACGCGACCGTGTCGCCCGGCAGGCCGATCACGCGCTTGATGTAGTCGACCGACTCGTCCTTCGGATAACGGAACACGACGACGTCGCCGCGCGACAGCGGGCTGCCCTGCGTGATCTTCGTGTTCGTGACCGGCAGGCGCAGCCCGTACTCGAACTTGTTGACGAGGATGAAGTCGCCGACGAGCAGCGTCGGCACCATCGAGCCCGACGGAATCTTGAACGGCTCGACGATGAACGAACGCACGACGAACACCGCCAGGATCACCGGGAAGAAGCTCGCGGTGTACTCGAGCCACCACGGCTGGCGCAGCTTCTCGTCGCGCAGCTTCGAACGCGTCTGCACGGCGTTTTCGTCCGCGAAACGCTTGTCGATGCGCGACTGCTGGCGATCGAACTCCTCGATCGCCGAGTCGGCCGCCATGCGTCGCCGCGGCAGGAACACCAGTTTGTCCAGCACCCACGCTACGCCCGTCACGGCGACGAGCACAAAAAGAATCAGCGCAAAATTCATAAAAGGAACAGTCCTGTTATTTGTCTTCGACGCGCAAGATCGCAAGGAACGCTTCCTGCGGGATCTCGACCGAACCCACCTGCTTCATGCGTTTCTTGCCTGCTTTCTGCTTTTCGAGCAGTTTTTTCTTGCGCGTGATGTCGCCGCCATAACACTTCGCCAGCACGTTCTTGCGCAGCGCCTTGATGTTCTCGCGGGCGATGATGTGCGCACCGATCGTGGCCTGGATCGCCACGTCGTACATCTGGCGCGGAATGATCTCACGCATCTTCGCCGCCACTTCGCGGCCGCGATACTGCGATTGCGACCGGTGGACGATCACCGACAGCGCGTCGACCTTGTCGCCGTTGATCAGCATGTCGACCTTCACGACGTCCGCCGACCGGTATTCCTTGAACTCGTAGTCCATCGACGCGTAGCCGCGCGACACCGACTTCAGGCGGTCGAAGAAATCGAGCACGATCTCGGCCATCGGGATTTCGTAGGTGAGCTGCACCTGGCGGCCGTGATACTGCATGTTGATCTGCGAGCCCCGCTTCTGCGTGCACAGCGTGATCACCGAGCCGACGTAGTCCTGCGGCATGTAGAGATTCACCGTGACGATCGGCTCGCGAATCTCCTCGATCTTCGGCGGCTCCGGCATCTTCGCGGGATTCTCGACCATCACGATCGAGCCGTCGCTCATCAGGACCTCGTAGACCACGGTCGGCGCCGTGGTGATGAGGTCCATGTCGAATTCGCGCTCCAGCCGCTCCTGCACGATCTCCATATGCAGGAGACCCAGGAAGCCGCACCGGAACCCGAAGCCGAGCGCCTGCGACACTTCCGGCTCGTACTGCAGCGACGCGTCGTTGAGCTTCAGCTTCTCGAGCGATTCGCGCAGCGCGTCGTACTGGTTCGCTTCCACCGGATAGAGGCCGGCGAACACCTGCGGCTTCACTTCCTTGAAGCCCGGCAGCGCTTCCGCCGCCTGCTTGGCCGCATGCGTGACGGTATCGCCGACCTTCGCGGCCGTCAGTTCCTTGATGCCGGCGATGATGAAGCCCACCTGCCCCGCCGACAGCGAATCGAGATTGCGCGACTTCGGCGTGAACACGCCGATGTGCTCGACCGGATACTGCGCGCCGGTCGCCATCATCTTGATCTTGTCCTTCGGGCGCAGCGTGCCGTTGACGATGCGCACCAGCATCACGACGCCGACGTAGTTGTCGAACCACGAATCGATGATGAGCGCCTGCAGCGGCGCGTCCGGATCGCCCTTCGGCGGCGGCACCTTCGCGATCAGCGCTTCGAGCACGTCCTCGACGCCGAGGCCCGTCTTCGCGCTGCAGCGCGTCGCATCGGTCGCGTCGATGCCGATCACGTCCTCGATCTCCTCGATCGCGTTCTCGGGGTTCGCGGCCGGCAGGTCGATCTTGTTCAGCACCGGCACGACCTCGACGCCGAGCTCGATCGCCGTGTAGCAGTTCGCGACCGTCTGCGCCTCGACGCCCTGGCTCGCGTCGACGACCAGCAGCGCGCCTTCGCACGCGGACAGCGAACGGCTGACTTCGTACGAGAAATCGACGTGACCCGGCGTATCGATCAGGTTCAGGTTGTAGACCTTGCCGTCGCGCGCGCGATAGGACAGCGCGGCCGTCTGCGCCTTGATCGTGATGCCGCGCTCGCGCTCGATATCCATCGAGTCGAGCACCTGCGCTTCCATTTCACGGTCGGCGAGGCCGCCGCAGACCTGGATGATGCGATCCGCGAGCGTCGACTTGCCATGGTCGATGTGCGCGATGATCGAGAAATTGCGAATATGATCCATTCAGTGCCGATCAAGCGAAAAAGGCGCGCTCGACGACTGCGGAGCACGCCTTGTGTAAGTCGGTGAAAAAACGGCTTATTTTAGCCGAAAAGGCCTTCGCCGGGCGGTATTTCGGACGCCGGGCCGCGCGGCGCCCGGCCGGAAGCGCCTGCCGGGCCAAGTCCCGTGCGAAGCGACGCCGGCCGGCGACCGGCCAGGCTCAGCGCCGGGCCATGAGCGCGTCGCGCACCCTCGCGTCGTCGAACCGGTGGCGGCACACTTCCGCGCCGTCCAGCAGCAGCACCGGCACGTCCTCGTCGTAGCGGGCGACGAGCGCCGCATCGGTGTCGATGTCGACATAGTCGACCGCGACGCCGAATTCGGCCGCCACCGGCGCCAGTGCGTCGCGCATGTCGTCGCACAGGTGGCACCAGCCGCGGCCGTAGAGCGTGAACATCGGCGCGTTACTTCTGGCGCGGCCGCACCGGCACGAACTGCGTATTGTCGCCGCGCCGCACCAGCACCGCGACCGCCTTTTGCGGATCGAGCTGCGCGGTCACTTCGGCGAACTGCTTCGCGCTCGTGACGTCGGTATCGCCGACACGCAGCACGATGTCGCCGCGCTGCAGGCCCGCACGGGCAGCAGGGCCGTCGACGCCGTCGATCTGCACGCCGTTCTTCAGCTTCAGCGTCTTCAACTGCTCCGCCGTCAGGTCGCTGACCGTCAGACCGAGCGAATTGGTCTGACGCGGCTTCTGCGGCGCGTTCTTGCGCTGCTCGGCCTTGGCCGTCGACTCGACCGGCGTCTCCGCGATCGTGATCGGCAAATCGCGCGCCTGACCCTTTCGCCACACGCTGACGGTCGCCTTCGTGCCGGGCTTCGTGTCGCCGACCATGCGCGGCAGG
This sequence comes from Burkholderia sp. IT-111MI5, assembly GCF_949752865.1. Lineage (NCBI taxonomy): Bacteria > Pseudomonadati > Pseudomonadota > Betaproteobacteria > Burkholderiales > Burkholderiaceae > Burkholderia > Burkholderia sp. IT-111MI5. The sequence continues at coordinate 23,436 of NZ_CATKIF010000001.1, read as the reverse complement.
TCCGACGCCGCGTCGACCGGACGGCCGTTGAACTTCAGGATAATGTCGCCCGGCTGGATGCCTGCCTTGTCGGCCGGGCCGCCCGGCTCGACGCTGCTGACGAGCGCGCCTTCGGCCTTCGGCAACCCGATCGAGTCGGCCACGTCCTTCGTCACCTCGCCGATCGCCACCGCGATCCGGCCGCGCGTGACCTTGCCCGTCGCCTTCAGCTGATCGGCCACGCGCATCGCCTCGTCGATCGGAATCGCGAACGAGATGCCCATGAAGCCGCCGGTACGGCTGTAGATCTGCGAGTTGATGCCGATCACCTCACCCTGCATGTTGATCAGCGGGCCGCCCGAGTTGCCGGGGTTCACGGCGACGTCGGTCTGGATGAACGGCAGATAGTCGCCCGTGTTGCGGCTCTTCGAGCTGACGATGCCGGCCGTCACCGTGTTGTCGAGACCGAACGGCGAACCGATCGCGACGACCCACTCGCCGACGCGCACCTTGTTCGAGTCGCCGATCGCGACGACAGGCAGGTTCGACGCCTGGATCTTGACGACCGCGACGTCCGTGCGATCGTCGACGCCGATCAGCTTCGCCTTGAATTCGCGCTTGTCGGTCAGCGTCACGTAGATGGTGTCCGCATCGTCGACGACGTGCGCATTGGTCATCACGTAACCGTCGGCCGACACGATGAAGCCCGAGCCGACGCCGCGATTCTGCTCGGTGTCGGGCGGATTGTCCGGTGCCGGCGCATTCTTCGGGTTGCCGTTGCCGCTGCCGCCACCGTTGCCGGGCGCCTGCGGCAGCGGAATGCCGAAGAAGCGCCGGAAGAATTCCGACATGTCGCCGTTGTCGAAGCCCGGCGGGAGCACCCCGCGCGGGCCGCTGCTCGTCGGCACGTTGGCGGTGGTCCTGATGTTCACGACGGCCGGCCCGACCCTTTCTACCAGATCGGCGAAGTCGGGCAGGCTGGCAGCGGGAGCCGGCACCGCGATCGCGGTATGCGGCACGAGCGGCAGGCAGGCAGACAGCGCCGCCGCCGCGAACCATTTGCGCAGCGTGTGTTTCATCATGTCGGAAGCCGTAGCGTTACTTGGAAGCCTTGTATTCTATGGCAGACGCGAACTGCTGCAACGTAGCCGGCGGCACTTCGCCGAGCACGGTGATCCAGTAGTCGCCGCGACGCTTCACGAGGACGTGCGTCGCACCGGTGCTGCCCGCGCCTTCCTTGCGCGTATTCTTTTCGGCCGGCTCGATGAAAACCGAGATCGTCGCGAGACCGTCGGTGAAGACGGCCTGATCGACCGGAATCGGCGGATCGCCCGCATCGCGCGCAGCCATCGGCCGGCGCACTTCGCGGATCTTCTTGAAACCGGCGACGCTCGGCGCGAGCTGCCAGCCCTGCGCCTCCATGTCGACCGTCGCGACCGGCGGGCGCACGACGGTCCAGCCGCTCAGGTTGCGCATGCCGGCCGCGATCGCGGCCTTGTCGCCGCTCGCACCGCCCGTCTGCAATTGCGAGAACGCAATCTGTTCGAGCACGTGATCGTTCGCATCCAGCGTCTGCGAACGCAGCAGCAGCCCCGTGCGCGCGTCGGCCCAAAGCTTGTACGTGAAGCGGTAGGCATCCTTCGGCACCAGCTCGACGACCTGCGCGTCGATCCCGGCCACGCGGTCCTTGCCGAGCAACTTCGCGTCGTAGACGGACATCACGTGTTCGCCGCTCGCGCCGAGCAGCGCGGGGAACGAATCGCGCGTCTGACGGCGCTCGACCACGCACAGCTTGCGCTCCGGCACGAACGTGTACAGCTCGTCGTTATGCCGCAGCAGCTTGCGCGGCTTGCCGTCGAGCGTCTCGATCCGCTCGAACTCGCCGTCGCGGGACGCGACGTGCGCAATGCGCGACGACTGGACATACCCGCCGCGCTGGTAGACGAACGTGCCCTCGTAGCTCTGCTGCTGCGCCGCCTGCTGGACGCGGTCGAGCCAGTCCGCGGCGCCCTTGCGGGTCGCGACGGGATCGTCCGGTTGCTGGGCGCTGGCAGGAAGGGATTGAACGGACAACAGGGCGGCTGCGCAAAGCAGGAGGGCCGGCAGCCGCTTCCATCCGGAGATGGCGTGATTCAACTGCAATGTCCGCATCGGGTTTATTGGCCTGGCGTGGTGGTCACGGCAGCGCGGATCAGCGGCATCGAACCCGTGACGACGGGCTGCTGCGCGAATTGCTGGTGCGCTTCAAGGTACTGGTCGAGACTGGCGTCGCGAATGATGTTGACGTCCTGCAGCCCCGGTTGGGCCGACGCCTGCGCGACCGTCACGCGCTGCAGGTTGCCGCCTTGCGGCGCACCGACCGACGCGACCTGGACGGCGCCCGGCGTGCCGGCCGTCTGCAGCTGCGGAACGACGATCCACGTCAGCGTGGCCGCCGCGGCGGCCACCGCGAACGCGGGCACGACGCGCCGGCGCAGCGACAGCAGCTTGCGCGCGACCGGCGCAGCCGCCGGCGCGAGCAGGTGCGGCTCGCTCTCGAGCGCGGCCGACATGCGCGCGGTGAACGCGACGCTCAGCGCGGGCGACAACGCGAGCTCGTCCGAGCGCAGCGCATCGCCGATCAGGTGGTAATGGGCCCACGCAGCGCGATCCGCGCGGTCGAGCTCAGCCAGAAACTGCCCGTGATCCGGGCCATCGAACATTTCGCCGTCGACCAGCGCGGAAAGGCGCTCGCCGCGCGAGCACGCCTGCGACTGCGTATTGACCGACCCCATGATGCTCCCCATCTTGCACACCCCGTCGTGACTTCACGACTCTATCCGTTACTAGACCCCGACCCGCGTCGTTCCGCCCATCGCGCTTACCAGCGCTTGCCTTCGGGCGTATCGAGCAGCGGACGCAATTTGGCAGCGATTGCCTCGCGAGCACGGAAAATCCGCGACCGGACCGTTCCGATCGGACAGCCCATCATTTCCGCGATCTCTTCGTAGCTCAGGCCCTCGATCTCGCGCAGCGTAATCGCCTGGCGCAATTCTTCGGGCAAGGCGGCCATTGCAGCGTTGACCGTCTCGGCAATCTGCTTGCTCATCAACATCGACTCAGGCGTGTTGATATCCCTTAGTTGGTCTGCGTCGGAGAAAGTTTCCGCTTCCTCCGCATCGGCCTCGGTCGAGGTCGGTGCGCGGCGGCCTTGCGTCGCAAGGTAGTTCTTCGCCGTATTGACGGCAATCCGGTACAACCACGTGTAGAACGCCGATTCGCCGCGAAATTGCGGCAACGCACGGTACGCCTTGATGAACGCGTCCTGGGCTACATCCTCGACCTCGGCGGGATCCCGCACGAGGCGCGAGATCAGCCGAATGATCTTGCGGTGGTATTTGGAGACCAGGAGTTCGAACGCTGCCTTGTCGCCCTTCTGTACGCGCTCGACCAGAACCTGATCAATTTCTTTTTCACTCACCTGACAAATCCATTAACTAGGGATGCAACGTGGAGCGCTATTGTAGCGTTCCCGCACCGGCCGCTGGTTACGGTCGGTAACCGCGCCGCCGTCATGCCCGCCCCGCCGCGCCCGCGGTTCTCGCCAGCACGGACAGCGCGCTGAACGACGCGGCGTCGAGCGCATCGGCCGGAATCAGCAGCGGCCGGGCCCGCCGGGCGCCCTGCCCGACCGACAGCACGAGCAGCAGGCTGCTCCAGTGCGCATGGCCCGTCACACGGCCGCGGGCCAGCAGCCGCCCGGTGCGGCCAAACGCCGCAACCTCCCCGAATGCGTCGATCTGCAACTCGGCCGGCAGCCGGCGGGCGCAGGCCCGCGCGGCGCACACGGCCAGCAGCGCGGCCGTCGCGGCCGACACGCATGCGCCGGCCGCAGCGCCCGCGCGCGGCGTCCAGAACAGGTACGCCGACGCGGCAGCCGACGCGACGAACGCGGCCAGCACGACATACGACACGGCCGAGGCCCGCAACGCAAAGCGCTGCGGACGCCCGGCCGGAGCATCGAATGGACTCGTCAAGCGATTTCAGCGTCAGACGCGCTTGAACACCAGCGTGCCGTTGGTACCGCCGAAGCCGAAGTTGTTCTTCACGGCCACGTCGATCTTCATGTCACGCGCGGTGTTCGCGCAGTAATCGAGATCGCACTCGGGGTCCTGGTTGAAGATGTTGATGGTCGGCGGCGACACGTTGTTGTGCAGCGCCAGCACCGTGAACACCGACTCGAGGCCGCCCGCGCCGCCCAGCAGGTGGCCCGTCATCGACTTCGTCGAGTTCACGACGAGCTTGTACGCATGCTCGCCGAAGGCCGCCTTCACCGCGTCGGACTCGTTCTTGTCGCCCAGCGGCGTCGACGTGCCGTGCGCGTTCAGGTACTGGACCTCGTCCGCGTTCACGCCGGCGTCGCGCAGTGCCGCGACCATGCAGCGGCGCGGGCCGTCCATGTTCGGCGCGGTCATGTGGTACGCGTCGCCGGTCATGCCGAAGCCCGAGACTTCCGCGTAGATCTTCGCGCCACGCGCCTTCGCCGACTCGTACTCTTCCAGCACCATCACGCCTGCGCCCTCGCCCAGCACGAAGCCGTCGCGATCCTTGTCCCACGGACGGGACGCGGTGGCCGGATCATCGTTGCGGGTCGACAGCGCACGCGCGGCCGCGAAACCGCCGATACCGAGCGGCGACACCGTCGATTCGGCACCGCCCGCGACCATCACGTCCGCGTCGCCGGCCTGGATCAGGCGTGCCGCGAGGCCGATGCTGTGCAGGCCGGTCGTGCAGGCCGTCACGGCCGCGAGGTTCGGGCCCTTCAGGCCGAACATGATGCTCAGGTGACCCGAGATCATGTTGATGATCGAACCCGGCACGAAGAACGGCGAAATCCGGCGCGCGCCGCGATCGACGTAGGTCTGGTGCGTATCTTCGATCATCGGCAGGCCGCCGATGCCGGAACCGACCAGCACGCCGATGCGTTCCGCATTGGCGTCGGTCACTTCCAGCCCGCTGTCCTTGACGGCCTGCACGCCGGCGGCGATGCCGTAATGGATGAAGGTATCCATGCTGCGGGCTTCCTTCGCCGGGATGTACTCCTCGGCGCTGAAACCCTTCACCTCGCCCGCGAAATGCACGGCGAGGTTCGACGGATCGAACTTCGTGACGGTGGCGATACCGGACTTGCCGGCGACGAGATTGGCCCAACCGTCGGCAACATTATTGCCAACAGGCGAAATCAGCCCCAGGCCTGTAACAACAACACGACGGCGGCTCACGGTAACCTCTTTTCCATTATTGGATGACAAAAACAAAAGCCACAGTGGCCACAGGAACCAGCCCTGCGAGCCCTGTGGCTGTTAGTCCGTCCGGCGCGAAGCCGGCAGGATGGCGCGTCAATCGCGAAGATCGCGGCGACGTGGCGAACAAGCGCGAAAGGCGCTTACGCCTTGACGTTTGCGCGAGCGTAGTCGATCGCTTGCTGAACGGTCGTGATCTTCTCTGCTTCTTCGTCCGGGATTTCCATGCCGAACTCGTCTTCGAGAGCCATCACCAGTTCGACCGTGTCGAGCGAGTCGGCGCCCAGATCGTTCACGAACGAAGCTTCGTTCTTGATCTCGGCTTCCGCGACGCCCAGTTGTTCAGCGACGATCTTCTTGACACGTTGTTCGATGTTGTCCATTACCCCTCCGAGGGAAAGTTCAGATTTACAAGTGCGCGCATTTTATCAGGTTTGCTGACGCCAAAACGCGCGTTGGCTTGATGGCCGATCAAGCGCCGATCCGCCTGAAAAACGGGATACGGCGCGGATAGTAAACGAAAATCGTTACGACATGTACATGCCGCCGTTCACGTGCAGCGTCGTGCCGGTGATGTAACCGGCCTGCGGCGATGCGAGGAACGCGACGGCATGGGCGATGTCCTCCGGGCTGCCGAGGCGGCCGAGCGGAATCTGGGTCTTGAGCGCGGCCTGCTGTTCTTCCGGCAGCGTCTTCGTCATGTCAGTGTCGATGAAGCCCGGCGCGACGCAGTTCACGGTGATGCCGCGGCTGCCGATTTCGCGCGCGAGCGCACGCGTCATGCCCGCGACGCCGGCCTTCGCGGCAGCATAGTTGACCTGACCCGGGTTGCCGGCCGAGCCGACCACCGACGTGATGTTGATGATACGGCCGCCGCGCGCCTTCATCATCGGGCGCAGCACCGCGCGCGACAGGCGGAACACCGACTTCAGGTTGGTGTCGATCACCGCGTCCCAGTCCTCGTCCTTCATCCGCATCGCGAGCTGGTCCTGCGTGATGCCCGCGTTGTTGACGAGCACGTTCAGCGCGCCGAATTCCTTCACGGTCGCGTCGATCAGCGCCTCGGCGGCCGCCGCGTCGTTGACGTTCAGCACCGCGCCGCGGCCCGTGACGCCCGCTTCCGCGAACGCCGCGGTGATCGCGGCAGCGCCCGATTCGCTCGTTGCGGTGCCGATCACCGTCGCGCCCAGGCGCGCGAGTTCGAGCGCGATCGACCGGCCGATGCCGCGCGACGCGCCGGTCACGATCGCAACCTGTTTATCGAGAGTCTTTTCCATGAATCGAATATCCGTCTCTTGAGAAAAGGCGCCGCGTCAGGCGGTCACCAGCTTGAGCGCTTCGTCGAGCGACGCCGGATCGAACACCGACGCACCCGTCAGGTTGCCGTCGATGCGCTTCGTCAGGCCGGCGAGCACCTTGCCCGGACCGCATTCGATCACGTGCGTGACGCCCGTGCCGGCGATGTGCTGCACGCACTCGACCCAGCGCACCGGGCCTGCCGCCTGGCGCACCAGCGCGTCCTTGATCGCGGCCGGATCGCCGACCACGGCGACGTCGATGTTGTTGACGACCGGAATCTGCGGCGCCTTCACGTCGACGTTCGCGAGATAGTCGCGCAACTGGTCCGATGCCGGCTTGAGCAGCGACGAATGGAACGGTGCCGACACCGGCAGCGGCAGCGCGCGCTTCGCGCCCTTCGCCTTCGCGATCTCGCACGCCTTCTCGACGGCGGCCTTGTTGCCTGCAATCACGACCTGCGCGGGCGCATTGAAGTTCACCGCTTCGACGACGCCCGCATCCGCGGCTTCGGCGCACACCGCGCGCACCGTGTCGTCGTCGAGGCCCAGGATCGCGGCCATGCCGCCCTGACCGACCGGCACGGCCGTCTGCATCGCCTGCGCGCGAAAGCGCACGAGCGGCACCGCGTCCTTGAACGCGAGCGCGCCCGCCGCGACGAGCGCCGTGTATTCACCGAGGCTGTGGCCGGCGACGATCGACGGCGCCGGGCCGCCTGCCTGCTGCCACGCGCGGTAGCACGCGTAAGCGGCGGTCAGCATCACGGGCTGCGTGTTGGTGGTCAGATTCAGCTCTTCGGCCGGGCCTTCGGCGATCAGCTTGCCGAGGTCCTGATTGAGTGCGTCAGACGCCTCCTGGAGCGTCTCGCGCACGACGGCCAGATCGGCGAATGCGTTGAGCATGCCGACTGCCTGCGAGCCCTGCCCCGGAAAAACGAATGCAAATTTCATATCGTCCCCAATTGAATCGATTCGGACGGCGCGCACGAACGGCGCGCCGATGGGATCCGCGCGCAGCAATCGCGCGCCGCGGATCAGAAGCGGAAGACCGACGCGCCCCAGGTGAAGCCGCCGCCGACACCTTCGATCAGCACGTGCTGGCCACGCTGGATGCGGCCGTCGCGTACCGCGGTGTCGAACGCCAGCGGGATCGACGCGGCCGACGTGTTGCCGTGCTGGTCGACCGTCACGACCATGCGTTCCTGCGGCAGGCCGAGCTTGCGGCAGGTGCTGGTCATGATGCGGATGTTGGCCTGGTGCGGAATCAGCCAGTCGATTTGTTCGGGCGCGAGATTCGCCTTTGCAAGCGCCTCGATCGCAACCTTCTCGAGCACGTTGACCGCGAGCTTGAACACAGCCTGCCCGTCCATGTACAGGAACGCGCTACCCTCGATCACGCCGCGATTCACGTTGCCCGGCGTACAGAGGATATGCGAATAGCTGCCGTCCGCGTGCAGCGCGCTGCCGAGCACGCCCGGCTCTTCCGACGCGGACAGGATCACCGCGCCCGCGCCGTCGCCGAACAGCACGCAGGTCGTGCGGTCCTTGAAGTCGAGGATGCGCGAGAACGTCTCCGCGCCGACGATCAACGCCGTGCGGTGCTGGCCGCTGCGGATGAAGCTGTCGGCCGTCGCCATCGCATACGCAAAGCCCGAACACACGGCCTGCACGTCGAATGCCGCGCCGCCGTTCTTGATGCCGAGCTTGTTCTGCAGCAGGCACGCGGTGCTCGGGAACACGAAATCGGGGGTCGAAGTCGCGACGATGATCAGGTCGATCGACTGCGGATCGATACCGGCCATTTCGATCGCACGACGCGACGCCTCGAGCGCGAGATCGCTCGTCGTGACGTCCGGTGCGGCGAAATGGCGCGCATGGATACCCGTGCGCGCAACGATCCATGCATCGCTCGTCTCGATGCCTTCCTTCGCGAGACGATCGGTCAACTGCTGGTTCGTGACGCGGTCGGGCGGCAGATAGCTGCCCGTGCCGAGCACGCGGGAATAGAGAGTCGATTGGGCCATTTATGCTTTAGAGGATTGCGCAGCGGAGGGTTCGGCGTGAGGGCCTGCGGCCGGGCTTGCATGGCCCGCGCCGCCCGCGTCGTGCTCGCCGTCGCCGAGCGACGCCGAATTGTCCGCCATCGCGCGCGCGAGGCGCTCCAGCACGCCGTTTTTGACCGCATCATACCCGCGTTTGATCGCCCACTCAAACGCGTAGGCATCGGCCGAACCGTGGCTCTTGATCACGAGGCTCTTCAGCCCCAGCAGCGCCGCGCCGTTGTACTGGCGGTGGTCGACGCGCTTCTTGAAACGCATCAGGACAGGCAGCGCGAGCAGCGCCATCAACCTCGACATCAGCGAACGGCCGAACTCCTCACGGATGATGTTGGACAGCATCTGCGCGAGCCCCTCGGACGTCTTCAGCGCGACGTTGCCGACGAAGCCGTCGCACACGATCACGTCGACGGTGCCCTTGTAGATGTCGTTGCCTTCCACGTTGCCGCGGAAATTCAGCGTGCTGGCGCGCAGCAACTCGCCTGCGCGCTTGATCGTGTCGTTGCCCTTGATGACTTCTTCGCCGATGTTCAGCAGGCCGATCGTCGGCCGCTCCTTGCCTTCGAGCGCGGCCACCAGCGCGTGCCCCATCTCCGCGAACTGCAGCAGGTGCTGCGGCTCGCAGTCGACGTTCGCGCCGAGGTCCAGCATCATCGTGTAGCCGGTCGGGTTCGGCAGCGCGGACGCGATCGCGGGCCGCTCGATGCCGGGCAGCGTCTTGAGTACGTAACGGGAAACGGCCATCAGCGCGCCGGTATTGCCGGCGGAGATGCAGGCCTGCGCCGCGCCTTCCTTGACGTGGTTGAGCGCGACGCGCATCGAAGAATCCTTCTTCTTGCGCAGCGCCACTTCGACAGGGTCGTCCATCGCCACGACTTCGGTGGCGGGCACGATGGTCAGCGCGGGATCGTCGAGGGCTTTCAGCTTCTTGAGCTGAGCGCGGATCGCGCTTTCGATGCCGACGAGCATCAGGTGCGCATCGGGATGCGCGCGGACGAACTTGACTGCCGCGGGAACGGTCACGGACGGGCCGTGGTCGCCTCCCATGCAATCGATTGTGAGCTTTACGGTCATGGAATGCGACGAATTTCAGGCACAAAAAAGCGGCAGTTGAATGCCGCCTTTTTGTTGCGCCAGGAAAGTGTCAAGCGAACCAGTTGTCACGCGAACGGCGAACGTAGCGCGCAACGCGTGACTTGACGCTTAGTCGTTCTTCGTCTTGACGACTTTCTTGCCGCGATAGTAGCCGTTCGGGCTGACGTGGTGACGCAGGTGCACTTCACCCGTGCTCGGCTCGACTGCCAGCGGCGTTGCCGTCAGGAAATCGTGCGAACGATGCATGCCGCGCTTCGACGGCGACTTCTTGTTTTGCTGGACTGCCATGACTAACTCCTAAATAATTTTCCGGATTCTAACACAGCCCGATCCGGCGCTTAACTACCCTGGCCCAAAGCCCTTACGCCTTCCCGCGCCACAACTGCTTAGTGTTTCTTGGTGCCGTCACCGTCCTTCTTCAGCGCTTGCAGCGCTGCGAACGGATTCGGCCGTTTGCCTTCGTCCGCGGCTTCGTCGGACTCTTCGCCCGCCTCTTCCTCAGGACCGCTCGCACCCGACACGAGGCTTTCGTGAACTGCCGGGCAAACCTCGTGCTTGGGCACGAGCGGCAACGAAAGCAGCAACTCCTCTTCGATCAAGTCGACGAGATCGAACTGGCGTGAGCCCACGATCACATCGGCTTCATCGTCGTCGAGCGGAAATTCTTCAGCTTCTTCTTCGGTCGCGACGACGCGGTACACCATGTCGACGCCGAACGCCTGGTCGTACGGGGTCATGCAGCGCTGGCACGTGAGCCATGCCTGGCCATGCACCGCGAGGCGCAGATACGGCTGCTGCCCATCGGCGCCGTCGTCCTGCAATTCCTTCTGCGTGAACCCTTCCGCCTGCCACGTGAAGACCGTGTCGCGATCTGGCGCGTCCGCCGGCACTTCGTTTAACATGCGCGGCAGTTGCGAGAGGCGCACCGCCCCTGCTGCCTGTCGCCCGCTGCGGGCGAACTCGAACAGATCGACCGCGTGCGGATCAAGCGGCGCCGCAGGTTTGCCAGAAGAAGTGTTCATGTGCGCTCCTGCCTACAGGCTGACTTGCGGGATCCGGCTCTTGGCGCCGCTCACTCACGTACGGGTACGTACTTTACTTCCGAAGACCCGGCAGGCGCCACCACGTAAGCCTGCCGACGAAAAGCGGGAAAGCATACCTGTTTTACCTTTTGCGGTCAATCACTTAAGCTTGCGTCCGCACAACACCCGACGACTCACCGATCCAACCGACCATGCCGGATACCGTTTGCCGCCCGCCGCGGCTGATTCTTGCCTCCAGTTCCCGCTACCGCCGCACGCTCCTCGAGCGCCTCGGCGTGCCGTTCGACGTCGTGTCGCCCGACCTCGACGAAACCCCGCTCGACGGCGAAACTCCGGCCGCGACCGCCCTGCGCCTCGCCGGCGCGAAAGCGCGTGCCGTCGCCGCGACGATCGACGCGCCGGACGGCGTGCTCGTGATCGGGTCGGACCAGGTCGCGACCTTCGACGGGCTCCAGATCGGCAAGCCCGGCACGCACGAGCGCGCGCTCGCGCAGCTCGTGTCGATGCAGGGCCGCGAAGTCGAATTCCACAGCGCACTCTGCCTGTACGACAGCCGCACGGGCGAGGCGCAGGTCGAGGACATCGTCACGCGCGTGCGCTTCCGCTCGCTGCCCGAGGCCGAACTCGACGCGTACCTGCGCGCGGAAACGCCGTACGACGTCGCCGGCAGCGCGAAATCCGAAGGGCTCGGCATCGCGCTGCTCGACGCGATCGACTCGGACGACCCGACCGCGCTCGTCGGCCTGCCGCTGATCGCGCTCACACGGATGCTGCGCGCCGCCGAATATCCGCTGTTTGCAACCACCCGTGGAGACCGCGCATGACGGCCGGCACGCTTTATCTCGTCCCGAACACGCTTGGCGACGGCGACGAATCGATGCTCGCCGCCGTGCTGCCCGCGGCCGTGCAGGCACGCGCCGGCACGCTCGGCTATTACATCGGCGAGAACGCGAAAACGACGCGCGTCTTTCTGAAGAAGATCGGCACGACGCGTCCGATCCAGGAAATCGAGATCCGCGAGCTGAACGTCAATACGCCGGCCGGCGAAATCGACCGGCTGCTCGCGCCCCTGCTGGCCGGCGCGGACGCCGGCCTCGTGTCCGAGGCCGGCTGCCCGGCCGTCGCCGATCCCGGCGCATTGCTGGTACGCCGCGCGCACGAGCGCGGCGTGAAGGTCGTGCCGCTCGTCGGACCGAGTTCGATCCTGCTCGCACTGATGGCGTCGGGCCTGAACGGCCAGAGCTTCGCGTTCAACGGCTACCTGCCGGTCGATGCTGCCGCACGCGCGAAACGCCTGCGCGAACTCGAGCAGCTGTCGCGCAAGGCGCGCCAGACACAGATCTTCATCGAGACGCCGTACCGGAATCACGCGATGCTCGATACGCTGATTGCGACCTGCGCGCCGTCGACGCAGATCTGCGTCGCGGCCGACCTGACCCTCGCGACCGAGACGATCGCGAGCCGCCCCGTGGCGGACTGGAAAAAGGCGCCTGCGCCGAATCTGCACAAGCGTCCTGCGATCTTCCTGCTGCTCGCGAACTGAAGCCGCGGCCGGCCAGCGGGCCATCATGGCCCGCCGGACGCCCCTTGCCCGTCGCCGGTCAGCGCAGGCTGAACGACGCGCCGCCGGCCGTCAGCGCCTTCATCGCGGCGCCGCCGACGGCCGCGCCGAACTTGCGTGCGACGCGGTTCGTCAGGCTTTCCTTCACCGTATAGTCGACGAGATCGGGCGCCTTCAGCACGTCGCGCGCGACCGTGTCGGTCGTGCCGTAGCCGTCGGCGAGCCCGAGTTCGACGCTCTTCTCGCCGGTCCAGAACAGGCCGGAGAACATGTCGGGCGTCTCATGCAGCCGCTTGCCGCGGCCCTCCTTCACGGCCTTGATGAACTGCGCGTGCACCTGGTCGAGCAGCGCCTGCGCATGCGCGTCCATCTTCGGCGTCTCCGGCGAGAACGGATCGTAGAAGCCCTTGTTTTCGCCTGACGTGTGCAGGCGCCGATCGACACCGAGCTTGCCCATCAGCCCGGTGAAACCGAAACCGTCCATCAGCACGCCGATCGACCCGACAATGCTTGCCTTGTCGACGAAGATCTTGTCGGCCGCGGCCGCGATGTAATAGCCGCCCGATGCGCACATGTCGGTCACGACGACGTACAGCGGCTTGTCCGGATGCTTCGCGCGCAGCCGCCGGATCTCGTCGTAGACCATGCCGGCCTGCACGGGGCTGCCGCCCGGGCTGTTGATCCGCAGCACGACGCCGACCGTACCGTCGTCGTCGAACGCGGAGCCGAGCGCCGTGTTGATGTCCTCGGCATTCGCATTGACGCCGGCCGCGATCTCGCCGTCGATCGTCACGAGCGCCGTATGCCGCCCGCTCGACGATAATTTCGAATCGCTCGAGAAATCGATCAGCGCGAACGCGAGCAGCACGAACACGCCCAGGAACGCGAAGCGGAAGAAAATCTTCCAGCGCCGCGCCGCGCGCTGTTCCTTCACGGCCGCGAGCGCGATCCGCTCGAGCGCCGCGCGCTCCCAGTTCGGTTCACGGCTGTCGGGACGGGGGGAGGAATCGGGGGAATTCGGTTGGTCGGCCATGCAGTGTTGTCGTCAGTCGGTCGTGGCGGGAGCGGCAGGACGCAGGTCGGCGTCGGGCACCCAGAATACCGCACGCCCGTCGGGCGTGTCGCGTTCGTCGACCTCGACCGGCCGCAGGCGGCCGCCGCGGCACGGGCCGCCGACGCACTTGCCGGTATCCGGCGCGTAGATCGCGCCGTGCGTCGCGCACATCAGGTACAGGCCCGACGACTCGAAGAACTGCCCTTCGGACCAGTCGAGCTCCATCGGCACGTGTGCGCAGCGATTCAGGTAACCGTATGCGCGACCGTCGTAGCGCACGAAGAACACGACGGCCTGCTCGCCGCGCAGCGTCGCGTCGACGCGCACGCCGGCGCCGCCGTCGGCCAGCGCGTCCGATGCGCACACGCGCACGGCGTCCGGCGCCGCGCTCATGCGTGCTCCCGCAGCCACGCGGCCAGCGCGTCGACGTCCGGCGCGACGAAGCGCGGCGCGAGCGCAGCCAGCGCGTCGGCCGTGTGCGCGCCGTATGCGACACCGACGCCGGCCGCTCCGGCGCTCGCGGCCATCTGCAGGTCATGCGTCGTGTCGCCGATCATCACGGTGCGCGCGAGGTCCTGCCCCAATTCCCGGGACAGCTCGTGCAGCATCGCCGGATGCGGCTTCGAGAACGTCTCGTCCGCGCAGCGCGTCGCGTCGAACACACTCGTCAGCTTCGACTGGTCAAGCACGCGATTCAGCCCGACCCGCCCCTTGCCGGTTGCAACGGCGAGCAGGTAGCCCGTATCGCGCAACTCGGCGAGCAGCTCGCGCACGCCGGCGAACAGTTCGATGCGCTGGTCGTCGAGCAGATAGTGATAACGGTAGCGCTCGGCCAGCCGCGGATAGTCGGACGGGTCGAGGGTCGGAGCGGTAACCTGCAGCGCATCGCGCAGGCCGAGGCCGATCACGTAGCGCGACGCCTCGTCGGATGGCGTGGGCAGGCCGAGATCGCGGCATGCGGCCTGGATGCTGTGCGCGATGTGCGCAGTCGAATCCATCAGCGTGCCGTCCCAGTCGAAGACGATCAGGTCAAATTGCTGTCGAGCCATGCGGTTCAGGCGGTATCGCGCAGTGCGCTGAGTTGGTCGAGGAAGCGCCGGCATTCGTCCGGCAGCGGCGCATCGAACTGCAGCGCCTCGCCGGTCAGCGGATGGTTGAGCCGCAGCCGGTGCGCATGCAGGAACATCCGTTTCAACGACGGCTGCGCGTTCGCGCGCGCCAGCGCCTTGTTCAGTGCGAAATCGCCATACTTGGCGTCGCCGGCGATCGGCAGGCCGAGATGCGCGAGATGCACGCGGATCTGATGGGTCCGACCCGTTTTGAGTTCCGCTTCGACGAGCGCGTAGTCGGGCCAGCGGTCGACGAGGTTGAACACCGTATGCGACGGCAGCCCGTCGTCCTGCACGCGCACGCGGCGCTCCCCTTCCGGGGTCGAATACTTGAACAGCGGTGCCTTCACCGCGCGGCGGCGCCCCCAGTCGGGCTGCCATTCGCCGTGGACGCATGCGAAGTAACGTTTGTCCATCCGGTTCTCGCGGATCTGTTCGTGCAGGCCCACGAGCGCCGTGCGTTTCTTCGCGAGCATCAGGATCCCGGACGTCTCGCGGTCGAGCCGGTGCACGAGTTCGAGGAATTTCGCGCGCGGGTGCGCCTGGCGCATCTGCTCGATCACGCCGAACGCGACGCCGCTGCCGCCGTGCACGGCGACCCCGGCCGGCTTGTCGATGACGAGCATCGCGTCATCCTCGTACAGCACGTCGAACTTCGCGGGCGGCACGATGGGCGTGTCGGCGCGCGCGAGGTCCGCCGCCGCCACGCGCACGGGCGGCACGCGGACGACGTCGCCGAGGGCGAGACGGTACTGCGCATCGATCCGGCCCTTGTTCACGCGCACTTCGCCGCTGCGGAGGATCCGGTAAATATGGCTTTTCGGCACGCCTTTACAGACGCGCAACAGGAAGTTGTCGATCCGCTGACCGGCCGAGTTTTCGTCGATCTCGATCATCGATACCTGGCCGCTTGCGACCGAATTCTGGGATATTTTGCCTAACTCATTCATACTGAATATAATTTTGCCCAGCCTGACGTTGAGGGTGGCCTGACCGGCCGGCCCCGACCGAGTCGGGCAAGGTGCAAGCGGAAACCATTATTTTACTTGCGCCGGGGGTCCGCTGCTCGCCCCTAATCAAAGAGATGCAGCAAGTTGCACGCACGGCGCCGCCCGTCGGCAAGGATCGCGCCCACAGGCGGATTCGGTCGGCAAGGCGCCGCGGTAACGGAAAGTTGGTTGAAAAGAATTTGATCGGCAGCCCGACGGCGCGAAGTGCGTCCGCAGGCTGCCGGTTGCGAAAATTACGGCGTTGCGCCCGATTTGGCCCCGCGAAGCGTGCGGGGCTTGGCGACGTCAAACCAGGGAAGTACACCCCAAGCGGGAAAGTCGGGCTGGATTCGATACTCCCCGCTGCGGCCCAAGCCGCAGCATCTGCCGCCCGTCGGCGCGCGCGACGCATTGCGCGCGCCCGTGGCAATGCCCGGACTCAGGCTTAGCGCGCTTTTGTGCAGCGTGCGGTGTGTGAACGCCGTGCTTTGAAGCCGTATTCGCAGGTGCCCTACGGCCGCCGGCCCCGTCTATCGGGCCCAAGCGCCTCTTCAGGCAATTCTCCCCGCCATCGTTCCCGCTCCAGCGTGCTCGTGACAACACAACAAGGTGCGGCCTGCCGTCGTTCCCGCTCTCGCGACTGACAACCGCGAAGCGCCGGCGCGGAGCCGCCTGGAGTCGTTCATGAAACGCATGCTGTTCAATGCGACGCAGCAGGAGGAGCTGCGCGTCGCCATCGTCGATGGGCAAAAGCTCATCGACATCGACATCGAGACAGCCGGGCGCGAACAGCGCAAAGGCAATATCTACAAGGGTGTCATCACCCGCATCGAGCCGTCGCTCGAAGCGTGCTTCGTCAACTACGGCGAAGACCGCCACGGCTTCCTGCCGTTCAAGGAAGTCGCCCGCCAGTACTTCAAGGAAGGCATCGACATGCGCTCCGCGCGCATCCAGGATGCCCTGCGCGAAGGCCAGGAGCTGATCGTCCAGGTCGAGAAGGAAGAGCGTGGCAACAAGGGCGCCGCCCTCACGACCTTCATCTCGCTCGCCGGCCGCTACCTGGTGCTGATGCCGAACAATCCGCGCGGCGGCGGTGTGTCGCGCCGGATCGAGGGCGACGAGCGCCAGGAACTGCGCGAAACGATGTCGCAGCTGCAGATTCCGGACGGCATGAGCATGATCGCCCGTACCGCGGGCATCGGCCGCAGCGCCGAGGAACTGCAATGGGACCTGAACTACCTGCTGCAGCTGTGGCGCGCGATCGAAGCGGCGTCGCAAAGCGGCAACTCCGGCCAGCCGATGCTGATCTACCTGGAATCGAGCCTCGTGATCCGCGCGATCCGGGACTATTTCCAGCCCGATATCGGCGAAATCCTGATCGACACGACCGAGATCCACGATCAGGCCCGTGCGTTCATGGACATCGTGATGCCGGACAACGTGTCGAAGGTGAAGCGCTACCACGACGACGTGCCGCTGTTCTCCCGCTTCCAGATCGAGCACCAGATCGAAACGGCCTACTCGCGCACGGTGCCGCTGCCGTCCGGCGGCGCGATCGTGATCGACCACACCGAAGCGCTCGTCGCGATCGACGTGAACTCGGCGCGCGCAACCAAGGGCGCGGACATCGAGGAAACGGCGACCCGCACGAACCTCGAAGCGGCCGACGAAGTCGCCCGCCAGCTCCGCCTGCGCGACCTCGGCGGCCTGATCGTGATCGATTTCATCGACATGGAATCGGCGAAGAGCCAGCGCGAAGTCGAGCAGCGCCTGAAAGACGCGCTCAAGCACGACCGTGCACGCGTGCAGATGGGCAAGATCTCCCGCTTCGGCCTGATGGAGCTGTCGCGCCAGCGCCTGCGCCCGGCCCTGTCGGAAGGCAGCCACGTGACCTGCCCGCGCTGTAACGGCACCGGCCACATCCGCGACACCGAATCGTCCGCGCTGCAGGTCCTGCGGATCATTCAGGAAGAAGCGATGAAGGAAAACACCGCGGCGATCCACTGCCAGGTGCCGGTCGAGGTGACCGCCTTCCTGCTCAACGAAAAGCGTCAGGAAATCAACAAGATCGAGTCGCGCTTCAAGGTCGGCATCGTGCTGATCCCGAACAAGCACCTCGATACGCCGCACTACAAGCTCGAGCGCCTGCGCCACGACGACGCGCGCCTCGACGATCCGCGCGCGTCCTGGAAGATGGCCGAGGAAGCTGCCCGCGAACTCGAGTCGGAAACCGGCTACAGCAAGCGCACCGCAGAAGTGAAGCCGAAGCAGGAAGCCGCGGTCAAGGGCATCACGCCCGAGCGCCCGGCCCCGAGCCCGGCGCCGCAGCGCCCGGTCGAGCCCGTTCCGGCCCCCGCACCGGTCGCCGCGGCAAGCGGCGGCTTCATCGGCTGGCTGAAGGGCCTGTTCGGCATGTCGCCGGCTCCGGCGCCCGCACCGGTTGCTCCGGCACCGGCGAAGGAACAGGCGGCCCGCCCGGCTCGCGAGCGTACCGAGAAGACCGAGCAGCGCGGCGGCGATCGCAACCGCAACCGTCGCGGCGGCGCCCAGCAGGCGCAAGGCGGCCGCGACCAGGCAGCAGCAGGCCGTGGTCAGCCGCAACGCCTGGAGCGCGAAGGCAAGGAAGCGCGCGAACCGCGTGAAGGCCGTGAGCCGCGCGAGGGTCGCGAGCCGCGTGAAGGTCGCGAAATCCGCGAAGGTCGTGAGGGCCGCGAAGGTCGCGAGGGCCGTGGCCAGCGCGAAGGTCGCGAACCGCGCGAGCCGCGTGAAAGCCGTGAGCCGCGCGAACCGCGCGAGAACCGCGAACCGCGCGAGCGTGCCGAGCAGCCGGAAGGCGTCGACGCAGCAAGTCGTGGCGAACGCCAGGAACGCGGCGAGCGTCGCGAGCGCGGCGAACGCCGCAAGCCGACCCAGCATGCGGCCACGCTCGAGACCGTCACCCGTGGCGAAAACCATCCGGAACCGGAAACCGACAAGGCCGTTGCAGAAGCCCTGCCGGGCGCCGAGCTGGCAGCCGATGCGGAAGCCGGCGCGCGTGACGGCGAGGAACGTCGCCGCCGCCGTCGCGGCCGCCGCGGCGGTCGTCGCGAGCGCGACGAAGACGGCGCAGTCGTCGATCAGGCCGAGCAAGGCCCGAATGGCGAAGCCGCAGCGCAAACCGTGACGCCGCAAGCACCGGCCGCTGCCGAACCGGCCCACACGGCCGCACCGGCAGTCGTCGCGGCCGTGGCAGGCGCCGTCGTCGTCGAAGCAGCGGTCGAGCAGCATGCTGCGCCGGCCGCTGTCGAAGCTCAGCCGGCACCGGCACACGTCGAAGCAGCTCCGGCCGCTCCGGTCGAGCCCGCGGTCGCCGTCGCGGCAGCAGCAGAACCGGCACCGGTCGCACCGGCCGTCGACACGGAAGCCGGTCCGGCTCCGGTCGCGGTTTCGCCGACCGACGCGTTCGAAGTGCCGGCAGTACCGGCAGCGGCCCCGGCCGCTGTCGAGGCGCCGCAGTCCGCGCCCGTCGAGCAGGCCGCACCGGCCGTGACGACCGAAGCCGCTCCGGCGGCTATCGAGCCGGCACGTGTCGAAGCGGCACCGGTCGAGGCCGTTGCAGCACCGGCACCGGCTCCTGCGCCCGTCCAACCGGCAGCCGCGCCCGCTTCGGCGAGCCTGGATGTCGTGCTGGAGCAGGCCGGTCTCGTCTGGGTGAACACGGACGCAGACAAGTTCGCCGCTGCACAGGAAGCCGCGTCGCGCCTCCCGCGTCCGGCGCGCGTGCCGCGCGAACGCAAGGTGCTGCCGCCGGTCGATACGGCCCCGATGCAGCAGGTCGAAACGACGCACCACTAATCGGCGCATCGCCCGACCAGGAAAAGCCCGCCTCCGGCGGGCTTTTTCACGTCCGCACCGCGGGTTTCCGCCCACCGGCCCGGTCGGCCGCTTGCGGCTAAAATACAAGTCTGGCTCGCACTTCTTTCAACATGTCCCGACGCATCATTCCTCTCGCCGACGTCAGCGGGGTGCCGGACGTCTCCGGCGTCGCGCATGCCCCCGACGGCACGCTGGCCGACACGTTCGCCAGGCCGCTGCGCGACCTGCGCATTTCGGTGACGGACCGCTGCAATTTCCGCTGCGTGTATTGCATGCCGCGCGCGGTCTTCGACAAGGACTACCCGTTCCTGCCGCACAGCGCGCTGCTCACACACGAGGAAATCGAACGCGTGGCGCGACTCTTTGTCGCACACGGCGTCGAGAAGATCCGCATCACGGGCGGCGAGCCGCTGCTGCGCAAGAACCTCGAATTCCTGATCGAGCGCCTCGCGCGCCTGACAACGCATGACGGCCGCCCGCTCGACCTGACGCTGACGACCAACGGCTCGCTGCTCGCACGCAAGGCGCGCGCGCTGAAGGACGCCGGGCTCACGCGCGTGACGGTCAGCCTCGACGCGCTCGACGATACGCTGTTCAAGCGCATGAACGACGCCGAGTTCGCGAGCGCCGACGTGCTCGACGGCATCTTCGCGGCCCAGGCCGCCGGCCTCGCGCCGGTCAAGGTCAACATGGTCGTGAAGCGCGGTACCAACGACGGCGAGATCCTGCCGATGGCCGAGCGTTTCCGCGGCACCGGCGTGATCCTGCGCTTCATCGAATACATGGACGTCGGCACGTCGAACGGCTGGAACATGACCGAGGTACTGCCGTCGGCAGACGTCGTTGCACGGATCGCCGAACATTTCCCGCTCGTGCCGCTCGACGCGCACACGGCGGCCGAAACCGCGCAGCGCTGGGGCTATGCGGACGGCAGCGGCGAGATCGGCGTGATCTCGAGCGTCACGCAAGCCTTCTGCGGGGACTGCACGCGCGCGCGGCTGTCGACCGAAGGCAAGCTGTACCTGTGCCTGTTCGCGTCGACGGGCCACGACCTGCGCGCGCTCGTGCGCGGCGGCGCAAGCGACGCCGAGATCGCGACCGCGATCGCCCGCATCTGGCAGGCGCGCACCGACCGCTATTCGCAACTGCGCGGCAGCGCGTCGGCCGAAGCCTCGCCCGACGGCGCCGGCAAGCGCGTCGAAATGTCGTATATCGGCGGCTGACGCACGCCGCCCTTTCCACCCTCGCACGATGCCCGTTTCCGCCTCTCCCTCGATCGCCGGCCTGCTGCTCGCAGGCGGGCGCGCCACGCGCATGGACGGCGTCGACAAGGGCCTGCAACTGCTCGACGGAACGCCGCTCGCGCTGCACGTGCTGCGCCGGCTGTCGCCACAGGTCGGCGAGACGCTGATCAGTGCGAATCGCCATGCCGATCGTTATGCGGAGCTCGGTGCGCCGTTCGACGCGCGCATCGTCGCGGACGAAACGCCCGATTTCCCCGGCCCGTTAGCGGGCCTGCTCGCCGGCATGCGGGCGGCGCGCGCACCGCTCGTCGCGTGCTCGCCGTGCGATACGCCGTTTCTGCCCGCCGACCTGGTCGCGCGGCTGCATGCGGCGCTCGACGCGCAGCAGGCCGACATCGCGATGGCGGTAACCGTCGACGCGCAGCAGGCGCGCTCGCCGCAGCCGACGTTCGCGCTGCTGCGCACGGCGCTGGCCGACGATCTCGCCGCGCGGCTTGCAGCCGGCGACCGCAAGGTGCGTGCGTGGTACGCACGCCACAAGACGGTCGAAGTCGAGTTTCGCGACGAGCGTGCGTTTTACAATGCCAACTCCTGGCAGGAACTCGCCGCGCTGGCCCGTCGCTGACGGCGCCCGCGCCGTTCCCGCCCGGCGCCCACCGCACGCGAAACACGCGCCCAGGCACCCTCCTCGCGCCACCGGCCACGAACCCGATACGCCTCGCGGCGCAGTCCGACTGATGATCACGCAATCCTCGCCCGCCTCCCGAACCGCACCCGATTCCGATGCCCCGCTGTCGCTTGCCGACGCGCAGGCGCTCGCGTGCCGCTTCGCGGTGCCCGTCGACGCGTGCGACACGGTGACGCTGCGCGACGCGCTCGACCGCGTGCTTGCGGCCGACGTGAACGCACCGTTCGACATTCCCGCGTACGACAACTCGGCGATGGACGGTTATGCGTTCGACGGCAGCACCGGCGCGCCCCCGTCGCCGCAGGGGGACGTCGCGCTGACGGTCGCCGGCACCGCGTTCGCGGGCCATCCGTTCGACGGCGCCGTGGCGGCCGGTTCATGCGTGCGCATCATGACGGGCGCGCCGATGCCGGCCGGATGCGATACGGTGATTCCGCAGGAACGCGTGCACGTCGACGGCGACACGATCCGCTTCGCCGCGCACGACATCGCGCGCGGCGCGAACTGCCGCAAGGCCGGCGAGGATCTCGCGCGCGGCGCCTGCGCGCTCGCCGCGGGCCGCATCCTGCGGCCGTCCGATCTCGGCCTGCTCGCGTCATTCGGCTTCATCGACGTCACGGTGCGCCGGCGTGTGCGCGTCGCCGTGTTCTCGACCGGCGACGAACTGCGCGAGCCCGGCGAACCGCTCGGTCGCGGCGCACTGTATGACAGCAATCGCGGGATGCTGATCGCGATGCTCGAAAGGCTGCACGTCGACGCGATCGATCTCGGGATTGTCCGCGACGACCCGGCCGCGCTCGAAGCCGCACTGCGCGACGCCGTCGCCGCGCAGGCCGACGCGGTGATCACGTCGGGCGGCGTATCCGTCGGCGAAGCCGACTTCACGCGCGACGTGATGGCGCGGCTCGGCGACGTCACGTTCGCCAGCCTCGCGCTGCGGCCCGGCCGGCCGCTCGCGTGCGGCACGCTCGCACGTGCGCCCGGCGACGCCGGTCACGCGCTGTTCTTCGGGCTGCCCGGCAATCCGGTCGCGTCCGCCGTGACGTTCTACGCGATCGTGCGCCCCGCACTGCTGACGCTGGCCGGTGCGCAGACGCCGCCGCCGGCGATGTACACGGCGCTCAGCACGCATGCGCTGAAGACGCGTCCGGGCCGCACCGAATACCTGCGCGGCATCGCGACGCGCGCCGCCGACGGCCGCTGGCACGTCGCGCCGGCCGGTTCGCAGAGTTCCGCGTCGCTGAGCGGCCTCGCGGCCGCCAACTGTTTCATCGTCCTGGGTCACGATACCGCGGCAATCGACGCGGGCACCCCGGTCGACATCCTGCCGCTCGACGGCCTGATCTGAATTCCACTATCGATATATCTCTACGGGGGCAATCCGCACATGAAGAAACAAATTTCGTCGATCGCCGCGGGGCAGACCGCGAAGGCGCTGATCCTCGTCTACCTGACGTTCAGCGTGCCGATCGTGCTGCTCGGCATTCTCGTCGCGTACATCCGTTACGGGATGGTCGAGTTGAGCACGATCCTGAGCGCGCTGCTGCTGAACGCCATCCTCGGCTTCGTGCTGCTGTGGATCGCATGTCACGCATACAACTGGGTCGCATCTCGCTTCGGCGGCATCGAGATCGTGCTGTCCGATCCGCCGGAGGAAGCGTGAGCGACGCGCCGCTGATCCGCGCGGCCGAAGCGCGCGACGTCGGCGCGATCCTCGCGCTGATGCGCGAGCTGGCCGAATTCGAGAAGCTCACGCATCTGTTCGTCGCGACCGAAGCGGATCTCGCCGACGCGCTGTTCGGCGAGCGGCCTGCCGCCGAAGCGCTCGTGGCCGAGCGCAACGGCGCGATCGTCGCGTATGCGCTGTTCTTCCACAACTATTCGACGTTCCTCGGCCGTCGCGGCCTCTATCTCGAGGATCTGTACGTGCAGCCGTCGCAGCGCGGCACCGGCCTCGGCACCGCGATGCTGCGCCACCTCGCGGCACTGGCCGTCGAGCGTCGTTGCGGGCGTTTCGAATGGTCGGTCCTCGACTGGAATCAGCCCGCGATCGATTTCTACGAAAAGATGGGCGCGACCGTGCTGCCCGAATGGCGCATCGTTCGCGTAACGGGCGACGCGCTGGATACGCTCGCAGGCCGCTGAGCGTCGGCCCGCGCGAGCCGCGGCCGAACTACCCTGCTGC